>CANNGA010000004.1 GCA_947504035.1 uncultured Flavobacteriaceae bacterium
GACAAGAAGCTCTGCGAATATGAGATCATTTGCTTAAAGTTATAGAAATTAACAAACCTAAAAATCAGCAAGCCCTATGTAGTAGGGGTGTTTTTGTGACATACTAAAGCATTTTCTATAGGAACGCCGTTAGTGTTTTGGATAATTCCAGTGATAGTTTGCGCATTACATATGTATATGTTAAAAAAAAGCATAAGTAAAGCAATAGAGCGCATAGTATAGAGGGTTAGAATAGTTCGTGTTTTAATGAAAACATCAAGGGTTTCAAATTAAATACGACTTTTAGTGCGATTTGGATGATTACTACAACAAGATTATGATGTAGTATGAGACGTTTTTGGCCTCATATAAGTACATGTCTTGCATTCTTAGGGCGTATAATTCTATGCGTAAGGGTAAGATAATCAAAAATGTATATGTTTTTATATGAGAAAAAGGCAAACATTTTATAAGTGTTTGCCTTTTTAATAGGTTTCGTGCTTTGTTTTATTATTTAACAATGAGTTTAGAGGTTGTATTTTCGGTATGAAGTATGTAACTGCCTTTAGCAATAGTACTAAGATCTATAGTGCTACCATTCCCGCGGGCTATTTCTATACCAAGAAAACTGTAGACACGCCATGCATTAGCTGTACTTAAAGTAAAAATGCCATTACGACTAGGGTTAGGGTATACTGCGGATTTAGAGATAGGCTGCGTTGTTTTTGTACGTTCTGTTTTTGCATAAGTACGCCATGCGTTAATGCGTTGCTCAGAAACCCTAAACTCATCAAACCAAGCGAAAATATCTTCCGTAGGGGCGTAGTCTGACAGGTCGGACCCTCCTAAAAAAGCACTTAGTAAAATAGTATTAATAGTAATGTCTTCTCTAGAAGTGCCTTTAGGACGGTAGTTGTTAAAAACAGAAGCATTCATGACGTTAAAATTAGCGCCATCGACCCAGCCTTCAAATAGGCCATCATTGCTACCAGGTGTTTCAAACTTATAATGTAGCTCAATGTTGTG
This sequence comes from uncultured Flavobacteriaceae bacterium, assembly GCA_947504035.1. Lineage (GTDB taxonomy): Bacteria > Bacteroidota > Bacteroidia > Flavobacteriales > Flavobacteriaceae > Jejuia > Jejuia algarum. The sequence goes on from CANNGA010000004.1 coordinate 1,006, forward strand.
CCAACCAGAACCTCTTAAGAAAGGCGTATACTCAAAATTACAAATGCCCTTACCGTTTTTTACTTTTTCTCCCCAAAAACGTTCATCGTCACTGGCATTAAACTTATTATCTGGAAGTTCCATATAAAATTGAATGCTCCCTCCTTTGCGCCACATGATGCGTCCTTTCCAGCGGTCGTTTCTAGAGTTAAAGGTAGAGCCACCTAGGCTTGGCAGTTTTCCACCGCATTTGTTAAATTGAAAGTTGTCACTAAATTTAATCCAGTACGATAGATAGAGGTCTTCAGATTTAAAAGTGTTAGATTTAAAATTACCAGCTAAATCAATTCTGGTATCTACACCAGAGTCGCTAGTTTTAAGTTTGTTTTTAGGAAAGCGTACCTTAAGCGATACGCCATTAGGGTCTCTACTTTCGTTGTAATCTACGGTGGCGCGATTAGAACCTGATTTGCCATCGTAAAATCCCTTGCTGTAAGAAAGATTAAAATCTTCTTTTAGTTCGTTTTTTGAGTAACGGTTACCTTCTCTCAAATGGTCGAAACTAATGTGGAATACATCCGTTGTTAATAAAGGATCTTCATTTAAAGTGATAATAGCATTAGTAGTGCTGTTCACCTTAGTCGTTTTTAAGGTTTCGAAATGTAGTGCTGCGACTCTAAGTGCTGTGTTTAAATTGCCCGAAATTGCATATTGTCCGTTTGCATTTGTTTTGGTGAAAACAGATGGTGCATTGCTATGGCAAACTAATGCATTTTCTATGGGGTTGCCTTGTGCGTCTCTAACACTTCCTTTAAGTGTTTGAGCCGTTACAGTAATGGTGGTGAACATTAAAGTAACATTTAAAATTAGTGATCTCATAGTTTTGTGGTTTTATTTTTACAAATTTATTGAAAATAACACCTCAATATTGCTAATTTCGCAATGCTAAAACTGAATGCATACTCGTTTTGGACTTAAAAAACGCACTATGATGTACTTTAACATGCATTTTTTAATTGTTTTATGATTTTATTTTTTTAGATACAAAATACAAATGCTATTGTGTTTTTAAGTTTGTGTTAATGTATTGATATTGTGTGTGTTTAGATCGGTTAAGGCTTTTGTTTGCACTATAAATGGCGTATGCGATAGTTACAGGTTTTATACTATTTCCTATCATTTTTTTGGAAATATAAGTGAACAGTGAAGCACGTACTAGATATTATTTTGATATCAAAATAGTATCATGATAGAAAGCAAGATTCAATTTAAAACAACTAATGGGGATACTATGTTTTTTGTACTATTAGTAACTATTATATGTACGATTTTAAGAGGTGTATATTGCGAAAATAAGCGTTTTATACTCTTATTAAAGCCAATAGACTGCATTGTAAAGGCGTTTTTTATAGTTACGACTCACACTTGCAGGGTTTTAGTTCTATTTGGTGCCTACAAGAGGTTGGTTAGGGATCATGGGGTTCACTGGGTACTGCCATTTTATGCCAAACAGCGTATATCTTTATGTGCTCGAAATTTTTACAGTGAAAAAGTGAAAGTGAATGATAAAATTGGGAATCTAATTATGATTAACGTAATTTTGGTGTGTAAGTGGCAGACACGTACAAATCGGCTTTCGACGTTGATGACTATAAAGCTTTTGTTAAAGTGTAAATCGATGCTGCTGTACGAAAGTTAGAATGCAGCTACCGCTTACCTTAAGATCTAGAATGGATGCGGTAAATGAGGTTTTAAAGCAGAGAATCACAGCGCATTTAGCTATTGTAAGCATACGTGTTATGGAAGCGCGAATAGGGTATTTGGCTTGTGCACCTGAAATAGCGAATGCGATGTTAAAACGCCAGCAAGCTATAGCTATTGTGGCAGTACGTAAAAAAAGTAGAAGGTACAGTTGGCATGGTAGAGGATGCTTTAAGCAAATTATCTGTCGATAATATTATAGACTTTGATGCTGTTAAAAAACGGCTATAGAGAATAACTTGATGGTGGTATTGTGTGGTGATAAAAACTGTACCTGTAGTGAATGCAGGAACTTTAAATTCGTAATTGTGTTGTGAGTAAGAGAAAATCATTTGTCCTTAGAATAGACCCAGAAACCTTTAAAGAGATCGAGAAGTGGGCAGATGATGAATTTAGGAGTGTTAATGGACAGCTCGAATGGATTATAAGTAAAAGCTTAAAAGAAGCGAAACGCTTGCCTAAAAAACCAAAAGGCACTACAACGCGTAGTGATGACTAAATGCACTAAGGAACATTAGAGTTGAAGCGCTAGTGAGTTGTTTTTTTGTATTTTAATAGAATTTATAATGGCATATAAAGCCTCTTTTTCATCTTCAGTAGCATAGGTTATAACAAAAGAAAGGCTAAACCCTTTACTTACGGTGGATATATATTCCTGTAAGATGGTTTTTCCATCAAAATGGAGTTGGGTTTCCATAACATGAAATACAGCGTTGCTTATAGTGCGTTCAGCTATTTTAGAATTGAAACTGTATTGCATTTCGGTTTTTTGCATAAGCTTTTTGGCATGAAAAAGATAGTCTTTACCTGTGTGAATTGCATTAAAGTTTTTAGTGTTTTCAGCTATAGCCATAAAGGAAGGATTAAAGGCGACAGAAGATCCAATATCATATTTAAAAACAGTGAGCAAGTAAGCTGTATTAATTTGTGAAGCTTTTATTATGGCCTTAAAGTCTTCATTTTCTACAGATGCAGTTGTGCCATGCTGTTCAATAAGTGTGTTAATTTGTTCTTTGTTTTGTACCGTCCAATTGGGATTAAACGAAATTTCCATATCGAAATACGCGTTTTTATACAAGCCGTTTTCTATGTTGCCGTAATCGAAATTCTCAGGAAGCTTTTCTTTTGTTTCAGAACAGCTTAATACAAGTAGTGTAATAGTAAACAAGTAGATGATGTGTTTCATAGCTTTTAAAACCGTTGGCGTATGCATTTTACAAAACTGCCTTGTTTTGCATACGAGACTTGTTGGCCTATCTATTAAGAGTATGCAATGGTGTTACTAGAAGGCTCTTTTTTGAGAGATACGCTAAAATTTTTAATGGTATTTGGGATGATAAGATACTAAATTTTTGCTCACCTTAGCTATAAGTTTGCGTTGTTTTTAAGCCTATTAGCACTTTATAGATATTTAAAGACGGTTTTATTGAAGACTAAATTCTAAATTTTATAAACATAGTTAGCAGGGAATTCATATCTAAAAAGAGGATTTCTTTTGGTTGGAAAACTCTATTTTTGCAGAAAGATGAACATGGCTCGAATATTAGCAATAGATTATGGAAGTAAGCGCACAGGAATCGCAGTAACCGACGAATTGCAGCTTATTGCATCTGGATTAACTACCGTAGCAACCTCTGATGTGTTAAACTTTTTAAAGGATTATACGTCTAAAGAGCCTGTAGAACTGTTTGTGGTAGGGGAACCTAAACAAATGGATAATTCGGCATCCCAAAGTGAGGGTCTTATTTTAGAGTTTCTAAAAAAACTAGAGAAGACGCTACCTCAAATACCTGTTAAGCGTGTAGACGAAAGGTTTACATCTAAAATGGCATTCCAAACGATGATCGATAGTGGTTTAAAGAAAAAACAAAGGCAAAATAAAGCTTTAGTAGACGAAATAAGCGCCACACTTATCCTTCAAAGCTATTTATATTCGAAATAGTTTTTTCTTCTATACCCTTAATGCAACCCAAGTATTGTATTTTTGCAAAAATAATTAAGTCTTAAAATGATTTTACCAATTGTAGCATACGGAGATCCTGTATTAAAAAAGAAAGGATCTGATATTTCAAAAGAGTATCCAAAGTTAGATGAACTGTTAGAAAACATGTTTGAAACCATGTATAATGCCAGTGGCGTTGGATTAGCAGCACCTCAAATCGGTCTACCCATACGTTTGTTTTTAGTGGATACTTCTCCTTTTGCCGAAGATGAAGATTACAGTGAAGAAGAGCGGTTGCAATTAGAAAATTTTAAAAAAGTGTTTATAAATGCTAAAATCATTAGTGAAGAAGGTGAAACTTGGCCTTTTACAGAAGGGTGTTTAAGTATTCCAGATATTCGTGAGGATGTGTTTAGACAACCTAAAATAAAAGTAACCTATTGTGATGAAAATTTTGAAGAACATACTGAAGAATTCGAAGGCTTAATAGCACGTGTAATTCAGCATGAATACGATCATATTGAAGGTGAATTGTTTACGGATAAGCTTTCGAGTTTAAAGAAAAGATTGCTAAAAGGCAAACTGTCTAACATCTCTAAAGGAAAGATACGCGTAGACTATAAGATGCGTTTTCCTAACCAAAAAAAGAGACGATAATTTTTGGTTTAGGCTTTAAAAATAGGATATTTGCTTCACTAAAAAAATAAAACTAAATGGGCTTAGAAAAAGTATTAGCTATATCAGGTAAACCTGGGCTTTATAAATTAGTAACTCAAACACGTGGTGGATTTGTTGCAGAATCGTTAATTGATAACAAACGTTTATCTATAAGCTTGCAGAGTAATGTGAGTGTTTTAAGTGAGATTGCAATTTATACGCTAAGTGAAGAAATACCTCTGTATAAAGTTTTAGATAAAATTAGAGTAAAAGAAAATGGGAATAGCGCTAGTGTAGGGCCAAAAGAAGGCAAAAACAAACTAGAAGCTTATTTTTCTGAGATCTTACCAGATTATGATGAAGATAGAGTATATGCAAGTGACATAAAAAAAGTTATACAATGGTATAACTTATTACAAAAACATGACATGTTGAATTTACTTGATGATGAGAAATCATTAAGTGAAGAAGAAGAATAGAATGTTAAAGCCTCCTTTTAAAGGAGGTTTTTTTATGCTTGTTTGTAAGTATTGTGTCTAGAGTACGACTCTTTCCTTATAACAAAACACTCCATGAATTCCCTCTGGTTTTTTGAAGATATAAATCTATTTAAAGTATTGTGTCCCCACAAGTTTAAATCTTACAGGGAGGAACATCAATTTGATCTTTATAAGAAAAACGATTATATCTATTATGAAAAAGATGCGGCCAATAAGGTATACCTCATTCAAAACGGTAAAGTAAAAATAGGGTATTATGATGAAGCAGGAGAAGAAGTTGTAAAAGCGATATTGAGTAAGGGGGAACTTTTTGGTGAAAAAGCCATTTTAGGAGAACTTAAAAGAGACGAATTTGCGCAGTCTGTTGACAATAAAACGACTATTTGTCCCATAGGTATAGAAACGATGTATCGCTTGATGCGAGACAACGAAACATTTAGCCTTAAAGTTTTTAAGTTTATAGGATTTAAATTAAAACGTTTAGAGCGACGTTTACAGCTATTGTTATGCAAGGACACCAAAACACGTTTAATGGAGTTTTTGGACGAATTGTGCACAGATTATGGCTATAATTGTGAACAAACAGGTGATAAAGTAATACCGCATCCTTATACGCAAAAGGACATTGCTTCATTAATAGGAGCGTCAAGACCTACATTAAACATTCTCCTAAACGAATTAAAGGAAAAGAATATTATAGCATTTTCCAGAAGAGAAATTCGTATCTATCAAAATTAGTTGATTATATTTTAATCATGGATAAGAAATTCTATAACGAATTGAATTTCAACACCTATAAAAACGGGCACTTCTCTCTGTTTTTTAATTTGATCTTAATGGTATTACGTTAAAATTAATCCATAAAATAGCCGTGTTACATTGTCCTTGAAAGTTATATAATAGCGTGACAATGTCTAATTTGAATGGAAGAACAGAATTGCCTCATAACATAACAAAAGCATGATCTTTATTTTAAGATCATGCTTTTGTTGTAATGTTATTATACTAAGACGCGTTAATAAAATGCTTTTATTTTATGAAGTTTAGAAGTCCATAATTTTAAAGCATCTTTATGCTTGGAGATGTTAGATTTTACTTCTTTTACTAAAGGATTATCGTCCTTTACGTTCGTAAAGAATTGTAAATTGTTTTCTAACTGATTGATTTGACTTTTAACTTCATCTATTTTTTTACGAATAAAAATAGATTCATTATCTAAACTTCTATGATTATCATCATTAGAGTTAAGGGACTGTAACTTCGACTCAAACTTAAGCATCTCAACTTCAGTTTTATTGATATCCAATTGAGAGAATAAGGCATCTATAGCTTTATTGAAATTGCCATCAATAAAACGTTTGTCATTAGGTACTCTGCCTAAGTTTTTCCAAGCTTCGATATAAGACTTTATCGTTTTTAAGTCGGCGTCCTTTTCTTTAGAGAGTTCTACCGTTTTTAATTCTTCTAGAAGGCTTTGCTTTTTGGTAAAGGCCTCTAATAGTTCTTTATTGGCTTCGTTACGTTTTGAATTTATACGATCGAAATAGTAATTACAAGCGGCTTTAAATTGCTTCCAGATTTTATCACTATCTTTTCTAGGAACATGACCTATTTTTTTCCAATCGTTTTGGATCTTTTTCATCAACGGTGTTGTGGCTTCAAAATCCTCACTGTCCTTATTGTCTTCAGCTATTTTAACAAGGTCTCGCTTTTTTTGTAAGTTGTTAAATTGCTCTTTCTTTAAATCTTTATAAAAAGCATTTTTTTGTCTATTAAAACGTCTAACAGCATCTTTAAACTTGGCCCAAGTGGCTTCGTTTACTTTTAAAGGGACTTTACCAATATTAAAGAAGGTTTCGCGAAGTGCTTCTATTTCTTTAATCTTTTTTTGCCAAGCATTATGGGTGCTCGTAGGGAGTGCCACAATGGTTTCAATAGCATTTATAACCTCTTGTTTCTTTTCAAGATTTTTCTCGTAAACTTTATCAATTTCTTTATAGTAAACTTGGCGTTTATCATTAATAATCTTAGTAGAAGCTTTAAAGCGTTCCCAGATGGCTTCTCGATGTTCTTTTCCTACAGGCCCTAGCTCTTCTTTCCACATTTTGTGCAATTCCTGTAATTCTCTAAAGGCACGAATGGCGTCATCATCTTGCGCTAATTCTTCAGCTCGCGCTATAATCTGTAATTTTTTTTCTAAGTTATGCTTAAAATCAAGATCTCTTAAATCGCGATTTAAATGCAAAAAGTCATAAAAAATTTCAACGTGATGGTGGTAACTATTCCAAGCGTTATTGTATTTATCTCTAGGAATTGGCCCTGTAGTTCTCCAGCGCTCTTGAAGTGCTTTAAAATGTTTGTAGGTCGTATTAATATTTTCTTCTACACCTATTAAACCTTTAAGTTCTTCTATGATGTCTAACTTTTTTTGAAGGTTTGATTTTAAATCTTGTTCAATAGCTTTGTGATGTGCATTTAATTTTGCCCTGTAAGTTTTAGAGGCTTCTTTAAAGCGTTTTTGAACAGGTGTTGAATAGTAAAAATCAATCTCATTACCGCCTTCATTTAGAAAGTCGGCTTTCTTTTCGTCAAGTACAACATTAAATTTAGTATTAAATTCATGTTTTATAGTATCGACATGTTTTTTTATCGCCTGTACCTTCTCGTTAGTAATAAGCTTTTCGAATTCATTGACCAATGCCTCTAAATCCATTGTGTCATAAGCTTTAAAAGCTATGGTATGACGTTCTTTATTTCCTTCATCTTCTGCGTCTTCAGCATTAGAGGCATCAATTTCATTTATAGTAACATCGTCCACAGGTGTAGGTGTACTCTCTGTAGCGATGGTGTCTTCAGCTTTAGGAGTACTTGTGTTTTCCTCTACTGTATTCGTTTCGGTGATTTGTAAATCATCACTTTTGTTATCTGCATTGTGCAGTTCATTTAGCTCAGACATTTAGAAAATGTTTAGGTTCGTATTCTTTACGATTTAAAGATACTAACAACTCTAGTATTTACAAAACAGTAACCTTGTTTAATTTATATTAAAATGAAAGCATTTTACAGGGGAAAAAGTGAGGAACTGTGTTTAATAGCATTAGGAATGGTAATTCACTTTGTATAAAAAGTCTAACTTTGGGGTATGGAAAAACCAGATATAAATTCTCGGGAGGCAGTGGCGCGACTGGTAAATGCTTTTTATACTAAAGTGCGACAAGATGCTGTTTTAGGACCATTTTTTAATACTACCATTACAGATTGGGAAGGGCATATGGAAACGTTAACCACCTTTTGGATGTCTAGTTTGTTTATGAAAACGCGTTACACAGGAAATCCTATAGCGGTGCATGTTGCGGTTGATAAGGCTTTTGACCATTGCATTTCAGAAACTCATTTTGGTTTATGGCTTAATTTATGGATTGAAACGATAGACGAATTATACCAAGGGGATTATGCAGAAAACGCTAAGCGTCGTGCCAGAAAAATGGCAACATTTATAAATTTAAAGGTATATGAGGCCCGAAAAGGTTAGGGGAGACTCCAATGCATATAACGTTAAGAGGTATAAAGCGGATTTAAATTAGAGCTTATCTTATGATATGATTTAAAATCATAAAAAAATGACATAAGGCACCAACTAAAACAAAAACATGCCAAATAACATGGTTATAGGGAATTTTTTCTATGGCATAAAAAATAATACCAAAAGTATAGGCCAATCCCCCTGAAATTAGTAGTGTTATAGCCTTAGGGGAAACTAGGGATGTTAGCGTGTTGAAATCGAATACAATAAGCCAGCCCATGGCCAAATACAATAGAGTTGAAAATGTTCCTAATTGTCCTGTAAAAAAGACTTTTAGAATAACACCAAATGCAGCTATGCCCCAAACAGTATATAAAAGTGGCCATCCTAAGCTGTCTTGTAATGTAATAAGTAGCACAGGAGTATAAGTACCTGCTATAAGAAGGTAAATACTAATATGATCGAATATTCTAAAGTAATGTTTTAAACGCTTATTTTTGGTTGCGTGGTATAATGCAGATGCTGTAAATAAGGTGATAAAAGAGAGCCCATATATACAAATACTGATAAGACTATAGTTCGATTTACCCGAGTTAGAGGAGACGAGCCAAACCAAACCAACACATCCAAAGAGCGCACCTAACGCGTGGGTATATGTATTTAGTTTTTCTTCAAGAGGCGACTGTAAACGCATGTTTAGGGGGCTTCCTTCTTTTTATTGTAAACCCACTTATCTGTTAAGTCAAAGAAGTTTATGTCTAAGGCAGAGCGTTGGTATTTTAAGGCACCGCTTCTAAAGTTCCTTTGTAAAACATCTTCAATAAGATAATCTTCTTCGACGTTCCAAGGGTCAAATTCTTGTTTTAAGGAGATGTCAAACATAGAAGCCGTAGTATTGTACCAAAATGCACGCCATCCATTTCTTAGTTCTTTCACCAGATCGAATGTTGTTCTGCCTGTTTGCCGGTGTATTAATTTTACAAGTATTTGCCCTTCTGTACGTGTTAATTTTTTTAATTCATCAGAAAACTCACCTTCAATATATTTTTGAACACTTTTTGTATGCCGTTTTCTATGGCGTTCTTTAGTTATACTTTTTAATTCTGTCGTTAAAGAGTCTAAGCGTTCTGCTGCTAATTTAGCATAAGGGTATACTTTTAAAGTTTTACGTCGTAGAATTAAATACCGTATGCGTTCTTTTTTATTGTCGAACTTGAGTCGGTGTAATAACATTACTTCATCTAAGTCAATAGACGTTTTAGGAATAGAGTCCCCCTGAATGAAAAGATAGATTACCCTTGTTGAATCTTTTTCAATTTCGCCTTCTTGTGCAAACATGAGGAAGGGTAATAGAATGAATATGTATTTTATGTAGTTCATTTCAAAGGGTCTTAAAACAGCAATAGTACCAAAATTAATAATTTACATCCAGTTATTCGGTTAACATTAATATTATTATTTTAGTGCAAAATATTCAAAACATGACGAAACAAAGTATTTTAAACGAAAAATCTTTAGAATTTTTAGAAAAATATTTAAATAATGCCGCACCTACAGGCTATGAATGGGAAGGACAAAAGATCTGGATGGACTATTTAAAGCCCTATGTAGACGAATTTATAACAGACACTTATGGTACTGCGGTAGGTGTAATTAACCCCGATGCAAAGTATAAAGTAGTGATAGAAGGCCATGCCGATGAAATTTCATGGTATGTAAACTATATAAGCGATAATGGTCTTATTTACGTGATTAGAAATGGCGGAAGTGACCACCAAATCGCACCAAGTAAAGTCGTTAACATTCATACTAAAAATGGTATTGTAAAAGGCGTTTTTGGTTGGCCTGCTATTCATACAAGGAATAGAGCAAAAGAAGAACCACCAAAGCCAGACAATATATTTATTGATTGTGGTTGTGCGACCAAAGAAGAGGTAGAAGCTTTAGGTGTACATGTGGGCTGTGTGATTACTTATCCAGATGAATTTCATATTTTAAATGGTGACAAATTTGTATGCCGTGCTATAGATAACCGTATGGGAGGCTTTATGATTGCCGAAGTAGCACGTTTACTTAAGGAAAATAAAAAGGAATTGCCTTTTGGATTGTATGTTACTAATGCTGTACAAGAAGAGATTGGTTTACGTGGTGCTGAAATGATTACGCAAACTATAAAACCTAATGTTGCTATTGTAACCGATGTGACTCATGATACTACTACGCCTATGATTGAAAAGAAGAAAGAAGGGCATTTAGAGATGGGAAAAGGACCAGTAGTAGCTTATGCACCAGCAGTACAACAAAAATTAAGAGATTTAATTACAGCTACAGCAGAAGACAAAGAGATTCCTTTTCAACGCTCTGCACTGTCTAGAGCAACAGGAACAGATACCGATGCTTTTGCATACAGCAATGGAGGGGTAGCTTCTGCATTAATTTCATTACCATTACGTTATATGCATACCACTGTAGAAATGGTACATCAACAAGATGTGGAAAATGTTATTAGGTTGATTTATGAATCGCTATTAAAAATCAAAGCAGGAGAAACGTTTAGTTATTTCGAATCTTAAATTTTTATTGAAATTATAAAAAATAGCTTGTTTTATAATTAAGATATATTATATTTGCACCGCTTTAAGCATTATATTTGAAGCATTGTTTAAATATAATGGGCTCTTAGCTCAGCTGGATAGAGCACCTCCCTTCTAAGGAGGCGGTCGAAGGTTCGAATCCTTCAGGGCTCACTAAAGCGGATTTTTTATCAAACTGGATAAAATTTCCGCTTTTTTTATTCCCTATATTACTCGTCATTTCTGGGATTAGCGAGAAAAATGAATTTACTCTAGTGGTTCGAACTTGGTCTAATTCGTGATTATAGAAGATTCCGTCAGGAAATAGCATTTGCTGAAAAACTTTTTTATTCTCCAAAGTAGAAGATTCCCATAACGGTAAGACATTGGTAGATGTTTTGGTAACAAAATTGATTACTTTTTTGAGGTTCGAACTGTATCCACTTGTTTTTTCAACTTCTTGTTCAATTTCAAAATATTCTTTTTTGTATTTAGAACTGTATTTATCATAAAGCTGTCTATCTATTTCGCCAATAACAAATCGTTCTTCGATATTCTCTAATTTCTTTTTAAGTGTATTTAGGTTGGTTTTTAAAATCTTTTCATTCTCTGTTTTTGACTTAAAAAACACACCCATTTGTTCTTCTAGTTGAACCTTGATAATTTCTAGTTCTTCTTTTTCAATCTTAAAAGAAGCAAGTGCTTTATTAAACAATTCGTGCATTGCTTTGGCACTACGATTTACTTTACATCCTTTTGTGCGACACTTGTAGTAATATAGATTTTTATTTTTCACTAAATAACCCGTCATTCCTTTTCCACATTTTTCACATTTTGTAAAAATTTTTAAGGGTAGGTTATCGTTGTCTTTATTATGTACAAATCCGTGTATGCGTTTTTCTTTTCTAATATTATGAACTTTTAAAAAAAGTTCTTTAGAAATCATAGCTTCATGATTTCCTTGAATTACTTGGTCTGGAATCATTTTACTTGTGATTAACCCACAATAGAAAGGATTTGAAAATAAATCGTTTAAACGTTTCTCTGATAGGTTAATTCCCATCTTTTTTAAACGTCTTACAATTTCTACGTTTGGTAATTGGCTGTAAGCTTTCCATTCAAAAGCCTTTTTTAGCAGTTTTCCTTCTTCATTAACCACTAATTTACGTTCTGTAGCTTTTCCTTTATTTAAGTCCTCATACCCTCTAGGAACAGCCCAAACCCAATATCCTTTTAAGAGTAGTTCTTTCATTCCTGTAACGGTTTTATCTCTTCTTAATTCATTATCCATTTGTCCGAAGAGGAAAAATATTTTTTGCTGAAAAGAACCAGACGGAGTAGTTGGGTCAAGTTCTTGTGTAATTGCTAATGTAATAACACCATACTTTTTAAGTAGTTCTTCAGCAATTGATGCTCCATTAATCCCCGAACGTGAAAATCGTTCGTAAGAATACACAATAATATAGTTGATGTTTTTAGAGCGTTTTACAAACTTTAATAATTGATTAAACTCTTTTCTGTCATCTGTTTTTGCAGATTCGTATGTACCGCCAAAATATCCAACAACATTTAGGTTTCGTCTTTGTGCATATAAATCACAATGCTTTTTTTGAGAAGCTAAACTGGTATTATCCTCTTGATCGCTGGAGGAAACCCGAGTATAAATAACAGCATTATTACCTTCTTGAAATTTTTTGGGAGCTTTGGGAGCGAATTGTTTGAAAAGAGTTAAGTTATCCATGGTTTTAAGTGTTGAATATCAATAACAAAGATATAGGTATTGGTAAGTTTTGTGTAAAAACCAATGTTAAATAATATTTTGATCTTGTACATTGATAGCTTCTAATACGAGTAAAGAAAAGGTTTCAGCGTTTTTAATAAGCTGATTATATCCTTCAGGAGATATGTTTCTATACTTAGGAATTTGACGTATTTTTTCTATAGGTAATCGTTTCTTAACCCTCTGAGTAGCTTGTTCTATATTTTCCTTATTAATATGTTGCATAGGTTCATAAATAGAAGCACGTTCTTTACTTCTTTTTATAAACTTATAGCTTTGGTAGGCTGTAATTTACTAACAAATAAAATCGTCTTTATTTGTCGTTAATTGTCTGATTTTATTATAATAGCGTCAGGGATTTACATCTGGAATTTTAAATTTTAAGGGGTTTGTAATAAATGAAGCTTTTATCATTTTTCGGGACAACGAAAAACGAGCAGGATATAAGTAGTTCTAATTTGAAAATTGTTGCTTTTTTCGTTTAACTGTCTGTACACTCAAACACAAAAACTTCCAAAAGAACTGCTAGATATCCTTATGGAACTTGTAAAGACTATACAAGTTTTAGAAAATAATAAGGTATCTACTTCCTTGAAAATACGAGTATTTTACTACGTCGTATACACACCTAATTATCTCCTAAAAGTCTTGACAAATTCCACTTCATTCATTTTGTTATGAATGGAAAACCAAACTAATACCCCCCTTAAAATTATTTTTAAAAAAACACAACTTATTTTTTACTGGTGAATAACAATATCACATTATAACTAGTTAGCTAGTTGTACTACTGTATAGTAAGCCATACTTTCATCTGTTTGCACGATTTACTAGTTAACTAGTAGGACTCTCAGCTATAAATATTTCTGTATAGCCAGTCATACAGATGTTTGAGTGGATGACTAGCTAGCTGACTAAACGGCTAACTGTATCGCCGTATGTCTGGCTATACGGCGTTACGGCAATACATCAAGAAAAACAGCTCTTTCGTTCCATTTCTCTTAACGATTTCATTTAGTTGTACCTAATGGCTTTGGGTGTCTTGTTTTATCTCTGAATATCATAGTGTTATTGTCATTTATCCATTTTTAATTTGTAGTGAGCAGTTTTAGGGTAGGTGATATCGCATCATTACATTAAAATCCATTAGAAAACTGTTCAGCGGAACAGAGCAAGTTGTGTAATGAGTGCCTCAAAAATGCTTTTGTGCCTCTCATTACAAACTTGTCCTACGGAGTTTAAAATCCCTCCGAAGTCGAGGATTTTTGAATATATATTGGTTTTTTGAAATAAGAGCGAAGATATTTTCGCACGAAAAATTCATTATAATTAAAATAAAAACCTAAATGGTTATTATTTTAGACAGAAAAAGTATTAAAGAAAGACATTTTTCTAGCTATATAAAGATGATTATTAATAGTGAAAAAGTATCAAAAAATAGAAAAATGATTACTATAATTTAAAATTAGTAAGAATATGCAGGCTTACCAAACTTAAAAACACGCATAATGTATTCGATTCGAAAAGGTTTAGAAAATGAATAAAAATATATTAATTCTTATAACTTCTTAACTCTTAGTTTTTCAATTTCTTGAACAGTTAACCCAGTAGAAAAAGCAATCGTTTCATTATCAACTCCTTTTCTTTTAAGTTGTTTGGCTATTTCTATTTTCTCTTGTCGTTTCGCAATCTTAGAAGCTTCTTCCTTAATGCGTCGCTCTAATTCATATTTAGGCACATACTTTGTGCTTTTCTCTAGTTTCTCTAGCAAGCCAGTATCTTTAAAACTTAAATAACTTTTATAGGTAATAATTAAATGATCTATTACGGGAGTATTTACAATTAGCCCTACTTGTATTAATTTGTCGGTAATATCTTTGTCTGCATCAGAGGGAGTGAGTTCTCCGCTAGGGTGGTTATGACACAGAATGATTTTTACTGCTCGTTTTTGTAATGCTAAACTAAATACCTCCATTGGTTCAGCAAGTGTTTTGTTTATTGTCCCTAAACTGATTAATTCAATGAATAAAATACGATTATTATTCTCTAAACCAATTACCCAAAAGTGCTCTCGGTTTTGGTCTATTTTACCTTCACGGAGCAAAATCTTTTGCATGATTCCGTAAAGGTCGTCTGAGTTTAAGATTTTTATTTTTTCGGCTTCGGTTAAATTAATATCCATAAAATCAAAATTATAATTTTAAATTTAAAAATATAAGTTCTCATACATGCTTTTTTTTATTAAAAAGCTTAATTCTTTAAGATGGCTTATTGTTTGGTTTACAGTTGATAAAATAAATAGAGCCGTTCAAGAGAAGATTACATTACATCAATTAACTTTAGATTGCGTATCAGTATCTATCACTTTTTCCTGTATGATTACTAAATGATGGTAAATCAATCTAGTGAAATGAAAAGTAATGACCATTCAAATTGCAACCATTAAATAAGAATCCTGAAATTATTTGCACAACCATTGCATCAAAAAAGTATTATCTTTGTTTGGATGAAATTTTTAGCTTCCATATTAGCTATAACAATGTTAGCATTATCTACAATGCCTTGTTCTGATGGTCAAAATTTTGAAGACCAACAGCACGAAGAAATTAGTGCAGAACATAATCACCAAGAAGATAGTGATGATTCTTGCCCAATGACTTGTATTTGTAATTGTTGCGGTATGTCAATAACTTATGAGCCTTTAGCAACATATGAGTTATTGAGTTTTTATAAAATTTCTACTCAATTAATTTCTACTTATCAATCAAATTATAGATTTGATTTTCATTCTAATATTTGGCAACCGCCACAAGTAATTAGCTAAAAAAACGATTTTAAATAAACTATTTAGTTAATTACAATTATAATTCAATGAATAAATACTTATTGAGCATAAAGCTCGTATTAATACTTTGCCTATCGTTAAAGGCACAAACATCAGACATACAAATAAAAGTCATCACAGAGGCTGAAAACGAGCCTCTAATGGGTGCTACAGTTTACTTTGAAGCATTAGAAAAAGGGGCTGTAACCAATTTTAATGGTATTGTAGAATTTACAGAAATACCAGATGGTCAACATCAAATAATAATTTCCTTTTTAGGTTTTGAAACATTTGAAACCACAATTCAAGTTCCAAGTAAAACAGAATTAATATTTAAACTAAAAGAAGGAGGTAATGAATTGGATGAAGTTGTACTTAAATCTACAAGAAGTACAAGAACTGTTCGAAAAATACCAACGCGTATAGAGTTTATTGGTGCAGAGGAATTAGGCGAGAAAGCAATAATGAACCCTACTAATATTTCTATGGTACTTCGTGAAAGTACAGGAATACAGATGCAACAAACATCATTAAGTAGTGGGAGTACAAATATTCGTATTCAAGGATTGGATGGTAGGTACACACAGCTTTTAAGAGATGGGTTTCCATTATATGGTGGTTTTTCAAGTGGATTAAGTATTTTACAAATACCACCTTTAGACTTACAACAATTTGAGATTATTAAAGGAAGTTCATCAACACTTTATGGTGGAGGTGCTATTGCAGGATTAGTAAATATGGTATCTAAAACACCAGACGAAGAACCTGCATTAGACATAATGCTCACGCAGACACAAGCATTAGGAAGTACAGCCAATGTATTTTATAGCAAACGAAATGAAAAATTCGGTGTTTCACTTTACGGCTCTGGTCACTATCAAAAAGCGTATGACCCAGAAGATGATGGTTTTAGTAATTTACCAAAAACGACATCAATTTCATTTAATCCTAAATTATTTTATTATCCATCAGATAAAACAACACTTTGGTTTGGATTAAACGGAACGTATGATGATAGAATTGGCGGAGATATTACCAAAATTGAAAATGGTGAAGATGGTATTCATCAATACACAGAAGAAAACAACTCAAAACGATTAAGCAGTCAATTTGTGTATCAAACACAACTAGATTCTGTTAGTTCATTAGAGTTTAAAAATAGTGTCTCTTTTTTCGATAGGAATTTAACAGTTCCTGATTTTAATTTTGATGGTAAGCAAACAAACACTTTTACTGAAGTCTCTTATAGCACAACATCAGATAAAACGGATTGGATAGTTGGAGCTAATCTATATACCTCAAATTTTGATGAAAATGATAACGCACCATTACAGCGTGACCAAAAAGATGTGACCTTTGGAGCATTTGCAAATAATATTTACGACATATCGGATAATTGGATATTGGAAACAGGATTAAGAGCAGATTACAATACTGATTTCGGTTTCTTTCCACTTCCAAGAATTTCATTACTTTATAAAACCAATAGTTGGTTTTCAAGTAGAATTGGTGGAGGTTTAGGGTATAAGATTCCAGATATTTTTACAGAAGAAGCAGAGTATATTAACTTTGAAAATGTGCTTGCAATAGATAAATCTACAGTAGATGCAGAACGTTCTTATGGTGTTAATTTTGATTTGAATTATCAAACTCGTCTATCTGATGAGATTGGTTTTTCTGTAAATCAATTATTCTACGTGACTGCAATAAATGATGGATTGCTTTTAAATTCAAAAGATAACGGATTATTTCAATTTGAAAATGCACCAGATGAAATATTTAGTAAAGGAGCAGAAACAAATATAAAATTTACATATAAAGACTTTAGATGGTTTTTAAACTATGCGTTTATTGATACCAAACTAAATTATTTACCTGGTAATCCACAGAAGCCATTAACCGCAAAGCATAATGCAGGTAGTGTTTTAATGTACGAATCTGATAAGTGGAGAATAGGTTATGAAACCTACTATACTGGAAAACAATTTTTATCTAATGGAACAGAAACCACAGATTTTGTAACCATGGGTTTATTGGTTATGCGTAATTTTAAATTAGGAAGTGTATTTGTAAATTTTGAAAACTTTACAGATAGAAGACAAAGCAGGTTTTCACCTTTGGTTTTACCACCGCACCAAAATCCTGTTTTCCCAGAAATATATGCGCCTACAGATGGTTTTATTTTTAGTGTAGGGCTTATTATTAAACCATTTGGAAACGAAGACCACGATTAATCATGAAAACAATAGAACAACTATTAGAGTCAAAAAATATACGTGTTACCGCAATGCGATTATTAATTTATAAGTTTCTTGCTGAAAAAAAGGTAGCAGTAACATTGAGTGATATAGAAAATGCATTTGAAAAAGCAGATAGAACAACACTTTATAGGACTATTAAGACTTTTGAAGAGAAAGTCATTGTTCATCAAATAGACAATGGTACAGGAATTACCAAATATGCGTTATGCGAAGAGGGATGTAATTGTGATATAAAAAACGATTTGCATCTACATTTTCATTGTAATAATTGTAATGAAACCATTTGCTTAACAGACCATAAAATACCTCAAATAAAGGTTCCTGACGGTTTTGTTTCAGAAAATGTAAACTTGGTTGTAAAAGGTATATGTGATAAGTGTAGTGGATAACAAATGCACTTCCATTGCACTTACTATTAAATTACTTTTATCCAAAATTAGTGGATATGAAGTTTAATACTAAAATACCTAAACATATCAAACAGGCGTATAACGAAGAATTAAAACAATACAGTTTCTGTTTAGAAAATAAGCGTTTTGGTAATGCTTGGTTTCATTTAGAACGCAGTCATATAATAGGACAGTCTTATCCTATAGAACATACCTATTCACATTGGCTAATGCTAAAGTTTGGATTTAGACAAAAAGATACTAAAGAAGTATTCGGTCAAATTATTAGATTGCTTGTTGGTGGTTGGAAATCATTTATAAATCACGTTCCTCTTGGTAATACAGGTGGCGCAAACGTACCACCATTAAAACGTATGCCTATTCCAAATGACATTGAAAAATTATTAGATATAGAATGAAAAATAAATTAGCGATTACAAGTATCCTAACAGCAATCACAGCTTCATTGTGTTGCATCACACCTGTTTTGGCATTAATTGCAGGAACAAGTGGTGTAGCTTCAACTTTTTCTTGGATAGAACCATTTAGACCTTACTTAATAGGGCTAACTATATTAGTTCTTCTCTTTGCTTGGTATCACAAATTAACACCAGAAAAAGAAATCGACTGTGAATGTGAAACGGATAAAAAACCAAAATTTATTCAGTCAAAAACCTTTTTAGGCATTGTAACAATATTCGCAATAGTGATGTTGACATTTCCATACTACTCAAGTATATTTTATCCAAACAGCGAAAAACAAATCATAGTAGTCGATAAATCAAATATCAAAACAACAGAGTATAAAATAAGCGGAATGACCTGTGCCAGTTGTGAAGCACACGTAAACCACGAAGTAAATAAACTTAACGGAATTATAAACTCAAAAACATCATACGAAAATGGTAACGCAATCATTGAGTTTGACAAAACAAAAACAAATGAAGCGGAAATTGAGAAAGCAATTAATTCTACGGGTTATAAAGTAACTGACAAAAAAGAAAATTAATGAAAACCATATTAAAATCGGAAATCACTTGCCCTAACTGCGGATATAAAAAAGTGGAAGATATGCCTACTAACGCTTGTCAATTCTTTTACGAGTGTGAGCATTGTAAAACGGTTCTAAAACCAAACGAAGGAGATTGTTGTGTGTATTGTTCTTATGGAACAGTTCCTTGTCCACCAATTCAACAAAACAAAAGTTGTTGTTAAAACTAACTTGATGAAAAAAAAGAAAGTCAATTTAAGAGGTTTAAAACCAAATTCAGAAGAACAACATTCTCACGATGATGGTCACGACCACGGAGATGGTAGTGCATTCAAAACATACATTCCTGCTATTATAAGTTTTGTTATGTTAATTGTAGGTATCGCTGTAGATTATTTTGATTCCATTCCTCAATTTAAAGGATGGATTCGATTAGTTTGGTACACTTTAGCATATATTCCAGTTGGATTTCCTGTAATCAAAGAAGGATGGAAAAGTCTTATAAAAGGCGATGTTTTTACCGAGTTTTTTTTAATGTCTATTGCTACAATTGGTGCATTTATAATTGGTGAATATCCAGAGGGTGTTGCAGTAATGTTATTCTATGCGGTAGGTGAATTATTTCAAAATGCAGCAGTAAACAAAGCAAAAGGAAACATTAAAGCACTATTAGATGTTAGACCAAAAGAAGCCAATGTGTATCGTGATGGTGACTATATAAGTGTGTCGCCCGAAGATGTAAATATTGGAGAAAAAATTCAAATTCGAGTAGGTGAAAAAATCCCTTTAGATGGTAAGTTGTTATCCTCAAAAGCATCATTAAATACTTCAGCTTTAACAGGTGAGAGTAAACCAGATTCTGTTTTAAAAGAAGCTAAAGTATATGCAGGGAGTATCAATTTGGATAGTGTTATTGAAGTTGAAGTAACCAATAAGTTTGAAGATAGTTCAATTGCCAGAATATTAGACTTGGTTCAAAACGCTACTGCACGTAAATCTAAAACAGAATTATTCATCAGACAGTTTGCACGTATTTATACGCCAATTGTAGTTTTTTTAGCTATAGGTGTTACTTTTCTTCCTTACTTTTTTGTAGATGATTATGTTTTTAGAGATTGGCTTTACAGAGCATTAATTTTCTTGGTGATTTCTTGCCCTTGTGCATTGGTGATTTCTATTCCGTTGGGTTATTTCGGTGGACTGGGAGCAGCTTCAAAAAATGGCATTCTATTCAAAGGTGCTTCATTTTTAGACGCCATGACCAGAATTAACACGTTGGTAATGGATAAAACAGGAACAGTTACCAAAGGTGTTTTTAAAATAAAGAAAGTCAAAGCTATTGGTTGGGAAGAATCCGAATTTATGAAATACCTGATGGCTATGGAAGAACAGTCAACCCACCCTATTGCAAAAGCCATTATGGAGTATAAAGAGAATGGAGATGGCTATGAAGCAAAAGAAGTTTCAGAAATTGCAGGTAAAGGCTTAAAAGGAATAGTAAACGGTAAGACTGTTTTAGTAGGAAATAAAGCTTTGATGAATACAAATGACATAGATGTTCCAACTGAAACAGATTCTATTGTAGAATCAATAGTGTTGATGGCAATAGATAATAACTTTGCAGGTTATGTGGTCATAGCTGATGAATTAAAAGAAGATGCTAAACAGACAATAACAGAATTACAAAAAGTTGGTATCAATAAAATAATGATGCTTTCGGGTGATAAAGACTCTATTACTCAACAAGTCGCCAAAGAGTTAAATATCGAAAATGCTAAAGGTGGATTATTACCAGAAGATAAATTAAACAAAGTTGAAATTTTAAAGAAAAATCCTGAAAACAAAGTGGCTTTTATTGGTGATGGTATTAATGACGCACCTGTTTTAGCAGCAAGTAATGTTGGTATTGCTATGGGTGGTTTAGGTAGTGATGTGGCTATTGAAACAGCAGATGTCATTATTCAAACAGATCAACCTTCTAAGGTAGTTAGAGCTATTAAAATAAGCCGTTCAACTCGCAAAATAGTGTGCCAGAATATTATATTGGCTTTTGGGGTCAAAGTAATTGTTTTAATTTTAGGTGCAGGTGGTTTAGCAACGATGTGGGAAGCTGTTTTTGCAGATGTAGGAGTAGCATTATTAGCAATCTTAAATGCAATTAGATTACAACGAATGAGTTGGAGATAATTTAAAATTACAATCAGAACATTATCTTAGGACTAACAATTGAACTAATAGATTTGAACATAGAGTATAGTTTTAAAAACTGAACCATGAACAAATTTTTTATTTCCGAATTAAAATTTTATTATTTAATTCCACTATTCATAAAACTCACTATAATCTCAAAATCTTCAAGAAGAAAGTTCGATACTTCTTCCGTTGGACTCACAAAAAGAGATAAATTTAATATTTATCTCTTTTTATTTCACTGAATATCAGTTGTTTATAGTAGGTGATTCGATACTTATCTTATCTGCTTTGTTTTATTTTTTTTGACTTAAGATATTGTTTTTCATGGTTTTATGGTTCGAATCCTTTAAAGTCTGAAAATAATATTTTTAATGAATTTCTTTTTTCACTTCACTATATTGATTCATAGCCATTTCATGGTCGTATTTACAACACCCAGGTAAACCGTCGTAAGCATCTATATCACCTGCCACTTTTTCGGTATCGTAACCTGAAGCTGCAATTGCTTTGTGAATTGCCATTGCATCGGTTTTCGAATCATCAAAAGAAACATCTATTTTCTTTTTATCGACATCCCAATTGGCACTTGCAACACCTTCAACACCGTTAGCTGCCTTTTCGATAGTGCTTTTACACATACCGCAATTTCCTCTTACACCAAAAGACAACTCTTTCATTGCCATATCTTTAGATATTTCAGTAGTTGTTGTAGTTTCTGTTTCTTTTTTGGTTTCGTTTTTACAACTTGTTAAACCTAACGCTGCTATTACAGCGATACTTAAAATTACTCTCTTCATTGTTTAAAATTTAATTGTTATTATTCTATTATTTGTTTTACTTCTCCACAGGTTAGCATTGCATCACCAAAATATGGATTGATTACTTTTTCTTCTTTGCTCAACCAAAACGCACCCTTGTTATTATCTGCCATTGGACAAAATTCTAAATAGACTTTTTCATTTACACCAAATAGTTGAACAGCATTGATTAGATGTGATGACAAATGCTTGAAATGGTCTCTTTGTGCTTTTATATCGGACGCTTTAGAAATAGAAGTTGTAGAAGATTTAATTTCCTTTTCTAATGACATCCAATGTTTATGCGCCTTATTATCTGATAACAATTTCATATCTACTTTGGTTAAATTGTTTAGTAAAGTAGATGCGCTTGTTGAAGCACTTTTTGAATCTTCTTTTACTAAAGCATCTTTTAAATTGATATACTCATTGTAAACACTATTTAACTGTTGTTGAAATTTCTCTGATACTTCCAAACGTTCATTCATATTGGTGTGGTCTGTTTCTTTGTTGGATGAATTGTTATCCATACCTAAATGACCTTCGTGACCAGTCATTACTTTACCACCATCTTTATTCATCATTGATTTCTTGCCTTGTAATTGTGCTGCTGCATCAACCGTAAAGGCTCCGTTAGTCACTATTTCATTTCCAACAAATAAACCTTCTACAACTTCATATTCATTACCAATTTGATTGCCTAATTTAATTTCACGCATTTCAAAAATAGGTTGGTCAGGATTTGTTTTAAGATACACCACAGAACGCTCACCTGTCCATAACACAGCAGATGCTGGAATAGATAAAGCTTCTTTATTTTCATTCTTAACACCATCAATATTTGCGGTTACAAACATTCCTGGTTTAAATACATCATCCTTGTTGTTTAGAACCACACGCAAGGTTACTGTTCTTGTTTTTGTGTTTAAAACTGGGTCTATAAAATCGACTTTACCTCTAAATTCTTTATTAGAATAGGCATTGGTTGTAATCATTACTTCCTGTCCTTTTTCAAACAAATCAATCTGATTTTCATACACATCAAAATTTCCCCAAACTGTGTTTAGATTGGCAATTTTTAATAAAGGTTGACCTTGTTTAATATAATCACCTTGCTCTACCAGTTTTTCTGCGACAGTTCCTGAAACTGTTGCATACACAGGAAAGTTTTCCTTCACTTTTTGGGTTTCTTCAATCTGATTGATTTGATTTTCAGAGAGCTTCCAAAGTTTTAATTTATTACGCACTGCTTTGTATAACGCAGGTTGTGATTCTTTTAAAGATGCTGCTGTAATGAGTTCTTGTTGTGCTGCATACAATTCTGGCGAATAAATAGTTGCCAATAATTTACCTTTACGGACTTCTTCGCCAGTAAAACTCACATTTAAACGTTCAATTCTTCCAGAGAAATAACTGACTTGTACTGCATTGGCTTCTTCATTTTCAGCAATTTTACCAGATAGTTTTATGGTATTGCCTTCTAGATTGCCTTTACCAACAACAGTTGTTTGGATATTTGCCAGAGCCATTGCATTTTCAGTCAGTTTAAATTCGTCTACTGCCAAACCATCAGCGCCAGCTTCTGAAGGAATTAAATCCATACCACAAATGGGGCAATCTCCTGCTTCTGGTTGCATAATCTGTGGATGCATTGAACAGGTCCACATTTGATTGGTTTCTGTAACTGCATCGTGATTATGGTCTGTTTCGTCTTTTGATGAGCCACCAAAGAGTATCCACCCTAAAAGTAGACCTACAGCTAATATTCCAATATATATTATATACTTTTTCATTTTAAAAGATGTTTAATAACATTAATATTGCCATTACAATCATAATAGCATTTTCAATAAAAGTGGCTTCTGTCATAGGTAATTTTAAAGCAGTACCTAAACACGCACATTGTATTGATTTTTTGTCCAATAATGTTTTTGTTACTCCAATAGTTGTTATCCCTAATACTATTAGTGTAATTTTTAAGGCTATATTGATTTCAAACCGCATTAAAAACATTAGTCCTAAAGCTGTTTCAATAAATGGATAAACTTTCCCATAAAAAGGAACACGTTTAGCTAAAGGGTCGTACATACGGAAGGATTCAGGAAAACCTTTTAAATCTAACATCTTGAAAAAACTAAAAACAATGTAGAATAAGCCCATAAAGTCGAGCATAAACGCACTCCAACTCCAATTTTTATAATGTAATAATATACTTGCTGTTGCTATATAAAAGATGATTAGCAATAGTGGTTTGAGTTGTTGTAATTTGCTTTTTTCTTCTTCAATTTCAAAAGTTGAAGATTGCGTAGAAGTAAAAACATTTTTTACCTCTTTTTGAGTTATGGTATATTTTGATGCTAAGGATTTTTGAAGTTCTACAATATCAATATGTTTATCCATAGTTATTGTTGCTTCTTGATTTTCAAGATTAACTTCGACATCGGAAACATCATCTATATCTCTTAAACTTTTTTCTACAGATGCTTTACAACTGCCACAGGTCATTCCTTTTATTATATATATATGTTTCATTTGTTTACTGAATTAAATAGTTGATAATTGTACTTTGCACATAGTAAGTCTTCACAGATTCTATTTGGTTCATTTGAAACTTTAGTTGCAACTCTTGAATATCCAAAACATCATTAAAATCAATCGTTCCTGTTTCATAGCTTTTGATTAAAATATCTTCTGCATCTTTAGCTTGCTTTAAGTTTTTGGTTTGGGTAGCATAACTTATTCTTGCAGAAATGCGTTCGTTAATCGCTTTGTCTAAAAGAGTTTCCAATGAATTTAAACGTTCCTGTTTTTGAGCAGTAATTTCCTGCTGTTGCAACTCATTTTGTTTGGTTTGGGATTTATATTTCTTATTGAAAATTGGTATGGACACTGACACCATTGGCATTACAATATCTTTTCCGTTGTTACTAAAATCCATATTTGGTCTTTCAGCAACATTGATATAATCTAACCCAAAACCAATCATTGGACTGCTTTCTTTTTGATTTAATAATTCTGATTGCTCTATGGATTGATAGAGTTTATCATATTTTAGTAATTCAGGATGTAATGCTAAATTTTCAGAAGTAATATCAAAGTCTTCTGAAGGTATCAGTAAACTATCTACCACATTCACAGTAACATCATTATCTCTATTCAATAAATTATTGAAGTTAGTTTGTTCTGCTAAAAATTGTTGTTGCAATACATCTTTTAATTGTTGCATTTCGTTTTGACGCATTTGCAATCGCAACACATCTACTGCGGATGCTTTACCAACTTCAACAGAAGTTAATGCCAACGTCTCATAAGTTTCTAATAGTTTGATGTTTTCAGTTAAGACTTCTTGCTTTGCTTTGTTGGCGTATAGATTATAATAGGATTGTGATACCGAAGCTATTAGTTTTCGCTTTGCGATAACAATGTCTTCGTATTTAGCATCCGCTAATGAACTCACGTAATTTTCTCTCGAAGTAATAGTCCCAAACCACGGTAACATTTGTTTTGCTGACACTTTAAAGCGTTGCGCACCTGTTCTTGTTTCTGGCTCACTTACAAAATAGCCTACACCAAATTCGGTATTGGGAATGGTATTCACTTCGTTTACTTTTTCAGAAGCTCTTTTGTATTGTAACTCGAACTTTTGAATTTCTGGATTGTTTGATTCTGCTTCTTGAATGTAGGATTGAAGCTCTTGTGCTTTCGCGAAAGCGGAAACAAACAAAATGCTGATTATTAGAATTATATTTTTCATTTTGATGTTCTTTTAAGTTGAACTTCTGCTTTCCAGCTGTACAATACTGGTACAACAAACAAAGTGATTAAGGCAATGAGCATTCCACCGAAACTTGGTATTGCCATAGGAATCATAATATCGCTTCCTCGTCCAGTGGATGTAAGTATTGGTAATAATGCTAAAATCGTGGTCGCTGTAGTCATTAAACAGGGTCTGATTCGTTTTTCACCTGCTTCAACTACTGATGCTCTAATTTCCTTTTTATTATCTGGTGTGTTTCTATCAAATGTTTGGGTTAAATAAGTTGCCATTACTACACCATCATCGGTTGCAATACCGAAGAGTGCAATAAACCCAACCCAAACTGCTACACTTAAATTAATAGGATGCATCTGGAATAAGTCTCGTATATTTTCCCCAAAGAAATTGAAGTTTAAAAACCAACCTTGGCCATAGAGCCATATCATTATAAAACCACCTGCAAACGCTACTGCAATACCTGTGAATACCATTAGTGATGTCCCTATAGAACGGAATTGGAAATACAGAATTAAGAAAATGATTGCCAAGGCTAAAGGCACAACAACCGACAAAGTTTTTTCTGCTCTTAACTGATTTTCATACGTTCCTGTGAATGCATAGTTGATTCCTTTTGGTACAATTAGCTCACCAGAATCTATCTTTTCTTGGATTAGTACTTGTGCATTTTCAACAACGCTTACTTCTGCAAAACCATCCATTTTATCGAATAGCACATAACCAACTAAAAAG
The DNA here is from genome assembly GCA_947504035.1 of uncultured Flavobacteriaceae bacterium. Classification (GTDB taxonomy): domain Bacteria; phylum Bacteroidota; class Bacteroidia; order Flavobacteriales; family Flavobacteriaceae; genus Jejuia; species Jejuia algarum. The sequence continues at coordinate 27,683 of CANNGA010000004.1, forward strand.
GTATCTTCACTTTTAATGACTTGTGGACCTTGTTCGTATCGAATGGTTGCCAATTCACTTAAAGGCAGAGGACTCCCTTTTTCAACAGGGACGTAAATTTGTTGTAAATCGGTAGGATTTGCTCGTAACTCTCTTGGATAACGTACGCGCACACCATAACGCTCTCTACCTTCAACGGTTTGGGTTAATACCATTCCGCCAACTGCAATTTTAAGTACATCTTGTACATTTTGTATTGAAATACCATAACGTGCAATTTTTTCTCTATCAATATCAATTAACAAATAGGGTTTCCCTACTATACGGTCTGCAAAAACAGCTTCTTTTTTAACACCTTCAGCTTGTTTTAAAATGTCTTCCAATTGTACGCCAAATGCTTCAATCTGCTTTAAATCTTGACCTTTCACTTTGATTCCCATTGGCGCACGCATTCCTGTTTGCAGCATTACCAATCGGGTTTCAATAGGTTGTAGTTTTGGTGCAGAAGTGACACCAGGTAGTTTGGTGACTCTTACAATTTCATTCCAAATATCGTCGGGTGACTGTATTTCTGGTCGCCAATTGCGATAGAACTCGCCATTGTCATCTTCTATTAATTGAAACCTTTTTACCGAGCTTAAAGTGACATTTTCAGAATTATTTGGATTTGCAATAAATCGCCCATCTTTTAACTCAAATAAACCATCATCATTGACTTTATAGCGTTGGCGTTGTCCTTTTTCATTCAGCATATATTCTGGTTTGTACTGAATGATATTTTCATACATTGATAGCGGTGCTGGGTCTAAAGCTGATTCTGTTCTACCTGCTTTACCAACTACGGTTTCAATCTCTGGAATACTGGCTACTGCCATATCTAATTGTTGTAAAACCCGTTTATTTTCTTCTACACCAGAATGTGGCATCGAGGTTGGCATTAGTAAAAAAGAACCTTCTTTTAATGATGGCATAAACTCTTTACCTGTATTTTTCATAATGAAAAAACCTGCAATTACAATAGCTGTTGGTACTGATAGAAAGAGCAACTTATTATCTAAACACCACCTTAAAATGCGTGTGTAGTATTTGATAAATAAAGAGAAAACACCCAATAACCCAAAGCAAATAACACTAACGAAAATGAGATTCCAAAAAATGCTTTTATCAACGCCTAATGGTCTCCAATATTCGGCTAATAAGAATACTATTGCTGATGCTGAAATAATAATATTAATAAGGTTAGCTTGTTTGTCTGTTATCTTATTTTGAAGATTGAAAAGTGCTGTAATTCCAAAAGCTATTAATACCAACCCTAACCAATACCCATAAATAATTGCAGCGATACCTAATGCTATTAAAACACCATTTAAAACATATTTAAAAGTGTTTTTAATGCTTTTCTTTCGGAATAAGAATGCAGCAAATGGTGGGATTAAAAATAAAGCTACAATTATAGATGCTGTTAATGCAAAAGTTTTTGTGAATGCTAATGGTCTGAATAATTTTCCCTCCGCTCCAATCATCGTAAATACGGGAATGAAACTAATAATGGTGGTCATTACTGCGGTAACGATTGCGCCAGATACTTCAGCGGTTGCGTTGTAAACTACCGTATTAATGGATTGTTTTCCATCATCTTCATCTAAATGCCGAATGATGTTTTCTGAAAGTATGACACCAACATCGACCATCGTTCCAATAGCAATAGCAATACCAGATAATGCGACAATATTAGCATCGACACCAAAGAGTTTCATCGCTATAAACACCATTAAAACTGCTACTGGTAGTAGTCCAGAAATTAGTACTGAAGCACGAAGATTAAACACCATAATGATTATGACCAAAATGGTTATAAGTATTTCTAAAGTCAATGCTTCGTTAAGTGTGCCTAATGTTTCTTGTATCAGTTCTGTTCTGTCATAAAAAGGCACTATGGTAACTTGTGATGTTCTACCATCCGCTAATACTTTTGAAGGTAACCCTGCGCTTAACTCATTAATTTTTTCCTTTACGTTATTAATGACTTCCATTGGGTTCGCGCCATAACGAGCAACAACAACAGCACCAACAACCTCTGCACCTTCTTTATCTAATAAGCCACGTCTGGTTGCAGGACCTAATGAGACTTTTCCAATATCCTTTATCCTAATTGAAGTATAATCTTCTGAAGTGACTACTGCATTTTCGATGTCTGAAATGGATTTTACATACCCCAAACCACGAACTAAATATTCGACTTGGTTAATTTCCAAAGTTTGTGCACCTATGTCCTTATTGCTTTCCTTAACTGCTTTTACAACGTGATGCAATCCAATATTATATTGACGCATTAATTCTGGATTAACATCCACTTGGTACTCTTGAACATAACCACCAATAGAAGCAACCTCTGAAACACCACTTGCAGAGGACAACGAATACTTTACATAGTAATCCTGAATACTGCGTAACTCTTGCAAATCCCAACCACCAGTTACATTTCCGGTTTCATCACGACCTTCAAGCGTGTACCAAAATATTTGTCCTAATCCTGTGGCATCGGGACCCAAAGCAGGATTAACACCTTCGGGTAATAAACCACTTGGTAAGGAATTGAGTTTTTCGAGAATACGACTTCTACTCCAATAAAATTCTATGTCTTCTTCAAAAATTATATAGATACTGGAAAAACCAAACATCGAAGAACTACGTATGGTTTTAACTCCCGGAATTCCCAAAAGTGATGTGGTTAGCGGGTAGGTAATTTGGTCTTCTATATCTTGTGGCGAACGACCATCCCATTTGGTAAAAACGATTTGTTGGTTTTCCCCTATATCCGGTATGGCATCTACAGCCACGGGATTGCTTGGTAAGAATCCTGTATCCCAATTGAAAGGTGCGTTGACTGTTCCCCAACCTATAAAGAGAACTAATAATAAAACTGCTACGAGTTTATTTTCTATTAAAAATTTGATGCTTTTATTTAGCATTGGCTTTGATAATTTAACAATTAGACATTGGTGTTTGGAAAACACCGAATACAGCAAATTATCCTTACGACATTGCTGTCATAGGATAAAAAAGTCTATTGTTTAAAAATCAAATTAAGTATGTCTCGTCAATCTTGTAGAGTTGCCTGACGACGAGTGGTGGTTTGTATTCTTCGTAAGTAGATACATTATTGTCTAAACCTTCAAAAAGGTTAATATAAGTATAAACAAATGAAGCTATAAATAGGTGTTGCTCAAACGTAATTTTATCAACTTGCAGTTGTAGTTCATCTTGACCTTCAAATGCTAATTGTTCATCATTACAACAATTTTTCTTGGTAATAGAACACCCTTCAGTAGATGGTTTATCCATTTCCATTCCGCAACCTTTGGCTTTTTGAAATATGGCAGTTTCTACTAAAGTATCTCCACAATAATGCATATTCACAGTAAATGACATTGTAGAGAATAACACTACTAAAGCCATTGCTAAAGACATTATTTTATGAATTATATTTTTCATCTATGAAGCAAAGATACAATTTTTAAAAAATTAAAATACAGAATAAGTTTTTGAGATATACCAAATGAATAAAGAGTGGCTAAATTTAATTGTCCTCCTCTTTTCTTTAAGCTCAAAAAGATAGAGAGAAAGAAGTGATTCTATTTTTTTATCTAAATACTTTATAGTATTCTGAAATCAAAAACGTGAACTTTTACAATTAATGAAACTCACTATAATCTCAAAATCTTGAAATAAAAAGTTCGATACTTCTCCTTCAGGGCTCACAAAAATCCTCACTATTTATTTAGTGGGGATTTTTTGTTTTTAGACCACTAAATGAGGAATCTGATAGTGTCCCTCTGTATATGCATTGTATAACATTCAATAAAAGAAAAATTGCTCATAAGATATTTTTTAACTTTGTTAATTATGATGTTTTGCAGATATTAAAACTTTTGATAAACGGAAGATTCAAAATCATAAAAAAAGATAGTGTAAGCCTTGAATTAATAATTGAAAGATTTAAAAGACTACGACGCACTAATCTATAGAACTAAAGATATTTGAACTTAATGTTAGTACGAAAATTGAAATTTTGCTTAAATTAATGAAACTTATTATTAAAAATGAAAAGTATAATTAAAATATTGATTCTCTTCGTGACTTATACCTCTTTTGGCCAGGATATTAGTGCTAAATATTCTATTTTGATTAAAGAGATAATTACAAAAAGAGATGCTTTTATGTTTGAATATGAAAATTCAAATTCTATAAAAAAGGACTCTATAATCCTTGATGCTCGCAATTATTTGATTCATACAATGGCTACTGAATTATTTCCTTATTGGTATGGAACAAAATGGGATTTTAATGGAACTACAAGGATTCCAAGAAAAGGAAGAATTGCATGTGGCTATTTTGTAACTAATGTATTGACTGATGTAGGGTTTAATATTCCAAGAATAAAATGGGCACAGTCTGCATCAGAAGTGTTTATCAAAAAATTGGCAAACAATAAAGTTAAAAGGTTCACAAACGAACAAATCGCCAATGTTGAAAAATATCTTATTAATTCTGGAAAATGGACTTTATTTAGTCGGTCTTGATAACCATACGGGGTTTATTTATGTAAATAATAAAGAAGTTCGCTTTATTCATGCAGACTATTATGAACCAGAAAAAGGTGTTGTATCCGAAAAACTAGGTGCAGAGAGCCCTATTACTGATTCCGCATATAGAGTAATTGGAAAGCTAATGTCTCGAAAAATGATTCTTTCCTGGATAAACAAACAGGCAATTAATTAAATATGAACACAACTATTGCTTTTTCTACTGGTTTGACTATTGAGGAGGTGTAAAAATTAAAGGTTAAAAACTATAATGTTTTTTAAGAGTAAAAAAGACTAAATGGCCTGCTTAATAAGGCTCATGATATATTCAATTTTTGAGTCGTTTTTTAAATGAATTTCAGACACTATCCTAAAAAGTGCGTAAGTTCAAAATTTCAGGACTAGGTTATTTATAACTTAATCCTGTTTTCAAATATAGCTAAAAATTGATTTAGTATCACTCCCCAATTCCTGATGGGCATTGTCCATTTTTTAGTACTTTCTCTGAGATGTTTGAAGCTGTTTTTTTGTTTTATCTTGATTTGTGTTTTTTGTTGTAAAGGTCATGTTGCGAATGGGGTAGTGGTTTGAACTGCCTTAGCAGCATTGAAGAAAAAGTGTAACTGAAGCATTCTCGTGCGTGAGAAACAAAGGTAATTCCACGCGTTAGTATTGTTTTATAAAGTGTTTTTAGATTGCATTTTAGAAAGAAATTTTCACTAACCTTTTGTCTTTTTTTGTGCTTCCAAGAATAATGATTTCTGATTTATCATTGTTTAAGGTACCATTACTTACTTGGTAGATAATTTCTGATTCGGCTGGCACCAATACATCGTAATCTAGAACACCCTCTGAGTCAAGAGATATAACATATATATTAGGAGTTTTTTTATTATATTCTCCAAATTGAATTCGCCCATCAGAGATTTTTTTTATTTCTTCTGATGCATTTATCAAATGATAAATTTTACCATTTCTTGAGATTGATCTAAACGATGAGTAATTTATCCCCCTTTGTGCTTTATTAATATTTCTTGCCCACAATAATCTTCCTTCTTGCGAAATTTTACAGGATACGATATCATTGAAATAATGTTTTATAGAAGTCTTTGTTGAATTAGCCGATGAAATTATAACAACTTTATGTTCTTCAGCATTTATGATTACATCTCCATTTTCATTCATAAACGCACTTCTAAACTCTAAATTATAAAGTTCTTTTTTTCTGTTTTTATCGCCATATTTATCAGCTAGAAATTGCTCTGAAAAGGGTTGAAAATATGCCCCTTTAGATTTCAATGTTGATGGATCGATAGCATACAATGAAACTCCTTTGTAGCGTGACTCTTTTTTATCAGAATAAAAACCAACACAAGATAATCTTCCATGATCTTTTATAATTTTTAAAGATCCGATATGCTGGTTTTGGGTATCTAAAATCAATTGTGATTCCCCCTCATTGTCTAGTTTATATAATTCATAATGATAATTTATATCTTTCTTGGATTTTTTGTTAGTTACTTTAGAAATAAAGTGTAAAGAACCATTGGTATCATCTAAGTGTAAATCATTAATTTTAAAGAATTTCTTTTTAATTTCTTTTTCAAAAGTATGCTCGGAAACAGGTTTAAATTGATTATCAAAAATATATGAACGAAGTTTTATTGTTTTACCAAGTATAGGACGCACCACTATAGAAAAAAAGTGTTGTTTTTTAGAAAAAGAAATTTCTGCAATATTTTCTTCGTTTGACCAATCTGAGCTCGCATTAAAAAGATTATTCAATTTAATGGCTTTATAATATGATTTTAAAGGATAATTAAAAAAGTCTTTAAATTCTGTTTCATTAATTTGAATTAGTGTGTTTTTTTTGAAATTAAATTCACTTAATTCAGATGTTAAAACAATAAAATCATATGATTTTTCGTTTTTAAACGATTTTATGATATGAATTTTATTATTTGAAACCATCATACCTTTGATAAGGTTGCCATCATCCTCTAAAGTATAACTTTTGATAAGTTTTAATTGACTATCATAGTGATCGATATAGTGACCTAAAAGCTTATCTCCAAATAATTTATGAAAGGATCTTAATACAACTAGTCCTCCTTTACCATCTGATTTGGAATCTTGAAGTATTGTGGTTTTTTTATCATCTTGAAAAATCTCACTTTTGATAACTTTTAAACCAAATTTATTCTCTTGAGCTATTCCTACCTGAGTAAGTAGTATCAGTATTAATAAAGTAAGTAGCCGTTTTTTCATTATAGTCTCCCTTGATCAATTGTTACTTTTCAAATTTATTAATATTTATGAATAAAAAAGAAGCTACTATAAATAAATTTACAACAAAACACCAAAGATTTTCATTGAAATAGCTTCTTCAACTCAAATACGTAAACTAAAAGCTAGGGACAAAGATCTTATAGTCATAGATTAAAAATCAGAATATAAGGGTGTTGATAATAAGTGTCATTTTTTTGAATTTTACCTTCAGATTTAACCACCTGATGGCGCTAGTTTGTCCACGTAACGGCTACCGCAAGTTTGTAACTTGTGGCGGTAACAGTGAGGAAATAAAGAAGAGAATAAAAGCTTTTACGGATACATAAGGGCTTTTTTATTGAGCGAGTTTTTGGACTTTCTTTTTAGTGACAAAGAGGTCAATTAGTTTTTTAATAGTGGTTCTGTCGTCCTCATTCATGAGTTCCACTTCCTTAAATTGCTGTAACAGTTCATTATCGTCAATAACGTTCTCTGCTTTATCGTTTAACGAGCCCCTGATGGCGCGAGTTTAACACGCACTGGCTATCGCAAGTTTATAACTTGTAGCGGTAACAGTGAGAAAAAATAAAAGCTTTTACGGAAACGAAAAGACTTTTTTTATTGCGCAAGTTTTTGGATTTTCTTTTTTGAAATAAAGACTATCGATTAATTTTTTAAAGAACCCCCCAGAGTCCTGCTAGCGCTAGTATTTACTAGTGCCGTTACGAGTAAGAATAACAAAGAGCTATGCTGAGACGTATAGCTTTTTGTATTTTAGGGCTATGAGCAGGAAGTACAAATTTCATAACAAAGGCAGTCTATATTTTGTAAGCTTTACCACGATAAATTGGACAGATGTCTTTACGAGAGAGTTCTATTTTAATGTATTACGAGAAAGCGTAAACTATTGCAGAAAAGAAAAGGGCATGGAATTATATCGTTACTGTTTTATGCCAAGCCATTTACATTTAATATTCAAGTCGGCAAACGAACAGCCATCATAACTATTAAGAGATTTTAAACGTCATATATCTAAAAAAGTAATAAAAGCTATAGAAAGCAATTCAGAAGAAAGCCGTAAAGAGTGGTTGTTGTAGATGTTTAAACGAGCAAGGAGAAAAGAACGCTACAACAAGCAAATACCAATTTTGGCAGCACGATAACAAACCCATAGCGCTATGGAGCGAAAACGTTATCAAACAAAAAATAGATGATATCCATAACAATCCAGTAGCAAATGGTTTTGTAACCAACCCAATAGATTAGAAGTGCACGAGTGCCTAAAATTACATGTTCCACAACAAGTCTAGATTGTATTTTATGCCTTTTGTTGTGGTAAGCGGGTTAGATGTATATTGGCCGATATATGTATTCTACTGTCTTGGCAGATCCTTTAAACCTAAAAAAGGACAATATTGTTTTATGTAGGCGACTGTTTTGTAGCCTAATTGTAAATTATAATTTAGTATTGCCAAAAGGTATTCTGGCGTATTTTTTGTGACCTGTGTTGTCGTAGCGTCTTCTATCAATCAAATATACGTTTAGGCGTAATTAAACGCGAAGTACTCGTTATTGGTAGTTTAGATAGTGTGCTACTTATAAAAGGCGTGAAAATTATAGAAACCTTATATAAATAAAGGTAAAACCTTATGCCATGTTTGGATTTAAAATTATTTTTGCATAAAGTCTTCCATATTAAGAAAATTATGAAAAAAATACTGTGGTTGGTGTCTCTTGCTTTTGTGTGCGTCGCATTTGGACCAGATTTACAAAAAAAAGTGATACGTACTAGTGATGGTTTTGATGTGGAATGTTATATTTCTCCAACAAAGTTAAAACGGTACAATTCTAAAAAAATGTACCATTGGTTCAGATCGGGAAGATTGCATCAAACTGTGGCCAGTGCTGGTGGTTATGTATTGCATAAAGAGTATTTAAAATACTACAGGTCTAATCAAATTGCAGAGGAGGGAACGTTTAGTTACGGCCTTAAAGTAGGCGCTTGGAGAACATGGCATGAAAATGGCATTCCAAAAACAATAGAACATTGGAGAAATGGTTATAGAGATGGAAAATTTATAGCTTACGATTCCCTAGGAAAAACAACACTTACAGGAGCGTATACATATAATTTGAAATCGGGATATTGGATAGACCATATCACCAAAGACAGTACATATTACAAAGGCGAAGATAGTTTTAAAGAGAGACCATTAAACTTAATAGAACGTACATTAAGAAAAAAAGACTCTTTAGAGAAAGTTGAAATAAAACGCGAAAGAGTCGCGCAGCGCTATAAAGATTCTGTGGGTAGAGTAGAACGTAAAGTGGCACGACGTTTAAAGCGCAAGAACGATTCTATAGCACGCGTTAAGCAAAAAGCAGACAAGCGTACTCAAAAACGTCTTGATTCTATAAATAAAAGTAAAGCTCCAAAAACGAGTGTCCTGGATAAAATATTTAAGAAGAAAGCGAACTAGTTAAAAATTAAATGGTGTCAACTGTGACGTACTAACGGTTAGGTTGCTTTTATAATAAGGAGACGTCTAATAAAAAAAAGCCTTATACAAGTAATAGATTAAAAGGTAGTGTTTTATAATGCTGCCTTTTTGTTAAAAAGAAAACGGCCTAAAAAAGCTTTTTAAATAGATGGTTCTTAATACAAGATGTTCCAGTGTGATATTAGTCTTTATTAACGTATAAAGCCTAGCATATGCTAGGCTTTAGATGAATTAGTAGTATATGTTTTAAATCTTAAGATCTAAAAATCGTTTGTTTTCTATCTGGACCTACAGAAACAATAGTAATAGGGGTTTCTAATTCTTTTTCAAGAAACTGGATGTAGGCGTTTAAAGCATCTGGCAATTGAGAAGCTTCAGACATTCCTGTTAAATCTTCACTCCATCCTTTAAAATCGGTATAGATAGGTGTTACGTTCTCCGGCTCTATATTGTACGGTAAATGCTTAATCGTTTCACCTTTGTACTTGTATGCGGTACATACCTTAAGCGTTTCGAAACCAGAAAGTACATCGCCTTTCATCATCATTAACTGAGTTACTCCGTTAACTTGACAAGCGTATTTTAAAGCGACCAAATCTAACCAACCACAACGTCTTGGACGTCCTGTAGTAGCTCCAAATTCATGCCCCACTTTTGCCATTGTAGCACCGTCGTCATCAAATAATTCGGTAGGGAATGGGCCAGAACCCACACGAGTTGTATAGGCTTTAAAAATACCGAAGACCTCACCAATTTGGTTAGGGGCAACGCCTAAACCTGTACAGGCACCAGCAGCTGTTGTATTACTAGAGGTTACAAACGGATAGGTTCCGAAATCGATGTCTAATAAAGAGCCTTGAGCGCCTTCTGCTAATATGGTTTTGTTTGCTTTTTGTGCTTGGTATACATACTCTTCAGAGTCTATAAACGTTAACGATTTTAAAACGTCTACAGCCGCAAAGAAATCGGCTTCTAACTCGTTTAAGTCGTATTCTATTTTTGCATCGTAATACGCAATCATAGATTCGTGCTTATCGGCAAGCGCTCTATAGCGTTCTTTCCAATCGCTTAATTCTAAATCGCCCACACGAATACCGTTTCTACCTGTTTTGTCCATGTATGTTGGACCAATACCTTTTAAAGTAGAGCCAATTTTAGCTTTTCCCTTAGCGGCTTCGCTTGCGGCATCTAGTAAACGGTGTGTTGGTAATATAATATGTGCTTTTCTTGAAATTAATAAGGACTTTCTGTAATCGACATCCTGTTCTTCAAGTTTATCTAATTCTTTTTTAAAAATAACAGGATCTATAACAACACCATTACCGACTAAGTTTGTCGCATCATCATGAAAAATTCCTGAGGGAATGGTATGTAAAACATGTTTTTTACCATTAAAAACCAAAGTGTGTCCAGCATTGGGACCCCCTTGAAAACGTGCTATGATATTGTAATTATTAGTTAATACGTCAACAATTTTTCCTTTGCCTTCGTCTCCCCATTGTAGTCCTAGTAGTAAATCTACTGCCATTGTATTATAAAATTAGTTAGTGTCTTCCTGATCGGTTTCAGGAGATTTTCGATTTCCGTAAAAATAAAGTGAATGGTTATTTATTTCAATATTGAAAACTTCTTCAATAGTTTTCTTAATAGACTGAATTCTGGGATCGCAGAATTCTATAACCTCGCCAGTATCTGTTAAGATCACGTGGTCATGCTGTCTGTCAAAATATGATTTTTCGTAATGGGCTTGGTTTTGACCGAATTGATGTTTTCTAACCAAACCACATTCTAAAAGTAATTCTATAGTATTATAAAGTGTTGCACGCGATACCCTATACTTTTTATTTTTCATATTAAGGTACAGCGATTCGATATCAAAATGTTCTGTGCTATTGTAAATTTCTTGTAGAATAGCATAGCGCTCAGGTGTTTTCCTGTGCCCTTTTGTTTCTAAAAAGGTTGTAAATACGTTTTTTACAATCTCTTGATTTTTATTTTCTGTAGTCGAATCCATAATTGCGAGGCAAATTTACACTTTTTTAAATTCTGGAAACCTTATCGATACCATTAATTTTTTTAAGTTTCTCTAATATGCGTTTTAATATGGCTTTATTTTTAACCACAAGCTTTATTTTGCCAGAAAACAGCCCGTCATCAGTCTCAAAACTAAGACTTTTCATGTTAACGTGCATATTGTTAGATATTACAGCAGTAATGTCACTAACTAAGCCTAATTGATCTATACCCGAAATTGTAATTTCGGTAGCGTAATCCTGTTGTGTAGAGTCTATCCACTTGGCAATCATAATGCGATAGGCGTAATTAGACTGTAAACTTAAAGCATTAGGACAATTGTGTTTGTGCACTTTTATACCTTCCGATACGGTTAAGAAGCCAAAAACATCATCCCCAGGTATAGGGTTGCAGCAATTGGAAATTTTATAATCTAACTTTTCCTGTTCCTTACCAAATACAAGAGAATCGAAATTTGAAGTAATTTCGTCCTTTTCTAACTCTTCTTTAGAGATGGATTGCTTTCTGGTTATTTTATTTTTAAAGAAGCTCATAAGAACATTAGTTCTAGATGAGGCAAAGTCTTTAAGCATAATATTGTCTATAGAACCAATACCAACACGGTAAAACAGATCTAAACTTGTTTTTAAATTAAAATGACGAACCAGATCGTTTACCGAAGATTCGTTAAGCGTAATTTTAAGTTGTTTTAATTTACGTCTTAATATTTCTTTACCTTCTTCGCCTACCAGTTTGCGGTCTTCTCGTAATGCCGATTTTATTTTGGCTCTTGCTCGTGCTGTAGTGGCGTAGTTTAACCAGTTGGCATTTGGTTTTGCACTGCTAGAAGTCACGACTTCTACTTGGTCGCCACTTTTTAATTCATGACTTAAGGGCACGAGTTTATTATTTACTCTGGCGCCACGGGTGTGCATACCTACTTCGGTATGGATATGAAATGCAAAATCTAAAGAAGTGGCCCCCTTAGGTAGCGATTTAAGTTCCCCTTTGGGCGTAAATACAAAGATTTCTTGCGAATAGAGGTTCAATTTAAATTGTTCTACAAAATCAACCGCATTCATCGTTGGGTTTTCTAACGCCTCTTGAAGTCTGTTAATCCAACTTTCTAAATTGTCTTCTTTTTCGTCTTGTTGTTTGTATTTGTAGTGTGCTGCATAACCTTTTTCGGCAATTTCATTCATGCGCTCACTGCGTATCTGTACTTCAACCCAATTGCCTTTAGGGCCCATTACGGTAATGTGTAATGCTTCATAACCAGTGCCTTTAGGCGATGAAATCCAATCGCGCAAACGTAGAGGGTTTGGTCTAAAGTGATCTGTAACAATAGAATATATTTTCCATGCTAAGAATTTTTCGTTGTAATCGTCACTTTCGTAAATAATGCGAATGGCGAATTTATCATAAACCTCATCGAAAGTCACGCCTTGATTTAGCATCTTCCGACGTATCGAAAATATAGATTTAGGACGCCCTTTTATGGTATAAGTGAAGTCTTCTTTGTCTAAAGATTTTCTAATAACATCGCTAAACTGTTCGATATAAAGATCTTGCTCCTCTTTACTTTCCTTAATTTTGGTAAGGATGTCATTGTAAACTTCAGGTTCTGTATATTTAAGTGCTAAATCTTCTAAGTCTGTTTTAATATTATACAACCCAATTCTATGCGCTAGAGGGGCATAGATATAGAGGGTTTCCGAAGCAATTTTCACCTGTTTGTCGGGGCGCATGGCATCCATGGTCTGCATATTGTGCAAACGGTCTGCCATTTTAATAATGATAACCCGTACATCATCATTTAAAGTTAAAAGCATTTTTCGGAAATTCTCGGCTTGTAACGAGACGTCCATGTCTTTTTCTTTACTTAAAGATGATATTTTGGTGAGCCCATCTACAATACGCGCTACCGTCTCCCCAAAGAGCTGTTCGATATCATTAATACCATAATCATCAGAATCTTCTACAACATCGTGTAATAAGGCAGCAGCAATAGAAGTGGCGTCCAGTCCAATTTCTTCAGCTACAATTTTAGCGACTGCAATAGGGTGAAAAATATAAGCTTCTCCAGATTTGCGACGCTGCGTTTTATGAGCATCTAAGGCGACCTCAAATGCTTTTCTAATAAGTTTTTTATCCTCGGTAGAAAGTGTAGTATAGCTTACCTTTAAAAGGTGTTTATACGCATTGGTAATGGCTGCGTTTTCTTTTTCGATGTCTTCTTCGGTCATCTAATAAAAGTAATATAATCGCCTGTAATAGGCAATACAGATTTAAGAAATTTTATTTAGGAAAGCAATAAGTTGCGCTGTGGCTTTACCACGGTGTCCAATAGTGTTTTTTTGCACCAATTCCATTTCTGCAAAGGTAGTTTCAAAGCCATGGGGTTTAAAAATAGGGTCGTAACCAAAACCTTTATCACCTTGTAAAGACGTCGTAATTTCACCCTTACACAGTCCTGTAAATTGATGGGTTTGGCCTTGTAGGCTTAAAGCAATTACGGTTTTAAACTGCGCTGTTCTATCGGTATGGGGCTTTAAATTTTCTAGCAACAAGGCCATATTATCAGAAGCAGCTCTTTGGGGGCCAGCATAGCGTGCAGCGTATACACCAGGGGCACCATCTAAAGCGTTAACTTCTAAACCTGTATCATCTGCAAAGCAATCGTAGCCATAGTGGGTTTTTACATAGGCTGCCTTTTGCAAAGCATTACCTTCTATCGTATCCTGAGTTTCTGGAATATCTTCTAAACAATTGATGTCTTTTAAACTTAAGAGTTTGATATGCTCTGGTATAAGGGCTTGAACTTCTTTAAGTTTATTGGCGTTATTGGTGGCGAAAACGAGTTGCATGCGTTCTGTTTTTAGCGTCAAAAATAAGTCTATTTTTCAGATGCTAAAAACTTATGGTACAACTCTTAGATTTTCCAAACCATTTTAAACGATTGCGAGATGCTGTTTTATAGATATAGTCTCTAAACAGTCTTGGTATAAAGGCTAATAAGGCAGAAACGCGTTGCCATTTTGGAATTTTAGAAGTGATTTTTAAAAAACCATCAGAATGCGTTTTTAAACCATCTTGGTCTATCAGTATTACAGTTTCTAGCTGCTGCGTAGGGAAGCCATGCATGCGCAATAAGTTTTGACCATGGGGCGATTGAAACGGAATAAAATGAAACAAGTGCTGCGGTGCAAATTTTAAAAGCCACCCTACAACACCATTGCAAAGATTACATTCGCCATCAAAAATAATAAGTGCTTTGGTTGGTTGTGATTCCATAATAAATTGATTTTGTTACTATTGTAGACGTTTAAAAGCACCGTAGCTTTCATCTGTCATAGAATTTAGGGTTTTTTTATGATTTTAGAGCAGGCTATAGAGGCTGTAAAATTGTATATTAGACCTAACAATTAAATTTTAATACAGACCAATTATGACAGTGAATTTTCAATATGTAGGCGTAGATGTGAGCGAGAGTCTTTCGGCATTTACCAAAGAGAAATTAGAGAAATTATTTAACCGCTATGAGTTTTTAATTAGTGCGATGGTCTATTTTAAACAAGAAGGCAACAACTCAGACACAGGTAAAATATGCAATATAGAATTGAGTTTGCCAGGACCGCGAATTTATGCCACGTCGGATGAACACAACTTTGAAGTTGCTGTTCGTGAAACCATAAGCGATTTAGAACGACAACTTAAAAAACGTAAAGAAGTGTATAAAGTACATTAGGATTAGCGATGGTGGTAGGGTTCATTTTTTAAAATAGTAAACCCTCTATAGAGTTGCTCTATAAAAAATAAACGTACCATTTGATGGGAAAATGTCATTTTAGATAATGCTATTTTCCCATTCGCTTTTTGGTATACGTCCTGAGAAAAACCATAAGGCCCCCCAATCACAAATACCAAGCGTTTTATCCCAGAATTCATATGCTTTTGTAAGTAACCAGAAAAGGCTACAGAATCCATTGTTTTGCCATTTTCATCTAAAAGAATCAAAACATCGGCAGGCATTACCTTTTTTAAAATAAGATCACCCTCTTTTTGTTTCTGTTCGTTCTCACTTAAGTTCTTAACCTTTTTTAGGTCAGGAATGAGTTCTAATTCAAACTTAATATAATGCTTAAGCCGCGCTTTATAAGTGTCTATTAAGGTGTTAAGCGCCTTGTCATCGGTTTTGCCTATGGCCAAAAGTGTAATCGTCATACTGCAAAATTACAATTTCATTTTTTACGATATTTATATTTTTAGGCATTAAAACTAAAAAATTCGTAAATTAATATTCCATTTGCTATTTTTGCTCAAAATTTCTCTGACATGATTACCAAAGAATATTTCGAAAACGAAGTCTCCTACATTATTGAAAACGCTATAAGAGAGGATGTTGGCGATGGCGATCACAGCTCTTTAGCCTGTATTCCAGAAAATGCAAGAGGTAGAGCAAAGCTTCTTGTAAAAGACAAAGGTGTTATTGCAGGTGTTGCATTTGCAAAACGCGTCTTTAATTACATAGATAAAAGCTTACGTGTAGACATTAAGATCGAAGATGGTACAGAGGTGTCTTATGGAGATGTTGTGCTCTATGTAGAAGGATCTTCACAGTCTATTTTAAAAGCAGAACGTACGGTTTTAAACGCCATGCAACGCATGAGTGCTATTGCGACAAAAACAAGAAATTTTGTAGACTTATTAAAGGGGACTAAAACCAAAATTTTAGACACGCGTAAAACCACACCAGGGATTAGAGTGTTAGAAAAGTGGGCGGTAAAAATTGGCGGAGGTGAAAACCACAGATTTGCATTGTATGATATGATCATGCTTAAAGACAACCATATTGATTTTGCTGGTGGCATTACAAAAGCTATAGATATGACTAAAGATTATCTTAATAGCACAGGCAGAGACTTGCAGATTATGGTGGAAGCAAGAGACTTAACCGAAGTAGAAGAGATTTTAAAAAGTGAAGGCATCTTTCGTATTTTGATCGATAATTTTGATTATGAAGATACCAAAAAGGCTGTTGAAATGATTGGTAATAAGTGTCTTACAGAGTCCTCTGGAAATATCAATGAAGCTACGGTGCGTCATTATGCAGAATGTGGTGTCGATTATATTTCTTGTGGCGCTTTAACCCATTCTGTACACAATATGGATTTAAGTTTAAAGGCTGTAAATTAATAACAGTTAAGTCCTATAACCTTTTTTAGGGGTTTAGAAACAGGTTAACGCGACATACAAAACGATTTCTTGTCATCTTACGAACTTTTAACGCGCACTAAAATACATTTTAGAGTCAGATTTAAATGCTTAAATTTGCCTAAAGAGTATTCATAATACAAGGCTACTGTGATGCCTATAGCCTGTAGCAGTTTTAAAACGCATGTAATTAATGACGAAACCGATTGAAGACAAACTAGATAAAATTCCTGTAATACGCATCCTAGTTCAGTTTTTAAAACGCTTTAAACTACCAGGGCTAGAAGGCTTATCCTTTTACGATTTAATAGAATTGTATGTTATAGGTATTGCAAGAGGTGCGTTAACTGCACGGGCTAGTGCGATAGCTTTTAGTTTCTTTACAGCATTATTCCCTTTTTTGTTATTTGTACTTATTGTTATTCCTTACATTCCTATAGAGGGCTTTAAGGTAGAGTTTCTAGAATTTTTAGAATCTTTTTTACCACCAACAACATCCGATTTTTTCTTTGATAATATTTTTGGAAATATAGAGCAAAACAAAAGGGGAGGACTTTTATCTTCGGTTTTTGTACTGTCTATAGCCTTAATGGCTAATGGTGTTAATGCTGTGTTTTCTGGTTTTGAAAGTTCTTATCACGAACAATTAACACGTAATGTGTTTAAACAATACATTTTTGCGTTAGGAATTGCTTTAATATTGGCCCTGTTATTAATCATCACTATAGCTGTTTTGGGATATTTTGAAATCTATGTGATACAGGAAATATTAGAAGCCTTGCGTGATAGGGAATACGATGTAGATGCCGATGGAGTGTTGTGGTACAACATTGCCAAATACATCTTTTTTGTTATCATGGTGTATTTAGCAACAGCAACCTTATATTATTTTGGCACCCAAGAAGGGCGGGACTCTAAGTTTTTATCGGTTGGTGCTTTATTTACAACGTTCTTAATTATTTTAACGTCTTTTTTGTTTGGCGTTTATATAGAAAATTTTAGCCAGTACAATAAACTATACGGTTCTATTGGTGCCCTTTTAATCTTGTTACTTTATTTGTGGTTAAACGCCAACATCCTCCTGTTAGGATACGAGCTTAATGCCTCTTTAAACAAGCTAAGAAAGCAAAAATAAGCGATGACGTATTTTATAGATGTAATAGTCCCTATTCCTTTACAAAAACTGTTTACCTACCGTATAACAGAAGCAGAGGCCACATTTTTGCAAAAAGGCATGCGGGTATCTGTACCCTTTGGAAAAACTAAAATGCATACAGGTATTGTACACCGTATTCATAACGAAGGGCCTACAGCCTATGAGGCTAAAGATATTCATCAAATATTAGATGAGACTCCGTTAGTTACAGAGATACAGTTAAAATTTTGGGAATGGATTTCTAGTTACTACATGTGTACTATGGGCGACGTTATGCGCGCAGCATTACCCAATGCTTTTATTTTAGAAAGCGAAACCATGCTTACTAAAACCAATGTAAAGTTAGACGAAACCCGCTTAAAAGATGATGAGTTTTTAGTGTATGAAGCCTTACACCATCAGTCGTCTTTAAAGGTGCAAGACGTCATGCAGATTTTAGATAAGAAAAGCGTACTTCCTGTTATTAAACGGCTTATTGAAAAAGAAGCCGTAGCGGTAGAAGAAGAGGTTTTCGAAAAATACAAACCCAAATTGGTGCGTTATGTTAAGTTAAGTGCTCATTTTTCTTCTGAAGTGCGTTTGCAAGAACTCCTAGGGGATTTAAGTCGCGCCCCTAAACAACGCGATGTGGTGATGACGTTGTTTTCGATGGCTGCCAAAACGCAAAAACCTGTTAAGGTTTCAGAGTTAATCGCAGAAAGCGGTGCTTCAACCTCTATAATTAAAGCTTTGATAGATAAAACGGTGCTTGAAGACTATGTGATTCAAACAGATCGTATTCATTATACAGGTGGCGCGAATGCCGCGTCTAAAACGTTAAATGTACATCAAGAGCAAGCATTGTCGGAGATAAGAACAACCTTCGAAACACAGCACACCACCTTATTGCACGGGGTGACATCTTCTGGAAAAACCGAAATTTACGTCAAGCTTATAGAGACCGTTTTAGAAACAGGCCGTCAAGTCCTGTATTTACTGCCAGAAATTGCGCTAACCACCCAATTGGTGAGTCGTTTGCAGAATTATTTTGGCGAAAAGGTCGCCTTATACCACTCCAAATATTCTTCTCACGAGCGGGTTGAGGTTTGGAATAATGTGTTGCAAAATACAGCTAAAGCCCAAGTTATACTGGGGGCACGTTCATCTGTGTTTTTACCGTTTAAAGCCTTGGGATTGATTATTGTCGATGAAGAGCATGAGCAATCCTTCAAACAGTTTGACCCTGCACCGCGCTACCACGCCCGCGATGCTGCTATTGTACTAGCGCATATGCATGGTGCTAAAACACTTTTAGGCTCGGCAACACCAAGTTTAGAAAGTGCTTTTAATGCACAACAAAAACGTTATGGACTAGTGTCTTTAAAGCAGCGCCATAATAATGTGTTGATGCCCGATATAGAATTGGTGGATATTAAAGATAAGTACAAGCGCAAGTTAATGCGAGGCCATTTTAGTGACCGTTTGTTGGAAGAAATGGCAGTGACTTTAGAGGAAGGACATCAAATTATATTATTTCAAAACCGGCGTGGGTTTTCTCCAATAATAGAATGCAACACCTGTGGTCATGCCACACAATGTCCTAACTGCGATGTAAGTTTAACTTACCACCAATACCGCAAACAATTGCGTTGCCATTATTGCAGTTACCATACTGCTATGCATAAACAGTGTGAAGCCTGTGGCAGTCCAGAGTTAGATAATAAAGGTTTTGGAACCGAACAAATAGAAGAAGAGGTAAAAGTGGTATTTCCAAAGCATAAAGTAGCCCGTATGGATTTAGATACGACGCGGGGTAAATACGGTTATGAAAAGATCATTACAGCTTTCGAGCAGCAAGAGGTCGATATTTTGGTAGGCACACAAATGCTAACCAAGGGGTTAGATTTTAGAAATGTGAAATTGGTAGGGGTTATGAATGCCGATACCATGCTTAATTTCCCTGATTTTAGAGCACACGAGCGCAGTTTTCAGCTTATCACACAAGTATCGGGTAGAGCGGGGCGTACCGATACACGGGGAAAGGTTTTGGTACAAACGTATAATCCGTATCATAACATACTGCAGCAGGTTGCTTCTAATGCTTATGGCGCCATGTATAAAGAGCAAATGGACGATCGTTTTAATTATAAATACCCTCCTGTTTACAAGCAAATCAAAATAACTTTAAAGCATAAGGATTACAATAGGGTAGAGCAGGCGTCTTTATGGTTAGCGAAGTCCTTACGACAGGTTTTTAAAGAACATGTTTTAGGCCCAGAGTCGCCAGCGGTAGCTCGTATACGCAATCAGTTTTACAAGAATATTTTAATTAAAATACCGAAAGACCAGTCTTTAGCAAAAACAAAAAAAGCCATTATTAGAATTAATAATAGCTTTTCAAGCATTAAAGAGTTTCGGTCAGTTAGAATACTATTAAATGTTGATAATTATTAAATCTTCATTCTAACCACACACAATAGTTGTTGATAATAATAGCGATTGTTTTTGTAGGTTGGCCACAACCGAAATGTGATCTACTAAATATTGTTTAACGCATCTACTAGTTGCGTTTTTTTGTTTCTACTAAGAGGGATTTCATAAGCACCAACTTCAACATTTTTACTGTTAAAGCGGTCTATCTTGTCAAGATTGACAATATAGGATTTGTGAATACGTAAAAACTTATTCTCTGGCAATTCTGCCTCAAAAGCTTTCATCGTAGATAGCACTACTAAACTTGTTTCTTCTGTTACAAGTTTAACATAGTCCCCAAGTGCTTCAATCCACTTAATGTCTTTAATGTATACCTTACGTTTCTTAAGGTTACTTTTAACGAAGATATGTTCGCCTTCTTCTTCATGAAAATCGAGCGTTAATTTATGTTGCTCGAGTGCTTTTTCAACAGAAGTGTTAAAACGGTCTCTTGTTATAGGTTTGTGTAAGTAATCGGTAGCATCGTAATTAAATGCTTTAAAAGCATATTCTGTTTTACCGGTTACAAAAATAATTTGTGGTTTCTTATTTAATACGTCTAAAAGTTCAAAACCATTTAGCACTGGCATTTCAATGTCTAAAAAGATTAAGTCTACTTGATGCGTATTTAAACCATTCTTTGTTTCGAGAGCACTACTATACTCAGCAATTAAGTTTAGTGAAGGGTGATTTTCGACTAACTTAACTATAGAGAGACGTTGTATTGCTGAATCGTCTACTACTACACAGTTTAAAGTCATAACATTATATATTATTTCGGTTAAGATATCGACAATAGTACGATATTTTCCGCTAAAAACCAAAAATCATCGGTAAACTGTTTGTTTTAACATTTCTTTAACAGATGAAATGGGAAAGAAAATATGTTGTTGGAAAGTAGTGTAATATAATAAAAAATTCTTATTTTTGCAGCCAATTTTTAATAATTAAAATAGATTTTTTATGAATCATTATGAAACTGTTTTCATCTTAAATCCCGTTTTATCTGAAGATCAGATAAAGGAAACAGTAAAGAAATACGAAGATTTTCTTGTTTCTAACGGCGCTAAGATGATATCCAAAGAGAACTGGGGGCTTAAGAAGCTAGCGTACCCTATTCAAAACAAAAAAAGTGGTTTTTACCACTTATTCGAGTACCAAGTACCTGGAGAAGCAATTGGACCTTTAGAAGTAGAGTTTAGACGTGACGAGCGTTTTATGCGTTACTTAACTGTAGCTTTAGACAAGCATGCTGTGTCTTGGGCAGAGCGAAGAAGAGAAAAACTTAAAGTAAAAGCGTAATTATGGCAACATCTATAGAACAACAATCTAAAGGAAAAAAAGACGGCGAAATTAGATATTTAACGCCTCTTAATATAGAGACTAACAAACAAAAGAAATATTGTCGTTTTAAGAAATCGGGTATCAAGTATATCGATTATAAAGATCCAGATTTCTTATTAAAGTTTGTAAACGAGCAAGGTAAAATTTTACCAAGACGTTTAACAGGGACATCATTAAAGTATCAAAGAAAAGTGTCTGTTGCTGTAAAAAGAGCACGTCATTTAGCTTTAATGCCATACGTAGCGGATTTATTAAAATAAAAATAGCATAACAATGGAACTTATATTAAGACAAGACGTTGAAAATTTAGGATTTAAAGACGATGTTGTAACAGTTAAGAACGGTTATGGTAGAAATTTTTTAATTCCTCAAGGCCAAGCTGTTTTAGCAACGCCTTCTGCTAAAAAAGTTTTAGCAGAAAACTTAAAGCAAAGAGCTTTTAAAGAAAAGAAAATAGTTGATGATGCAAATACAACTGCCGAGGCATTGAAAGCATTAGAGATTAAAATCGCTTCTAAAGTTGGTTCTGGAGACAAATTATTTGGCTCTGTAAACAACATCGACGTGGCTGCTGCTTTAGAAAAAGCAGGACACGCTATCGATAAGAAATTCATCTCTGTAGCAGGTGGTAACG
Source organism: uncultured Flavobacteriaceae bacterium (assembly GCA_947504035.1). Taxonomy (GTDB): domain Bacteria; phylum Bacteroidota; class Bacteroidia; order Flavobacteriales; family Flavobacteriaceae; genus Jejuia; species Jejuia algarum. The sequence continues at coordinate 49,829 of CANNGA010000004.1, forward strand.
TGAAGCGTTTAGGGAAATACAATGCTGTAATTCGCTTACATAGAGAAGTGTCTGCAGATTTAGAGTTTGAAGTAGTAGCGCAAGCTTAATACTTTAATACCTTAAACTCATTTTAAAAAAACCGTTTAGAAATTGATCTAAACGGTTTTTTGTTATAAAATATTTAATTTTAACGTATGAAATACAGACGATTAACAAAAGAACAATTCGAAGAATTACATCAAGAATTTATAAATTTTCTAGCCACCCAATCCATTACAGCCGACGAGTGGGCCAACTTAAAAGTGAACAAACCAGAGTTGGCAGAAATGGAGCTGGATGTGTTTAGTGATTTAATTTGGGAAGGTGTCTTAAACCAAGCGTCCTATTTAGAGCATTTTGCACCGCAACACATGTATTTATTTCATTTAGACGAGGCGAATATGCATGCTATAGTGGTAAATGTTAAGAACGATGCTATAGACATTACAACAAAAGAAGGCTATAACTGGTTGCGTGACCATTTAATGGATGATAGCGTCGAGTTTTTACAGGCCGACAAAGCCTATAGCGACGATAAGAACGCCGATAAATTTTCTATGATAGAACAAGGCGCCTCCATCACCAAAGGCGAACTATATCACTATTTTCACAACATCATCAATTAAGGTTTTGCTACAGCACTGCATTTAGATAAACACGAGGCTTTTTAGACTTTAAAAGCAGAGATTTTTTCTGCCTAAAAAGTAAGCCCTGCTATGTGCAATTATTTATTTTTGCAATTCCTTATACCATTAGGACACTTTTGTTACACATTAAAACCAATACCTGCTTTTGCAGACCTTAACTATGGCTCAGAAACCAAGTATACCGAAAGGCACTAGAGATTTTAACCCAGAAGATGTTGCGAAACGCAACTATATTTTTAACACCATACGTGGTGCATTTCAAACCTTTGGTTTTCAGCCTATAGAAACACCAAGTTTTGAGAATTCCGATACTTTAATGGGGAAATACGGTGAAGAAGGAGATCGTTTAATTTTTAAAATTTTAAATTCTGGAGATTATTTAGCGAAAGCAAATACAAGTGCTTACGAGGCTAAAGATGCTACTAAATTAACGGCTAGTATTTCAGAAAAAGCATTGCGTTACGATTTAACGGTACCATTTGCGCGTTATGTGGTGCAGCACCAAAACGAGATTGAGTTTCCTTTTAAACGCTACCAGATCCAACCTGTTTGGCGTGCAGATCGTCCGCAGAAAGGCCGTTTTAGAGAGTTTTTTCAATGTGATGCAGATGTGGTGGGCAGTACCTCTTTATGGCAAGAAGTAGAATTTGTACAGCTTTACGATAGCGTATTTTCTGCGTTAAAGCTAGAAGGCGTAACGATTAAAATTAATAACCGAAAAATACTATCTGGTATTGCAGAGGTGATTGGTGCGAGTGATAAGTTAATCGATTTTACAGTCGCTTTAGACAAATTAGATAAAATAGGAGAAGACAACGTAAAAGCAGAAATGCTTGCTAAAGGCGTGCCGCAGTCTGGTATAGATAAACTACAGCCTTTATTTTCGATATCGGGAGATTTTGAAGCTCAAATTAAAAGCTTAGCAGAGATTTTAGCAACTTCAGAAGAAGGCCAAAAAGGCATAGAAGAACTAAGCTTTATAAACGAGGCCATTTCACAATTAGGGTTGGAGACAGCACGATTAGAACTGGATGTAACCTTAGCTAGAGGTTTAAATTATTATACAGGGGCCATCTTTGAAGTCGCAGCACCAGAAGGTGTGAAAATGGGATCTATAGGCGGTGGTGGCCGTTACGACGATCTTACAGGTATTTTTGGGATGAAACAGATGAGTGGTGTTGGTATTAGTTTTGGTTTAGATAGAATTTATCTGGTATTAGAAGAATTAGGCCTATTCCCAGAGACTGTTTCTAAAACTGTAGAAGTGCTTTTTATAAACTTTGGAGCTGCCGAAGCTTTATTTTGCTTAAAAGCCATCAAATACCTAAGACAACAAGGGGTTAATGCCGAATTGTATCCTGATAAGGCTAAGATGAAAAAGCAAATGATGCATGCCAATAAGCGCCGTATTCCTTATGTTGTTCTGGTAGGTGAAGAAGAAATGAACGCTAATAGCTATACCTTAAAAGATATGAATTCTGGAACGCAGAATACATTACCTTTAGAGGAACTGTTAAACGTGTTGGCATAATTGCAAGACGAATACCAACACGAGCTGTATGTAAGTGTTTTAAACTTATAAGATAAATACTGTTGTTTTCAGGACAGATCAGTATGGTTTTTTCTATGATATGATTTAATTTTCGGGGCTGTTCCATAGCGTATCGCTTACGTGATTTTTAGATGTATATAAACTATAGAACAGAATAGCAATTTCAAGACCTCACATTAAAAAGATGATTTATAAATAATGAAGAATATGTTAAAAATTAAGAGTGTATGCATTTTAATGCTGCTGGTGTTTATGAGCACAATAGCTTGCGAAAGTGTAACAAGCAGTACGACTAGTGGCGACTTCGAAACAACCAGAACCAAATACAATTTTAACCCAGATTGGAAATTTGTAAAGGAAAACCCAGAGAATGCACAAGATCTTGCTTTTAATGATGCGTCTTGGGCTACAGTGAGTTGTCCGCATACGTTTAACGATATAGATACTTTTGATGATTTAAGCCATGGACATCACGACGGCGAAGATAACCATTGGCGTGGTACGGTATGGTACCGCAAACACTTTAAATTACCTGCAAAAGATGCTGGTAAAAAAGTGTTTATAGAATTTGAGTCGGTACGCCAAATTGCAGATGTTTATATAAATGGAACGCATGTAGGGCAAAACCAAACGGGCTTTATTCCTTTTGGTTTTGATTTAACACCACACCTTAAAGCAGGAGAAGACAATGTAATTGCCGTAAAAGTAAATAACGATAGAGGCGATCATTTTAGAAAAAACTTCCCTTTGGTATGGCATCACGAACACTGGCATCCTAACCACGGTGGGATATACAGAAATGTGTTTTTACATGTCACCGATCCGTTACATATTACATTGCCTTTATATGATAATTTAGAAACTTTAGGCACTTATGTTTATGCCGAAAATATAAGCAAAGCACAGGCAGATGTGAATGTTAATGCAGAGATTCAAAATGAATACGATACTGCTAAAAAGGTACAGTTCGAAGCCAAAATTTTTGATAATACTGGAAATCTGGTCACAGTCGCTAGAGCAGAGCAAGAGATCGCTGCGGGACAAAAATTTATGTTTGAAACGGTAGCAAAGGTAGAGAATCCTAATTTATGGTATACCAGACATCCTTACATGTATACTGTAGAAAGTGTTTTAAAAGTAGATGGAAAGGCGGTAGATTCTTATAATACGCCCTTAGGCATACGAACATTCGAATTTAATAAAGACACAGGCTTTTCTAATAATGGAGAATATGCTAAGTTACACGGTTGGGGACAAAAACCAACCAATACCTGGGCAGGTTTAGGTGCCGCCTTACCAGATTGGTTACGCGACCACACTTATCAACTTATGGATGAAGCAGGCGGTAATTTTATACGTTGGGGACACTGTGCAGGATCTCCTGCTGAAATCGCCATGGGAGACAAATATGGCTTCGTGACTTTAATGCCTGGTGTAAGTGGCGAATCTGAAGATGAAGGCGAAACTTGGGATATTCGTATCAAAGCCTTTAAAGATATGATTGTATATTATAGAAATCATCCTTCTATAGGCATTTGGGAAGGTGGTAACTGGGCAGAAACAGAAGCCCATTATAAAGAAATTCTTAGTATTATAGACACTTTCGATCCTAAAGGGAAACGCCTTATGGGACACCGAAGAGCAGATGTTAAAAATGACTCTGAAGGTTATGTTTCTATCGAAATAGGCACAGAAGGTTGGGAACGCGAATACCCTAATCTACCAGTTGTAGAGAGTGAATACAATAGGGAAGAAGCTCCAAGACGTATTTGGGATAAACAGTCTCCAGATGACAATTTTTACAGTCATCCTAATATTGATAAAAACACATACAAGCTAAGTTCTGAAGAGTTTGCCGTAAAGCAAGCATTCCATTGGTGGACAAAGATGGGCAAAAAGGCGTATCACGTTGGTGGTGCGAATTGGATATTTACAGATGGTCCTCATGGTGGACGTTGCCCCACAGAAGTTACCAGAGCAAGTGGAGAGGTAGATGCTGTACGTTTGCCTAAAGAAGCATTTTATGCCTTGAAAGCCATGTGGCGTCCAGAACCTCAGGTGCATATTGTAGGACACTGGAATTACAAACCAGGTACTAAGAAAACGATGTACGTGATGTCTAACTGTGCTGCAGTTAAATTGTATGTTAACGGTAAATTAATAGGTACCGATACGAAGCCTGAAAATGGTTATGTGTATCGATTTGATAATGTCGCTTGGGAACCAGGTACAATTAAAGCCGAAGGTTTGATAAAAGAGGCCTTAAAAACCACACAAACTAAAACCACAGCTGGAGCACCTGTAGCTTTAAAATTAACACCAATTACAGGGCCTAAAGGGTGGCTCGCTGATGGCTCGGATGTTGCATTAATAGATATAGAGGTGGTAGATGCTAACGGTAAACGCTGTCCTTTAGCTAAAGGGCGTGTCGATTTTACAATTGAAGGCCCTGGCCTTTGGAGAGGTGGTTACAACAGTGGCAAACCTAACAGTACTAATAATTTGTATTTAGATATAGAAGCAGGTATTAACCGTGTTGCTGTGCGTTCACTTTTAAATGCAGGTACTGTAACGTTAACAGCAACGCAACAAGGCCTAAAAGCGGCAGAACTAAGCGTAACGTCGTTACCTGTAGTTCTTGAAGGTGGTCTTACCACAGCATTACCGCAGGTTTATGAGAATGTATTAACAGAAGAGCCTCTACCTTTACATACACCTAAAATACCAACGTATGTACCAGGTATTAAAAACAGAAGTAAATTATTTACAAAGTTTAGCTATACTGGTGATGGTAAAGCGGTATTGCGTACCAATATGCATTGGGGAAAGAAGACTTACACAGATATGGAACATAACTATACGGTGCTTCCTAAATACCTTAATGGTGCAGAATATGTAAGAACGCCTAATTCTGATAAGCGCTATTGGGCTAGAGATCAATTGCAGTTCATAGCAGGAGAGAAGATGCATATTTATGTATTGCATGATGATACCGTGCCGCGTCCAGAATTTTTACGTAACAGTTATAAAGATAATGGCGACAATGTAAAAATAGGTAAAGTTGTCATGTCTGTTTTTCATCGTGTAGCAGAACCAGGCGAAAGTATTATTATGGCAGGGAATACAGATGGCGATGCGCCTAAAGATTGTAGAATGTATACCGTTATGGGAAAACCATTTAAGTACTAAGCGTTTCTATAACAGATAAATAAAAAAGGAGACTGTTTGAAAAAACAGTCTTTTTTTTGCAGTTATGCGCCCTCTTTTAATGCATAATTGGGGTGTAACCCCAAAAAGCTGTAGCGCTGTCTTGTAATACGGTTTATGAGTTGGAATGCACAAAAAAAATAACAGGCCTATGTTTGAAGGTATAAATAGCACATAAAGGAGGCATTATTTTACCTTGTGCATAACATCAGTATCAAGACAAAAGGAATTCCTGTAGCTACTAAAATAAAAAACCGCCTAAATTAATTTTTAGACGGTTTTCTTTTTATCAGGCATTCTAAGGTTTTAGAATTTTTATTAGAATTCTAATTCATAACAATTTTTTTAGAAAGTTGCCCGTGGTTAGTGGTTACAGAAACAATATAGATACCAGCACTCATCTTAGGAATGCGATTGGTAATGCGTTTTTGAGTTGTAGTGTTTGCGGTATGTGTCATTAATTGGCCAACGTTATTGTATATTTTAATCGCATGCACTTCTAAGCCATTAGGATTGTGTACCATAATACTACGGTTATCATTTACATAATGCACCTCTAAGGTCTCTAAAGTAGAGGTGTTGGTGCTTAGGGGTTCAGAATGTTCAAAAACCAATTCAAAACGCGCATTGTAAGTCCCTTTTTCTAAGAAGACTTCAAAATTTTCAGCACGTAAATCATGATAAATGCCTGTGGTTTTGTCATGAAGAAAAAGTTCTAGATGAGGTGCCACCTGTTCTAAGGTATCAATTTTAATGACTGCAATTCCCGCGGTATTAATTTTTACACCAAGGGCTAGTTTCTGGTCGCTATTAAAACGGTCAATGGCTTGTATTACTAAGTTATCGTTTTCGGTTACCCAATACATGTCCTCTAAATTATCTTCTATTAAACGCGCATCATAACCCAGATCGAATCCTGTAGAAGCATTCGCATCTTCACTGATTAGAATTTGACGGTAATACCCACCTGGTGCATCTAGCATGAGTTTTATTTTTTGCCGCTCATCACTAGCACTGTTTAATGTTTTTAGGTTAGAAATGCCTTTAGCAAATACAGATGTAGCGCCCCCTTCTTTTTGAAATGCGCGTTGGCTGTTGTTAAAGGAGACATGGCCTCCAGCATCTGCGATTACAAAGAAACCTTGGCCTACAGGGATGTAACGTCCTGGGGTTTTCGAGCCAGACAGTCCTGTGGCATTAATTCTAACATCATTACTTATGGCAACAATACCGCCCGCAAGTGTATAGGTGGCGTAACCGCCTTCATAGCTTGATAATTGGTGCGAACCACCACCAAAATGATCCCAAAAGTAAAGCGTACCATCTATAATGTTACTTGCTGCTCTACCACCGCCATCACTAATATTGTCAAGAATAAATGCGTTGGCATCTATAGCAGACGGGTAGGGGTTGCCTACTAAATAATCGTTACCAGCAGATAACGGTAAACTAATAGCGCCGTTATTTGGTTTTCCTTCAAACACATAATTTTGAGTATCGGTGAGTACTCCTCCTGTATCTGCAACTCCTTTCATAGAGAAGCCTTCGCCCACATTAATTAAACTGCTGCTTTTTACCTGTACCCAAGAAGAGAAATCATTACCAATTGCATTTGTAAATTTCCATATCCAATAGTTCGCAATGCTAATATCATTGTTAGAAACGCTACCATTAAATGAATTTGAGACAAAGGTGATGTTATTAGGGGTGGCAGATATGGTGCCATTTTTTAAGATGTTATCATTGAGTCTGTAAGGCGTATTATTGCTAGCTCCATTTACAACACTAACTGGTGAGGACCAGTAATTATAGGTATAAAGGTCTTTAGTGCCTTGTTGGTCTTTTTGCAAGGTACCTGTACTTGTCACATCAAGATCGCTATTGGTGTCTTGAAGCAATTGGGATTCGCCTTCTAAATCGAGTACACCATCTAATTTTAAATGGTGAGACACGGTTAAAGCATAACCTGTATGTGTCGCATTGTCTCCCGCGATGCTTAATTTACCACCGCTATTTACGGTTATTGATAGGAGGGTTCTATTGTCTTCTTTCGATGTTGGAATAAGTGCTGTATTCGCATTATCTAAGGTGACTTCATGGTTTATGACGGCAATGTTACAATCTATAGTTTCTAAAGCGTCTAAGTAAGATACAACGCCTGGTAAATACTGTACGGTACCGTTTAACCAGGTATTAGGATCATCCCAACTTCCGTTTTGGGCTGTTTGGTAGGGGATTGGCGCGGTTTGGGCATCTAGATTATTGTAATTAATCATAGAAGCGTCATTACCATTGCTAGAAGCGTCTTTTATGCTTCCAAAGACAAGGTTACTCATGGGGTAATAGGCTAATAAATTAGACCATGGGATGCTATTAATCTCGTTACGTGTGGTGGTTGAGGGGAGCACCTTACCGTTTACGAAATTAGAGTTATTCTCTATTTCTTGATTCATTATGTAGCGAATTTGGTTTGCAGATAAAGCGGTGTTCCAAACACGCACCTCGTCTACGCTACCCTGAGTACGCTGTTGCCTGTTGATATGATGTGCAGCACCTATTAAAAAGTGCGCATCTGAAGCTGTGGTCATCGGGTTTAATGTCGTGTCTATGTCTTCTTCAAAACCATCTATAAAAAGACGGGTTGTATTCGAAAGTGCATCGTAAGAAGCTGCAATATGGTGCCATTCGTTTTCTGGAATGGTTGCTGAGGTCTGCAAGACATTGTTAGAACTATCATCAGGGTCTCTCCACACCATTCTAAATTGCCCATTAGAATTGATTCTAAAAGCGTAACCATGAGTATAAAAACCATCAGGATCTGTGGGGGAGTTTTGATTGAAATAATTACGTTTAGAAATGATATCAAAGGTATCAGTTCCGGGGTTGCGTTTTACCCAGGCACTAATGGTAAAATCGGTATTGGCTAAGTCGTTAACATTCCCAGCCGTTAAATAAGCATCAGTTCCATCAAAGGCTAAAGATCGTGCTAGTGTTGCCGATTCTTGAGTGGCTCCAAAAGTAATGTATTTAGTACCTTCAAAATAAAAATCAACCTCAAGGTCTGTTCCAGAGGGCTCCATGGTTGCAGAGGTGACATTAGTGGTAAAGGCCGCATCGTCGGCAACAATCATAATATAGGTTTCTCCACCAGCATTAGCCGCAGCGACCATGGCTTCTGGTATGGCTACTTTTACGGTTGGGACAGAGTCTGTAACCACAATTTTCCATGTTCTAGAGATTGGTGTGGCTGTTACGCTAGTAGCCACTCCTGTACCAGCACCAAAATCTTTAGTGATGTCTGTACCTGCGGTAAGCGCACCATCATTATGGCCCCACATTAAAAATGTTTTGTCTGCGAAGAATGCTTTTGTATTGCTACTGTTTGTATTAGCAATGGTTTTTAAGCCTATGGTAATGGCGTCTGTAGTTGCACTATTTCGAGACTGTTTCTGGTCTAAATCAGAAGCATCGTCGCGACCAATACCAGTCACATTAAAATTATGGCCTGTGTGTAAGGCTTGGTTCCAAATGATACGATTGTCTGAATCTACGTAATCTTGAGAAGTACCGTTAGTACCTAAAGTCATCCCGTATTTTATGGCGAGATACGATTCTATTTGGTTGCGCTCATCACTTGTAATAGCGCCATTGTAAATTAAAACCTCTGCGATACCACCGTCCCATCGTCTCGATGGATTTGTAGGGTGGCTTCCTATGCCCGCAGTTATGCTGCTAGGTAAGGTATTAAGGGCGGTGGTGGCGTTACCTTGGGACTCTCCAGCATTAAATAGTTCTGCGTTAGCATTGGCTACAAAATCGTAATTTAAAAGAAAAGGCGTATTTTCTGCAATTGTCGTACTTACGATCCCAGATGGTGTACTGCCATTAAAATAACGGCCCTGCGCAGTTGTAGTTGCGGTTTGTTCTAAGGTTACAGCACCAAAACCACCACCATTTAAATTTAATATATTTCGGGTGGTACCAGGATAAGTGCCTTCTCCTACCACAAAAATAGACATAGTGCCATTAGAGGGGATGGTTGTAGCCATATCGTGGTTGCTACCATCAAAATCTATAGTTGGGTTAAAATTAAGGCCGTTTTCAGTATAGATGGGACGTGCCGTTCCTGTATTTTGTAAGGCATGGCGGCCATTGCCACTGCTGTCTAACCAATTTAAAACGGTATTTGTGTTTTCGGCAGGAGTACCATTAGTAGCTTCTGGGCCTTTATCGGCTTTTAGCCAAAGGTTAATGTTTGCTGTGATGGCGGCAGGACCTTTTATAGGAGGTACAAAATTAACCACTTGTAATTCGGTGCTAATCGTAGAGGTACCACTACCAGCTCTATGGGTCCACACTTCTACTTCGGTAAGTGAATTGAAACTGTAATTTTTCCAACCACGACCATATCCAGCTCCAGTACCACTGTGGTATGTAGAACCTAAGATTAGCGCTTGATTTAAATCGGTAAGACCAGCAGAAGTGATGTTTACCTGTATGCTTTTGTCGAAACCCGTATCTGTATATCTGCTTACAGAAATTTCAGAATTATTTAAAACATGAACAAAATGGCGGTTGCTACCATCGGAATCATGGGTGCTAAAGAAATTCCATTGTACAGAAGCCGTGTCTCCGCCAGGCGTTAAAGTAGGCCAGTTGTCGGCATGTGAATCATTTGTCCCAGCAGGTGCTGTATCACCACGGTGGTGGCCAAAAATAATAGCATTGTTCCAAGCGCTTACATTTGCAGTAGCTCCAGTACTACCATCTGCATCTGCATGTAGCGCAATGCTGCCACTAGCGTTGGCGACAGCGCCAGAATCGCCATGTAAAACGGTCCAGTTGTATCCTGTAAATTCTACAAGTGTAATATATACTTTAACATGAGGTGTTGCTGTTCCTCCTTTTTCGACAACAAGGTTTGTTGCACTATTAAGATAAGCAATAGCAGTTCCAGAGTCTGCATCGTCTATTGCAGCGTTATTCATGATGCCTGTAATGAAAGGAATGCATTTGTCTTTATTGGTAATTCCAGAAATGGGTTGATTTACCATATAGGTACCGCCATTAAGGTCTATTTCATAACGGCCTCTTACAATCATTTCGTTGGCCCCACCAGAAACACCTGTGTATTCCCATATAGAGGTGTTAAAACGGTTGTTTTCTGCGGTAGATGTACTTTCCCTGTAGTAGGTTAATGTTGAGGTGTTTGTCAGTACACGTGCACCGGCCATATCATGACCTTCCTTAGCGTTACTATTTGCATCTGGCCCCGCATGAGTTTTGCGGTTATTAGTTGCTATGGCAATAGCGTTATTAAGAGATGTAATAGGGGTAAAGGAGGTGTTTGTACCACCAGTGGCGCCAATATCATCTTGCAGATGCTGTAGTTTAAAATCTTGTGCTGTGGCTTTAAAAGTAGTGCTTAATACGACTACTAAGAGAAGGCATGTCATTGTGGGGATTTTGACTTTCATAATGTGTTAGGGTTTGTTGCGGAAGTTAATAGTTAGTTCAAACTTATGTAAAAATCCTACAAGATGCAAGAAAAATACGATGAAATACATTTATTTCATTATTTATTCTTACAAATTAATGTTGTTTTGTACTACAAAATAGAAAATGTGAAATGAGGTTCAACCTTGATGTGAGCTGCGTTTCGACTTTATTTTCAGTAGGTTATGATGATGTGAAAAGCCCACATAATTATTTTTTTACCAGATGCAGTTCTAAATTAAATAACTCACAGTCTATATGTTTGTATGAAAAATCTTTCTATATTGCACTACTTAACACCTCTAAAACTATAGACATGAGAACACTTACGCGTTTATGTTTTTTGCTATTATCCTTATGTACACCCTCTCTCTTTGCCCAAACTCCAAATGTAGTCGTCATTATTGCAGACGATATGGGATGGTCTCAAATTAGCACAGGCTTAACGAATTTGAACCATCCTAGCGATTTTTATGAAACCCCACATCTAGATGCTATGGCCAGCCAAGGTATTGCTTTTCCTTATGGCTATGTAAATGGTGCCAATTGCGCGCCAACACGATCTGCTATCTTAAGTGGACAGTATGCTTCAAGACCCCATAATAATATTTGGGCCGTTGATAATTTGAACAGGGGCGGTAACAGCACCTTGTTAGTAGGGCCCTCTCAAGGCTTGCCTTCGGGTGTTGATGAATTGCCCACAACAGCAATTACCATTGCAGAAACGATGAAGACAGCGGGTTATGCAACGGTGCATCTCGGGAAGTTTCATGTTGGCGAGGATGAAAGTACAAATACCACCAATAATGCGGCTACAGACCAAGGTTTCGATGTCAATTATGGTGGCGGTACAAAAGGCAACCCAGGCAGTTATTTTGCCTCTTCTAGCGCCCCCTACACGTTTAATGCTAATATAGGCCCCGAACTGGATGTTTATGCCGCTCCTTATACCGCAGCAGAATCTTTGGCTTTAGCGGGAGACAATTCTTTAACAGGAACCAAAAAGCATGTGACGGATGCCATGGCAGATGCTGCTATAGATTGGATGGAACTTCATAAAATCAACCCTTTCTTTATGCATTTTAGCAATTATGCCATTCATGGCCCTTTTAATACAGACAATGGAAGACCAGATTTAGTGACCAAATACCAAGCTAAACCTCCTAGTCAAATTGGACATAATTCTATAGGGCAAGCTGCTATTGCAGAAGGTATGGATCAAACCATAGGCCGCTTGGTAGATTATTTAAAAACGACAGCAGACCCTAGAAACCCTGGTTTTATGTTATCTGAAAACACTTTAGTTTATTTTATTTCTGATAATGGAGGTGCTATCAGTTCAGACGACTCGGGGCCTTTAAGAGCGATGAAAGGCGAATTGTATGAAGGGGGGATACGCTCTATTACCATTGCATGGTCTGAAGCTTCATGGTTGGCCAATAAAGGAACTGTAAATACGACCCCTGTTATGGCATTCGATTTGTATCCTACTATTGCCGAACTAGGTGGGGCTTCGCTTCCAGGAGCAGGCTATCCTATAGATGGTGTAAGCCAATGGCAAATGCTTACTAATGGCACGGCATTAAATAGGGAAGCGTTGTATTGGCATTTCCCAGGGTATCTTATAGATAGTAAAAGAAATCAAAGGCCTGTGTCTATTATTAGAAAAGGCGATTATAAATTAATTCATAATTATGAAACAGCTTCATATGAATTGTACAATCTTATTACCGATATAAGTGAAACTACTAATTTGTTATCAGGGAGTCCAGATCAAGCGACCTTAACTATTGCTAACGGCATGAGTACCGATTTACAGAACCATTTGGTGGCTATTTCAGCTCCTTTGCCTACGTTTAGAAGTAATGGACAAACGGTGCCTTTGCCCTATATTATTAACACAGGAGGCAGTACACCTAATTCTACAGCAGGTTGTCAAGCTGTTAGTGGTTATCAGGCCTATTGGGATTTTGATCGTGTAAGTGCCGCCGATGATGCTTCAGACAATGCGAATCATCCAACAGCAGCCGTTGCGGCTTCTATTACTTACGATGCGGTTGATTTTAAAGAAGGCGATCAAGCCGTTGTTTTTGCGGGTACAGATGCCATTCAATATGCTACAAATACGAGTAGTCCTAATACATTTTTAAATGCAGGAATAACAGCGCGAACAGTCATGGCGTGGGTTAAACCTAGCGGACTTTCTGGCATTCAAAACCTATATGACGAAGGCGGGAAAAATCGAGGTATTGCTATACGACTTAACGGTGCTGTTTTAGAAACGATAGTAAGAGAAAATAATGATGCCATAGCCAATTTATTAACCGTGGCCTATCCTAATGATGGCCATTGGCATCATGTTGCTTTAGTATACGATGGCGCTGCAACAAGCCATAGTTTATACTTAGATGGCAGTCAGGTAGCGACCAGTACTGCCGCACCATCTGCTTTAGCCGATCATTTTAGTTTTGGCGGTATAGGCGGAAAATTAAGTGGTAATGATAGTTTTGAAAATGCAACCGATGCTTATTTTACAGGTAAAATGGATGCTTTTGCCGTATATAATTTGGCAGTATCACTTCAGGATATACAAAATTCGGCTTGTATCCCACAGCAAGTTGTTGCTAATGCAGGACCAGATGTTAGCATTTGCGAAAGCGATAGCACGACGCTAACAGCAACAGGAGGCACAAATTATGTATGGAGTACAGGTGCAACAACAGCTAGCATTACCGTAAATCCAAATGCAACGACTACATATACAGTAACGGTCTCTGATGGAACAACATCTGCTACCGATAGTGTTACAGTAACTGTAAACACAGTACCCATAGCTAATGCAGGGGCAGATGTGACTATAGATCAAGGCAATTCTACAACCTTAACAGCCACAGGTGGCGGCACATATTTATGGAGTACAGGCGCTACAACGGCTAGTATTACAGTAAGCCCAGTGAGTACAACAATTTACACTGTTACTGTATCCCAAAATGGCTGTAGTGCGACAGATGATGTTCAAGTTACTGTAAACGCTACAAGCGGTTGTACTTACAGTGTGTTAAATACTGAAAGTTTTGAAACAGGCTGGGGCATATGGAATGATGGCGGATCGGATGCGGCTAGAGATGGTACTGCAGCTTATGCGACAACAGGAAGTTATAGCATGCGTTTACGAGATAATACCACTACGTCTGTAGGCACTACAGATAACCTGGATTTAACAATTTATGATGAAATAACCGTAGATTTTGGGTATTACTGCCGTAGTATGGATAATAGCAATGAGGATTTCTGGTTGCAATTGTCTACAGATGGCGGTGCTTCATACACTACAGTTGAAGAATGGAATTTTAGTGATGAGTTTGTAAATGATGTATTTTATACCGATTTAGTGATTATTCCAGGACCTTTTACAGCCAATACGAGATTGCGTTTTAGAGCAGATGCTTCTGGAAATCAAGATTGGGTGTATATTGATGATGTGGTGATAAGTGGTTGTAGTAGTTCTGGATCTTCTAAATTGATGTCAACAAAAGGTACACCAGAAGATACAACGTTAACCAATACGTTTCTTAATTCTCAATTTGTGAAGAGTACCTTATACCCGAATCCGTTTACAGATAAAATTAAAATTAGTGTCGATGGCGCTTATAAAACCATAGAGATACAGGTGTTTAATAGCTTAGGACAAACGGTATTTGATAAAACATTTACAAATGCTGGACCTATTGAAATACCAACAGCGCATTTAAAAAGTGGTCAATACCATATTAAAATACGTGTTGATGGTAAAGTTGTACTTAAAAAAGCAATTAAGAAATAGCTTAGGCTAGATTAGTAATATGACATTATAATTGATGTGTCTAAATGAACCCCTTTATAAAAGTTTAAACCTTTATAAAGGGGTTGTTTATTCTCTAACTTTTCTTATACTATTTTTCATATTTAAAAAGCATCTGATTAAGAAAATCTATATCTATTTGCTTTTTATGATTTTCAATATCGTTTAAAAATTCAATAATGATTGAGAATTCATCATCATTTTCAATGACTTTTTTTTTAACGATTTCCTGAATTTTTTCTTGTGAGCTTAAAAATTGTGTAGTGTTAAATTTGCTTTCTAAAATTAAGTTTAACTCATCTTCTTCTTGTCGAGACAGACATTTAGTCCATTCTTTAATATCTCGTGAAATAATTTTTAAAGCTTTTAGATTTTTTTCTTTAAAACATTTTATTAAAACTTTTTTCATATCAGAAAAAATAAAATCACTTTTTTGACCATTATTTTTTGATAGAAAATTAATGACGAACAAACTGTAATCTTTATGGTATTGAAGTTCGATTTGTTGTTTTTCTGTTAATTTTTTCATTTTGTGAAATTTAAAACCCAGTGTAAGGCGCTATTGGTCCGAAATATAAATTTGAGGCTTCATGATAAATTGAGCCTAAGGGATTAATTTAGCTAACTCCACGTATACGATTACCAACTTTACTATTACCGACCTCTCCATAGTGATTTATTAGCTGTTGTTCTCTTCCTCTACTAGCTGGATAGAATTTGCCTTTTTGGTCTAGGCTTTTTAATGTAACTATTTTATCATTGCCTTCAAAAATAATGGTATATCTATCTAAAGAATGTTTTTTAAAATATTCAGAATCAAAAGGTTATACAATAGGTCTTTGTTTGTTTTGAGCACAGCTTATAAAGACTATAAAGCAAACACTAACAGGGATTAATTTTTGGAATAACTGCATGGTTTTGTTACCTGATAATTTCTAATGTGTTACTGCCTTTTGGTTTATGGAGGAATAAATATGATGATTTTCGTACTTTTAATATTTCTCCGTTTATCTCTTTTTCGAGTTTGGATGAAAAAGCTGACTTACCTAATCTGTCTATACTTTTTAAGGTGACAATTCTTCCATTAGCTCCAAAAACTATTGAGAAATTGTTCAAAGGAAAACGTTCTTTAAATTCACTATCAAATAACAATTCAAAATCTTTAATTCGATTTTTTAGACTTTTCGATTTTTCATCATTATAATATACAGCTTTGAAATATTCTAATTCTCTCTTTTTGATTAACTTAACCCAAGCTTCTTCATCTTGTTGATAAATAACATCTGCATAATTTTTATAAAAGTCAAGTATTTCTTTTTCTAAAAGGTCTTGATCCATTTCTTTCAAGTTCTGAGAGTTGCTCCAACCTTCTAACTCATAAGGTACTTCGGCATTAAACGTAAATGTTTCTTCAAAATAGGGTAAATCTTTATTTTTAAAAGGCCCATGAGATTCTCCTGTAGTCGTAGGTGCAAAATATTTGTGTACAACATCATAATCGGCACCTTCCCAAGGTGTGGCTTTATCCCGTTTAAAAATGGTAAGGTCAAACCTTGATTTAGAGGTTAAAAGCGGAAACTCATGATCTCCTATTTGACCTAAAGGGAACAGTTTAACAGTAACTTTTTGCGGACCACTTTTTAAGATTAAATCGTTAATGGGTACAGCATGATTGGCTAAACCTGTATTTCTATAATGGTTGAATGCTAATATACCATTCACATAAATTTCATAAAAACATCCACTTTGGTAGCCTTCTATATAATATTGCGGCATGCTAGGATACTCTAATTGTTTCGTGTTTTTATATAATTGGTCGATAGGTCTTTGTTTGTTTTGAGCACAGCTTATAAAGACTATAAAGCAAACACTAACAGGGATTAATTTTTGGAATAACTGCATGGTCTTGTCACCTGATAATTTCTAATGTATTACTGCCTTTTGGTTTGTGGAGGTATAAGTATCTAGAATCTCTTACTTCATGTAAATCTCCATCTAAATTAATTTTTATACCATAAGAAAAAGCAGATTCACCTTTCCGTTCGATACTCTTTAAAGTAACTATTTTATCATCATTTTTAAAAATGATTGAATATTTATCTAATGGATATTTTTTTGAGTATTTGGAATCAAAAGGTTCGTAAAAATCTTTTAGCCTAGCTTTAAAACTTTTCTGTTCTTTATCATTATAATATACAGCTTTAAAATATTCTAACTCTCTTTTTTTTAACATTTCGGTCCAAATAGTTTCGTTTCTGTTATAGATGATGTCAGCATAATTTTCATAAAAGTCAAGAATTTCTTTTTCTAAAAGGTCTTGATCCATTTCTTTTAAGTTCTGAGAGTTGCTCCAACCTTCTAACTCATAGGGTACTTCGGCATTAAACGTAAATGACTCTTCAAAATAGGGTAAATCTTTATTTTTAAAAGGCCCATGAGATTCTCCTGTAGTCGTAGGTGTAAAGTATTTGTGTACAACATCATAATCGGCACCTTCCCAAGGTGTGGCTTTATCCCGTTTAAAAATGGTAAGGTCAAACCGTGATTTAGAGGTTAAAAGCGGAAACTCATGATCTCCTATTTGACCTAAAGGGAACAGTTTAACAGTAACTTTTTGCGGACCACTTTTTAAGATTAAATCATTAATGGGTACAGCATGATTGGCTAAACCTGTATTTCTATAATGTTTAAATACCAATATACCATTGACGTAAATTTCATAAAAACACCCGCTTTGGTAGCCTTCTATATAATATTGAGGCATGCTAGGGTAGTCTAATTGTTTCACATTTTTATATAATTGGTCGATAGATCTTTGCTTGTTTTGAGCACAGCTTATAAAGACTATAAAGCAAATACTAAGAAGGATTAATTTTTGGAATAACTGCATGGTCTTGTCACCTGATAATTTCTAATGTGTTACTGCCTTTTGGTTTGTGGAGGAATAAATATGATGATTTTCGTACTTTTAATACTTCTCCGTTTATCTCTTTTTCGAGTTTGGATGAAAAAGCTGACTTACCTAATCTGTGTATACTTTTTAAGGTGACAATTCTTCCATTAGCTCCAAAAACTATTGAGAAATTGTCCAAAGGAAAACGTTCTTTAAATTCACTATCAAATAACAATTCAAAATCTTTAATTCGATTTTTTAGACTTTTCGATTTTTCATCATTATAATATACAGCTTTGAAATATTCTAATTCTCTCTTTTTAATTAACTTAACCCAAGCTTCTTCATCTTGTTGATAAATAACATCTGCATAATTTTTATAAAAGTCAAGTATTTCTTTTTCTAAAAGGTCTTGATCCATTTCTTTCAAGTTCTGAGAGTTGCTCCAACCTTCTAACTCATAAGGTACTTCGGCATTAAACGTAAATGTTTCTTCAAAATAGGGTAAATCTTTATTTTTAAAAGGCCCATGAGATTCTCCTGTAGTCGTAGGTGCAAAATATTTGTGTACAACATCATAATCGGCACCTTCCCAAGGTGTGGCTTTATCCCGTTTAAAAATGGTAAGGTCAAACCTTGATTTAGAGGTTAAAAGCGGAAACTCATGATCTCCTATTTGACCTAAAGGGAACAGTTTAACAGTAACTTTTTGCGGGCCACTTTTTAAGATGTCATCATTAATAGGTACAGCATGATTGGCTAAACCTACATTTTTGTAATGTTTAAATACCAATATACCATTGACGTAAATTTCATAAAAACACCCACTTTGGTAGCCTTCTATATAATATTGAGGCATGCTAGGGTAGTCTAATTGTTTCGCATTTTTATATAATTGGTCGATAGGTCTTTGCTTGTTTTGAGCACAGCTTATAAAGACTATAAAGCAAACACTAACAGGGATTAATTTTTGGAGTAACTGCATGGTCTTGTTACCTGATAATTTCTAATGTATTACTGCCTTTTGGTTTGTGGAGTAACAAATACCTAAAAAAACGAACTTTATATTTACCTTCGTTATCTTCTTCTTGTTCAATTGTATGGAAAGCTGACTCTCCTTGTCTATCCAAGCTTCTTAATGTTACTACACGTCCATTGCCAAAAAAACTTATTTTGTAATTGTCTAACTCTGGTACTTCTAAAACTTCATTATCAAATGAATGTTTATATTCATTGATCCTTTTTTCGATACTTTTTTTGTTATTATAATCAACAGAATGGACTCTTTCTCTTTCTCTTTTTGATACAGTTTTTGCCCATTGTTTTTCATCTCTATCGTTCAAAATTATACCATAATTTTTATAAAATAATAGAATTTCTTTTTCTAGTTGATCTTGATCCATTTCTGTTAAATTTTTAGAATTACTCCAACCATCTAATTGATAAGGAACTTCGGCATTAAAAGTTATAGTTTCCTCAAAATAAGGTACACTCGTTTTTATTTTTACTTCATGTTCTTTTAGAAAATCATATTCAAAGGCTTTATAGGTTTTTTTTTGATCACGCATAAATATTTTGAGCCTAAAAGTATCATCTGGATCAATAGTAGTATAGTTTTTATTATCAATTTCCCCTAAAGGGTATAATTTTATCGTGATTTTTTGTAAGCCACTTTTTAATATCATATCATTAATAGGAGTGGAATGGTTCGCTAATCCTACATATTTAAAATGCTTAAAGACAAGCATGTCATTGACTAAAATTTCATAGTAACACCCGCTTTGGTAGCCTTCTATATAATATTGGGGCATGCTAGGATACTCTAATTGTTTCGTGTTTTTATATAATTGGTCGATAGGCCTTTGTTTGTTTTGAGCACAGCTTATAAAGACTATAAAGCAAACACTAACAGGGATTAATTTTTGGAGTAACTGCATGGTCTTGTTACCTGATAATTTCTAATGTATTACTGCCTTTTGGTTTGTGTAAAGTAAGTCCATGGAATACGTAAGCTTTTCTTGGTTTTCCATTATATTTTTTTTCTTCAATTGTTATTAATGCTGATTTTTTTCTGAATTTTTTGCTCTCTAATTTGACCATATGATTGTCACCGTAGATAATCATATTATAATTATCTATAGGTAAAACCTCTAAATATTCGCTATCTAGACTAGATTTTAAACTTTCTGAAATTCTTTCTGAATCTTCTTGTTTAAAAAAATTTGATTTAGCAACTTCTTTTTCTCTTTTTAGAATCAGGTTTTGCCATTTCTCTATGTTTTTTTCTGAGATAACTTTTGCAAAATCATTATAATATGCTAGAACTTCTCTCTCTAAGAGCTCTTGATCCATTTCTTTTAAGTTTTGAGAATTGCTCCATCCTTCTATTTTATAAGGTACTTCTGCATTAAAAACAATGGTTTCTTCAAAATAAGGTACGCTTGTTTCTATATTAGCATGATATTCTTTCAAAAACTCATATTTAAAGGATCTATATGATTTTTTCTGATCTCGCATAAATATTTTGAGCCTAAAACTATCACTGGGATCAATGGTAGTGAAGTTCTTATTGTCTACTTTACCCAAAGGATATAATTTTATAGTAACTTTTTGTGGGCCACTTTTTAAAATTTTAGAATTAATACAAACAGCATGATTTGCTAATCCTACATTCTTATAATGTTTAAAAACTATAAAATCATTTACATAAATTTCGTAGTAGCATCCGCTTTGATAACTTTCAATGTAATATTTAGGTTCTTTATCGTAGTGTTTCACTTCTTTATAGGCAGAAGCTATTTTATCAAAAGACTTTTTCATTTTAGTTTTTTTTCTATTGTTTTGACCACAAGCTGTAAAGAGTATGATCATGCTAATTAAAGTGAATAGTTTTTTCATTTAAGTTCTTATTATGTCGCTAAACTAAACATTTCAAATAAATAGTAACGTCCTAAACTTTTGTTTCCTTTACCAAAAACAGGAATTGGTTTGGTTTCATCATTGGGATTTGAATTTACCCATTCAGTTCCGTCACTAGATTCAATAATAATTTTCTGAAAGTATTCTCCTTGTAAACCATCAAAAAATAAAGTGTCTTCAATAAAGGGGCCTTTAATATTATCAACCCCTAGTTTACGGGTAATACCAACAGCTGTTTGTAATTTAATCTTTCCATGCAGGCTAGTGGTTATTTCTGGGGAAAAATTCCATAATTCAAATTCAGCTTTTAATGTTTTATCTAGTTTAGCTTCGGCTTCTACTTCCAAGCCTATCAAGCCTTCCATTTGTATCAAGTCTCCTTCTTTTAATACGTTACCTCCACCACCTTCTAGTTGATGAGCATTATCGGTTAAAGTAAATTTTTTAGTACGCGTATTGTATTTGATGGTCAAATTAAATTTAATGATTCCTTTTACGACAGCTTTTAAATCAAATTTTTTTAAAGGAGGAGGTAATTGCTCAGGTTCAAATTTATATTCGGTTTCAATACCTAAAAAAGGATCAGCTTTGAGATTATATTCAAAAACGGTACCTATTTGTCCATTTTTTTCTTGATGTTTATAAAAACCTGTGTTTATTGAAAGTTTGGGTGTAATGAAGTTTAAGTCATGCTTTTCTTTAAACTGATCTATTTTTTTTACAACTGTAGCTATTTTTTTAGCAGCTGGAGATACTACTTTACCTTTAGTTAGGTATATTAATAGTACATCTATTGCTAATGATGCCATGGCTACCTGAAAAATTTGATAACTCAATAGGTCTTTGTAAGGTGAGATGTCTCCATAGTTTATTTCTTCATAGCCATCATAAAATGCATGAAATCCTATTCCTATAATTGTGCTGGATGATTCAATAAAATCGTCTACCATTTTCTCTACAGTGTCCCAACCTTCTAGTTCACTGCTTTTTGTAAGTGTTGTAATGAGAGGTTTCAGTTTAGTCTTTATCCAATCTACACCAGCACCAACGTAAGACATGTAAGTGCCATGGCCTTCTACTAAGTCTACTTTTCTGTCTAAAAAATATAAACGATCTTTTTCGTCCATATCAAAATTAAGATGGTAGCCCCATTTGACATCGGGGTGGACCCATATTTTTGGCGTTCGCACATAGCGGCAACTTTTTACCGATATATCTAGCGGTACAGGATTGAGTTGCATGGTGAGGTAGCGCGCTAAAAAGGTAGTACTATTGATAGAATTATAAGGAAAGGCAGCTTTAAATTTTAACTGCTGTTCATTAGGAGTGCCTTGTAGAGTGAAGGGCTGTACGTCTTCAAACATATTAGAGTTATATATTTTGGAGAGCACGCGACCAAAAATATTATCACTAAACTTGGCTTTATAGTTGTAGGGGATTATGCTACTGGTATCAAAGACATTATTAATATGACTTTCTTCATTAACACAGTTAGCTACAGAAACATTTTCGTTGTCAATGTTTGTAGAAATGGTAATCTCTTTAGCATTAGCCTTATTTCCTGCAATAATATTAAAATAGGGGGTTTTATTGTCTGTTAAAGCACCAGATTCTTGTTCTTGTAGTATTACAATAGGGGCATCTTGCCCTTGTATTTGCATTTTTAGTTCGGTATACTTACACATCTCATAAGACTGCGTTACCAAAGGGAGTTGCT
The DNA here is from genome assembly GCA_947504035.1 of uncultured Flavobacteriaceae bacterium. Lineage (GTDB taxonomy): Bacteria > Bacteroidota > Bacteroidia > Flavobacteriales > Flavobacteriaceae > Jejuia > Jejuia algarum. The sequence continues at coordinate 72,122 of CANNGA010000004.1, forward strand.
TTACTTTTACAACTTGTGCTACATATTCGGGTTCGTGTTCGTCTAGACTAAAGTTAGAGGTGTAGTTTACAGTAAAGGTAATTTCTCGGCTAAGGGTTTTACGTTCGTAGTGCGGCCTGCCGTCTAATGCTTTTCGTTCTAGCGGGGTTAGTGTAAGCTTTAGTTTGTATTCTTTTAAGGCATCTTTATTCCCTTTTCCTGCTTCATGGTTGCTTTTATTTGCCCACCGTATGTCTGTAACCAGTTCGTCTATAAACGCGATGTTATAGTTTAGAGAGGGGTTCTCGTTATTAAAATGTTTTTTAAGCGGGATGTATTTTAGATAAGTTTCATTATTTTCATTACGGTTCATGCTTTTGCCGTCGCAAAATATTTCTATATCTGCGGTATAATCTACAACATTGTGGAGGTTGAGGTGAAGGTCGATAACATCGCCATAGATAAGGGTTTGGGCTACGGCATCACAATCTTGTTTTTTAACGCCAAGGGCATCGACTTCGCGTTCGGAACGCGTTCGTTTTTCGGCATAAAAGTTAAGAATTTCAGGTGCTCCAACAGCAATTACAAATGCGCCTTGAGATTTAAATTCGGCTTTGTAATTAATACCTTCTATCCAAACGCCTTCGCCTTTCTTATTGGTTTTGTAAGCCAAATTACCAAAATAGACGTTGTTTTCGAGCACTCGCTTTACGGTATTGCTTAAATAGGGGTTGGTAGCGAAATAGTTTTTACCCACATAAGCGGTGTTTTCTAGTGTGCGTATGTCTGCGGTACTGGGATCGTAATTGGGATTAGGCTTTCCATTTTTTAGGGTTGGGCCTCCATATTTGGTGCCTTCATTTAATGAATTAAGAAATTCATGTAATGCTAAGGCATTATTTACATGTTTAAATTTTAAAAATTTGCGAGTGCCAAAATGTTTGTAGTCTTGGGCAACCCAATACACGTTTTCTCTCGTGGCTTCTTCATTACTGGCTTTTAAGACCTCTAAACTAAAATTGGCTTTTTTATCAACTTCAATTTCAAAAAAGAAATACCCGCCATGGTTAATTTTAAAAATAGCGCTATCGGTAGCTTCGGGCGATTTCTTAATGTTGGCTACAATTTGTTTTTGGTAGCTCCCTTTACTTCTTTTAACAGGAACGGCTTCTCTTTCTTTCTTGCGCGCTTCTTCCTTTTCCTTTTCGGTCTTTGGGGTGTCGTTGTTATAATGTTTCATAGTTTAACTAATCTCAAAAATGTGTTCTGCCTCTGGTTCTGGCGGACCTTGTGGTGCGGCTAAAGGGTTTAATTGCGCATGTACTTGCGGATCGGCCTGTTGCATTTGCGCTACGCTAGGTGCTGCAACTTGCCCATGAAAGGTGATTTCTACACAGGGTGCCCCCGCTATGGCACAAATGGCTTTGCTGTCTTCGGTTAAAATTTTACCCTGATTGGTAAGGGTAACCTTATCGTAAAAACCTTGCCATTGGGTAATGGCAGGGATACAAGGCAAGTAGCCTCCTGTAGTAGGTTGTAGTTTGCATTGCCCAAATGTTTTGGCAAGGAAAGGCTGACCAATATCCATGGTGGAAGCTATCATTTTTTGACTGCCGTTGGTTTCGTTTATGTAGGCTTTGTGTGGGCTTACAATTTCTATTTGGTCGGGTGTAAAGCCAAATTTACATTTGCATATCGCGCCTTTACATACTATAGCAACATCGCTCATCTTATATCTATTTTAGTTAAAATATCAACCATTTGCGTTTCTTTTTTTTAGGCGTCACCTCTAGCTCTGGAGGTGTTGCTTCTATGTATTGTGGGTTATCTGTTTCTCTTTCTTTTAACCGTGTAAGGGTATAGTGTACTAAAGTTTCGTTTAGGCTATAGATGGCTTGTATTTTACACAGAGATAGGTCTTCTTTATACAGCCAACGGCTAATGTCTAAGGTGCCATTATAGGCATCTGTACCTTTAAAACGCAGCCCCTTTAGACGTTGATGTTTTAGGGCTGTTGTTGTGCCGAAATAAGGTTCTAAAGGCTGTGATGGGTGTGTTGGGAAATAAAATGGCGTCCCTTGTGTATTGTTAAGCGATTTAGGAAATAAAAGATGGTAAACCACATCTTTTAATAAGGTCTGTGTGGCTAAGTCTTCGGTCGCTAAATGGTCTCCTATTTGCTGTAAGTAGCTATTGGTAGCATGGCCTTTATAGCGTTCTCTTATTTTAGGAAGCCCTTCTTGCCATTTTTTACGTAAGCCTTGGTAATTGTGCAATTTTATAAATTGTCCATTTTTAGATACAACGCATTCAATAGGGTAGAGGCATTGCATGCAGGCATCTGCAAGCTGGTCTACCATTTTTTGAGGTTCTGTACCGTTTATAAAGACTTGTTTTCGTTGTAAGGCAACTATAAACTGAGAGGCTTCGGTATAGGATAGGTATTGGCAAGAGATAATATAGGAGAGGGATACGTCTTGCGCTGTTCCATATAGGGTTTCTACGCCATAAAAGAACGTTTTTCCTAAAAAATTGTATCTGTGTTCTGTATTCATGAATGTGTTTTTAAAGTAGGTTTAAAAACAAGTGTTTTATTTTTTAATGTACTGATTTTCGTTAGCGTTAGTGCAACTAAAATAGTATAAAAATATAAAAGAATTTGTATTTTAATGTATTATTAACGCTAGGTCTTTTAAAAATAACTCTTACAACAGTGTACTGTTCTGGTTTTAATTTTTTTTTAGAAGGCGACATGGTGTTTTTTAAGGTTAGGCCTGTTCTAGTAATGCCATGTTTTTAAAACGAAACTTAGTACAATAAATAAAGCGGTGTTTTTGAGATCGTGTCTGTTTTTTTTAGGTTAAACACTTAAAATGTGCTTTTATAGAGGTCTATCTTTACATGCTTAAGAGGGATCTGTGTGTTGCCAACTTTAAGAAATACGTCTACATCTTTTTTTGTTTTGAATTCAAAAATGAATTCGGCAGTATCTTTTTCTGGATCTTTAATGAGTGTTTGGAAACTGTCAAACACTTCTTGTTCATTAAAATAGAATTTTGATCGTAGTCTTTTGCCATCAGTTTTCTCCCAGCTTACGATAACAGCACTAGGGATGGTACGAGGTTTTAGTGTTGTGTTTTTAATGGCATCTTTAACTAAAAATTCAGCATTGCCATTATAGTGTTCTGTTCTTAATCGAAAGGCCTTTTTTACGATAGAACCCCGTATCACAGGTTTCCATATATAGGTTTTAGCATAAGTTTCCCATGCTTTAAACGGAATAGGTTTGTTGAGTTCTATATGAGGTACATCTTCTATTGCTGTATTTACATAAAGAGTTCTGTCCTGTATACCACTAGGGTTGAAATCTCTAAAATCGATATAAGTTTCTTCTCCATAGAAGGTGGCCACCTGTGTTTTGTTGCCTACACCACTTAGCCAAACCCCTAGAAGTCCCCCAGGCCCTACGCCTACAATAATTTCGGTATAGGTTCTTTTAACGTTATGTGTAGTGGTGTCTCTAATATCTAAAAAGCCTTCCTCAAATAATTTTTCCATTTTAGCCACAGGTAATTTAAAACTACCACCGTAAAATTTGTTTTCTCTAAAAGACATCCAAGCGATATCTAATTGATGGGGGAGGGCTTTAAGTGTAGCATCTGAATAGGTTGTTCCATTACTGCCCCAACCACTTTTTAAAATACCACCATAAGGTACAGGAACACCGTTTTTTTTACCATAATGCAGGCTGCCTCTATAAATTTCTGAAGGAAAATGCTCTGGTTGGCAGGCCGATACATTCCAATGGAATTTTTTTGTTTTTTTTGTGCTGTTACAAGCGCTAATACATGCCAACCAGCAGATGCTAAGTAGTAAAAGGCTTGTTTTATGGATGGTCTTTTTTTGCAATTAAGATAAGGTTAATGGTTGCTTTTAAAATGTGCTTTTATAGAGGTCTATCTTTACATGCTTAAGAGGGATCTGTGTGTTGCCAACTTTAAGAAACACGTCTACATCTTTTTTTGTTTTGAATTCAAAAATGAATTCGGCAGTATCTTTTTCTGGATCTTTAATGAGTGTTTGGAAACTGTCAAACACTTCTTGTTCATTAAAATAGAATTTTGATCGTAGTCTTTTGCCATCAGTTTTCTCCCAGCTTACGATAACAGCACTAGGGATGGTACGAGGTTTTAGTGTTGTGTTTTTAATGGCATCTTTAACTAAAAATTCAGCATTGCCATTATAGTGTTCTGTTCTTAATCGAAAGGCCTTTTTTACGATAGAACCCCGTATCACAGGTTTCCATATATAGGTTTTAGCATAGGTTTCCCATGCTTTAAAAGGGATAGGTTTGTTCAGTTCAGAGGGATCTACTTCTGCTTTTCTACGAGAAACATAGAGGTCTCTGTCTAGTATTCCACTAGGGTTGAAATCTCTAAAATCGATATGAGTTTCTTCTCCATAGAAGGTAGCCACCTGTGTTTTGTTGCCTACACCACTTAGCCAAACCCCTAGCAGCCCCCCAGGCCCTACGCCTACAATAATTTCGGTATAAGTTCTTTTAACGTTATGTGTAGTGGTATCTCTAATATCTAAAAAGCCTTCCTCAAATAATTTTTCCATTTTAGCCACAGGTAATTTAAAACTACCACCATAAAATTTATTTTCTCTGTAAGACATCCAAGCGATATCTAATTGATGGGGGAGGGCTTTAAGTGTAGCATCTGAATAGGTTGTTCCATTACTGCCCCAACCACTTTTTAAAATACCACCATAGGGTACAGGAACACCGTTTTTTTTACCATAATGCAGGCTGCTTCTATAAATTTTTGAAGGAAAATGCTCTGGTTGGCAGGCCGATACATTCCAATGGAATTTTTTTGTTTTTTTTGTGCTGTTACAAGCGCTAACACATGCCAACCAGCAGATGCTAAGTAGTAAAAGGCTTGTTTTATGGATGGTCTTTTTTTGCAATTAAGACAAGGTTAACGGTTATTTTTAAAATGTGCTTTTATAGAGGTCTATCTTTACATGCTTAAGAGGGATCTGTGTGTTGCCAACTTTAAGAAACACGTCTACATCTTTTTTTATTTTGAATTCAAAAATGAATTCGGCAGTATCTTTTTCTGGGTCTTTAAAGCGTGTTTCGAAACTATCAAGTATTTCTTGTTCGTTAAAATAGAATTCAGACATGAGGCGTTTTCCATCAGTTTTCTCCCAATTTACGATAACAGCACTAGGGATGGTACGAGGTTTTAGTGTTGTGTTTTTAATGGCATCTTTAACTAAAAATTCAGCATTGCCATTATAGTGTTCTGTTCTTAATCGAAAGGCCTTTTTTACGATAGAACCCCGTATCACAGGTTTCCATATATAGGTTTTAGCATAGGTTTCCCATACTTTAAAAGGGATAGGTTTGTTCAGTTCAGAGGGATCTACTTCTGCTTTTCTACGAGAAACATAGAGGTCTCTGTCTAGTATTCCACTAGGGTTGAAATCTCTAAAATCGATATGAGTTTCTTCTCCATAGAAGGTGGCCACCTGTGTTTTGTTGCCTACACCACTTAGCCAAACCCCTAGCAGCCCCCCAGGCCCTACGCCTACAATAATTTCGGTATAAGTTCTTTTAACGTTATGTGTAGTGGTATCTCTAATATCTAAAAAGCCTTCCTCAAATAATTTTTCCATTTTAGCTACAGGTAATTTAAAACTACCACCATAAAATTTATTTTCTCTGTAAGACATCCAAGCGATATCTAATTGATGGGGGAGGGCTTTAAGTGTAGCATCTGAATAGGTTGTTCCATTACTGCCCCAACCACTTTTTAAAATACCACCATAGGGTACAGGGACACCGTTTTTTTTACCATAATGCAGGCTGCCTCTATAAATTTTTGAAGGAAAATGTTCTGGTTGGCAGGCCGATACATTCCAATTGAATTTTTTTGTTTTTCTTATGCTGTTACAAGCGCTAATACATGCCAACCAGCAGATGCTAAGTAGTAAAAGGCTTGTTTTATGGATGGTCTTTTTTTGCAATTAATAAGGGTTAAAGCGCACTTTTATAGGTTTCTAATGTTATATTTTCTAATTGTTTTTGTGTGTTTCCAACTTTTAAAAATACGTCTACATCTTTTGTGGCATTAAAGTTGAAAACTAAGGTTGCTGTATCTTTCTCAGAGTCTACAATAAGTGTTTTAAAGCTTTCAAAGATTTCTTTTTCATCGATATAAAAATTCGATTTCAATCTAAAACCATCTTGTCTTTCCCAATTAATAGAAATATATTTAGGAATGGTTCTAGGTTTAAAATCCATTTTTAAAATATCTGACTTAAATAAGAATTCTTGATTACCATTATAATACTTAGAATTTAAAAGAAAAACATCTTTTACAATGTTGCCTTTAATACTAGGTTGCCAAGTAAAGGTCTTGGCGTAGGTCTCCCATAAGCCAAATGGGATAGGTTTTTCGCGTTCTATAGCATCCACTTCTCTAACACGATTGGATACATATAACTCTCTGTCTGTGATACCATTGGGAACTAGTCGTTCAAAATCAATTTCTGTTTCTTCAGCATAAAAACCAGCAATTTGTATAGAATTGTTATAGCCATTAAGCCAAATACCTACATAGCCTCCTGGAGCCACTCCTACGACAATTTCTGTATAATTTCTTTTTATTTCTTTTTTTGTTAAGGCATCTATACTTATAAATCCTTGTTCAAGCAACTGTTCCATTTTGGCTTTGGGGAGCTCAAAGCTACCGCCATAATATTTATTTTCTCTAAATGACATATAGGAAATGTCTAGTCGATGAGGAACTTCTTTAAGGCTTCTACTAGCGTAAGCTGTTCCTGATCTTCCCCAACCATAGCTAATAGTTTTGCCTGAAGGTACTGAAGTTCCATTTTTTTTACCATAATGAAGGCTACCAAAGTAAATTCTAGCAGGAAAATGTAATGGTGCACAATCTGTTGCAGTCCATTCAAATGTTTTAGACAGTTTACCCGAAGAACAGCTTAATAGCCAGCAGATGCTAAGTAGTAAAAGGCTTGTTTTATGGATGGTCTTTTTTTGCAATTAAGATAAGGTTAATGGATGCTTTTAAAATGTGCTTTTATAGAGGTCTATCTTTACATGCTTAAGAGGGATCTGTGTGTTGCCAACTTTAAGAAATACGTCTACATCTTTTTTTGTTTTGAATTCAAAAATGAATTCGGCAGTATCTTTTTCTGGGTCTTTAATGAGTGTTTGGAAACTGTCAAGTATTTCTTGTTCATTAAAATAGAATTCAGACATGAGGCGTTTTCCATCAGTTTTCTCCCAATTTACGATAACAGCACTAGGGATGGTACGAGGTTTTAGTGTTGTGTTTTTAATGGCATCTTTAACTAAAAATTCAGCATTGCCATTATAGTGTTCTGTTCTTAATCGAAAGGCATTTTTTACGATAGAACCCCGTATCACAGGTTTCCATATATAGGTTTTGGCATAGGTTTCCCACGCTTTAAAAGGGATAGGTTTGTTGAGTTCTGTATGAGGTACATCTTCTATTGCTGTATTTACATAAAGAGTTCTGTCCTGTATACCACTAGGGTTGAAATCTCTAAAATCGATATGAGTTTCTTCTCCATAGAAGGTGGCCACCTGTGTTTTGTTGCCTACACCGCTTAGCCAAACCCCTAGCAGCCCCCCAGGCCCTACGCCTACAATAATTTCGGTATAGGTTCTTTTAACGTTATGTGTAGTGGTATCTCTAATATCTAAAAAGCCTTCCTCAAATAATTTTTCCATTTTAGCCACAGGTAATTTAAAACTACCACCGTAAAATTTGTTTTCTCTAAAAGACATCCAAGCGATATCTAATTGATGGGGGAGGGCTTTAAGTGTAGCATCTGAATAGGTTGTTCCATTACTGCCCCAACCACTTTTTAAAATACCACCATAAGGAACAGGAACACCGTGTTTTTTACCATAATGCAGGCTGCCTCTATAAATTTCTGAAGGAAAATGTTCTGGTTGGCAGGCCGATACATTCCAATTAAATTTTTTCATTTTTTTTGTGCTGTTACAAGCTACCATGCTCATTTGCAATATTAGGATAAGGAGCAGTCCTAAGCTTTTTGTATGTTTAGCCATGAAATATTTTTCTTATACGTTTCCCATCTTCGATGTTTGGATCCATTCCTAGTCCACCAAAGTTTGCGGAAAAATGTAAAAATTGATTACGTAATTCAAACAGATCTTTGCTATCGTTTTGTTTTCTCGTTAATTCAAAATCATCAGATAGCGCAAGGAGTTCTTGAGCTGTGTAAAATTGCATAGGAGCATCACCACGTAAGGCATAATTGAATAAACGGTTTTTTACGTTATTTAAGAGCTGTTTTTGTTTTTGATCTAATTCTGGCGCTTCTTCTCTAGTTTTATTAGGATCTGTGGAGTAGATATGATACTTTGTGTTTAACCGCTTTAATTTAATACTCTTTGTCTCGTCGTTAGTATTGCTTAATATCGCCATTAGTTCTAAAGGGATAAAACTATAGTTTCTGGAAATGTAACGCTCTCCTGACAGGTTATACTTTGCGCGAGAAGGTAGGGTTAATGGAGTGACATAACCATTTGTAAACTGTTCTTTTTTAAACCAACCTTGAGCCATAAGGCGTTCCTGTTCTTTTTTTCGAGTTTGATTAAAACCTATTATAATTTGTTCTACCGATTCTATACCATTGGTGTAGCAACCTCCAATGTCTGCATGTACTCCTGGAAAACTTAGTTCTAAATCGGCTATAGTACGGGATGTAGAGATATCGGTTAAAGCAAAATTTTGGCGATGCTCATCTGCAGCACTAAAGTGTACAATTTTATGGGCTTTACCTACAGCATCTAGGTGTAGTTCTTCCACATCGTCATGGGCATCTTCGGTAAGGCCTTTGTCAACACCATTTTTATCATGTGCAGATACGGTGTCGAATAAGCCCGCAAAGTTAACGGTTAATTTTTCAATATTATCCGTGTTTACAGCCTCTCCCAACAGCCCATAAGGATTCGTATAATATAAGTTACGGCCTCTACTGCCTTTGGCTTTGTAGGCTCCGGCTTCTTGGGTTATTTCGTATATAAAATTACGTGCGGTGGCCGCCCCTCTACTAAATCCATAGACGTTAAAAATTAATTCCTCTATTATCAGACCACTATCTGTTTTCGTATTTATTTTTAAAGCAATGTCTTGGATGCTTTTTCTTATTTTAGCGCGGATTCCCGATTTTCCTTCACCATCTATAGCACTAAATAAATCATCTTTAGTGCCATTAAAAGTCCCTACACCTTCTACATATATTTTATCCACAAAATGATTGGATTTAGGGTTTTTAGGGATGTAATATTCTTCTATGCGGGCAACGTTAGAAAGGTCGTTTTCATAACTGCCTCTTAGTTTTTTCACCCATCGTTTTGCATAGGTTTTAGCCTGCTCTTTCTCTTCCTCAGTTAATGTTTTTTCTCCTATATTATTGTAAAGCCAACGCGCAACGGTATTGTATTTATTGTTTAGCGTACCATCAAAAAAAACAGCGATGGTGAGTTTGATCTTTCTAGCAGAACTAACTTCACTGTCTTCTACAGCCTCGGGAGCAGCTGTGTGCTGTTTCGTTTGGGGAGCAGCAGAAGGAGGTGCTGCTACTTGACTTTGCGTGGCAGCCACAGGTGTATAATTGTGGTTGGGGAATTCTACATTAGGCATGTCCCAATTGGTTGTTTGTGGTGTGCCAAATACAACGCCACCCTCTGCTGTTTCGCCTACACTGCTGCCTGCATTTGCATTAATGTTTTTAGCATAAAAATGAATGTCTTTATGGGCATTAATATGCATGGCACCTTTAGCTATTTTTACAATTTTTCCGTTTCCCATAACTTAAAACAGGTTACTTTGCTCGCCGCTGTTGTTATTAATTTTGCCACTGGCTTGCTTGTTTACATTACCACTTTCACTAGTAATAGTAACATCGTTAGAGGCTTGTTTTAAGATGTCTTCGGCTTTACTTTTCATCTCTCCAGAGGCGACCTCAAATATATTTGTGGCTTCTAGCATGTAATTACCGCCAATATTTTCCATTTTGTTTTTGGCTGCTGTAACCCGAATGTTTTCGGTCGCACGCATATCAATGTTTTTGGCTTGGAATATTAAATTTTCTGCTGCCGATATAACAATAGAGCTGTTAGAGGTATCCAGTTGTATTGTATTACTGTTTTTATCGGTAATAGTAATCATTTCGCCTCCTGGGGTGTCCTTAAGTTCTATAACATGCCCGCCTTTGGTCGTCATGCCTTTAAAGCCGTTGTTCTGGCTTTGCCACCCGCTGTGCTTATTAACGCCAGTGTATAATGCGGCTTGCATAAAGGGGCGTTCTACTTCGCCATTTTCGAAGCCTATTAGTACTTCGTCGCCCACTTCTGGGAGGAATAAAAAGCCTCTGTCGCCCCCAGCATAAGGTGTTGCTATTCGCAACCATGGTGTGGTTTGACTGTACATTTTTTGCCAAGGAAACTGTACTTTTATACGGCTTAAACCATCGGGGTCGGCATTATCTACAACCTTGGCAATTTGTGCTTGGGCCTTATTTACGATAGCAATATCTGTAAGCGGGTAAATATCAATTTCTAGAGGAATGGCGGTAAAGGTATTGCGGTAATGGCCTTTGTAGCTGCATGTATGCGTTACATGGGTAATTCTGTAGCTTCCAAAGGTACCGTCTGGACTTTCTATTGTTATGGTTTTACCAAGGCTTATCCCTGTATTGGTGCTTTCACCATGCAGTGTGACTTGCTGTTGTTCTGCTAATTTTTTTTGCAATGCTACCGCCGTATCTATACGTTGCTGTAGGTTGCTGTCTTCGTAAGTCGAGTAGAGGCGCTGGTTGGTATTTGGAAAGGTTTTAAGACTCATGGTGCTAACTGCAGCAGTATAGCCAGAAGCATTAGAGTTTTTACTAGCACCTGCGGCATGAGCGCTCGATTCTGAAAAATAATCGTTACTAAAATAACTAAAATTTAGAGATTTGGCCTCTAAACCTAAGCTAAAATCTTTAAGATCTACACCGTATTTAAGTGTAATGGAGTCTCCTAAATTGGGTTTGCCAAAATAAAGACGGTCTGTATTGTAAAGCAAATACTCTCCGTTAGATGCCGCAAGGTATTGCAGGTAGGCAAAAGTACTTTGTTTATTTTGTACGGCATAGTTGATGATCGTGTCGTTTTCTGGCGCACAAACTATTTTAGTGGCATGGTTGGTATAGTCTTTAGTCGCTCTTTCTACAATGGCAGAGAGGTTGTTTTCTAAAAAACTATTCATATGTGGGCCATCGTCTAATAATATAGAGTTGCTGTAGCCAACAATATCAATCATATCGCCCAAGCCTCGTGTTTCGTTGCCTTTACGACCGCGTACTTGCGTAATGATGCCTTCAAAATGGAAATCTTTATAACCTAGGTTGTTAAGACCACTAATTTCTATGCTAAAGCGTTTACCAAGGTAATGGCGGCTGCTGTCTAGAACAGAATGGCCATTAATGTTATGCTCTAAGGCAGCACCTCTTACCGAGACAGAAAATTGCGTGTGTTGACCTACATTTTCTTGTAGTTGAAAATTATCGATACGGGTGAATAGTGTACCGTCTAGAAAAACATGTATTTGGGTATCTAATGCCATAATTTTTTGTGTAAAGTGGGACTATTGTATTAAGCGATTGTTGGCCAGTTGTTGGTATGATCGATATCTTTAAAACTTATCTTTTTAGCAGATATGGTAAGTTCAGACATTAAGGCTTTATTGTCTATAGCATCAAATAATTCTCTAAATTTTAAGCAATAGGCCTTGTGAAATTCAATGCGCCTAAATGTAGACACGGCATCTCTATTATATAAAACGATTTCTCCGTTTTTAAGGGCTCTGTTGGATAATGCCCAAGCTATAAATTCGGTGTTTTTAGTAGACTCTATAGTGACGTTAATGATACCAGCCTGTGAGCGCTCGTTAGGCAGACCAGAATCGTCTGCGGCTTGTTCGATGGCGTAATCTAGTTTTAGTATGTTGTATTCTGTATTATCTACTTTTAATTTGGCTAAGAATGACATAATAAGGTATAATTTAAGATTAGGATATTGTTTGTTTTATTTAAAACCTTAAACGCCAAGTAAAACATAGGTTTTATGAGATTTGGCAGAAAAGGGGGAATCCATAGATTCTCACAAATATAAAGTTATTTTTTATAAATTAATATTTAGGCTTAAGGTGTTGTTATTAAATTGATTGTGGGTTAGGTGTCATGGCAAATATTGAAAATTAGGTTAAAGTTATCGTATGGCTTAGGTTTTACAAGCGTTTCGAGATGTCATAGGTTTCTAAGTACTAATTAAAGTATAATCTACTTATTAAGTCTTAAAAAAAATACAAAAGTTACACTTTTGTAGGTGTTATATGGAATAAATTTAAGCGGCTATTATGGCTGTACGTGTCCTGTTATTAGAAGGTCGCATTAAGAGTTTCGATGGGTGGTGCCATAATCTGGGTAAGAGCGCGTGTTGCAAAAGGTGTTATAAATACATCCATGAGTGTAGAGCCTCTCATGGATGTGATTCCTTTTATTTCGTACTATATTTAGGTTGCTTTTTTTTCTCATCCTCAGCTTTTTTAACCGTAGTAGTGAAGGGCACTACTTGTGCAGGTTTGCCTGTGGCTCTTTGCGCTGCTTCTACGGCATTACTTTGCGCTCTTTGAATGGTATTACTTCTTTGCGAAGGCGATAGTGTGGAGCCAGGTACGACCACAGAGGCTGTGCCTTGTGTGAAGGTATTGCCACTTCTTGCTGTAGCTGTTGCGATGAAGGTCGTTTGTGAAAACGAAAGCATTGGTAAGAGGACCAAACTTGAAATGAAAATGAAATGTTTCATAAGTAATTAGTTTAAAATTAGACCTCTAATATAAAATTTTATTTAAAAAAAGTAGGTTTTTTAGTATGTAAAACGATTTTTTGTAATAAAATAACAATAAGCATTACAAGGGGGGAAGGCTTGCATATTGAAATTTATTTTCTCTCGATAAATGATAAACTTATTGTCGGTTCTATTCCTTTTAGAAGCCAAAGCCTATCCTAAAAATAAGGATGTTTTAATTTCTTTTCTAATTCTAGAATTGATTTTTCGAAACCGCTAACGATTAAGGTTAAATTTTGAAGTCTATAGTCTATTTTATTCCAATGAGTTTTAAATATCAAGTTTTTATACTATTAGAGGTCCTTTTGAATACTTTTTTAAACCAAGAACTAGTTTTTTAAATTTAAAACTAATTCTTGGCTTAAATCACCGAGATTTATAGCATGACCCTTTTTTTCAGGAGAATAGCCTTTATCGAGTCCTAAAACAATAGTGTTTCTTACTAAGCTAGGTTCAATAATAAATGGGTTATCATACCTACAGGCATTTTCTCCATTTATATCATGTCTAAAATTAGCAAAAAGTTTTTGAGCATTATGTTTTTCAGATATAATTAACAACGTAACGCTATAAAAGTTGTCTTTGATCATCCATCTGTAAGGATGAGCATTAACCGTGATTTTACGAGATTTTTTTTTGGGAAATGCCATAGGTTCTTTAATAAAGCACAACTATTTTACAAACACTTTTTATAGCGTTTATGTCCTATTCAAATATACTTTATTTAGCGAACCTATAGGAAGATTTTTTTAATAGTGTAAGCTTAGGAAGGTTTTAAGCGCATTTGTCTGTAATCCTTATATAGATGTGAAATCATTAGGCCATCATATAAGCCAAGACCTGTTGAAAAAGTAGGGTATAGCCTAAATAATTACCAGTGAATACTTAAAACAACGCAATGTTTTCAGCAGTTGAATTTTAGCAAAAAGGTACTCCAAAAAGGTGCTTTTTTAAAAAAATCGAGTAATTTGAATGACAATGTAGAAATAAAAACATAAAAAAAGCACTGATTTTCAGTGCTTTTGTAGTGTAGCGAGAACGAGATTTGAACTCGTGACCTCCGGGTTATGAATCCGACGCTCTAACCAACTGAGCTACCTCGCCATTTTGAGGTTGCAAATATAAAAACAAAATTAAAGTCTGCAAACTTAAGTGCGATAAAATATTATCTATTTTTATTACTGATCTTATTAATTAATGTATATATTGAACAAATAATTTATTAATTACATTTATGGACGATAAAGTTAAGTTTGAAATAGAATTTCCCATTCATGCGTCACCACAATTGCTATATCAATACATCTCAACCCCCTCTGGTTTATCTGAATGGTTTTCAGACAACGTAAATTCTCGTGGCGAGTTATTTACCTTTATTTGGGATGATAGTGAGGAGCAAGCGAAGCTATTGAGTAAAAAGGCTGGTGAACGTGTTAAATTTAGATGGCTAGTAGATGAAGATGATACATCTTCGTATTTTGAAATAAGAATTCAAGTTGATGAGATTACAAAAGATGTCTCTTTAATGATAACCGATTTTGCTGAAGACGATGAGATCGATGAGGCTAAAATGTTATGGGAAAATCAGATTTCTGATTTAAAACATGTGCTAGGTTCCGCTTAAAAAGAATTTTTTTAACCTTATATTTGTCCGCTCTTAGTGTCTATTAAGCAGCGGATTTTTTTATGACAAATTTTAACGGTACGATTTTAGAAGATGATATGCATATATCTATAACCAATAGAGGGTATGCTTATGGAGATGCATTGTTCGAAACACTTAAAATAGTTGGTGGTAACATTTTATATTGGGAAACCCATTATTTCCGTTTAATGGCGTCTATGCGTATTTTACGTATGGAGATTCCTATGCGTTTTACCATGGAATTCTTAGAAGCGCAGATCCAGCAAACACTAAAGGCTAATGGGCTAGAGGGCGAAGATGCGCGCGTAAAAATGATGGTACATCGCAATGAAGGCGGTTTGTATTTGCCAGAACAAAATACTGTAGGCTATAACATTACGGCAAAGGCATTAGAGGACGCGGTGTATTATCTTAATGAAGCACCTTATGAAGTCGATTTGTTTAAAGATTACACGGTAGCGCCTTCGTTATTATCTACCTTAAAAACAAATAATAAAGCAATTAATGTGGTTGGTAGTATTTATGCCAAAGAGAACGCGTTGCAAAATTGTTTGTTATTAAATACAGCGAAAAGCGTTGTTGAGGCGCTTAATGGAAATGTGTTTTTAGTAAAAGGCACTACAATAAAAACGCCTCCATTGTCTGATGGTTGTTTGAAAGGCGTTATGCGTACTCAAATTTTAGCACTTATAGAAAAATTAGAAGGCTATACACTAGAAGAAGCTTCCATATCTCCTTTTGAATTGCAGAAAGCAGACGAATTATTTATTACAAATGTTATAAAAGGGATACAGCCTATTACAAAGTATAGAAAGAAACAATTTAGCACCACAGTGGCGAAGCAGTTGGTAACCCAATTAAATATAGGAATACGCTTGGGTTAATTGTAGTTGGGATCTTCTGGGGCATTAGACCAAATGCTATATTCCCCACCAAGTTCAAGCATTTTCTCTTTCCAGAAAGAAGCATAGTCTTTTTCTATAATATTTTTTTTGTAAATATTTTTTGAAACCAACCAAGAATTGGCCTTTAATTCATCTTCTAATTGGTTCGAATTCCATCCAGAATAGCCTAAAAAGAAGCGAATGTCTTTTTCATTAATTACATTTTCTGTGATTAATTCGGCAACACGGCCAAAATCACCACCCCAAAATATACCTAGAGATATTTCGATACTGTTAGGTATGAGTTCTGGAACCTTATGTATAAAATAAAGATTGTCTTGTTCTACAGGGCCACCGTTATAGACTTTGAAAGAAGCGTTAACCTCTGGTATTAAGTCATTTATTGTGTATTCTAGAGGCTTGTTTAAAATAAAACCAATAGAACCTTCTGAGGAGTGGTCTGCTAATAATACAATAGAGCGATTGAAAGAAACATCACCAATTATGGCTGGTTCTGCAATTAACAAATCACCTTTGGTTGGTGTAGTGCTCGTCATAGTTAAAGTATTAATTGAACTAAATTTAGCATTATTTTATTACAAATCCAATTTTTAGAGCATTGAAGTGTGATTTTGATAAAAAGATACATTTTTAGGCTCTAAAGACGAAGCATTAAACCCAGATTAAGCCTTAGGACATTGTCGCGAAGATTTCAAATGCCATAACCATTACTATTTTCTTAATTTTAATGTAGTTAGGACTCCCGTTAAATTAAAAAACATGGCGTAGTGTTGTGTTTGCAGCAGTTAAAAAGCCATAATAGGTGTTCTACTCATCTAATTAGGGTTAAAATACTAAGCATAGGATGTCGAAATTATAAAACATATAAAATAGCGCAAAAAAAATGCCTTCTCAATGAGAAGGCATTTTTATATGTATTTTGAAAACTAAGAATTAGTTAACTGCGTTTGATAAATCAGATCCTGCTTTAAACTTAACGATGTTTTTAGCTTTGATTTTGATAGTTTCACCAGTTTGAGGGTTTCTTCCTTCTCTAGCAGATCTTTTAGAAACTGACCAAGAACCAAAACCAACTAAAGAAACTCTGTTGCCTTTTTGTAAAGCACCTTCAATTTCGATAAGCGCACATTCTAAAGCTTTTTTTGCAGCTGCTTTAGTAATTCCTGCGTGTTCTGCCATTGCATCGATTAAATCTGTTTTGTTCATAATATAAATTTTAGTTATTAATAAATTGGTTAAACCTTTTTTTGTTAAATCCTCTACAAATTTATACGGATTATGCAGCCATGCAAGTAATGGTAAGGCAAATCCAAGGTTTTGTTAATAACTTAGGGCATTTGTTAATAAAGCTATTGTGTTTTGTCGATGTTTTGTAAGGCGAGTAATAATAAGGGGTCAGCGCATTTTGGCGTTTTCTTCAAACGTATATCCGTTCAATAAAGCCGAGACCTCCATAAGCTTTTTTCCAGGCAATTTAAGTTTTAGAATAACGATATAACCATTTTTAACTGCGACTTTTAATTCTTTTTTAGAGGTTATAATATGTCCTATTGGCATGTCATGCACCTCTATTTCTTTCTGGGCTGCGTAAATTTTTACATCTAAAGCTGCTGTTCCATTTTCTAATGTACACCAAGCGGCAGGGTAGGGGCTTAAACCTCTTATTTTATTATGAATGGCATCTATTGTGGTGTGCCAATCAATCTTACAATTGTCTTTATGCAGTTTGTAAGCGGTTTTTAAATTGTTTTGCTCTGTTTGTGGTGTTGTTTTAGCATCGCCTTTAGCAATAAGCGCTACGGTCTTTAGAACTAAAGCGCTTCCTAAAACCATAAGGCGGTCATGAAGTTGGCCTACATTTTCATCAGGACCTATAGATACCTCGTCTTGTAAAATCATAGCACCCGTGTCTATTTTTTCATCAATAAAAAAGGTAGATACTCCTGTTTTGGTTTCACCATTAATGATGGCCCAGTTAATAGGCGCAGCACCTCTGTAATTGGGGAGAAGTGAGGCATGTAAATTAAAAGTTCCATAATCTGGCATTTGCCAAACCACTTTAGGTAACATTCTAAAAGCCACTACAATTTGCAAATTGGCATTTAAAGCTTTTAAGGCGTCAAGAAAATCGGCAGCCTTTAAATTTGTAGGTTGTAATAAGGGTAGGTTTTGAGAGACTGCATATTGTTTTACAGCACTTTCGTTAAGTTTTCTACCGCGTCCTGCAGGACGATCTGGTGCTGTAATCACACCAACGATATTATAATGGTTTTCTACTAATGCTTTTAATGTAGACACCGCAAAATCTGGGGTGCCCATAAAAACAAGTCTTAAATCTTTCATAAGTGACTTAATTTATAAGTGTTTGTTGTTGTAAGGGTTATAATTTGTTGCTCTAACAGGTACTCTAATAATGGTAAAACAGCAGTTTCATGCTGCTGTAGTGCTTTACAAAGGTCTCTAGACGATTTGGCACCAGATTCTAAACAGTGAACAATTTGCTGTTGCAAACGTTCGGTACTAATAGCCTGTTGTGGCTTTTTGCGTGTGGCAATACACACCGAACAATGCCCACAGGCCGTACAGTCTTCTTCTCCAAAATAATTAAGGAGTTGTACACTTTTACACAACTGCTCGTTATTAATATAATGTATCATGGCCTCTACTTGTGCCGTTTTAACGGTATTTTGCTGGGTGATGGTTTTGGCTATTCGATTAATCGTTTTATCATCTTCTCTGGGAGTTACAAAGGCAATTTGCGCGTCTGTTTTCGCGTAGTTTAGCGTTATAATCTCATCACTATCAAAGCGTTTTAGCGCCTCTATAAGTTGGTGCTCAGAAACCGAAGCTTTGTCTGCAATTTTTAGCGTATTTATAGGTGTATCTGTATCAAATACCCCACCGTAAGATCTTAAAATAGATTTTAAAATCAATTCAAATTCGGGATGCTGTTCAAGATATCTAAAAATAGTTGTATTAGAAACGATACATTGTATAGAAACTTTGTTTTTAAATTGCTTAGATAGACTTATAATGCTATTACGGTCTAGTATAAGGAGCGCATTGTAACACAGGATGCTGTTAAGCTTGTACACGTTACAAAAGTGATTGAAATCGAAATCATGACGCGTGTCTGTGCCTTCACCATAAGAGATTTGAAAGTAACTACAGAGTTTCCTGTAAATGAGTTTAACAAGTGCTACAGTAGGGAGGACTTTTAAAAACTGATTGCGAATTAAAACTTCATCATTTTTGTTTTTTAATATGATGGCAAAGGCTTTGTCGCCATTTCTTCCAGCCCGACCAGCTTCTTGAAAGTAGCTTTCGATACTCTCTGGCAAATTTAAATGAATAACCGTTTTAACATCGGGTTTGTCTATTCCCATGCCAAAAGCATTTGTAGCGACCATAACTTGGCGCTTATTATGCATCCAAGCTGCCATATTACTATCTTTTTCAGTAGCGTTTAAGCCCCCGTGGTAGGAGGTGGCGCTAATGGCTTTCGAATTTAAAAAAGAGGCGACCTCTGTCGTCGCTTTTCGGTTTCTAACGTAAATTATTGAAGGTTGGGTGTATTTTTTTAAAATGGTTTCTAAACGGTAGTATTTATCCTCTTCATCTAAAACCATATAGCCTAGATTGGAACGGAAGAAAGATTGTTTGAAAACCTTAGGTTTTATAAAGTCTAAATGGGCTATAATATCGGTGACCACTTTGGGTTTTGCCGTTGCCGTTAATGCAATTACATTGGTAGTGGGTTGTAACTGCCGTAATACACCAATAGCTGCGTAAGCAGGTCTAAAATCGTTACCCCACTGCGATATACAATGCGCTTCGTCTACAGCAATAAGATTAACCTGCATTTGCCGTATGCGGTCTTGTACCAACTCTTGTTGTAGTCGTTCTGGAGAGATGTAAAGAAATTTATAATTGCCATAAATACAATTGTCTAAAAGCGTATCGAGTTCGGTTTTAGATATGCCGCTGGTAATTGCAAGTGCTTTTATGCCTTTACGGTTAAGATGTTGCACTTGGTCTTTCATTAAAGCAATTAATGGCGAAATAACAATACAAATCCCTTTTTTTATAAGAGCAGGGACTTGGAAACAGATCGATTTACCGCCTCCAGTAGGCATAAGAGCAAATGTATCTTCCCCCTCTAATACAGCTTGTATAATGGCTTCTTGTTGGCCTCTAAAAGCCGTAAACTTCCAGTAGCGTTCTAATATGTTTATGGGGTGCAAACTCACTGTAATTCTAAGGTGTTTAAAATAAAAGCACTACGGTCTTTAACCGTACCAAAAGGCACGTCTATAGGTGTGTAATGATAGGCATTATAGGTTTTTAGAATATGCTGATGAATCTGTTGGGCTTGTGCAAAACTTTCGTAACGTTCGTTATCTGTTTTATAAATGGCCTCCCATGGTTTTAAAATAAAAACAGCATCGTAGGTTGTGCGAAGCGCCGCTGTCTTAAAATGAGAGGGGTAAGGCGTATTGCTATACTCCAAATAGGCCAAAACATCATGAATTCCTCTGTCAAAAAAAACAATGTCATGAGGCATCGTACTAGCCGTTTTGTATTGGAGGCGTCTTCCCTCTAATAAACGTTCGCTAAATAACAGCGGTTGTGTTAAGAAAAGTTGTGTAATGCCTTCTTGCTGTGCTTGTAGCGTTACCGTTCTGGAAATTTCTTCCATACAGGCCTGTTTTTGCGCCAACAATGCATTAATGATAGAGGATTTTCCTGTGCCAGGCCCTCCTGTGATTACAATTTTTTTTATGCCCAATCCTCTTGAAAATTTGATGTAAAAATCGTAATTTAAGTTCTATAAAAAAAATAGAAAGTAAAGCTTATATTTGCTGATTAAAAAACGGTTATGAGTGTAGCGCCAAATTCAGAAGAATTTTACAAGAAATTAAAGGAACAATTGTATGATACAACATTGTGGCCTAGTGAATATTTGTATAAATTTATTTTGAAAACGACCCCTTCTGAAATACAGAAAATTGAAGCTTTATTTAATAATATGGGGGCCGTGATTACTAAAGTAGCTTCTAAAAACGGAAAATACACCAGCATTTCTATAAATGTACGTTTAAAAAACCCAGAAATGGTGATCGAAAGGTATAAAGCTGTTGCAGAAAATGTAGAAGGTGTTATAAGTCTTTAATTTTTTTTGTATTTTGCGGTTTACTTCGATAGCATTTTAATACTACAAGACCATTTTGATAGATAATTTAGAGTACAACACAGAGCGAGAGCATTTGATTATTCCTGAGTATGGACGTCATTTACAAAAAATGATTACGCATGCAAAGACCAGAGAAACCAAAGAAGAACGCGAAAAACTTGCTAAATCCATTATAGCAGTTATGGGAAATTTGCAACCGCATTTAAGAGATGTTGCAGATTTTCAACATAAATTATGGGATCAGTTATTTATCATGTCTGATTTTGAATTAGATGTAGATTCACCGTACCCTAAACCGTCTCGTGAATTACTTTCTGAGCGGCCAGCTACTTTGGAATATCCTCAAAATTTTCCGAAATACCGTTTTTATGGGAACAACATAAAAACCATGATAGATGTCGCTAATACCTGGGAAGAAGGAGATATGAAAGAAGCTTTAGTGTATACTATTGCCAACCATATGAAAAAATGCTTCTTAAACTGGAATAAGGATACTGTAGAGGATACAGTTATTTTTGACCATTTGTACGAGCTTTCTAATGGGCGTATTGATTTTAGAGATTCAAAAGAAGACCTGTCAGACTCTGGCAGTTTATTGCGTTCTAAAAGTAAATACAATAATAATAACAACAATAACAACAAGAAAAAGAAGAACACTAACCACCGTTCAAGAAAACGTTACTAAGCGCGCTTAATCCATGGGAACATTCAAAATAGAAGGAGGCCACCAATTAAAAGGAAGCATCCAGCCTCAAGGTGCTAAAAATGAAGCATTGCAGATTTTATGTGCTGTTTTATTAACACCAGAACAAGTTACAATTCACAACATTCCAGACATTATTGATGTGAATAAGCTTATCAAACTTTTAAAAAAGTTAGGCGTTAAAGTAACACCTGTTTCTAAAGGAACGTATACGTTTCAAGCAGATGCCGTAGACTTAGATTATTTAGAATCGGATCAATTTAAAATAGACGGTAGAGGTTTAAGAGGGTCTATAATGATTGTTGGACCGTTGTTGGCGCGTTTTGGAAGAGGGTACATCCCAAAACCAGGAGGTGATAAAATAGGCCGCAGACGTTTAGATACACATTTTGAAGGGCTTATTAAGTTAGGAGCCAAATTTGGATATAGTAAAGAAGATCAGTTTTACGGTGTAGAGGCAAAACGCTTAAAAGGCACTTACATGCTTCTCGAAGAAGCCTCTGTAACAGGCACTGCAAATATTGTGATGGCTGCTGTTTTAGCCGAAGGACAAACCACTATTTACAACGCTGCCTGCGAACCTTATTTGCAACAACTGTGTAAGATGTTGAACAGAATGGGAGCTAAAATTAGCGGTGTTGGTTCTAACATGTTAATTATAGACGGGGTAGAAAGCCTTGGAGGTACAGACCATACAATGCTTCCAGATATGATAGAAATAGGAAGTTGGATTGGTTTGGCCGCAATGACTAAAAGTGAACTCACGATCAAGAATGTGAGTTGGAATGACTTAGGCGTGATTCCAAGTGTTTTTAGAAAGTTGGGCATAACAGTAGAAAAACAAGGCGATGATATTTTCATTCCAGCACATACCGATGGATATGAAATACAAAGTTTTATAGATGGGTCTATACTTACCATATCTGATGCCCCTTGGCCAGGATTTACACCAGATTTACTCAGTATCATTCTTGTTGTGGCGACCCAAGCCAGAGGCAGTGTGTTGATACATCAAAAAATGTTTGAAAGCCGCTTGTTTTTTGTCGATAAATTGATTGACATGGGGGCTAAAATTATACTTTGTGATCCGCATAGAGCTACCGTTATTGGTCATGATTTTAAATCGACTTTAAAAGCTACGACAATGACGTCTCCAGATATTAGAGCAGGTGTCTCATTATTAATAGCAGCACTATCTGCTAAAGGGACTTCTACAATACAAAATATAGAGCAAATAGATCGTGGTTACGAAAATATAGACGAACGCTTAAAAGCTATAGGCGCTAAAATAGAGCGCGTTTAGGACTACTGCGAAAGTTAACCATTAGCGTATTTAAGTTTTGAAAAACATCACATGGTTCTACGATGGATTTAATGCCATTGTAGATGTGTCGTGCTAGACTAAAATCAAGACAATAGCAGTATGCATGGCATTAAAAGTGCCTTAGCGGGAAGCGCCAATACCTTTTTATCTGTTTAGTCCTGCAATAGTGCTATGGCTGCCGTTTGTTTTTTGCGTTTGCGTTTGCCTGTAAATAGGTATAAAGCGGTACTAACGGTTAGACCACCAGCTGTTGTTGCGACCCATTCGCTAGTATCAAAGCGTTTGCCATCATACAACTCTTTAGCGAGACCAGCCGCCGTTGCTGTAGCAAGGCTATACCAAAAGGCTTTCTTAGTACTTTTTGTTTGCGAATAGAAAAAGGCATAGCTTACGCCAGAGATAACTGCACCAGCACCAAAATGTAATTTTTCATCAGGCGTGATATTTTGAGAGTGCGATAGTGTAACGATACAAGCTGCAAAAATTGAGAGGATAATTTTCATGATATGAAGGATGGTTAGTAACCTGCAAGGTAATTGTAAGGCGCTAATGCAAATTATTTTTTAGTTCAAGTGTGCACTTTTTGAGATTAGTTGTGCATTTTAATCTGAATGATGCCTTAAGCGCTCTTTTTTAAAACCTAAAAAAGCAGCCGTAACGTGTTTTATTGATGTTTATGTCATGATAACGACAGATTAAAAGAAGGCTTTAATATAAATGCGTAAATTTGCAAATAAACAACTATAGTGTTGTTTTGTATACGTAAAGGTCGTGTTACCTAAAGGAGCATAATTAGGAATCATGTGTAACTCATGAGCTGTCGCGCAACTGTAAATAGTTTTTACTATAAGCCAGATACTAGCCTTTACGATAGTATACATTAGCTTTCGCGATAAAGCGCTTGGTTATAAACACTATGAAATGCATAGTGTACGCCTTCTTTTATCCAGATTTAAAAAAAAATGAAGTCATGAGAACGGTAACCCTACAACGCGGTCCCCTTTTATGTTGGGATATTTATGCCATGTATTTGATAAAACAAGGCGAACACTTTACCAAACAGTTGGAATTGGAACTGCTTAATTCGTACCGTGAAAAATTTAATTGGACTATAGATATAGAAGCACTTATAGAAACAGCGCATTATGAGGCTCTAGTCTTAACAGATTATAAGCAAGATATTTGTTGGGTGAATAAAGGGTTTACAAAAATGACAGGCTACTCTGCAAAGTATACCAAAGGAAAAAAGCCTAATTTTTTACAAGGGGCAAACACTTGTAAAGAAACACTTCACTCTATAAGAACTCACTTAAAACAAGGTAAAGTGGTTAATGAAACTGTTGTCAATTACAGGAAAAATGGCGAGACTTATGATTGTGCCATTCAAATTGTTCCATTACGCAATGCCCAATTAGAAGTAACACACCTTTTAGCTTTAGAGCATAGGGTGTAATCTTGACCCCTTAATTGGTTGAAGCCTTAGACTACAGAAGGCGTACTGAATGTTTGGATTAAATGTTCCAAAAGCGTTACATAATCCAGTAGCTCACGTTTCGCTATAAATTCATTAGCTCTATGGGCTTGGTCTATAGAACCAGGACCACAAATAATACTTTCTATACCTGCCGCATTGTATTGACCTGCTTCTGAAGCATAAGCAACGGTATCCAGATTGGTATTGGGATTAATTTTCGCCATAAGTTTAACAATACCACTGCTAACAGCACTATCAAAAGAGGTTACAGGAGGGTGAACTGTTGTTGTTGCGATGCAGAACTCAGGAAAACGCGACTGTAATTCTTGTGTACGTCGCTCACAATGGTCATGAAAAGTCTTTAGAATGGCATTTAAATCATCCTTAGGAATCACACGTGCATCCCAAGAAAACGATGCTTTATCAGCAATAACATTAGGAGCAATACCGCCATGAATTACGCCCGTATGTAAAGACGAATGTGGCGGTGAAAAACGTTCATCACGGCTAGATTTTGCTAAGGCTTCCATTTTAGCTTCTAGCCACAGTACAAGACGGGCGGCCTCGTGTATGGCACTTACTTCCTTAAGAATACCACTGCTGTGCCCCGCAGAACCATTTACTGTAGTTGTGAACAAACAAATGCCTTTATGCCCTATAATAGGCTGTAAAAGTGAAGGCTCTCCTATAATGGCATATTTGGGCGTTTCTGTATAGTAGTTTTGAAGATGCGCAATTAATTCGGGAGCAGACAAGCACCCTATCTCTTCATCGTAAGAGAAGGCAAAATAAATAGGTGTTTTTAAATCTGCATTAACCAGTTGTGGCAGTACACTCAAACAACAAGCTATAAACCCTTTCATGTCACAAGTGCCACGGCCATACAATTTACCATCACCTTTGTCGGTCAATACGAAAGGATCGGTATCCCAGGCTTGTCCTTTCACAGGCACCACATCGGTGTGTCCCGATAAAATAAGGCCACCATCTACAGCAGGACCAATGCGGCAATGTAGAGACGCTTTGGTGCCTTCGGCATTTGGGACCAATACACAGGGAACACCATAGGCTTCAATATGGGATTGTAACCAGTGTATAATAGATAAATTACTATCGCCTCCTAATACGGGAAAGCTTACGAGTTTAGAAAGCAGTTCTATGAGTGTCATTTTAGGTGTGGCGTTATGGTATCTATAATATGTGTTGTGTCGTCTAAATAATCAAACCAAAGTGTGTCTTGGTTTCTTTTAAACCAAGTGCTTTGGCGTTTGGCAAAACGACGGGTATTCTTTTTAATTTCAGACACGGCGACATCTAAAGGCCACGTGCCGTCTAAATAATTAAAAATTTCCTTGTAACCAACAGTATTTAAGGCATTACAGGTCTTGTATTGTTCTAAAGCTGTGACTTCATCTAATAAACCTTCAGCCATCATGATATCGACACGTTTGTTGATACGGTCGTAAATGATAGAGCGGTCTGCAGTTAGGCCAACGGTTAGGGTTTTAAAGGGGCGTTTCTTTTCTTTTTTATTGAGAAAATAAGAATAGGGTTGCCCTGTGCCTATGCAAATTTCTAAAGCACGAATAACACGATGCGGATTAGCTATAGCTATAGTATCGTAACTTTTAGGATCTAACGTTTTGAGCTGCTCTTGTAAATGCAAAAGGCCTTTGGTTTCTAAAGCTTGATTTAAAGTAGGCCGTATATGGTCTGCGACTTTAGGAAAATCGTCTAAGCCTTTAGTCACAGCATCCACATAAAGGCCAGAGCCACCTACCATAATAACAATACGATGTTTTTTAAATAAAGCCTCTAAACAGGCGATAGCTTCTTTTTCGAAAGCACCAACACTGTAGGGGCTATGTATAGAGGTATGTTGTATAAAATGATGCGGTGCAGCAGCAAGTTCGTCTTGAGATGGTGCGGCAGTACCTATTTGCATTTCTTTAAAAAATTGTCGCGAATCCGCAGATATGATTTCAGTATTAAAATGCTGCGCTAATTTTAAACTTAATGCTGTTTTACCAATAGCAGTGGGACCCACTATAGAAATTAAATATGTATGTGAAGCGTCTATGTGTTTGTCTTTTGAAGTTGGAACAAAGGTACTATGAAAATCAAACTCTACCAATTTCTAATTAAGACGGCACGTTTTAAATTTGTATTTTAGTACGCACTTTTAAACGCATAGTGTAACTTTGATACACTGTAACGATTTAAAATAGAATTAACTTTATATAAAATATACGATGCATATATTGCAATTATGTTTGACTGGCCTATTGTGTTTTTCAAACTGTACTACCGATGAAACTGTTATGGCGCCAACAAACACTATCATGCTTCAAGAAGCAGATATGGAAACTCCCAACCCAGCTACAGATGCTAAAGTGATTAGTGTAAAAGCGACAGGAACGGAAGGCGCTTATCATTTTAGTGTAGGTATAGAAAGTCCAGATACAGGTTGTGAGCAGTATGCCAATTGGTGGGAGGTGGTTACAGAAGATGGTAATTTGATTTACAGACGTATTTTAGGACATAGTCATGTTAATGAGCAACCTTTTGTGCGCTCTGGAGGCGCTGTAGGCATTAAAGCCAATCAGGTTGTTATTGTAAGAACGCATATGAATACTACGGGTTACGGGACCCGCGTTTTTAAAGGTACAGTAGCATCGGGGTTTGTCGCAACTACGGTTGCAGAGGAATTTGCAAAAGCAGTAGCAAAACAGAATCCTGTTCCCACGGGCTGCGCTTTTTAATAGTCACCTCTTATATTTTAGTCTATCAATGAATAGTTATATACAGATATTTGTAAATGCTTTTAAGGGCACTTTGGATTGGACATACAGCTCTATAGTATTTGAGGTGCCTTGGTATACCAATTATTTTTGGGGCTTAATTGTAATTTCACTTTTAGTTTGGGCTATAGAAGTGCTTTTTCCATGGCGTAAAACGCAGGCTATCTTTAGAAAAGATTTTTGGTTAGACGGATTTTATATGTTTTTCAATTTTTTTATCTTTTCTATAGCGATTAGTGGTATTTATGAGATTTTAGCCTTGTTTTTTTCTCAGTTAGGTATTACTTCTAAAAGTGTAGCGCTTATAACACCGTCTGCATGGCCTTTATGGGGACAACTTGTTGTGTTTTTTATTGTTTTAGATTTTGTGCAATGGCTAACGCATAGAATGCTTCATAAATTTTCTTTTTTATGGCAATTTCATAAAGTGCACCATAGCGTTAAAGAAATGGGTTTTGCAGCGCATTTACGGTACCATTGGATGGAAAATATCCTGTACAAGCCATTAAAAACATTGGCAGTAATGTTGTTGTTTGGTTTTGAACCAGAGCAGGCGTATATCGTCCATTTTTTGGCGATTACTATAGGGCATCTTAACCATGCGAATGTGAAAATTACATGGGGGCCTTTAAAATACATTTTTAATAATCCCGTGATGCATTTATACCATCATGCCTACACACTCCCAGAAGGACGTTATGGCATTAATTTTGGCATTAGTTTAAGCCTATGGGACTATCTTTTTAAAACAAATTATGTGCCCGAAGACAGTGGTACGATCCGGTTAGGTTTTCCTGGAGATGATACTTTTCCGTCTTCTTTTATAGCACAGAATACCTACGGATTTAAAGATAAAGACTAAGTGCTAAAAAATGCGGCAGTCAATAGAAGTCGTAGCAGGCCTTAAAGAGTAGTGCTTAGAAGTGATCGTTGAAATTAAAATCAAAATAAGACACCTTATCCACGTTGCCTTTAAAAGCCAAAGCGGCTTTATAAGCGTTGGAAGTTTCGAAAGGAATGAGTTGCCAGTCTTTAGCTTCGGTAGCATCCCACTGGGTTTCGTACACTTTAGCAGAGGTCTCACTATCTAAACTTACCGAAAACTGATCTAAAGGAAAGGAAAGGCCTGTCGCTTTGGCTTTAATAAAGGCTTCTTTTCGCGTCCAACCTCTATAAAATATATCGGTTTGTAGGGCTTTCGGATAGCGGTGTATGGCTTTAATTTCTTGTGCAGAAAAATAATTGTCTACAATATCTAAAACATTAAAGTCACGCTTAATGTATTCGACATCAACACCAATATCATGATGGTGTACAAAGGCAAAGACAATCATTTTATGGGCGTGAGACACATTAAATTTCAAACTAGTATTGGGCACATAAGGTTTGCCATAAGTACCATATTCTAGGGAGACATCTGTTGGGAATTGTTGCAAATACAAGCCCAGTAAATGCCTTAAAACACCACGTGCGCATACCGACACCAGTTTGTCTTTTTCGAATACAAACTTCTGCGCTTTTGCTTTTTCTTTTGCGGATAAAAGCGCATAAAAGGCCGATGGTGTGTTTTTGGCATCTGGGACTTTAAAGGTCCAAACGTGAACCTCTTGGTCTAATTTAAATTTTGGCAGCACTTTAGGCTTGTGATCGTTCATTTTTAACGAGATATGTTTCTATAGTGTTCGCCATAGCATTAGCATAAGGCGCATCAAATAACTGATGGTGTTTCCCCATTGTATATACAGGCGTCACCTTACCATCTGTGATGGCTTCCCAAGTGCTAATATAAATAGGATTTAAGTTTTGATCGGCTTTTTCTGTTAAAATTAACAACACATCATCAGGATGCTTTTTAGACCATGTGTAAGCTTTGTAAATGCGGATAAGGTTGCGTTTAATAGCCTCTAAATTTTTCTTTGTTTCCGATGCAAAAAGTTGAATGACCTTAGCTTCAAAAAAGCGCTCATAGTTATTAGAAATCATTAATTTTAGAGCACTTAAGGGCGATTTTATAAGGCGGTTTGCAAAACCATAAATGCGCATCTTTATGCGATCTGGACTCGCAAAATCTTCTTGTTTTATAATGCTGTCTACCACAATAAGATGAGTTTGAGTCGCATCTGCTTTTAAAATAGACGCAATTTCTATACCCACAGCAGGACTAAAACAATAGACTAATAAATTATAGGGTCCTTCGGGTTGTATGGCCTTAATTTCTTTGGCATAATCTTTTGCCATATCTTCTATACTACCATGCATTTCATTGCCGCCATGTGTGCCAGAAGGTTGTATGGCGTAAACAGGCCTATCGGGATCTAAAGCATTAGCGATGGCGTTAAAGAAAAACACAAAGCCTCCACCACCATGGATACAAAATAAAGGTGTTTTCGAGCCTTGAGATTTAATGGGTACAACAAATTTCCAAGATTCAGAAGGTGCATCTTTTAAGATATACGCGGCAAGCGTTTCTATAGTAGGGTGTTTTAAAAGAGTAATGGGGGGGATTTTAACCTGAAGCCGTCGTTCTATAAGGGTAAACATTTTTATAGCCAATAGGGATTTGCCTCCTATTTTGAAAAAATGATCTTGTAATCCTATAGATTTTATATGTAGTAGGTCTTCCCATATTTTTAAAAGCTCTAGTTCTATTTTATTTTTAGCACCTCGAGGTAAGTTCGAGAGGTCTTTTTGAGATTTCACCACCTTCCTGGAAGGCAGCTGTGGCTCTGGCAATTGATTAAGAAGAGAATCTAAAGGTGTTTCAGGACTGTCGTAGAGGAGATCTAAAAGTGTTTTAAAGCCTTCCAATAGCCAATTTGCTGTGTCATAGTTGCATATAGAGGTATCACTGCGCAGCTGTATATGTATCGTATCTTCTATTTTAAGAGTGACGGTTATGGGGTAGGTTGTTGTGATACCACTTTCAAATCCATGTACCTTTAAAGACGCACTTTTAATGGTTTCCCAAGGGAAATTTTCGAAAATGAAGAGACTGTCAAACAGTTGCCCAGAGGTGTGCGCTATACTGTCAGAAATCGTACTTAGGGTATAGTGTTCAAATTGTCTGGCTTGTAATTGCTGCTGTTGTATAGCTTGAAACCAGTTTTTTAAAGGAAGCGCTTTATCGACTAAGGTTCTTACGGGGAGTACATTGGCAAACATACCAGCCATAAGTTCCATATGTTGAAAATTACCAGACCTTCCAGATACAGTAGTGCCATAGGTGACGTCTGTAGTATTAAAATAGCGCGATAATATAAGACTCCAAAGCCCTTGAAACAGTGTGTTTGAGGTAATTTGATATGTTTTGGCTAAGGCTTTTGCTTTGGTAACTGCATCATGATCTAAAAAACGGTCATGTGTGTTAAGTTGCATAGCTTCCGAAGCAGGGGTTTTAAATAAAGAAGGCGTTTTAAAGTCTTTAAATGATGTTTTCCAAAACAGATCTGCCGCATCAGCATCGCAGTGTTTTAAATGTTTTAAATACGAGGTGTAAGAAGGAACAGGAGGAAGGTTTGCCGTTTTTTCATCGGCTAGAGTTTCGTAAAAGCTAAAGACATCTTTAAGGATGATGCTAGAAGACCAACCATCTAGGAGTAAATGGTGGCAACCCCATAGCAGTTTATAGGTGTTCGCATCGGTTTGTATAAGATAAACTTTAGATAAAGGAGCGTTTTGAAAATCAAGATTATCCGCCTTCATATCTGCTTTTAAGGTGCTCAATTTAATGCCTTGCGTCACCTTGTCTCTATGGCTCCAATCTTCTATACTACAATTTAATGAGCCTTCTGGTTTTACAATTTGCACAGGGGTTTTAACTGTTTCCCAATGTACAGAAGTTCTTAAGACGGCATGACGTTTTGTTGCTAAGGCCCAAGCGTTTTTAAATAATGTTGTGTTTAAAGCACCATCTATAGTACATTGTACAATTAAAAACCCTTGATCTTCTGTCGCGGACAAATGGTGAAATAAGATCCCCTGTTGCATGGTGCTAAGCGGGTAAATGGCTTCTATTTTTTTAGTGTCTTTCGTGTTAAGCGCTGTGTTCATGCTGTTTTTTTTACTGTAGGATAAGTGCATAGAGATTTGGGTTTAGAGATAAGGTGTTAATGGGGTTGTGCTGTTATTTACGTAGGTCTTGTGTAGACGTGCCATGTATTTTTTAAGAGACGTATCATGTAATACGGTATGAATTTTTGTGTTTATACTTTCAATACTATCTATAGTTTTGTCGCCTCGTAAGCCTATTTTATGATAGGCGAGACGTGCTGCATTGCCATCTTGATCGTAGTGCTGTCCAGAATATACAAGCATAGGCACCTTAAAATGAATGCATTCATTTATGGTATGGATACCGCCGTGGTTTATACTACAATCGGTATGCGCGAGTACGGGAAGTTGAGGGACCCAACGGTGCAGAAATACATTTTTAGGCACAGCCGTTAAGGTATCAGGAATTGTTTTGCCTCCAAATGAAATAAGCAGTAACCAGTTGTTTTCATTGGCCACAGCTTTTATAAGTTTTGTTAAAAATGTGACATCCTCAGTAGGTGCCATAGTGGTAAGAGAGCAGTAAATAAGCTTCTTTTTGGTACTGTTTTTTAAGTTGATTATGGCGTTAATAGCATCTGGCATCTCAATTTTAGTACGATTTTCTGCAACCATAGCCCCAATGTATTGTACTGTGCTTGGCTTTTTATAGGGAAACTCAAGGGCTTCCATAACCATATAAAGGCTATCTATATTTTTATAGATAAATGCAGACGGGAAATTTCTTGAAATGCATTGAACAGTTGTTAAGCGTTCTTGTTTTAGGTACTGTTTTAATACCGAACGCCTGCTGTGTTCTAAACGTAGATTGTCCATAACCATACGTCCTATAATTTTTAATTTGAGCTGTAACCATTCGAATTCAATACCTAAACGACTGCCACTAAACCCTTGTTTAGGTATGATTGTACTGCGTAAAGGTGGCAAATTGGATTGCCTTTGATTGAATAAAAAACAACTTAATAATTTTGTGTTTATGTTTAATTTAAGCGCAGGTAAAATAGCTTCATGAATTTCTAAATCTATAAGAGCGACATCTGGGTTTAAGGTGTTTAGAATGCGTTCGTAGTCTAAAAGTTGAAGTGCCGTAATCCCTGCATTGTATTGCTGTTTTAAATGGGTGTAGTGGTAAATGTATTTAAAAAAGGTACTGTATTTTTTCTGGCGTAAGGCTTCTGTGTTTAAAAATGAAAATTTAAAGTTAATCTCAGGAAGTTGCACATAAGAAAGCCCTTGAGCTTTAACGAGAGCCTCAATAGGTTTCGGACACAAATAGGTAATGCGATGGCCTTCTGTTTGAAGCCTATGTGCCAGTTGAAAACTGGCATTTGTAATACCAACCAAGCCTGATGTTATGATAGCGATGTGTTTCATGTTACAGCTCTAAGGTGTTTAAAAGGGCGTCTAAATCGTCTTGATCTAAATCGACATCTTCAAAATCAGATGGGGTGTATCTTGTAGCAGTACTAGTTGTACAATGGTTTACAATGTCTTGTAGAATAGCTTTAAAGGCAGCGCTGCAATTTTGCATGGTTTCTGTTTGAAATGCGGTAGCGGCATAACTCCAATCCACCTGTAATTTGTCATTTTGTATCAAGGCGTTCACTTCTATATAGTAGTGGCGTTCACTCTGTGGTGCTCTCATGTGTTTGGTGAGAAAGGCCACATTGGTATCTGTATGCGATGAGGTTCCTAAAAAATTAAATACAATATTAGGGTAAGCAGCAGTACCTAATTTAGAGCTTAAATGCCTTAAGATGCCATAGCCTATACCATGTTGAGGCGTTTGGCGAAGGGTTTCTTTGGTTTGCATGATATGTTGCTCCAAATTAGAATGGTCTTCTACCTTTACTGTTTTAGGGAAGAAAGCTGTAAACCAACCTACTGTATTCGAAAGGTCGTGTTCTGGGCGATCGCTTGTCCTGCCATGGCGTTCTAATGCTAAAGCAATTTTAGAGGTCTTACTCCATTGCGATACGGCTAATGTAAAAGCAGCAAGTAAGAGCTCGTCTGTTTTTGTGTTATAAGCTGCATTCGCTTCTTTTTGAAGTTGTTGCGTGGTAGCGCTGTCTATTTCAAAAGCAATTCGATTTACGTCTTTTTCTAGAATAGGTAGGGGGCAGGCGTGGTCTAAGGGCAGCTCATTTTGGTGTGTTATTTCCTGTTGCCAATACGCCAATTCCTGATCTATAGCAGGCGTGTTTACCTGTTCTAAAAGGTAATTCCCCCATGTTTTTACAGAAGCTGTTTGCGTAAGCGGCTGTAGCTTCTGCCGCTCTAGAGTTGTTTTATAATAGTCGAGAAGCATTTGCCAAGACACAACATCTATTACCAAATGGTGGGCGCTTAAAATGAAGCTATTTGTTGCAGGTGTTCCAGTTTCGATATACAAACATTGAAATAAATTACCTTGGTCTAAAGTGATTGCATTTTGAATAGCTTGCAATTGCGCTTCCAGGTGAGCAGATTGCTCGGCAAGCGGAACAGCTGATAGGTCTATAATTTGAAACCCTTTATCTTCTGAAACCGGTTGTATAACAGCCTGCCAAGTGTTGTGTTTGAAATGAAATGCAGCGCGCAGCGCATCATGATGTTTAATGATGTTTTGGGTGATGCGTTTTACAAAATGTGCAGTTGCACCTTCGGGCAAGGTTTTAAAATGGAACCCTTGATTCCAATAATGTGGCGCGTTTTTGTGAGTTTCGAAAAACCATTCTTGAATAGGGAGTAAAGGTGTGGCACCAAAAGGAAGCGATTCGTGATGAACAGCACTCGTGCTTTCGGTAGTCACATAATGTGCGAGTTCTGCAATAGTTTGGTGTTCAAATATTTGATTTGGAGCGATATGAATGCCTTCAACTCTGGCTTTAGCCATAATTTGAATGCTTAGTATAGAATCGCCGCCAAGTTCGAAAAAATTATCATGAATGCTTAAATCTTCCAAATGCAGTAGACGTTTCCAAATGATGAGCAGTTGTGCTTCAGTAAGCGTTAATACTTTCGTTTCTGAAGGTTTTGTATGCTGTACGGTTTTTAAATTAGAAAGTGTTGTTGTATCAATTTTACCATTGGGAAGTCGTGGAATTTCATCTACGATGGTAAAATGACTTGGAATCATATAATCGGGTAACTTTTCTTTTAATTCTGCTTTTAGTGTAGCCATAGTAAACCCAGCCGTTGTTTGTAAAAAGGCTATGAGTTGTTGTGTGCCTCTAGCATTTGTTTTTACCAGTACTACAGCTTGCTGTATGGCACTACTTTTAGTAAGCGTGGCTGTAATTGCATCTATTTCTACACGGTAGCCTCTAATTTTAATTTGCTGATCTTTGCGTCCTAAAAATTCAATAGCACCATTGGTATTATACCGTGCCAAATCTCCCGTTTTATATAAGGTGGTATGTGGTGCAAATACTGGGTGGATAAATGCTTTTTGTGTTAATTCAGGATGGTTTAAATAGCCTTTAGAAAGCGTATCGCCACCAATGTATATCTCTCCAGACACTCCTACAGGCACTGGATGACCATTGGTGTCTAAAAGATGTATGCTGGCCTGCGCTACGGGGGTACCTATAGGAATTTGTGTGGCATTTATTAGTGTTTTAAGACTTACTTTATGCGCTATGCACCATACAGAAGCTTCTGTGGGGCCGTATTCGTTATATAGGGCTGTTTGTGGTAAGATTTCAAAATGCTTTTGACATAAGGGAACACTACAACGTTCTCCTGCGACCATAACGGTTTGAAGTGTTTGTAGTTTAGAGGGGGAGATGTGTTCTAAAATAACAGCATAGAGGCTAGGCAGCATTAAGGTATGCGTAATCTTATGAGTGGCAATGGTATCTGCGATTTGCTCAAGATCTTGTTCTATACGTTTGGGAGTAACCACAAGTTTCCCCCCTGTACATAAGGTCCAAAATAGTCCTGCTTTAGAACTGTCGAAGGCAATAGACGACATTAGTAAAAAGGCCTTAGGCATGTGTTCATAAAAAGTGAGACGCCCTGCGGTCGATTGGATGATGTTTTTGTGGCTAATAGGAACGCCCTTAGGTTGCCCCGTGCTCCCAGAGGTGTAAATTACATAGGCTAAATCGTTGGGCTTGACTTCGGGTAATACGATAGCGTCGGTACTAAGTGTACTTTGGTCTACACTAACCGTGGTCTTATTTAAAAGTTTAAATTGACTACGAAATGTGGTTTGGGTGACAATGGTATCTACTTTAGCATCTTCTAAAATATATTCCATATGTGCTTTGGGGTAATCGGGATCTATAGGCAGATAGGCATAACCTGCCTTAAGAATGCCTAAAAGACCTACAATCATATCTATAGACCGTTCGAGACACAAACCGACTATTTTGCCTATAGGAGCAGCGTGCATTAAAGATAGGGCAACGGCATTGGCACGTGTGTTTAAGGTTGTGTAATCGATATGCGCTGTTCCAAAAGCTACAGCTGTTTGCAAAGGTGTTGTTGCAGCAATTTGGGCAATACGTTCATGGATGCCATGATAGGTAGAGAATTCATGTGTTTCTGTTGGTGCCGTTGCAATTAAAGTCGTGTCAGCAGCTGTATGTACTGGAATTTTAGCGATTTCAGCATTTTGGTGTTTACCTATAAAATCTAGAGTTTCTACAAAGTAATCTTGAAATCGCGTTATAGTGTCTTCATTAAAAAGTGCAGTAGCATACTCTAAAGCCACAGTGAGCTGTCCTTGATGTTCAGAGACAAATAGGGTAAGATCGAATTTAGATACTTTAGCGGTATATGCTGTTGGGGTTATTACTTGCAAATCGGTTCCAAAATCTGGGGTTTCTCCAGAACTGTTATAAACAAACATGGCTTGGAACAGCGGGTTTGCCGTTGTTGTGCGTTCTATGTGTAAAGCCTTAACGAGGACATCGAAAGGCAATTCTTTATGTTCTAAGGCTTTAGAAAAAAGGCTGTTAATTGAGGTAATAAAAGCAGAAATAGTGCTATTAGGATCAATATTTGCTTTTAAAGCCATGGTATCGATACATAAACCGAATACGTCTTCTAAGCTGTTTTGAGACCTATTAGAAACAGGTGTGCCTACAACAATTTCGTCTTGTCTAGAAAAATTGTAGAGCATGATATAGTAGGCGGACAGGAATAGCACAAAAGGTGTGGTGTGTAGCGTTTTTGCTAAATCTAAAGCTGCATGGGCTATGGGCTGGGGGATGTCCAAACTTATGGTGTTCCCTTTATAGTTGGGAAGGTTTGGTCTTACCTTGTCTTTTGGCAAATTGAGCTGAGGTGGTAGTTCTGCGAACTGCGTTTTCCAATATTCTAGTGCTTTACTATAATTTTGCTGCTGTTGCCAATAGGCAAAATCCATATAGTTTATAGCGGCTTTAGAGGAAGGGGGTAAGGCCTCTCCTTTTATAAGTGCTGCATACTGTCTGGCAATGGTCGTTTTTAAATGTTGCATGGACCATTGGTCTGTAATAATGTGGTGCAGCTTAAAAAAAAGCACATGACGGGTAGGACTTAATGTGTATAAGGTGATACGGTATAACGGCGCTTCGTTTAAATTAAAGGCCGTATGTGCCGCTTCGTCTAAGGCTGTGTTTGTTGCTTGTCGTGCTTTTTCAAGTGGCAAATGGCTAAAATCGACATGCTCTAGTTGAAACGCCAGACTTTCATCTATTTGAAATAGCGGCTTGCCATCAACTTCTGGATAGTACGATTTAAAGATGCGATGGGTATCAAATAGATGTTTTAAGCTTAATGTAAGATGCGCTATATCTAATTGTCCGTTTAAGATGAGGTATTCTGAAAGGTTATAAAATGGATTATCAGGATAGAGCTGTTGTAAAAACCATAAACTTTTTTGTTGGTGCGTTAAAGGTAACGCAGTGGTTTCAGGTACTTTTACTATGGCATTAGACGTTACAACAGTTTTTGTTCTGTTCTTCCACCTACTGAGTAAACCTCCTTTAGTTAGATCTGTTTTCAAAATATAATGTATTAGAGGTTACTGTTATTTTAAGCCTAAAAATTTAGCCGTTTCATAAGCGGCCATAGTGATGTAATCGCCTATTTTTAAGTTGATATCAAAAGCACGTTCGATACACCAGTACAAGGAGATAATAATTAACAGGACAGACATGTACACTAAGAGTTTAGGATACAGTTTATGCTGGCGTATAAGATAGAGTATAGGGAAAATGGCAGCTATTATAGCCAATTGTCCCAATTCTACACCAATATTAAAACCGAGTAAGGACAGCGATAAGAATTCGCTAGTTAGGCCCAAATCGCTTAAGACACTTGCAAAACCAAAACCGTGAAATAGCCCGAAAATAAAGGCAATAGTCCAATCTTTCATTTTAAAGATGGGTTTTATATTGTGGTAGGCTGCTAAACCAATAGAGAATGCAATGATAGACTCTACCACTTGGGAAGGTAGGTTTATGAGTTGCAGTGCTGCTAAGGTTAATGTAATGGTATGGGCTATTGTAAAAAAGCTAACCACTTTTATGATAAATAGAAAAGCGGTTTTAAAATTCATAACAGGTGTCCATCCAAAAATACTGTCATTTTTTCGTTTCACTACGGCGGGTAGTATCAATGCTAATAAAAAGAGAATGTGGTCTATACCAATCCAAATATGCCAAACGCCTTGCTTTATCATGGCTATAAAACCAGTAAATACAGTCGATTCACTTAAATTAAGGCGGTCATTAGGAGCATCGGGCGAAAAATCTAAAGCAATATTAGCTTCATTATTTATCAATCCTGCTTTCCAATTGTATTCCATAATTAAGAACCCTTTATGGTCTGGATCTTCATTAAATCCAATATTGTAAAAAACATCAAGGTGGTCTGGTATGGTTTTGAGTTGCTCCAGTTTAAAGTACAGCTGTACATAGTTTCCAGAGCTGATGGGTAAAATACCCATTTTATCGAAATGGATTTGGTGTGCACCTAATTCTGATTTAAAAGCAGCATTTTTTAACACATAAGCTTCTAAAAGTGACTTGTATGGTGTAATGGTTTCTAAAGTGGCGTCTTTTGGAAGGTCTAAATTAAAGATGGTATTGATTTCTTTAATATTGATTTCATAATGACCTTCAATGCCGTTAGTTTCATAAATTCTTAAAAAGACATAGCTTTGGTTGGGGGCATGTGCATATCCTAATGCAGTAGCCAATACTAATAAGGCAAATAGTAATTTTCTCATAACAGATAAATTGATCTTTTTGACATAAATCCTAAGGATTTAAACGTCAAATTTTTTTGTTGTGTTGAAGTTTTCTTGAGAAAAGATTACCTACGTGTGTTACGCAGTGTAATGAACAAGAAATCTATATTATGAGGAGGAAATGAATTACTTAGTCTAAAAGTATAGCGAATACTAACACCAAAGTATAATAATTTGTTAGGATGCGTGTTTTTTTCGATAAAGTGTATAAAATGCTATGAGATGTGCCTATTATAAAACACATTTATAGTAAGGATTAAGATGTGTAGTTGTCATGCTATGAGTGCTTTAGATTGGTTTGTGCCGTGGCTACATCTTGTTATATCGTAAATCTATAAAAAAACATAGGTTTAAAGAAGGCCTGATATTAAAAAGACATGAGAGCTTAAGTGAAAGAAGTGGTACGACAATGGTTGTGTTTTCATCCCAATGGGATATCATCTAAGGACAATTAAAACCGATTTGGTATTAACAATAGGATCATTTTTGATGGTATTTGAAGCCTAATTGAGAAGTATAGCAATACGACTATTTTGCAGTTACGACATCTCTTTTAATGGTGTTGAAATGTGCTTTTTTTAAAATGACAGAACATCTGTTTTGTAAAATATGTTAATCCTATAAAGGAGGTTTTAGGGGTTTAGTAAGTATCATTTTTAAGAGTTATTCATGGCTTAAAAAAGCGTCATAGCGGTCAAAATTCAGGTTTTAATCTTCATAATATCTAGTGTATATCAAGAAACGTGTCTAGAGCAATAGATGTCCTGTAAACGTACGGTAACAGTAGAGAACCCCAGTAATATCAGCGCTTTAGCGTATTCCTTTTTAGGGCTTATATTTCCGTTTCAGGAGGTTTTAATTGATATAGCTCTAGAATCAGGCTTTCTTTGTGGTCACATAACAACAAAAACACACACACAATGAAATCTCTCAAAATTTACAACAGTGTCTACCAATCTACAAAGACTTCGATAGGATTTAAAAGGACAACACACCGATAAGGCAAGAACACATAATGCCATATGCGATTTAAATAAGACATAGTTGCTAAAATGAATTTTGGAGGAAATGAAAAACACCTCTATGTCTTTTAAGTTGAAAGTTGGCAAACGTGTATTGCAGTTTAAAATAATTTCACAACAAGCCCTTCTGTACATTCATTTTTGGAATGCGCAGAGGCATTAAATAAAACAACATATTGGAGTTTTCGATAAGTACTAAGCAACAAGAGCTAAAAGCTGCATTTACCGCATTTGCACAGGAAGCGCTAAACAGTTCTGTTTTAGAAAAAGATAAAAACAGTATATTTTCTAAAGCAGAATGGTTGAAATGCGCGGCATTTGGAGTACAAGGGCTTACCATACCTAAAGCTTATGGAGGCAGTTCAGAATCTATAGATTTACTTACAGCTGTCATGGCTATGGAAAGTTTAGGTTATGGGTGTCGCGACAATGGGTTACTATTAGCCCTTGGAGTACAAATGTGGACGGTACACATCCCGATCGTTACATTTGGTACAGTAGCCCAAAAAGAAAAATTTTTACCTAAAATGGCATCGGGAGCATTGATTGCCTGTCATGCTTTAAGCGAGCCTGAGGCAGGATCGGATGTATTTAGCATGAAAACCACTGCTACAAAAGTAGAAGGTGGGTATCTTTTAAATGGTTCTAAATGTTTTATCACCTTAGGCCCTATTGCAGATGTTGCATTAGTATTCGCATCTACCAATCCCAAGGTGAAAAAATGGGGGATCAGTGCGTTTTTAGTCGCGCTTGATAGTCCTGGTGTATCTCGTAGTACCAATAAAGAAAAAATGGGCTTGCGTTCTGTTCCTATTGGAGATTTACACTTTAAAGATTGTTTTGTGCCAGAGGCACAGCTTTTAGGAAAAGAAGGTGCTGGCTGGAGCATTACCAACCATTCTTTAGAACATGACCGTTGTAGCATTTTAGCGACGCAACTAGGGGCTATGGCACGTCAATTAGATAGTTCTATTACGTATGTGAAAACACGTAAGCAATACGGGAAGCCTATTGGTGAATTTCAATCGGTTTCTAATAGAATAGCTGATATGAAATTGCGCATAGAAACCTCTCGCTTATTGCTGTACCAAACGGCTTGGTTAAAAGGGCAAGATAAACCCGCTATGTTAGAAGCGGCGCTTTTAAAATTACAACTCACAGAAAGTTACATCAGTTCTAGTTTAGATCATGTACGCAACCATGGTGGTATGGGGTATTTGGTTGAAAACGAGGTAGAGCGAGACCTTAGGGATGCTGTAGGTAGTGCGATTTACGCAGGCACATCAGACATACAACGAAATATCATTTCAAAATTATTAGGACTCTAAAACTTATGGAAGCACCACTGTACAATTTAGCGCAAATTATAGGGCATGCCGCCAAGAAATACCCTCATAAAACAGCATTTAAATGTTGGGAGGCGACTGTAACATTTTCAGAATTAGAAGAAAAGACGAATCAACTTGCCGCTTGTCTTATAGGGCAAGGGGTACGTAAAGGCGATCGTGTGGGCATTTTAATGCACAGATGTTTAGATACAGCAATAGCCATTTATGGTATTTTGAAAGCAGGAGCTGTTTATGTGCCTATAGATCCTTTTTTACCCAATGCACGTATGGCTTTTGTGGTGAAAGATTGTGGTATTAAGCATGTGGTGACAACCGAACAACACACAAAAAAAATTAAAACGTTGGTAACACAGCACCTAGATTTGGAAACCGTAATTGGTAGTGGTGCCGTAGAAGGGCTTAAAACCCTAACTTGGGATGCTGTTTTTAGCACAACACCGTATGTTGCTACTCCTGTTGCTATAGTAGCAGACGATTTGGCTTATATTCTGTACACTTCTGGTAGTACAGGTACGCCTAAAGGCATCATGCACACCCATGCAAGTGGTTTGGCTTTTGCGGCTTTGGTCGCTAAAGGTTACCAGTTGCAACCAGAGGATATTATAGCAAATTCAGCACCCATACATTTTGACGTATCGTTACTAGGTTATTGTGCCGCGCCTTTAGCGGCAGCAACAACTATTATCATTCCAGATGCACATTTAAAATTTCCTTTAAGCTTGTCTGAATTGGTAGCAAAAGAACAGGTGAGCATTTGGTATTCTGTACCATTACTGCTTATAGAATTGCTACATAAAGGCGGTATTCAATACAAGGATTTTTCAAGCTTACGATGGGTATTGTTTGCAGGGGAGGTGTTTGCAACCAAACAGCTTAGAGCTTTAATGCAAGTATGGCCACAAGCTGTGTTTAGTAATATCTATGGCCCTACAGAATTGAACCAATGTACCTATTATAACCTTACAACGCCTCCAGAAACAGATGCGCCTATTCCTATTGGAACGACTTGGGGGAATACTGAATTTAAAATATTAGATGCCAACGATAAGGCTGTCGCTAAAGGCGAAGAAGGGCTTTTAGTGGTACGCTCTGCAACACTAATGAAGGGCTATTGGAATAATAAAGCGTTGACGGAAGCTGCCTTGTATAAAGAAACAATTGTGCCCGGTTACGAGCAGGTGTATTACAGAACAGGCGATGTTGTGAGGCTTAATGCGGCTAACGAACTTTTGTTTTTAGGTCGGCAAGATCGGCAAATCAAGCTCAGAGGCTTTAGAATAGAAATAGATGCCATAGAAACGGTACTGTTGGCTCATGATGCCGTTTTAGAGGCCGCAGTAGTTCTTATAGAAACCGATACGGACGTCTCTAGATTAGAGGCTGCTGTGATTTTAGATACAGATTGTAATGTAAAGGTTTTAGACGCCCATTGCAGGGCGCATTTACCAAGTTATGCAGTGCCTAACAGCATTACAATACAGTCTTCTTTTCCTAGAACTAGTTCTGGAAAGATAGACAGAAAGCAAATTGAAACATTATTATAAACGGTACGCTATAGGGTATAGTGCTTTTAAAGCGCTAACGTTAGAGTATAACCACTAAAAAAACATATTGAAAAGATGAAAAATGAAATTTTATATTATTTACAAACAGAAGTTTCAGAAGGTTTAGAAGAAGACCAAATAGAAGCACAGGACGATTTGTTGGGGAGTGGCCTCGTAGATTCTCTGGGCATGATGCGCCTCATTCAGTTTATAGAAACGAAGGCAAATTTAAGCATTCCGCCAGAAGACATGACCATAGATAATTTTATGACAGTAGCACACATTTGTACTTATTTAGAATCTAAATACTAGCTATTTAAATACCATGAACACAACAACACTCTCAAAAAGCCAGCTCTCCATTTGGATGGGCCAGCAATTAAGTCCTAACGTGCCCTTATACAATATGGCACATGCTTTTAGCATTAAAGGTGCTATTGATGTGGATTGCTTTAACACCGCTTTTCAAGCCCTTTTAAATGAGGCAGATGTCTTGCGAACCGTATATGGTGCAGTAGATGGTGTGCCTTATCAAAACATACGTGCCCCTTTTGCATATACCATGGAATATATTGCGGTAGAAACTATGCCGCCTTTAGAACTACAGGACTGGCTTAGTGCACGTAGTAAAATTAATTTTAATTTAGAAGAAGGTGTATTCGACAGTGCTTTGTTAAAGTTAGGAGAAGCCGATTTTATTTGGTTTTTTAATGTCCATCATATTGCCACAGACGCCACAACTTCTACATTACTTTTAGAGCGTATGAGCCGTTTGTATACTGCGTTGAAAACGGATACTTTAGAGACCATAGCAGCCTTGCCTCAATTTGCAGATTATCTCAAACAAGAACAGACGTTTCGCAGTTCAGAAGCTGTAAAGCCCATTCAAACCTACTGGAAGGACAAAGTTAAGGCGATTGAACGTCCTAAATTGTATGGTCGTGTGAGTAAAAATGAAAGTACAGCAGCTAAACGTTTGTACTTAGATTTGGGGGCAGAACGTTCCCAACAGCTTAGAACTATAGCCCAGCAAGCGGATATACGATGCTGGACAGAAGACCTTACCTTATTCAACATATTTGCGACACTACTTTTTACATACATATATAGAGTAAGTGGGCAAAACACATTAGCGATAGGCACGCCTTCTCATAATAGACCAACAAAAGCTTTAAAAGCTACACCGGGCTTATTTGTAGAGTTTTTTCCTTTAGTAGCCGATTTGAATGCAGAAGCATCGTTTTTAGATGTTTACCAAGCCGTAAAAGTAGAAACCAATACTTATTTACGCCATGCACAAGCAGGAGCGTCTTCAGCAGATTTAAGTAAAAGTTACAATGTTATTTTAAATTATATCACTGCAAAGTTTTCTGGTTTTGATGGGGTAAAGGTCGCTTCAGAATGGCTGCACCCAGAACATGTAGATCTTGGACATGCGCTAAGATGCCATGTGTACGACATGGACGATTCTGGAGAGATAGCATTACTGTTAGATCTTAATGCAGAGGTGTTTCCTGAACAGCAATATGAGGCGGTTACCTCTCATATGTTACAGACTATTGATGCATTTATTTTAGACCGAACACAG
This sequence comes from uncultured Flavobacteriaceae bacterium, assembly GCA_947504035.1. Taxonomy (GTDB): domain Bacteria; phylum Bacteroidota; class Bacteroidia; order Flavobacteriales; family Flavobacteriaceae; genus Jejuia; species Jejuia algarum. The sequence goes on from CANNGA010000004.1 coordinate 115,913, forward strand.
TCTATAGGGCAGTTTTCTATGGTATCAGATGTTGAAACAGCAGCCATGTCACCTTTACAGGTCACAGAAGGAATATCTAAAAAAGGCACTGTTTTAGACGCTTTTGAAGCACAGGTGCAACAAACACCCAATGCTATTGCGTTGCAGTATAACACAGAAACCCTAACCTACAGGGGCTTAAATAGAAAAGCGAACCAATTGGCGTATTACCTTGTACAGCAAGGTGCTAAACCTGGTGCTTCTGTAGCGATACACAGTTATAGAAATTCGAATTATATCGTAAGCGTTTTAGCAGTTTTAAAAATTGGAGGCACCTTTATTCCTATAGCTTCCAATCAGCCTAAAGACCGTATAGCGTTTATTTTAGAAGACTCAAAAAGTGCATTTGCCATTGTAGAAGACCGTTTGCTTGAAGGCTTTCCTACACATTTGGCTTCTGTTGTAAATGTACAAGCACTAAAGGCAACTTTAGCAAGCCAACCAGAAACGATGTTTCATACCAATGTTAAGCCGTCAGATTTGGCTTATGTATTATACACTTCGGGGTCGACGGGGCAACCCAAAGGCGTGTTAATTTCTAATAAAGCCCTGTCTAATTACATATTTTGGGCGCAAACCCATTACGGGTTTGGGAAAACGTCCAGTTTTGCATTGTGTACTGCGATTGGTTTCGATTTAACTATTACCTCTACATTTGTACCTTTAGTTAGCGGTGGTAGAATGCTTATTTATGAAGAAGATGCCTCTGGATGGGATGCCGCGTTATTAGATGCTGTAAAGGATAATAAAGCAGATACTATAAAGGTAACACCATCGCATTTAACGCTTTTAAAAGACCATCAGTTTCAAGATTCCAGTATAAGAACAATTATTGTAGGTGGTGAAGATTTTAAAGCTAGTTTAGGACAGGGGATCAAAGCGACATTGGGTACAGCTGTTACCATTTATAATGAGTATGGGCCTACAGAAGCCACAGTAGGCTGTATTGTAAGTACGTTTCAACCCGAAATTCATACCCAAGGTTCTATTCCTATTGGGCTACCAGTGCCACATATGCAGGCTTATGTTTTAGATGCTTACCAGAATAGAGTGCCTCAAGGTGTTGTAGGTGAATTGTACATTAGCGGTTCTAGTTTGGCAGAAGGGTATTTAAATCTCGAAACGGCTACTGCTGCTAAATTTTTAAACAATCCCTTTGTTACAGGGTCTAAAATGTACAAAACAGGCGATCTTGTACGACAAAATAGCGCTGGCGTATTTGAGTATTTAGGACGAACAGATGAGCAGGTTAAATTAAGAGGCTATCGTATTGAGTTGCCAGAAATAGAAGCCAATATGTCGGCATTGGATGGTATAGCCCATTGCGCGGTTGTATTAACGACGCCAGAAAAGACAGAAACCATTCCTACAGAAGCCTTTAATTGTGTAACCTGTGGTTTGCCTTCTAATTACCCGCAAACCGATTTTGATGCCAAAGGGGTTTGTAATCTTTGTAATGCGTTTGAGGGGTATAAAGATAAAGCTCAGAATTATTTTAAAACCGAGGAAGAACTGCATACCATTTTAACCGCAAAAAAGGGTGAAAGCCCAGAATACGATTGTTTAACCCTTTTAAGTGGAGGTAAGGACAGCACCTATATTCTAGCACAATTGGTAAATATGGGCTTAAAGGTTTTGGCATTTACTTTAGATAATGGGTACATCTCAGAACAAGCTAAAGGGAATATAGAACGTATCGTCAGGCAGCTAAATGTAGATCATATTTATGGCGAAACAAACCACATGAACGAAATTTTCGTAGATAGCTTACACCGTCATAAAAATGTGTGTAATGGGTGTTTTAAAACCATTTACACCTTAAGTACAAAAATAGCTATGGAACGTCACATCCCATTTATCGTAACAGGTTTATCTAGAGGTCAGTTTTTTGAAACTCGCCTTACCGAAGAACTCTTTTGGGACGAAGATTTAGATGTGACCAAAATAGACGATACTATTCTTGAAGTTAGAAAATTATACCACAGAGAAGACGATGCTGTAAAACTCTTATTGGATGTATCTATGTTTGAAGATGATGCTGTTTTTGAAAGCGTAAAATTTATCGATTTTTACAGGTATTCAGATGTGAGCTTAGAGGCCATGTTAAAGTACCTAGAAGACACTATAGGTTGGGTACGACCTACAGATACGGGACGCTCTACCAATTGTTTAATCAATCAAGTGGGGATTTCTGTACATAAAAAAGAACGCGGGTATAGTAACTATTCTTTTCCATACAGTTGGGATGTACGTTTAGGGCACAAAACAAGAGATGAGAGTTTAGAAGAAATTAATGAATATATAGATGAGGTAGAAGTGCAGCGCATTATGGCAGAGATAGGGTACGAAGCACCTCTTAGTAGACCAGATGAACCCCAATTGGTTGCTTATTATACCGGAGAAAAAGACTTAAATACAGCGGTACTTAAGGCGCAATTGGCAAAGCGATTGCCAGCGTACATGTTGCCAGCAACATTCAAGTATTTAGAGGTCTTGCCGCTTACAAAAAATGGTAAAACGGATAAAAATGCCTTAAGCCGTCTAACTTTAGAGCAAATAGAGGCAGAGGTGTCTTATGTGGCACCGCGAAATGATATTGAAACTTTGATAGCGGCCGTTTGGAAAGCCGTATTACGTATAGAGAAAATTGGAGTTCATGATAATTTTATTGCTTTAGGAGGTCATTCATTAGCCGCTATTAGAGTAACTTCTAGACTAAATGAAGCTTTAGAGTTAGAAATGCCTTTGCATTTGGTATTTAATTTGCCAACAATAGCCGAATATGCAAAACGTATTGAAGACACCATTACAGCATTATTACATGAAGCCTAATTGTTTAAAAGGCTTTAAGCCATTTGTGTTTAAAATAATGCTACTCATTATGGGAATGTGTTATGTACTGCATCCAATTCACGAAGAGTTAAAGGAGGTGTTGCATAGTTGGTCTCATCAATTAGAGTTTACCGTTGCTGTACAGGAAGAAACGCATGCTCAAATGGGGCTTGGTCAATATTCAGCAGCGCATTTGTTGAGGCATAAAACGCATGAACATAGTATTTTAGATGTTTTTGAAGCGCTTTTAAAAGGAGAGGAATCATCTAATACCGATGATGAGGTGCCTGTTACGAAAGATGTTAAACTTGATAAACATATACGACGAACATTGCAAAATCAGAATCAAGACAATACATTTGTGGCGCAGCTACTACAAAAGGCATTTCTAGACAAGCAGCAAGCGGTACATAAGGGCTATGTAAATCTTATTTTACAGCCACCAAATCCGTTAGGGTACTAATGCCATGCCTTAGGTGTAAGCGCATTTTAAGTTATTTTAAAAATTAATAAGTCATAATCTCAAGAAAAACAACTTAGGACAGGACAGCCCATGCCGTTACTGAGCCTAAGTCATAAAAAAATAAATCATGTTAAAGAAAATAATACTACTATTACTGTTGTTAAGTGCTGGGTTAACCTATGCGCATGATCTTAGCGGTACAGTAATGTCTAACGATAATGAAAAACCGTTACAAGATGTAGGGGTGTATAATAAAACAACGGGTGCTTATACCTATACGAATGTATCGGGGTACTTCGAATTAGATGATATCTCTTTAGGAGACATTATTTACTTTTACCAGTTGGGTTACGAAAACTATGAAGTTACCGTTACTGAAGCAAACCTAGACAGTAACATAACAGTACGTATGCGTATTGCTCCAGCATCTTTAGATCAAATATTGGTTGTATCTAAAGTGAATGCATTAAGTAATTTTGTAAATATAGATGTACAAACCAGCCCTGTAAAATCATCTCAGGAAATTTTACGTAAAATACCAGGGTTAATCATTGGTCAGCATGCTGGTGGTGGTAAAGCAGAGCAAATCTTTTTAAGAGGCTTTGATATCGATCACGGTACTGATATTGCCATAGAAGTAGATGGTATGCCTGTAAATATGGTATCTCATGCACACGGCCAAGGCTATGCAGACATGCACTTTGTCATTCCAGAAACCATAGAAAATTTAGATTTTGGTAAAGGGTCGTATTACGCCGATAAAGGAAACTTTAATACAGCGGGTTATGTGGATGTGAAAACCAAAAAAACAATAGATGAGAATGTCATTTCTGTAGAAGCAGGACAATTTAATACAGTACGTGCATTAAGTATGCTGAAATTAATCAGTTCTGAAAAAAGTAATGCTTATGTGGCGAGTGCATTGAGTTTATCTGATGGAGTGTTTGATTCTCCTCAAAATTTTAACCGTCTTAATATTATGGGACGTTACAATTTTAATAATTACGAAGATCAAGAGTTTAGTATTGCCTTGTCTCATTTTCAAAGCAAGTGGGATGCCTCAGGACAAATTCCACAGCGTGCCGTAGATCAAGGTATTATAGGACGTTTTGGAGCTATAGACGATACTGAAGGGGGAAATACAAGTAGAACCAACATTTGGTTGAACCATAACAAGCAATTGGACGAACATTCTAATATTGAATCTTCAGCATACTTGACGAAATATAATTTTGAGTTGTTTTCAAACTTTACGTTCTTCTTAGAAGATCCTGTAAATGCAGATCAAATTCGTCAATTTGAAGACCGTACTATCATTGGTGCGAAGTCTGCGTACAAACGTTCATTACATTTAGAAGACCACGATGCCCAGTTGAATTATGAATTAGGGATTGGGTTTCGTTATGACGATATAAATGATAATCAGTTGTCCAGAACACGCAACAGAAGAGAATTGTTAGAGCGTTTGGCTTTTGGTGATGTAGACGAAGTTAATGGGTTTTCGTATGCCAATTTAAAGTACAAATGGAATAAATTAACGATTAATCCAGGGGTGCGTTTAGATTATTTTACGTTCGATTATGTCGATTTTCTATCAGATACCTTCGACAGTAGAAGTGAAGATAAAGTTTTGGTAAGTCCAAAATTAAACTTTATTTATGCGGCATCTCCTAAAACACAGTTATTTTTAAAATCTGGTTTTGGATTTCACTCTAACGACAGTAGAGTTGTGACAGCTAATAGTGGTGAAGATATTTTACCAACGGCATTTAGTACCGATTTAGGGACTATTTTTAAGCCTACCGATAAGTTGGCTATTAATGCAGCACTATGGAGTTTATTTTTGCAACAAGAATTTGTATATGTGGGCGATGCGGCTATTGTAGAACCTAGCGGAAGAACACAGCGTTTTGGAGTGGACTTTGGTGTGCGTTACCAGTTAACAGACTGGTTGTATGCGAATACAGACATTAACTATGCCTATGCAAGAAGTGTAGACGCGCCTAATGGAGAAGATTTTATTCCGTTAGCACCAGATTTAACCTCTGCAGGAGGCTTAAGTTTTAAGGATTTAGGTCATTTTTCTGGAGGGGTAAGTTACCGTTACATAAAAGACCGTCCAGCTAACGAAGATAATTCTATAGAAGCAGAAGGGTATTTTGTAACCGACCTTAATTTGAATTACAATTATAAAAATTGGACTTTAGGTGTAGTGGTTGAAAATCTATTAGATACAGAATGGAATGAAACCCAATTTGCAACCGAAAGTCGCTTGTTTAATGAAGCGGCACCTGTAGAAGAGATTCATTTTACTCCGGGAACCCCTTTCTTTATGAGAGCGAAACTATCGGTGAGATTTTAATCAGGTCTTAAATTCTAAAAAATAAAGAACCTGTTTGCATGTATATGTAAACAGGTTTTTTATAAAGAAGCGGTTCTAATTGTAACCAGAAACATTTCAACCTTTAAATTTAAATTAGTTATTAGAAAATTTATTGCGGCTTTCGGCTATTGCAAGCACTAGCGCTGTGTTATGTTTTTTAATTTAACTGTAGTGATAACTTACATTGAAATTAAGAAACTAGTAGTGTTTATAGCATTTGATACCCTTATAGCGATATTTCAATACATAATCTGGGTTAAAACGAAACCTTCAATACCATGTTTACAATAAGGGGAAAATTTTATGTTTAAAGGACGTAAGACCTAAAAACACATCAAATAGGGCTCTTAAGGCTCTAAAATTTTAATCATTTTAAAAGATTTGAACAAATGGTACAATCCAGGGAGGATTACAGCGCCTCCAATAAGTAGCGATATACCAAGTACATTAATAACTTTAGGAGCCGATGCTGTACTTATAATACTCAGCTCGTTATGAGAAGCTATTAATATATCGGGGAAGTGCGCAATTATAGCAGAAAGCAAGATTAAAACAACCTGTACACCAGCCAGAAAGCGACTTCTAATTTTTTTTGCCTTTTTAATACTGTGGGTTAACGGAAAAATTAAAATGGCAGACAGGCCTACCACTCCTATAGCATAAGGGTTTTTTAAGAATTTGGTAACGAATAGATGCGCATTAAAATAGCCATAACTCAATACCAAAAAGCCTGCTAAAATTACGATACTATTTGTAATTCGGGCCTTTTTAACATAAAGCAAACGCTCTGTGGCATTGGCTTCACCAATTAATAACACAGTTGCTAAGAAAGTACATAACGCAGTAAAAAAGAAACCAATAAGCAGTGCAAAAGGGTTGAGCCAAGGCATTATAAACAATTCATAAAACGACAGCGGTTTTGTGGGGTCTATAAGCGTAATGTTTCCAGAGACCATAGCACCAAAAGTCATACCTAGGAAAATGGGAGTTACTAAACTGGAGATTCTAAACATCCAGTCGTAGAGAATTTGGGATTGGTCTTTAAACGCATCGTAATGCCTAAATACAAACGATACACCTCTTAGTGTAATACCTAGAAGTACTAGTGTTAAGGGCACATGTAGGTAAATGACGAGTATATTGTAAAATTCAGGAAAGCCTACCCATAAAATAACAACTATAATTATAATCCAGATGTGATTGGCTTCCCAAACAGGCCCAATAACGCGGTATATGGTTTTCTTGGTGAGGGCTTGGTGGGCTTTCGATGAAAATAATTCTACAATACCAGCACCAAAATCGGCACCAGCAAGCAACACATACAGCAATAAAGCGACCATTAAAAAACTAAGTACAACGTAGAGCATAATTATAAGGTTTGCGTGTTATTTAAGGCTTTTATTTGTCTTCCCATAAGCCATGTTACGGCAATAGCCAATATAGTATACAGAACGACATACATGTAAAAGCTAAAGACCATACCTGGAACAGGAGTTACGGCGTCTTTGGTTTTCATAATGTTGTGAATAATCCATGGTTGGCGGCCTACTTCTGTAACTACCCAACCAGCTTCTAATGCAATGAAACCTAGTGGTGCTAATAGAATGAATAGGCCCCAAAAGCGTTGTTTCTTCCACCACGTTTTGCGTTTCAAACTCACAAAAAATAAAAGACCAACTAGCAGTAGGAGTGTGCCAATACCTACCATAATTTGAAAGGCGTAATGCACTACAGGTACATTGGGGCGTTCGTCTTCAGGAAAATCGTTTAATCCTTTTACTTCGGCATTAAAATCGCCAAACGCTAAGAAGGATAGGGCATTGGGTAATTTTAGTTTATAAGAAACCTCTTGGGTGTCGTTATTCACAATGCCTCCTATGTATAAAGGCACACCTTTAGCAGTGTCGTAATGCGCCTCCATAGCTGCGAGTTTAGCAGGCTGTCGTTTCGCAATGTCCTTGGCAGAAAGGTCGCCACTTAAAGGTTGTAATATGGCGGCCACAGCTGCAAAGGTAATGGCAATTTTAAACGCTTTTTGATGAAGTGCGATCTGTCGCTTTTTATAAACTTGATAAGCATGGATGCCGGCTACGGCAAAACCTGTTGCTGTAAAAGCAGCTAGTGTCATATGTAAAGCTTGTGTAAACCAAGCGGGGTTTAAAAGGGCAGCTACGGGGTCTATGTTTGAGAATTGCCCATTAATAAAGTCAAAACCAGAAGGCGCATTCATCCAGCCATTGGCTGAGACGACTAAAATACCCGAGGCGACTCCCGAAACCCCAACAATAACGCCTGTAAACCAGTGGAATTTTTCAGGGATCTTATCCCAACCGTATAAATAAAACCCTAAGGCAATTGCTTCGACAAAAAAAGCAGCGCCTTCTAAAGAAAACGGCATACCTATAATAGGACCTGCATGTTTCATGAATTCTGGCCAAAGTAACCCCAATTCAAAAGAGAGTGCTGTACCAGACACGGCACCTGTCACAAAAAAGATAGCAACGCCTTTTTGCCAAGATTTAGTAAGTTTTAAATAGGTAGGGTTTCTTGTATTTAACCATTTTTTATGCGCCACAACCATAAAGAAAGGCATCACCATACCAATACAAGCAAATACGATGTGAAACATGAGTGTAAATGCCATTTGAAGTCTGGCAGCATCGAGATTGTCCATAAAAAAACAAGCTTTAAAATCGTACTATAAAGGTACAATTTTAAAGCCTGATTTTGGTATAAAACGCCGTGTTATTTTAGGGCTTATTTTAAGATTTCAACCTCAAATAATTTATCCCAATACTTACCTGTTACAAAAATGGTTTTTGTGTCTGGATTGTAAGCAATACCATTTAAAACATCTAATTTACTGTGTTGTGTGACTTGGTTTTTAAGTGGTGTAAAATCAATCACACCTTCTATTGCGCCGTTAGTTGGGTTAATGATGGCGACACCGTTTTTTTGATAGCGGTTTGCATAAATTTTACCATTAATCCATTCCATTTCATTAAGCTCTGTGATTTTTCCTTTATGGGTATAGGCTTGTATTTTTGAAGTTTCAATTAATGTTTTAGGATCGAGCAACCAGATGTTTTCAGTACCATCACTTTTATACAAATGCGTTGCATTGTGCGTTAAGCCCCAACCTTCTTTACTTTTACCGTATTTAAAACTGCTTTGCTTTTCTAAGGTATTTGCATCATACACAAATCCCGTGCCTTCGCGCCAGGTAAGTTGGTATATTTTGTCGTTTATAATAGTAAGCCCTTCTCCAAAATAGGCATCGTCTAAATTAATGTTTTTAAGTACGGTACCTGTGGTGTGATCTACCTGTCTTAATTTAGAGGCTTTATACTGTCCTGTACTTTCATAAAGTAACCCTTTATGAAATTCTAAACCTTGGGTATAAGAACTGATGTCGTGAGGATAAGTATTAATAATTTTAAAGTTATAAACTTGAGGAGGCACAGCGCTTAATACAGTGAGGGAGGAACTAATGGTTACGTGCGTACCGTCTAAATAAACAATAGCTTCTAGAGGGTGTTTGCCTAATTTATGATTGGTGAGCGCATAGGATGTAGGAATGCGAACACCGTCTAACTTATAGTTTACAGAGTCTATCGCGTAGTTTTTTTTATTCTCTAAACCGAGTTCTAAGGTCATTGCATTAGAAATATTGCCTTTTTTGGCATTGGTTGTAATGCTTAAATCGTTTTTCTTTTCTTCTGTACTAGGGCCACAGGCCATCATTGTATTTAATAAAATAATGACAATGAGTTGCTTATAGATTTTCATGGATTTGCTAATTTTACATCGAATATATTTATTTAAAATCGGTTTAAAAAATCATTGTGAAACTTTTAAAAGATTGTATATTTGCACTCGGCAAGTCCTACACAACTAGCTCCTGTAGAATCCTCCAGGGCGGGAACGCAGCAAAGGTATACGGTTGTAGCAGTGTGATGTAGGTAGCTTGCCTTTTTTTATGCAAAAAAGCTTTTACTAAAAAAGCATCCTTATATTTAAAAAGATTTGTCACTATAGTTGAGTGACAAATCTTTTTTAGTTTATAAATGTTTTGTGTGTGTCCTTAGATTACAGTTTTGGAATTTATAAGGCTCAAGAACGAAGCTTGTGTTTAAGCAAAAATTTGCGTTAGTCTGAATAAAAAGAATTCCACATTTCTAACGCCTTTGAATTGCCTTCTAAAAACTTTGGTTTTCATCTTAAAGGGTTTTATATGAGGTATTTGTACTTCTGCTATCAAAGTAGTTTAGTATGGACTGATAATTTAAACGAATAGAGTTTGCTAATAAGAGCGTGTTATAAATGCCATAAATTAAACTTACGAACTAACACACCCCTATATCCCTCTTCATAGAGGGGACTTTAGTAGCTGCTTTTAATTTTGAGAGTTAGCGTTGGAGAGTATAAGATTTAAAGCCATACCTTTATAATAACTAATACCGAAATTAAAATGAACAGCGTACTATAAATTCTAATGATTTCGTTAAAAAAAGAACGGCGCTTTTTTATCTAAATTTGAAATTACAAATGAGAACTGAAAAAAAACATACAGAACAAGAGCTTTTAGAGAAGATAGAAGCTTTTAGGCCTGAAAATGAAGATTTCACACCTTTAGGGACCCTTTTTGATGAACTTTATGACAAGTTTTTAAAAACAAATACATCAAATAAAGCAATGGTTACTTTATTTAAAGTACTAGAAAGGTTCAGTGCGGTAAGTGAACCTCATGTGTTTTGGGATATAATGGGTGTACTAGAAGATATGCAGGGGTTTGAACAAGAATATGTGAATTCTTTAAAACGAAAAGCTTCCGACATAACGATTATGAATCTAAGTGCATTTTTTAACTCTGGTATTAGACATATAGGAAATGAAAATATGGAAGACCTCTTAGCCCATATTACGAATAATCCTAATACAGCAAGTTCTATAGTGGACTATATAAAAGAAGAATTTGTTGAAATTGAAGCGGATAAGGTTAGCGATGATGTTGAACCCATAAAAAATAGACCAAATAAAAGGGCTACAGAAAACAATAAGCAGTGGTGGCAATTCTGGAAGTAAAAGAGATTAGTAATGGTTTGCGCACTAAACAGGATATAGAGAACTATATTTAGTTATATAATTAGAGAATCTTGAAAATTGATTTTTTGAACCCTTAAATTTAATAGTTTGTTTAAAACTATTAAGACCATATTTATCTAAAAATAAGCCAATGGAATAGTTTATAAACGAAAAAGATATGTCGTATATCGCACTTAAATACAAGCAAAGTAAAAAATGCTATTTTTAGCAGGACTTCAATTTTAAAAAAATCTTACATTTACGTTATGGATATTAAATTGACAGAAGACGAAAAGATTAAGATTTTGAATTCCGATGATATTTATGGCATTATGCAAAAAATATTGCTTCGAGAAAACAAAATAGACCAAAACAGAGAGCATTTTTGGGTTATTGGATTGGAGAACAATAACCGCATTCTTTTTATTGAATTGATAAGTCTAGGAACAGTTAATAAAACATTTGCAGAGCCAATGGAAGTCTTTAGCTTTGCATTGCAAAAAAGGGCTGTAAAGATAATTTTGTGTCATAACCACCCAAGTGGCGAATTAAGGCCTTCTGAAGGCGATAAGGACATCTCAGACCGATTAATTCAAGTTGGAATTATTGTAGACACTCAAGTTCTTGACCACTTGATTATATCTGATAAAAGTTATTTAAGTTTTGCCGATACGGGGCTGTTAGACGAATTGAAAAAAAGCACAAAGTATGTTCCTAAATATGTGTTAGAGCAGCGGTTTAAAAAAGAAGCTACAGCTATTGCCAATAGGAAGAAAACCGTAGAAATAGCGAAAGAATTGAAGCGCAATGGTGTCGATAACCCAACAATAGCCTTATCAACAGGACTTTCTATTGCAGAGGTTGAAAAACTAAGAGTAAAAAAACGCTAAGCCCAAACCCTTAACAATTTTTATAAATAACACAGTCTATGCTTAAGTAAGAACGGTGTTTTTGTAGCTTTTTAATTGCGTTTAGAAAAAATCTGTGTATACTAAATCTCAACTGTCTTTATATGTGATGTTACATACAATACCAAAAACTATTTTAATACTAGTATTTCTAGTCTTTTCAAATTTGTTTAATCTATAAAAGTGGATAAAATAGATTTAAAAAGGCATAGATATATAGAACTGTTGTCATTAGCTAAAAAAATGGATAGAGTAAAAGCTTGCATGACATTAGTTGCTGTTAGAGTATCTATATTCCTATTAACAACAGGCTGCTCTCACTTACATTCTAATATCTATAGAAATGAAATATATCTCCTTAAAAAAAGCGATTTAGAGTGGCAAGGCGTATTTAAGAATACGAGTATCTTAGAGATTCCTATAATTAAACCTAATAGTTCTGTAATATATACATCCTCTTCAGATAACCCACATGGCATTAGGGATATGACTGTCGAATATGATAGTAAACAGCAAATAGACAAACTCATTTCAATTACTTTATCAAGACTCAAAAAAAAAGGATTTAAAATAAATAGAGGAAAGGTATTTTGTGGTGCATGGAGTTGGAGGAATACTACGGGTAGTAATAGGACAGAATATCACGGTAGATCCTCAAAAAAAGAATGTTTATATCTCGAATTTATAGAAAGTGAGAATCTAGTAAAAGTTAATGTAGGTATTGCAAATCGTCTCTAAAAAAACTTATAACGTGTTGATATGGTTTACTACATACAAAAAAAACCACCTCATTACAAGGTGGTTCTTCGCTAATAATCAATTCTTCTTTTTCAATTTAAGAATCTATAGAACCCATAACACGTTGCATGAACGTATTTAAGGCTTCCTTTTTTGGCGTACCATTTACAGTCATTTTATGAACTTCAAGGGCGCCATATAAGTTTGAAATTAGTTCTCCCATCACATCCAGTTCTTCGTCTTTCAAGGAAGGAACTTCTGTTAAGGCTTCTAATGTTTCAATAGTTTCAACAACGAAATCTTCGTCGTTGGCTTCTATAAAATTTGTTAAGTGTTTAATTACTGGTAACTTCATTAACGAGGTCTTTTAAAACATCAAACTTATTGGTTTGAACTTGGTTAATAAATTCGCCATTTTTAAAAGTAGCAAAGGTTGGTAAATTATCTACTGTAGCTAATTTTCTAGATTCAGGAAATTTTTCGGCATCAGCTATAACAAAGGTGATGTCTTCAAGTTCTGAAGCTAATTTTTTAACCTTAGGCTTCATGATGCGACAATTACCACACCAAGTTGCCGAGTATTGAACAACTACAGTTTTATGTTCTGCGATAACGTTTTGTAAGTTATCTTGGTCTAATTCTTTTACCATAAGTACTAATTTTAAGGGTTACACTTAGAAACACACTACTGCTTTATTAAAGCACGGTGCATAAGTATTAAAAATGGACTGTTTAGTTAACGTTAGCAGCTAAATATTCAGCAACACCATCTCTATTGGCATTCATAGCAGATTTACCTTCTTCCCAGTTTGCTGGACATACTTCTCCTTTTTCTTGTACATGCGTTAAAGCATCTACCAAACGAATGTATTCTTGTACATTTCTACCTAATGGCATGTTGTTGATACTTTCGTGTTGTACAACACCTTCTTCATCAATAATATAAGTTGCTCTGTACGTAACATTGTCACCTTCAACAGTAACGATTCCGCTGTCTTCGTTATAAGTTTCGTTAGTTATATCTAAAATGCCTAATGTTGATGCTAAATTTCTGTTAGAATCTGCCAATATAGGGTACGTTACACCTTCAATACCACCATTGTCTTTTTCGGTGTTTAACCATGCAAAGTGTACTTCTGGTGTGTCACAAGATGCGCCAATTATAACTGTATTTCTTTTTTCAAATTCACCTAAAGCAGCTTGAAATGCGTGTAATTCTGTAGGACATACAAATGTAAAATCTTTTGGGTACCAAAATAAAACGACTTTCTTCTTATTGTTTATTGCTTCTTCAAGTACATTTAATTTAAAAGTATCACCCAAATCGTTCATTGCGTCTACATTTAAATCTGGAAATTTTTTACCTACAAATGCCATAGTAATATGTTTTTAGTTTTTGTTTAAATTGAATTCTGCTGCAAAACTAGTTGATGTATTCGCATGTTGAAATAGATAGCAATTATTAATTCTTATGAAGTGATAGTAATTGCGTATCACTAAAAAAAGAGGTTTTAGTTTTTTAGAATGTCATAAAAAAATAAGCTGCTAAATATCAAATTAATAAAACGTGTGAATGCTCTAAAAACAGATGTGTTTTTGAAGTCATAAAACGAGATCATAAAAACGACAATTATTTTAAACTTAAGTTTTTTTAGAGTTTAAGATGATGATGCCGATGCTTTTGGAACTGTTTTGTGTGTTTTAAGCATTTTTATTTTAAGTGCTAAGGCTGCAAATAAGAGTGTTGTGAATGGACTTAACCAATTAAAAATAGCGTATATAAAATAAGCGCTAACGCTAACACCTAAAACACTAGATTGATAGGCGCCACATGTATTCCAAGGTATAAGAACAGAGGTAACCGTACCAGAATCTTCTAATGTACGACTTAAATTTTCTGGAGCGAGTCCTTTATCACGGTATGCATTTTTAAACATCTTTCCAGGAATCACAATAGAAAGGTACTGGTCTGAGGTGATGAGATTTAAACCCAAACAGCTTAATACGGTACTGGCAAAAAGACCAAAAATAGAACTGGCTACAGTTAATAGAGTGCTGGTAAGTTTTGTAAGCGCACCTATACCTTCCATAGCACCGCCAAATACCATGGCACATATAATAAGGTATACAGTCCAAAGCATGCCTTTCATCCCTCCAGACGAAAACAATTCTGTAAGCAATGGTACTGCAGTTGTAATTTGTGTATCTGAAACTATAGCGTTTAAAAGAACTGTAAATTTTGAAGGTCCTAAAGTTTTGAGCAGCTCGTTTTGAAAAATTAATGAGAAAATAGCAGCTAAAATAATACCAGTGCCAAGGGCGATAAGTGGTTTTGTTTTTAACAAAATAAGTGCGATAACGGTTAAAGGCACTATGAATAGTAGCGGCGTGATATGAAATGTTTCAAGTAATGTTGTAGAGAGCAGGCTCACATCGGCCTGTCCAGAGGTATCTAAAGTACTGCTTAGAATTGTAAATACTATAAGTGTAATGATAATAGTAGGTGTTGTGGTAATACTCATGTAACGAATATGCGTAAAAAGGTCTGTACCTGCCATAGCAGGCGCTAGGTTTGTAGTATCACTTAAAGGGGACATTTTATCTCCAAAGTAAGCTCCAGAAATTACCGCACCCGCAATCATGCCAGGAGCAATGTTTAATGCCGTGCCTATACCTACCAAAGCTATACCAACGGTAGCAGAGGTGGTCCATGAACTTCCTGTGGCAATAGAAATAATCGCAGCAATTACAACACAAGCAGGTAAAAAAACAGCAGGACTTAATACCTGTAGCCCATAATAGACCATAGCAGGAATAATACCGCTTACAAGCCATGTGCCAGCCAAAGCACCTACTAAAAACAAAATGAGAATAGGACTAAAAACACTTTTTAGATTGTCCCATATCTCGGCTAGAATATCTTGCCATCTTACTTTTTTCAAAAAACCAATACCAACGGCTATGCTTGCACCTACTAATAATAGTATTTGGTTAGAATAAGTTCCTATAAGTTCCCCCTCTGCATAAATAATATTGTAGGCCAGTAGAAGCATCAATAAACCTACAGGAAGTAAGGCTTGAGTAAGGCTTAATTCTTTTTTGGAAACAAAGGGATCAGGTTTCGTTGTCATCATTCTTAGTTTAAGAAGTAATGTTACAATAATCTGTAAATTATACCAAAGTTTCGTTTTAAATTTACTAGTAATTTGATAATCTTTAATTTAAGATGTATTTCAATGTGACTTCTTAAAATATTAGGGGTCTTACTTATAGAGATAAAAAAGTTGAATAAAAAATGTAATACATCGGTTATATTACGACAGATTAGGAGATTAGATCCATTACTTTTATCAATACAACCATATGAAAAATTTATATCCCTCAGTAACATTTTGTAATACGCTTCTCCTTTCTGTATACAATAGTTTAAAACCCTCGTTAAAACAAGTGTCTAAACGTGAGATGTATAGTAATAGATTGCAACCAGAGTTAGTTAAGGTAACAGCTCAAGGCGATACATTATCTGAGGATGCTAATTTTGAAACAACATCGCTTCGGTTAAAATTGGATAAATACAATACGGTATTAAACATAAGTTTAAGAACGTTGGAGTATGTACAGTTCATGGAAAATAGTACAGAAAAAACGTCTATAAATCAGTATTTTAGAGAGCTTTTTAGTTTAAAGACGACCGTAGAAGAACAAATTATTAAGGCTACTGAAAAAATTAGTCACTACAAATTTTTATTAGAAGCTTCTAAAGCTTAAATTTAAATGGGGTCTAAAAATGCTTTTTGAAATAGTAATACCCCGCTGTCTTTCATTTAAATCTTCTAAGGCAATAATAGTTAAATCCCATGTTAAATTCTAAATAAGAAATAGCATTACTTTCAACTTTAATTGTATTTTTATCCATGTCATATGGATTCACTCACTCAAATTATTTTAGGTGCTGCTTGCGGAGAAGCTGTACTAGGAAAAAAAATAGGGAATAAGGCGTTACTTTTTGGGGCCATTGGTGGTACAATACCCGATTTAGATGTACTTGTAGGCAGTTGGATTTACGACAATGAAATAGAAGCAATGTTATTTCATAGAGGTATTATGCATTCTATAGTTTTTTCAATACTGGCAGCCTTTGTCTTAGGTATGGTGTCCTACAAATTATATAATACAGGCACACGCTTGCAACAAACCACACGAAAAAATTGGCTTTGGCTTTGGTTTTTAGCCTTATTTACCCATCCTTTATTAGATTGCTTTACACCTTATGGCACCCAGTTGTTTGCGCCTTTTTTTAATTACCGAGTGGCTTTTAACACTATCGCGGTTGCAGATCCTATATATACGGTGCCTTTTTTAATCTGTATGCTTGTGGTAATGTGTTTTAAACGTTATGCACCAAAACGGCGTTTATGGTTAAAATTAGGATTGGGACTTAGTTCTTTTTACATGTTACTTACTGTAGGGAATAAGTTTTATATGGACAGCTTATTTAAAAAAACATTAAATGAAAAAGCAATACCGTATACGCGTTTTAGTACACAGCCCACCATTTTAAACACTATTTTATGGTATGGTATTGTGGAAACAGAAACAAAGTATTACGCCGCAGATTATTCGTTGTTTGATACCAAAAATCGCTTTCAAGGTTTTGTAGAATTGCCTAAAGAAAGAGCGATAACTGGAGCAGATTTTAAAGTGATAGACGATCTGTCGTGGTTTAGTAACCAGTATTATACGATACATAAAACAGGAGCGAACACCTATCGTTATAACGATTTGCGGTATCCAATACTTGATAAAGATGACGATAATACTTCTGTGTTTTCTTTAGAATTGTATACAACTAAGGGGGCATTAGATATGCAGCCTTTTAAACCTAAGATGGACGACTTTAAATTGGCGCTCCGTGATTTATGGGAACGTCTAAAAGGCATATGATATTTTATAAATAAATGATAAGTATAGTAAAATAATGAGGACACCCAACATTTACAAGTACATTGAATTTTTTAGTTTGTTTGTGTTGATTCCCTTAAGTTATGCATTTCCTTATTCGTTATTTTTAAAAGCAGGTATTGGGGTTTTAGGTTTTGTATATGTTCTGTTTGTATTGATACGCGTAGAAGGCGTCTCTTTAAAACTAAAACAAGCGCTCGATTGGAATTTATTTTGGAAACAAACCGCAGCTAAACTCATTATAATTGCGATAGGTACCAGCAGTTATGTGTTTTTTATAGAACGCGAAGCATTGTTTCAAGTGGTTTTAAATCAACCTTTAAAATGGTTAACCTTACTTTTTATTTATAGTTGTTTCTCGGTATACCCTCAAGAACTGCTATACCGCACATTTTTTTTTACGCGCTATACAGAAATGTTCAAAACGACTTCGCTACTAATCTGTATAAATGCGACTGTGTTTGCATTGGGACATCTGTTTTTTAAAAGCACTTTAGTGCTGGTGTTAACAAGCATTGGCGGGTTATTATTTGCACTCACTTATGTAAAAACAAAATCTACTTTTTTGGTAACTATAGAGCATGCTCTTTACGGAAGTTGGTTGTTTACCGTAGGTATGGGGCAAATGTTAGGTTTTCCGGTCTAAAAATTAAATGCAAAACACCCTTAATTAAAACTTTTTCCTATTTTAGGACCAGCTATTATTAATTAAACTTATTTGTATGAAAAATTTAGGGCCTATTATCGTAGGCATTATTATTGGTGCGATTGTAACATATTTTACAATATGCCGAGACGAATCAGGAGACCAATCAGGAGAGCCATCTAAACCGCCGAAAGGAGTAATTTCTATTCAAAAAGCCACAGAATTGAGTAACAATTGGACTGCTTATAGAAAGCCAGCCGTCGATTCTTGTGCGCAAGTTGCAGGTCAAAAAACAGACGACCGTTGTGTTTCTTGGAATTTAAAAGATTTACGAGCGTATTTAAGTTATGCAGAAAGCGAGTCTAAGAAGTTAGGCTATGAAATGACAGGTATACGTGTTAATCTTGGTGTCTATGGGGCGCATGAAGTACCAGAATGTAGAAATTTAACCACTATGTTTATTGCACCTACAGGACATAAAACTGTTTCTAAAGCCAGTAGTTTAAATTTAAGTACAACCCTACAACATGGTGATTTACCTGTACGGCCTTATAATAAGGGTACTGGTGGAGGACATGGGTACCCTTGAATTTAGAACTTATTTAACGTGGAAACTTTTCTACTTCAAAATTATTTTAGTTTAACTCACATCGTAGAAGTTATATCAGTATTAGCAGCTGTATTTTTATTTAAAAGTTATAAAAATACAGCTGTTAAGTTTTTTCTATACTTTTTGATTTTTACAGTCTTTTGCGATTTTTTAGGTGGGTACACCCATTATGTTGCAAATGGCAAATTTCTAGAGTGCCTAATAGGAACCAGAGTTGAAAAAAACCATTGGTTATTTACCTTGTCTTGGGATATTGGAGCAGTTGTTTTTTTTTCATGTTATTATAAAAAAATACTGAAATATAAAATATTTAAAAAAACAATTCATCTATTTTTGTATGGATTCATCATATTTTCAATGACGTATATTTGTCTGAATTGGGATGAGTTTTTTAGTCAGTTTTTTGTCCCTATAGTCATTTTCGGCGCTTTAATCATTTTAATGTGTGCTATTTTTTATTTTGTAGAAGTATTGCAAAGTGATAAAATATTAATTTTCTATAAGTCTGTTAATTTTTATATTTCTTTTGTCATTTTTGTATGGTGGCTTATTGTGACTCCTGTTACCTTTTATGATGTATATTTTTATTACGAAGTAATTTCACATATTAATAATGATATGAACTACTTAATTTTAAGAAATGAAATATTTTTGTTAGCCAACATATTCATGTATTTAACTTATACTTTTGCCTTAATATGGTGCAGACCGGAGAAAAATTAGTCAGTACAGCGTCCGAACGTTATTTGTTGATCTATATGATCGTAGTACTTGTAATTATTACAGGTTTGGTCATTCTATTTTTTGTGGTCTTTCAAAGACGAAAAAACAAACTATTGTTAGAGCAGTTGGAACAGCAGCGCGCTTTTGAGGCAGAAATAGTACAAGCGCAAACTGAAGCTCAAGAACAAACCTTAAAAAATATAGGTTGGGAGTTACACGATAATGTGGGACAGCTTTTATCTTTTGCAAACATGCAATTGAGTATTCTTAAAATGCAGGCAGATGCCAGTATGCGAGATAAGTTTAAAGATACTACAGAAGCATTAAGTAATGGTTTAAAAGAAGTAAGAGCCTTGTCTAAAACATTAAATAATGATGTGATTTTAAATATAGGTTTCGAAAAGTCGATTACCAATGAATTGGACCGTTTGAAGCGTATGAAATTTAGTAGCGCCACTTTAGATTGTACAGGAGAAAAGGTAGCCTTTAAAGATAAAAAACACGAAATTATTATCTTTCGAATACTCCAAGAGTTCATGTCAAATTCTGTAAAATACTCCGGAGCTACCCATTTAAATATACAACTCGATTACAATGCGACTCATATTTTAATCACAGCGAAAGATGATGGCAAAGGCTTTGATATGGCAGTAGTAGAAAAAGGTTCTGGGCTTATTAACATGAAAAGCCGCGCCGAACTTTTAGGGGCAACATTACAGCTAAGGTCGCAACCCAATGCTGGCGTAACCTTAGAATTAAACTATCCTTTAAAAGCGGTTACAATTTAGAAATTACATCTAGCCAAAATAGTTAAAGGCCTTTTTTAAGAGAGCTAATTTTCCTTTATAAGGCGCATATCTAAAGGGAGGGTCTATCCAAGTCCCTCGTTTTAATACAGGATATTCATGTGAGAAGGTATCGAAGCCGTAAGCTCCGTGGTAACGTCCCATACCGCTATGTCCTACACCTCCAAAAGGCAGTTTCGAATTGCCGAAATGCACCAAAACATCATTAACTACAGCGCCGCCAAAAGTATAGGTGGCTATAAGATGATTAATAAATGTGTTGTCCTTAGAAAAGATATAAAAAGATAAAGGACGTTCTAAGCCAGAAATGGTAGTTTTAATGTCAGTATCTGTATCATAGGCTAAAATTGGGAGGATGGGACCAAAAATTTCTTCCGACATGAGTGGGCTGTCTAAATTTGGTTGGTCTATTAATGTGGGGGCTAAATAATGATCGGAAGCATCTGCCTGTCCTCCAAAAAGCACAGTCTCATGTGCTATAAGATGTTGTAAACGTTGTAAATGTTTTGCACTGATAATCCGGGGATAATCTGATGTTGCTTGTGGGGTTTCAGAATAGGCTTTTGTGATTTCAATTTTAAGAGCAGTAATGAGTTTCGATTTCATACTGCGTTTTACAAGAACGTAATCTGGAGCGATACAGGTTTGTCCAGCATTGAGAAATTTTCCCCATACCAAGCGCCGTGCCACAAGGTTCATGTTAACCGTATCATCAATAATACAAGGTGATTTTCCTCCTAATTCTAGAGTAACAGGTGTTAAGTGGTTTGCAGCGGCTTTTGCGATAATTTTTCCCACGGTAGTACTGCCTGTAAAAAAAATATAATCCCAGCGTTGGGCTAAAAGTTCGGTAGCTACAGGAATACCGCCTTCTATAGCAATCGCAACTGTAGCATCGCAGGTACTGTTAATAAGTGTTGTAATTAATTTAGAGGTATGCGGTGTTAATTCGCTGGGTTTTAGAACAACAGTGTTTCCAGCGGCTAAAGCCATAATTAAGGGGTCTAAAGCAAGAAGGAAAGGATAGTTCCAAGGTGCTATAATGAGTACTGTACCATAAGGTGTTTTATGGATGTAATCTTTAGATGGGAAATTAAGCAAACTGCTTTTTACGCGTTTAGGCTTAGCCCATTTTTTTAAGTTGTTAATAGCATGACGCAATTCAGACATAACAAGTCCAAATTCACTGATAAATGTTTCGAATTCAGATTTTTTAAAATCCTGTTGTAAAGCAGCGTAAATGGCAGCTTCATTTTTAAGCAGTTCCGTTTTTAAAGTTTTAAGTAGTGCTATTCTATACTCTAGGGTTTTTGTTTTTCCACTTTCAAAACAAGCTTTTTGCTGACTTACAATATCGGGGATGGACATGCTTTTTTCTTATAAATATAAGCATTTATACCAGTAGTTATTTCACGAGATGTATAAAAAATGGGAGAGAGAGCATATTCTATGCTATTTCTAAGCGCAATGGTAAGCCGTTATAGATCTATCTTTTAATATAAAAATAACTTTAGAAGCATATCAAATTACAAGCAAGCATTCCAAACGGCATCATTAGGTAGGGGGGCTGTAATATGCACAGGTTCTTTTTTTACAGGATGCATAAAGGTGATGTGTCTTGCGTGTAAACTTATGCTTGCATCTTTATTACTTCTATTAAACCCATATTTTAAATCGCCTTTAATAGGAGTGCCTATGCTAGAGAGTTGAGAGCGTATTTGATGATGACGTCCTGTTTCTAGTTGTATCTCGAGTAAACTGTAGCGGTCTAACTGTTTAAGAGTTGTATAGTGCAGAATGGCTTTTTTACTGTCTTTAATTTCTTTTGTGTACGCTGTAGATTTATTGTTTTTAGGATTCTTTTTCAGCCAATGGACCAGTGTGTCTTTGGATTTCACAGGTGCTTGTTTTACCAATGCCCAGTAGGTTTTTTGAATGTCTTTGGTTAAAAACAATTTATTTAATCTGGGAAGCATTTTACTGGTTTTAGCAAAAAGTACAATGCCAGTTGTTGGTCGGTCTAGCCGATGTACAGTACCCAAATAAACATTACCAGGTTTGTTGTATTTGTCTTTAATATATTGTTTTACAATAGTATTTAAAGGGGTGTCTCCTGTTTTGTCGCCCTGTACAATATCGCCTGCACGTTTATTTACAGCGATAATATGGTTGTCTTCGTAAAGTACGAGTAGATTATGTTTGCTAGAACGTATTTTTTCTGCCACAGCGCACTGTTATTTTAAATTAAATTAAGCTTCAGGATGCGTAGGTATTATAAATTTACCATCGACCATCAACTAATACTGCTCATTATCATTAGGGAAATCTAACGACTTTACATCTCCAACATATTGAGAAATGGCAGAAGTCATCTCTTCGTAAAGGTTAAGGTAACGTCTTAAAAATCTAGGGTTAAATTCGTGTGTCATACCAATCATATCATGAAGTACAAGTACTTGGCCATCTACATCGCCTCCAGCACCTATACCTATAATAGGAATACGAACACTATCTGCAACTTGTTTCGCTAATTTTGCAGGTATTTTTTCTAATACAATTGCAAAGCAGCCCACTTTCTCTAACATTTTGGCATCTTCAATAAGTTGTTTGGCTTCTTGTTCTTCTTTAGCACGAACGGTATAGGTACCAAACTTATAGATGGATTGTGGGGTAAGTCCTAAATGCCCCATAACAGGAATACCTGCATTGATAATGCGTTTTATAGAATCTTTAATTTCTTTACCACCTTCTAACTTTACAGAGTGCGCACCACTTTCTTTCATAATGCGAATCGCAGAACGCAATGCTTCTTTGGGGTCACTTTGATAGCTACCAAAAGGTAAATCTACAACCACCAATGCTCTGTATACAGCTCTTATAACAGAAGAGGCATGGTATATCATTTGGTCTAGAGTAATAGGAAGTGTCGTTTCATGACCCGCCATAACATTACTAGCAGAATCACCTACGAGAATGACATCTACACCAGCGCCATCTACTATTTTAGCCATGGTATAATCGTAAGCTGTGAGCATAGATATTTTTTCGCCTGTGGCTTTCATATCAACTAATGATTTCACAGTGACGCGCTTATACTCTTTTTTGGCTGTAGACATGATGGTAGTTCTTTTTAAGATTGTCTGTAAAAGTACTAAATAATGAAGATATGGGACAATTTTTATTTTCCATAACTGAAAAGCAGGTTAAGTTCCTGTAAAGAGAAGGGCGTAAGGAACGCTTAGAATAATTAGGGGATAGGTATTGTATTATACTATTAAATAAATTGTGATACAAGGTTAGAATAGGAGATATGACTATAGCTTACTATTTTATAATATGCTGTTTTCTAGTTGAATTGTTTTTTGGGTATTGATAGTTGTTCTAGGTAAGTGTTTTGTTTTTTAATACGTATTATCTTATGTTTTTGTAATCTGTTTTTTTTAGGTTTTCAAGTGGTATTTTATAGGATATTTTAAGTAGTGTTTTTTTACCTAAAACTATAAATTGCGAATCTTAAGATGTTAATTTATGTTAGCTAGCTAACATAAATTAAGAGGCTGTCTAGTGTAATGAGACCTCCCAAATGTTAAAATTTTGTTTTTTTTATTTAAAAAAAAGAGCTGTTAAGGCTTTGTTTAGTTGGTGTTTAGTAGAATTTAGGTGTGAGAACTCATATTTTTAAATCTATTTTTTTGTAAGAACTAAAATTAAGCTACAACTAAGGATGTGTAAGTAATGTAGATTTGAAATTCTTTAAAACTTAATTATTACACACCGATAGTTTTGGCCAAAACAAGGTAAAATAAGATAACAGTTGAAAATTATAATTTTTGAATGCAGATAGAGATCATGCTTTAACATTCAAGAATAAACGAAATCAAAATTAAAATAAACCTTAAAAAAACAATCACTAATGAAAAATTTCAGAACAAGTGTTTTATCACTTATAATCTTAGGAGGACTTGCAGTATCTTGTAATGACGACGATGATAACACTGCACCAGTAATAGAAGAGCCAATAGAAAGCCCTTCAGCATCAGAATTGCTTTTAAATAGTATTACTGCAGATGGTGGAATTCCATATAATGTTAATAACCCAGCGCTTTCATTTACAGAAGCACAAAATGTATTTTTACCAAGTGTATTAGGGATTGATTTTAGAATAGACAGAGATGAAGTACCAGAGGGGCCAACAGCACGATTCCCTATGTTTCAAGGTTGGGAAACATTACCTGATGGATCAAGACGCGAAGGGTATTATGTGATTACAGAAGCATCCGATGCTAATTTAGCACGAGAATTAGGAGTTATATTTTCTCCAAGAATGGCAAATTCAATAGGTTCAGGTGGTGAGCAGTCGTCACAATGGACAGAAGATGGCAGACTTATATTTGAAGGTTCTGTTGATTTTTCACCAAAACGTTCACTTGTGGCAGGAGGTGCATCAGAAGATGGTTTCCTGTTAGGATTCCCTCCAGCACAAGCTAATCCAGGTGCTATAGCAGACGAAAACTGGTCTTCTTATGTAGTATTACCAGATTCTGAGATTGTAATTAATGCACAATTAGTAGCAAACAGCACAGGAATACACGATAGAATTCCACATCCAGACGGTAATGGCCCAGCGCAAGAGGATGATTTAAACAATCCAAATTTAGCTGCAGATCAAGCTTCTGTTGTGATGCAACTTTTAGACGGATGGCATGCAGGAAGACCTTATTACTTCCACATTGTTACAGATACATCAGATCCAGGACCAGCAACTATAGAATTAGGAGTATATGCACCACGATTAAACAGTTTACCTACATTTGGTGTGTTTCCAGGAGGATCTATGCTTCCTTTTAGCCCAACAGCAAACGGAAGAACAACAGATACAGACGGTCTAGGGGTACAAGGTTTAAATACAGCATCTTTAAGTGACAGACAAGTACAGGATCCTACAAATACATTTCCAATTGATCCTTCAGATTCAAGATATGCTCCAATGTGGGATGCACATGTTACTGAGTTTACAGTACCAGAATCTGAACGTCCTATCTTAACAAGTTTTGGTCAAGTAAACGAACTTTTAGCAGACGGTACATTAATTCCTTTTAGAGGTAATGGTAACCCAGCACCGTTAGAGAATTCTTTATCAAGTCTTTTAACAGCAACAAGAGCAATTATTAACTGTCCTGTAATTACACAACCAAGCAGTAGCGTAATTGGAACGCAGATTGGATTGCCAAGAAATCAATAATAGAAGATCTATTATATAAAAGCAAATTAAAAAACTACAAAACCATCGGCTTGACTATCGATGGTTTTTTTATGCTTTAAAATGAACGCGCAACAGAAAAATAACCGGATGATTTGAGTTAAATTCAAGAGTCTTTAAAGTGCTGTCTCTATCCTTGTTTATAATTTAGTTTTTTAAATGTATTGTATCCCCATTTCTTTATGTAGTTTTGGAGTGTTTTTAAATTTTAATTGCATTTATAAATTATGTCTAAAGTTGTTTTAATTACAGGAGGTTCTTCGGGAATAGGAAAATCTATAGGAATCTATTTGCAAGACAAAGGATACAAAGTCTATGGCACCAGCCGTAACCCAGAGCGTTACCCAGAAACACCATTGCCACTTATTACACTAGATGTAAAAGACGCTGCTACCATAACAAAAGCGGTTAGCACTGTTATTGCTAAAGCAGGACGCTTAGATATCCTTATAAATAATGCAGGTGCAGGGATTACAGGACCTTTAGAGGAAATACCAGAAGCAGAAATTAAAGCTAATTTCGAGATTAATCTGTTTGGCCCTATACAAATGATAAAAGCAGTACTGCCACAAATGCGAGAGCAAAAATCAGGGCTTATTATAAATGTGACTTCTATAGCAGGTTATATGGGGTTACCGTATCGCGGTATTTACAGTGCTAGTAAAGGCGCTTTAGAACTGATTACCGAAGCATTTCGTATGGAAATTAAGGCCTTTGGTGTTGAAATGACCAATGTTGCTCCAGGCGATTTTGCGACGAATATCGCAGCAGGACGATACCATGCCCCCTTAAAAGAAGACTCGCCTTATAAGGTACCTTATGGCAAAACTTTAGAGTTAATGGATGCACATGTCGATTCTGGAAGCGACCCCGAACTTATGGGAAAAGCGGTGTATAAAATTATAACAACAGCCCAGCCTAAAGGACATTATAAAGTAGGAGCGTTTATGCAGAAGTTCTCTATTGTATTAAAGCGTATTTTACCCGATAAAATGTATGAGAATTTATTAATGAAGCATTACGAATTGTAAGGTATAAATTGCAACGGTCTATAAATACCTTTGTTATCTTTTGAAGTAAGCATGGTGAAATAAGATACGTTTTCAAATGATAGCGAAAACTTTAAGCAATTTTTTTAGTAGATTTTACCCAAACGTAAGTGTTAACAGCTATAATATTGTAAATTCGCTGCGTTAGGGATAGCAGCGGCATCCTTTTTTGTCATTCGAAAGCATCTTATTGGTTTAAAAGTATTACTAGTATTTGTTTTAAGAACTAAAAAAAGAGACGACCATTACAAAAAAGATATAGCGAATAGCCCGACCCATAGGGAAACGCCCTATACAACATAAGAAGTGAAACTATAATTATATATACAATGAAATTTTTTATTGATACTGCAAATTTAGACCAAATTAAAGAGGCCCAAGATATGGGAGTTTTAGACGGTGTAACTACAAATCCATCGTTAATGGCTAAAGAAGGCATTACGGGACATGATAATATTATGAAGCATTATCTAGATATTTGTAATATCGTAGATGGTGATGTGAGTGCAGAGGTGATTTCTACAGATGTAGAAGGCATGATTAAGGAAGGTGAGGCATTAGCAGCGTTGCATGAGCAAATTGTTGTAAAATTACCAATGATTAAAGATGGTATTAAAGCTTGTAAGTATTTTTCTAGTAAAGGCATTAAAACTAATGTAACACTTGTATTTTCTGCAGGACAAGCATTATTAGCTGCTAAAGCTGGAGCGACGTATGTGTCTCCATTTTTAGGACGTTTAGATGATATCTCTACAGATGGTTTAAACCTTATCGCAGAAATTCGTCAAATTTATGACAACTACGGTTTTGGAACACAAATCTTATCGGCATCTGTGCGTCACACCATGCACGTGATTGATTGTGCTAAAATAGGTTCGGATGTTATGACAGGGCCTTTAAGCTCTATAGAAGGCTTATTAAAGCATCCTTTAACAGATATCGGTTTGGCTAAATTCTTAGAAGATTACAAAAAAGGAAACTAATTTTTGTAAACAGACCTTATTAAAAAAAGCGCCACTATTGTTTTAATAGTGGCGCTTTTTTAGATTTATAACACAGTGTATAAATCAGTCTCTTTATTTTTTCTGTTTGTTAATCTCATCTTGCAGTTGGCGTCTTACTTTCTGCTCACGCTCTAAAGCTGTCTTTCTGTGCTCTTCGAATTCCTCTTCAATTTCAGACAGGTTTTGCTTCGCACGTTTTGTAATGGTATTACTGTTTTTAAATTTATAAATAAAGAACAGTAAGAAAACAAGTAAACCTCCAATAATACTCCACATTAAAGTATTGTAGCCACCTTTGCTCATAGGGATACCAAATAAAGACATACTGTCTTTTTCTAAATTGGTACTATCTAAATCACTTTGTGTTGTAGAGAGACTTGCCTTTAATTGCGAAATCTCATCGGCTTGCGTTTTTACAACAGTTTGTGTTTTATGCAAATCTTTACGAATTTTAATAAGAGAATCGTTGACATGCTTTCTAAGTGTAAATAACCATCCTGTTTTTACAGCTTCGTACGGCGCACCATTAGTTCCTTTAAAATTACCAGATTTTCTTATGAGGTATTCAAATTGGCTGTCTATAGTGCCACTGTTTAAGGATAAGGTTTCTTGAGCTGGAGTAGCTTGCGAAAAACATAGGTTTATAAATAGAGCAAATACTAGTGCAATACGATAATTAGAGGGATTCATGTAATTGAATTTAGAGATTTTTACTGCTAATGCGAATGTATAAAATTAAGTTTAAAAATTCGGTTAAAGACCATAAATAACCTTAGTTTTTATACCTATTAATAGCACATACGCAAAATGTTAAGTTTTGGATGTTTAAGAGTCAATTAAATAGAAAAATAAATATTTTAAAGCATAATGGAAACATGCCATTGCAAACAACCGTCCTTTTCACAAAAGAGCTTTAGAACTAAAACCAGCGTTTTAAGCCAATATAAAATACGTTACCTCTATTTTTAATAAATTATAAATTGAAAATCTTTGCTAATGCTGGCAATACCCCTATAACTGAACTGTTTTTAATGAGCCGTCAAGGCTTTGAAAGCTTGCATACTGTAGTCGTGTACCAACTCAAACTAAAAAAATGAGAAAGGCGGACACGCCAATATAAAGAACACAAAATAAACTAGGAATTGTTTGCTTACATTCCTTATAACGAAACGACAACAGTAACGAATATAGAAGCGGTGAACTATGAAGAAAAAGTATTATCGATACTCCAAAAAGTAGTATAGTTAAAATTAGCACTACAAAAAAAGCCCTGAAAACAGGGCTTTAAATTTTTTTATAAGAGGGTTTTATCTGAAATTGTAACGTTCTTTTTCGCCGTATTTATTAATAAGTTCAATACGTAGGGGTTCATTAGATGCTGCATTTTTTAAGATCTTCTGTACATCATCTACATTAGATACGTCAGTACCATTAATAGCCGTTACAATAGCACCCTTTTCAATGCCATTTTTTGCCCAATACTCTGCGTATTTAGGGTCAAGCTGTGAGATTTTAACACCACTTTTCGCTTTGTATTTTTTTAAATCTTTAGGACTAGCATTTTTAATTTGCCCTACAGTAGGAAGTACAGCAGTGACATTTCGTATCAATTTAACAGCAGCAGTTTTTACACTGCCATCTCTAGAGTACATTACATTTACAATATCACCAGGACCTTTAGTGCTTAAGTGGCCTTTTAAATCGGCAAATTTTAGAATCTTTACGTTATCAATTTCTTTAATAATATCACCTTCCTTAATACCTGCTTCTTCCGCACCAGAATCTTCTTCTACACTGCCAACATAAAAGCCTTGAGTATCATCGATATCAATTTTTTCGGCTGTTGCACTGTTTAAAGCAATACCAGACACGCCAAGAATCCCGTTTTGTACATTACCATATTCTAAAATATCATTAACTACCTTTTTCGCAATATTACTAGGTACAGCAAACGAATACCCTACATAAGAACCTGTTTGCGAAGAAATCGCGGTGTTAATACCTATAAGCTCTCCATTTGTGTTAACTAAAGCACCACCAGAGTTTCCTGGGTTTACAGCAGCATCTGTTTGAATAAAAGATTGAATGTTATTAGGGTTTCCCGATAAATCTCTAGCCTTGGCACTTATAATGCCAGCAGTTACTGTAGAAGTTAGATTAAAAGGGTTACCAACAGCAAGTACCCATTCGCCAATTTTAGCAGTGTCGGAATCTCCAAACGTCACCACAGGTAAATCTTCATCGGCCTCTATTTTTAAAAGCGCAATATCTGTTGTAGGATCTGTACCAATAATTTCGGCAGCATAGGTTTTGTTATTATTTAAGGTTACAGATAATTCTTGAGATTTATCCACAACATGATTGTTGGTAATAATGTAACCATCTGGGGTAATAATAACGCCAGAGCCTGTCCCCAACTGAGCACGTTGTGGGCGTCTGCCTAAAAATAAATCTTCAAAGGTCATTTGTCCAGAACTTAACGTGATGTTTTTAACATGCACGACCGCATTTACCGTATTTTCGGCAGCTGTTGTAAAATCTGGAGTTTCGTAAGCTCTAGACGTTCCAGTGTTTGTTGTATTTGTATTAATTAAAGCAGGTTGCTTTGCAACGGTATCAACCACTAAAGGTTGTTCTTCTTTTTCTAAAATTAGCTTGTAGGCACCTAAAGTGAATATACCACCAATTGTAGAAGCCAATACTAAGGTTAAAATCTTCTTCATAATGTTTCGTTTAAGATATGTATATCAACGGTTAAAATTAATTAATTATTGAAGTGCTACTTCAACTTTAACGACGATTTAACAGCAACACTAGGGTTTCCTTTTGTAGGTATACCGTTTCAAAATGCAAGCCGTTTCGGTATAGAATTGATGTCGGAATATTGCTTTACTATTTATATCTTTGTAGCTCTATTATGCGACAGAAATTTTACAAATACCAAGGAACAGGAAACGATTTTGTGATGATTGATAATCGTCAGCAAACGTTCGACAAAAATAATACCAAACTTGTAGCGCACCTTTGTGACAGACGTTTTGGCATAGGAGGAGATGGTTTAATCCTCTTAGAAACCCATGATACTTACGATTTTACGATGGTGTATTATAACGCCGATGGTAATGAGAGTACAATGTGTGGCAATGGCGGACGTTGTTTAGTTGCCTTTGCGCGACAGTTGGGAGTCATTACAGATACAGCTATTTTTGAGGCTGTAGATGGGCTACATCATGCCAGTATTTCAGGCGATATAGTGCGTTTGCAAATGCAAGATGTAGATACCGTAACGCAAACAGATACCCATGTGTTTTTGGATACAGGGTCACCACATCATGTACAATTTGAAGCTGCTATTGCAGATTTCGATATTAAGACTAAAGGCGCTGAAATACGTTATGGAGCTCCTTATAACA
Organism: uncultured Flavobacteriaceae bacterium; assembly: GCA_947504035.1. Lineage (GTDB taxonomy): Bacteria > Bacteroidota > Bacteroidia > Flavobacteriales > Flavobacteriaceae > Jejuia > Jejuia algarum. The sequence continues at coordinate 146,834 of CANNGA010000004.1, forward strand.
CAGCAGGAACAAATGTAAATTTTGTAAAGAAAATAGGTACCGATACATTTCGATTAAGAACTTATGAGCGTGGTGTAGAAGATGAAACGTTGTCATGTGGCACAGGCGCAACAGCCGTAGCCATAGCGATGCATAGTTTAGAAGAAACCTCTAATACTAAAGTGGCCCTTACTGTGGAAGGGGGAACCTTAGAAGTGTCTTTTGATGTTCGTGATGGTGTATATAAGAATGTATGGCTAATAGGTCCTGCACAATTGGTATTTGAAGGTGTGATATGAAAACCTTAGAAGGGCAACATATTAAGTTAAGAGCATTAGAACCAGAGGATTTAGAGTTTGTGCTAGAGGTAGAAAATGATGAAAACATTTGGCACCTAAGCCATACCCAAACACCATTCTCTAAATATGCAATTAAACAGTATTTAGAGCATGCACATAAAGATATTTACGATGTGAAACAACTGCGTTTGGCTATAGTAGACTTTAATAACAACCCTTTAGGATTGATAGATCTTTTTGATTTTGATTTTAAAAATAAAAGAGCAGGAGTGGGCGTTATTATAAAGGAACATGCCCATAAGGGTAAGGGCTATGGTAATGATGCTTTAAAGGTACTTATTGCTTATAGTTTTAAGCATTTAGGACTGCATCAATTGTATTGTAACATTTCAGAAACCAATGTAGCGAGCCTTAAGCTGTTTAAAAAGCAAGGTTTTGAAATCGCGGGATTAAAAAAGGATTGGAACTTTAATCATGGTATGTACGAGAACGAATATTTACTACAACTTATAAAACAATAAATGTATATTAAAAAAATACTTTGGGCCATTGCCCTTTTAGGTTTAACAATTATAGGCTATTTTGCGTATTACATCTATAATGCGATGTTAACTCCTAATACGCGTTTTAATAATGAAGAAGCCTATATTTTTATAAGAACTACAGACGATTACAGTGCCGTGAGGGCGCAATTAGAGCCCTTGTTAAAAGACCTGTCTACATTTGATGTTTTGGCCAAGCAAAAAAAGTACACGAATAATATCAAAGCAGGTAAGTACCGTATAAAAAAGGGAATGAATAATAATGATATTATTAATTCCATAAGAAGTGGAAATATAGCTGTTACAGTAGCTTTTAATAATCAAAATTCTTTAGAAAAGTTGGCCGGACGTGTAGCACAACAAGTAGAAACGGATAGTTTGGCATTGTTAACAGCCATGCGTGATCCAGCCTTTTTAAAGGCTCATGATTTCACCGAATCTACAGCTTTAGGCATGTATTTGCCTAACAGTTATCAGTGTTATTGGAATACCTCGCCCGAAAATTTTAGAGCAAAAATGTTAAAAGCTTATCAGCACTTTTGGAATGCAGATCGTAAGGCGAAGGCCAAAGCAATTCATTTAAAGCCGCATGAAGTCATGGCTTTAGCGTCTATTGTTTACGAAGAATCCAAACAGGCCACAGAGCAGCCAAGGATTGCAGGGGTGTATTTAAACCGATTGCGTATTGGCATGCCTTTACAAGCCGATCCTACCTTAAAGTTTGCAGCTTATCAGCTGCCAAAATATCAAAATACAATCATTAAACGCGTATTAAACGTGCATAAAGAGATACAATCTCCTTACAATACTTATCTTAACAAAGGCTTACCTCCAGGCTTAATTGCCATGCCAAATTTGTCTGCTGTGAAAGCGGTTTTAAATCATGAAAAACACAATTACTTGTATTTTGCAGCAGACCCTAAACGTTTTGGGTTTCATAAATTTGCAAAAACATTGGCGCAACATAATGCAAATGCGAGTGGCTACCACCGTTATTTGTCGTTACATGGCATTAAAAAATAGTGCGTAGTTTTATACTATATATAGGACTGTGGTGCTGCTGTATTTCTGTAAGTGCACAATCTGCTTTTTCAAAATTTTTAACGCCTAGCGATACACTACATACCAAGCGTAGAAACGCAGTAATCCTTAGTGAGACGTTGTTGGCTACTACAGCTCTTGTAGGTTTGAATGAGGTATGGTATGCCGATTTTGAGCGTTCTAAATTTCATACTGTAGACGATACGGGAGATTGGTTGCAATTAGATAAAGTAGGACATGCCTTTGCTGCTTACCAGTTGGGGCGTCATGGTGCTCAGCTTTTAAGATGGAGTGGCGTTGCCGAGCGCGAACAACTTATTTATGGAGCTACTTTAGGCTTCACGTTTTTAACCGCAATAGAAGTTTTAGATGGTTTTTCAAGTGCATGGGGTTTTTCCTGGGGTGATGTTGGTGCCAATGCATTGGGAACAGGACTTTACATCTCACAAGAATTACTATGGAAAGAGCAGCGTGTAGCTTTGAAATTTAGTTTTATGCAAACCCCATTTGCAGCGCAACGTCCAGACCTTCTGGGCACATCTTTCGCAGAACAAATTTTAAAAGATTACAACGGACAAACGTATTGGTTAAGTTGTAATTTAGACGCCTTCTTTAAGGGAAAAGGCCTGCCCAAATGGTTAAATGTTGCCTTTGGTTATGGTGGTGAAGGCCTATTGTCTGGCAGTAGAACCTCTGGTCTTGCGCTGGCAGATCAGCAAGAACGTTACCGCCAATATTACCTAAGTTTAGATGTTAATCTTTACAATATCCCTACAAACTCCACGTTTTTAAAGACAATTTTCAGTGTGTTTAACATGATTAAAATCCCTTTTCCAGCCCTGGAAATCAGCAAAAAAGGGTTTGCATTTCGTCCGTTACGATAGCGAAAAATGCATTTAAGCGATTAATTTTGACAGTATTGAAAAAATATCTAATTTTGCACGCTCAAATTTTCAGGCATAATTAATACATAATTGTGCTGAAGAAATTTAAAAATTATGGTGAAAAATATTGCAAGCTACTCAGCAATAGTATTTACAATGTCTATACTGATGTTTACATCGGTGTCTGTAGAAGAGACGTTAGATTTTAGTAAATATGCAACCGATGGCTTAGTGTTAGATTACACGGTTAGCCAAGACGCCAACATGAGAGGGAATGTTGAGCCGTTGAACGAAGGATACGAAACGTTTTCGCCTTATTTAGGGAAATCGTTCGTAGGATTTAAGGAAGCTCTAGGTTTTAGAGAGTCTGGAGGTAATTACGCTTCTATTAACACGTATGGGTATTTAGGAAAATACCAATTTGGTAAAGGTACCTTAAAGTTAATAGGCGTAAACAATGTTGAAGATTTTTTAAGTAATCCACAATTGCAAGAGCGTGCTTTTATAGCAAATGCCCAACGTAATAAATGGATTCTAAGAAGAGACATTAATAGATTTGTTGGTAAACGTATCAATAACATTCTAGTTACAGAGTCTGGTATTTTAGCTGCAGCACATTTAGCAGGGCCAGGGAGTGTGAAACGGTATTTAAGAAGTTATGGCTTAGATAACTTCGCCGATGGTTACGGTACCACAATTGCAAATTATATGCAGCGCTTTTCTGGTTACGATATGTCTTTTTTAAAGGCTAACAAGCGTGCAAAAGCAAACAGTTTGTAAGACGTTAGAATTACATTTTATGAATGATAAAGATAGTAGGCCTCTTGTGGAGGTCTACTTTTTTTTGTGGCCATACCTTAGCAGGTAAGGTCTTTATGAATTCTGAAGGTAGCGTAATATCGCAAGCAACGCATACAGAAGTATGAGGCGCTACCGTTGCGCAGATATCTTCTAGCATTTTATTATTGCGGTAAGGCGTTTCAATAAAAATTTGAGATTGGTTGTCTTCAAAAGAAAGGCGTTCTAAACGTTTTATTTCTTTTTTACGTTCGCCTTTATCAATAGGGAGGTAGCCATTAAATGTAAAGCGCTGTCCGTTTAAACCAGAACTCATAATAGCCAATAAAATAGAGGAGGGGCCTACAAGCGGTACCACTTGAATGTCTTTTTCATGAGCAAGCCTTACCACATCGGCACCAGGATCTGCTACTCCAGGACAACCTGCTTCAGACAATATACCAACGTCAATACCTTTAATACAAGGCTCTAAAAATTCGGGCAATTCAATGTGTTGCGTAAATTTATTGATCAAAAAGAGCTGTAAATCTGGTTGCGATTTTTTAGGACTTATTTTCTTTATGAAACGACGTGCTGTTTTTTCATTTTCAACAATAAATGTATTTGTATTTTCTATTGTCTTTTTAACCGAAATGGGGAGCACCTCTAGAGGCGCATTGTCCCCTAAAGTTGTTGGAATTAAGTAAAGTTTGCCTTTAGCTGTATGCATTATAAATTTGTATCTATTAATATGTCTTTAGCCTTGAACATACGTTCAAAACTTAAAATTGCATTTAAAAATTTAAAATGGTGTGATAAACTATTGAGGGAGAAAGCTTAATTAAGGTGAATATAATAAAAGTTTAGGAATTTACCTTCGCTAAGAGATTTAAATTAGCTTTTCAAGTATACGATCGCACGCTTTATCGAGCATATCGTAAACATTTTTAAAACCTTGATCGCCGCCATAGTAGGGATCTGGGACGCTTAAATCTTCTCCGGGAGTCAATTCATTTAAAATGAGATTTACTTTTAACCTGTCTTCATCTGTTCTTGAGAGCGCTATAATATGCTTAAAATTAGAAGTGTCCATGGCGTAAATAAGATCGAAATCATCAAAGTCCTTAACTTCAAATTGTCTGCCTCTAAGTTGTGTTATATCAATACCATGAGTTCTAGCTATAGCAATAGAACGAGGATCTGGAGTTTTACCCAAGTGGTAAGCCGCCGTACCAGCAGAATCTACAGTTACAGCAGTTGTATTTGGTAACTTTGCTTTTAAAATGCCTTCGGCTAATGGCGAACGACAAATGTTGCCTAAACATACCATTAGAATTTTAGTCATTGTACACGCTATTTAAACAGAAAGTTTTTTTGTAATATCTTCTACGTACTTTTTGAATTGTTTATCTGTAGAAGAAAGATTGTTTACAGTCTTACAAGCATGCAACACTGTAGCATGGTCGCGTTTGCCTATCTGAGAGCCAATGCTAGCTAAAGAGGCTTTAGTCATCTTCTTAGCAAAGAACATGGCTAATTGTCTGGCTTGCACAATATGACGTTTACGCGTTTTAGACTGTAAAGTATCAACATCCATTTGAAAGTAGTCGGATACTACTTTTTGGATGTAATCTATAGACACTTCGCGTTTGGTGTTTTTCACAAACTTTTCAACGATTTGTTTCGCTAAATCTATAGTGATTTCTTTTTTATTGAAAGATGATTGTGCTATTAACGAGATGATAGCGCCTTCAAGTTCGCGAACATTCGTTTTAATATTTTTAGCAACATAATCTATAATATCGTCTGGCATTTCAACGCCATCACGATACAGCTTATTTTTTAATATGGAAACTCGAGTTTCAAAATCGGGATGTTGCAATTCTGCTGAAAGCCCCCATTTAAATCGAGACAGCAAACGCTGTTCTATATCTTGCATATCCACAGGAGCTTTGTCACTTGTTAAAATGACCTGCTTTCCATTCTGGTGCAAGTGATTAAAAATGTGGAAAAACACATCTTGTGTTCCCGATTTACCAGATAAAAACTGTACATCATCAATAATGAGCACATCGATAATTTGGTAGAAATGAATAAAATCATTTCTATTGTTCTTTTTTACAGAATCGATATACTGCTGCGTGAATTTTTCAGCAGAAATATAAAGTACTGTCTTTTCTGGATATTTATCTTTAATGTCTACACCAATAGCATGTGCTAAATGGGTTTTTCCTAATCCTACACCACCAAATATTAATAAAGGGTTAAAGGATGTACCTCCTGGTTTAGCCGCAACAGCTAATCCTGCACTTCGTGCAAGACGGTTAGAATCGCCTTCTAAAAAATTTTCGAAACTGTAATTAGGATTCAGTTGCGATTCTATCTTTACATTGCGAATTCCAGGAATTACAAATGGATTTTTTAATTCTGGACTTTTATTATTTAAAGGAATGTCAACTTCCTGTGCTTTTACATTAGAGCGGTTCGCACTTGGTATTTTTTCTGTAAACGGTTGTTTGTTACCATAGGTGTTTTCCATTTTTATGATATACACCAATTTGGCATGCTCGCCTAATTCTTTAGTTAATGAAACTTTAAGTATTTTAACATAATGTTCTTCTAGCCACTCGTAAAAAAATTTACTAGGCACTTGAATGCTTAACGCGTTATCTTGAAGCTTGACTGCTACAATAGGTTCAAACCATGTTTTGTAAGCTTGCGGCTGGATATTATCCTTTATAAAATTAAGACAGTTATTCCAGACCGATTGCGCAGTTGTTGTCATTTATTTGAATTATTGTTAGCTTATTTAATATAAAGTTATGCTGTTTTTTGTAAGAGAGGCATAACTTTGTTCCCTCGTTTACCGTGAGGCAAATATGTGAACAAAATTCTAAAAAAAAAAATCAAAAACTATTGAATTTCTAGAATTTTTTCGTCATGTTTAAACTCTTTCGAAAACTACAAAAAAATATTGATATAACATGATGAAATTCGACGAAATACAAATTAGAGTGCGATATGGCGAGACCGATCAAATGGGAGTCGTTTATCACGGTAATTACCCATTATACCTAGAGATGGGACGTATTGAGTGGCTTAGGAAGCTTGGAATTTCATATAAGAAAATGGAAGAAGATGGGGTGTTATTACCTGTGGTGTCTTTACAGGTGAATTACAAGCGTTCTATGGGCTATGACGACCTTATTACAGTAAAAACACGATTAAAAAATAGACCAACAGCTAAGATTGAATTTGAGTACGAAATTACAAACGAAAACGGGGAAATTTTAACTACAGCAAATACTGTTTTGGTGTTTTTGAATAAAGAGACAAACCGCCCTATGAAGGCGCCACAGTATATTTTGGATTTAATTGATTAAGAGGGTGCTGTAGGTTTTATCTTAACACCAAAAATGCTGTTGAAAGTTTCAAAAACGTTTAGTGCTTCTTTTTGTCTTACCGAAATGATAAGGCTACAATCAAGTTCTAAACGTTGTGTTGTGATGTTTATTTTTTTGTCTTTTATAACTCGCATCACTTTGTTCATATCTTTATATTCAAAAGACACTTCATAGGCTATATTTATGGTTTTTTCTATAATGTCACAGGCTGTTAGTGTTAACTGTGCAGCTGTTTTATAGGCTTGGATAAGGCCGCCAACGCCTAATTTAACCCCTCCAAAATAGCGAACCACGATAATAAGTACATTAGTAAGATCAAACGCTTGTAGTTGTCCATAAATGGGCATACCCGCAGAATTACTAGGTTCGCCGTCATCTTGAACTCGAAATACTTTTGCAGTTGTACCTATTTGATAGGCATAACACCAATGTCGTGCTGCATGGTGGGCTTTTTTTACAGCGGTTAAATGGGTTTTTACGGCTTCTTCTTGCGTGACGTAAAACGCATAACCATAAAACTTGCTGTTTTTTTCTTTAAACAGTGTGGGGACGCTGCTGTGTGCTTTTATAGTGTTGTAGGTGTCTTTCATCGCTATGCAATGGCTATTAAAACGATGGACAGTATAGCAATACCGATGCCTATCCAATTTTTAGAATCTAGTCTCTCCTTAAAAAGCAATAAGCCCAATAAGGTAGAAAGCATGACTATAGCGACATTATTAATGGTAAATAATGTTGAACTCTCAAAACCTTCATATTGCAGTGCTTTTAAAAGCAAGTAAATAGAATAATAGTTAACAACGCCTAGAATACAACCACCAACGACTGTTTTTAGGTGTAATACGAATTTATGTTTAAAGGCTTTTACTGCGATAATACAGCAGCCTATACAAGCTGCGCTAAAAAATAATGTCGAAGAGAAAATAGGGATTTCATTTGGCGAGACGTAAGTGGTCTCTAGATATTTAAGCGTGGTATCTAACACACCAGAGCCTAAAAATAAAATACCTGGCCATAATAGGCTTTTAGAGCTTTTCGGGGCATTTTTTTGAGGTGTCTTTTGTGATGTGAGGTAAACAGCTGCGAGGGCCAATACAATAGCTATGCCTTTTAAAATACTTAAGTGTTCCTTGTAGACATAGAGCCCAAATATAACGGGGATAACGACACTCATTTTACTAGCTACAGAAGCAACAGAAAGTCCGTTACGCTGTGCTGTTAATGCCATTACGTTAAAAAGGGATATAAAAAGCAAGCCTAGACAGGCTGCGCCAACAAACCATTTTTCGGAAATGATATGGTGAAAACTTACGGGGGTATTGTAATTTACAAGACCTGTTACACCTGCAATGCCGTAATTTATAACAATAGCTTGCAGGGTGTTAATATTGTAGTTGTGGAATGCCTTAAAAATGACAAAAATTAAGGAAGACGCGATAATACTTAAAAGTAGAAAAATCAAAATAAATGAGCGGTCTTAGTGAATAGTGTTGTAACATCTTCTTCGTAAGGTGTAATGTGCCAAGTCGCTATATCTAGCTGGTTCGCTGTTGCAATATTAGCAGCATTATCATCTATAAATAAACAGGTTTCTGGTGCTAAACTATGCGTGTCTAAAACAAAATTAAAAATAGCTGTATCGGGCTTTCTTAAATTGATTTCATGAGATAAATAAAAGGCGTCAAAACAGTCTTTAAAAGCCTCGTAAAAGGGAATGTTTTGTTTTATCCAATCTATGTGTAGTGTATTGGTATTACTTAATAAAACCAATTGATAAGATGTGTTTTGCTTTAAATCTTTTAAAAAATCTAAGCGCTTTCTAGGAAAGTCTTTTAGAATGGCATTCCAAGCATCAATAAACGTATGGCGTTCTAGGTGTTTAAATCTAGTGGTATAAGTAGTTATGAAATCTTCGGTACTTATAAGCCCCATTTCGTAAGCATCATTAGTGTTTTGAAGTTCTTGTGGTAAAGCAGAAACGCCTAAAGTATTTAAAAATGCTTCAGTGCCTTTATCGAGGTCTAAATTGATGAATACATTACCAAAATCGAATATTATGGTGCTAAGCATTGGTGTATATGTTTAAAAGATCAGAATGTATTTGGGTACTGGACTGCAAATGCCCAGACATTGAGGGGGCTTTAGTACCAGATTTAAAAAATGTGTTTCCTGTGAATACACGTGCTTCATCCCATAAATTTTCATCAATAAATGTTTGAAGCGTAGCCGTACCGCCTTCTATAATGACCGAGGTGATATTGGCATTGTACAATACGTCACAAATTTGAGCAGCTATAGGCTGTTTAAAATCGATGGATTGAGCATCAATACGCAGTGTAGGAGCTGCTGCATTAAAAATGGCGTAATGTGTTTGTAATTTCTGAGAGCGGTCAAGTACTATTCGTGTAGGATGTGTGCCTGTCCAATCTCTAACCGTTAAACTAGGGTTGTCATCACTTACGGTACGTGTGCCTACTAAAATGGCTTGTTCTTCTGCACGCCATTGGTGTGTAAGCTGTCTAGAATAGCGATTCGTAATCCAAACAGGTGTTTTATGAGCTTTGGTTTCAGGAGCTATAAAATGGTCTTGCGTTTGCGCCCATTTTAAAATGATATAAGGACGCTTCTTATTGTGAAAGGTGAAAAAACGTTTGTGATGTGCTTTACATTCGGCTTCTAAAACCCCCACAGTAACGTTAACGCCTGCAGCTTTAAGTCTTTTAATGCCTTTCCCTGCGACCTGAATATTATCATCTATACATCCAATAACCACATTTGGTATTTTAGAAGCTATAATTAAATCGCTACAAGGTGGTGTTTTGCCATAGTGAGAACAAGGTTCTAAAGTCACATATAATGTGGCTTCTTTTAAAAGCGCGTGGTCTTTTAGGGCGCTAATGGCATTTACCTCTGCATGATTACCACCGTAAGCGCTAGTGAAGCCTTCGCTAATGATGGTGTTGTTGTGTACAATAACACAACCTACCATTGGATTAGGACGTGTAATGCCTAAACCGTTTTGAGCAATCGTGATACAGCGCCTTATGTAGTGTTGGTGTGATTTCAAAGCTATAATTTAATTTTAACAGTGTCGCTTTCGTCTAAATCGTAAGTATAGCTAAGCCCTAATGCTTTGTAGACAATAGCACCTTTGTAGCGTACTTTTATAGTTTGACTAAATAAACTTCCAATAAGTCCTCCTATATTTTTTTTAGAAAAAATACGATCTACTGGAATTCTAGCTTTAAGCGGTATGGTAAATTCTTTTTTGGCAGGAACTTTAAAAACGTCTGTAGAGACATCGCCAACCTCATTTTCATTAACATAAATTTTAATGGCGTCGGTTTTAAGTGTGCCACCTATAGTATTAGGGTTTATAAAAAGCGCTTCTGCTGAGAGTATAATGGTTTCTGAAGAAGAACTTAAAACAGCAACGTTTTTTACATCAACAAAAAGAGGTTTTTCTTTTACTTTACAGTTAAAAAAAGTACAGATTATTGTTAATAATATTAGTAAACGTTTCATAGACCTATTTAAGAATTGCTGTATCTTGTACCTCACTAAAAAAAGAATTTTAAAGCGTGTAAATATACTATAGTTATTCGAGAAATGTACAGATGTTTGTGTAATACAACCGAAAGTAGTAGCGAATATTTAACTTAAAGGTTAGAGCGGTTATAAGATCATGAAGCTAAAAGCAATTCAACACAATTACCAAGAGGCCTTAAGCGCCATATATACAAAAGAAGAAATTAACCATTTCTTCTTTATGCTTACAGATGCTTTGTATGGTATTAAGCGCATTGATATGGCTCTGCAACCAGATATGGAGCTAGAAAATACTACAGCCTTAGTAGAAGCTCTAGAAGACTTGGTCATGCAAAAACCTATTCAATATATTTTAGGCGATACAGAGTTTTATGGCCTGCGTTTTAAGGTGAATTCTAATACTTTAATTCCGCGACCAGAAACAGAAGAATTGGTCTCTTGGATTTTAGAAGAAATACCAAAAGATACACGTTTAAAAATATTAGATATAGGTACGGGAAGCGGATGCATTCCTATAGCGCTCGCCAAACACTTGCCCGAAGCCACGGTATTTACATTAGATGTAAGTGCCAAAGCGTTACAGGTCGCTAAAACCAATGCAGAACTTAATGACGTGAACCTTAAATTTATTGAACATGATATTTTAGAAGTATCTGCAAAAAACTTCACAGAAAAGTTTGGAAATTTTGATGTGATCGTATCCAACCCTCCTTATGTGAGAGAATCAGAAAAAGCATTGATGCAACCTAACGTTTTAGAACATGAACCTCATTTAGCACTTTTTGTAGAAGATGAAGCCCCTTTGTGTTTTTATGATGCTATTGGAAGATTAGCACAGCAGGCCTTAGAACCTAAAGGGCAATTGTTTTTTGAAATTAATGAATATCTAGGCAGAGAAACGATCGCCTTATTAGAAACAAAAGCGTTTCAAACAGTTACACTAAAGCAAGATAACTTTGGTAAAGATAGAATGGTAAAAGCAGTACAGTAAAAATGACACAGACAACTATTAAACAACAAATTGATGATTTAAGAGAAGCGTTGAGAACCCACAATCATAATTATTATGTATTAGATCAACCCACAATTTCAGATTATGACTTTGATGTTCAATTGGAAACTTTAAAGGCTTTAGAAGCCAAACACCCAGAGTTTTATGACGCCAATTCTCCGACGCAGCGAGTAGGCGGCGCAATTACCAAAAATTTTGAGACGGTAAAGCATGACTACCGCATGTATTCTTTGGACAATTCTTATTCTAAAGAAGATCTTTTAGATTGGGAAAAGCGTATAAAAAAGCTGGTAGATGGTGCGGTGTCTTATACCTGTGAATTGAAGTACGACGGTGCATCGATTAGTTTAACATATGAAGACGGACAATTAGTAAGGGCGGTAACGCGTGGCGATGGTTTTCAAGGGGATGATGTTACTGCTAATATTAAAACTATAAAATCGGTGCCTCTACAGCTAAAAGGCGATTACCCTCCTAAATTTGATATAAGAGGTGAAATTGTTTTGCCTTTCGATGGTTTTAATGCCATGAATGCCGAGCGTATTGCTAATGGTGAAGAACCTTATAGAAACCCTAGAAATACAGCCTCTGGGAGTTTGAAACTACAAGACAGTGCAGAAGTTGCCAAGCGTCCTTTAGAATGCTTATTGTACAATATTACTGGAGCTAATTTGGGAGTTACAACGCAATTTGAAAGTTTAGAAAAAGCAAGATCTTGGGGATTTAAGGTTCCTGAAATTGCTGTTTTAGCGGATTCTGTAGAAGCGGTGTTGGATTTTGTAAACACTTGGGATGCTAAGCGTCATGAGTTGCCTTATGAAACTGATGGCGTAGTTATAAAAGTGAATCATTTACAACAACAAGAAGAATTAGGACATACTTCTAAAGCTCCGCGTTGGGCTATGGCTTATAAGTTTAAGGCCGAACAAGTCTCTACCATTCTAAATGAAATTACCTATCAGGTAGGGCGTACAGGCGCCATTACCCCTGTGGCGAATTTAGAGCCCGTAGAGTTAGCAGGAACTACTGTAAAGCGTGCGTCTATACATAATGCAGACCAAATAGAAAAACTAGACATACGCGAAAGGGATACCGTATTTGTAGAAAAAGGCGGGGAGATTATTCCTAAAATAATTCGCGTTGATCTTAGTCTGAGACCAGTGGACTCCCAACCTACAACTTACATAACCCATTGTCCCGAATGCCAAACAGCATTAGTACGTACCGAAGGAGATGCGAAGCATTACTGTCCAAACTACAATGGTTGTCCACCACAAATTGTAGGTCGTATACAGCATTACATTTCAAGAAAGGCGATGGATATAGAAGGGCTTGGAGGAGAAACAGTAGCCCTTCTAGTAAAGGAAGGCTTAATTACGAATTACGCAGACCTTTATGAGTTAACCAAAGCACAAGTAATTCCTCTAGAGCGTATGGCAGAAAAAAGTGCCGAAAATTTAATAAATGGCGTTAAAGCTTCGGTTGAAATTCCTTTTGAACGGGTGCTTTATGCTATAGGTATTCGTTATGTAGGTGAGACTGTTGCTAAAAAGTTAGCCAAACACTATAAATCTATAGATCACCTTATGGAAGCAACACAAGAAGCATTAGAGCAGGTTGATGAAATAGGCGTTAAAATTGCTGAGAGCGTGACTTTATTTTTTGCTTCAGAAGCCAATAAAATTACTATTGAAAGGTTAAAAACGTTTGGCGTACAATTAAGTATGACTGAAACAGAATTAGAGGGGCAAACCGAGTTGTTAAAAGGACAAACTATTGTGGTTTCTGGGGTTTTTGAGAAGGTTTCGAGAACAGAATTGAAGAAATTAATAGAAGATAATGGCGGAAAAGTAAGCAGTTCGATATCGTCAAAAACCAGTTTTATTGTAGCGGGAGATAAGATGGGACCCAGTAAAAAGGATAAGGCAGAAAAATTAGGCGTAGCACTAATAAGTGAGGATGATTTCTTACGAAAAGTGACGTTTACCTAATTGTTTTGTCGACAAAAGGTTATTTTTAACGTTGTGTCGTTTGTATTTTGTTATATTTGCCCACTATGAAGGGTAAATTGTTATGCGAAATACAAAAGTCTTAGCCATAATCGTAGGTGCGTTATATATATTGGCGGCCTATGCAGTTTATGCTACCAATCAAAAGATTGCTGAGTATTTTATTATGCCCATAGCAGCCGTGATTGCTATATTTTATCTTTTTTGTGTTCCTAAAAAATCAAAACATGTGGCGATGTTTTTAATATTCTATGCCATTTCAGATGTTATGGATGTTTGGACAATGGGCTTACCAACGCATTGGGTCTACTATATTGGTAATACACTGTATATTTTAGCTTATCTTATGATTATCTTTTGTGTACTGTATAAAATATCTTTTTCATACATTTATAAAAAGCACAAAGTATCGGCGATAGCGCTGTTATTACTGAGTATTTATATTGTTTATGTCTTGATGCAAGTTGTTACCGAAGCAGCAGATTTACCTGTAGAAGATTGTATTTTTGAATCACTGTATTTTTCTTCGGTTCAAGGGTTACTTGTCGCTACGCTTTTAAAATTCTTTTTCTACGATAGTAAAAAAACGTTTTTAATGTTTATAGCAGCATTGTGTATTGTAATTTCAGAGGTGCTCTATTCTGCACATATCTACATTGCGAATCAAGATTTCTTATTATTACTCACTACGTTTTTAAACACTACAGCCTTAATGCTAATATATATACAGTCAGAGTTAAAAGCATCGGGTCCCCTAAAAGCATTCTATTAAAAAAAACAAAGAAGGTGTTTTTAGAGTTTAAAACAGTTGGATTGCTTACGCTATAAAAAAGTGCTTTTAAGGCTAGAAGATTGTTAAACGGAGTGGTTTTTTCAACAATACGCACAGGGCCTAAAATTTCATTATGTTTTGTAAGGACTTTTGCTACCTTTGCCCAAAGTAAAAAATAATGTTTTTAAAAGCTTTTAAGGAAAAATCTAATAGAAAGTATTTAGATCAATTGTTGTCAAAACGAAAGTTGAATGTTGATGACATTAAGATTAAAAGCTTAGGCATTATTATAAATTATGATGAAATCGAAGATTTTAAAATTTTTGATGGATTAGTATCGCGTTTGGGACTTGAAAAGAAAAACGTAAATATAATTGCTTACACTAAAGACCCTAAAAGTCTAGGGAATTCTTTAAACAAATGTTTTAACTCAGAAGATTTTGGATGGGGAGGCGTTATTAAAAATGAAGAAATAGAAGAATTTCTAAATACGAGTTACGATCTTTTAATTAGTTATTATGCAGAAGATCAATTGTATTTAAAATTATTAACCGCCGCATCGCAATCTCAAATTAAAGTTGGACTTTTGCAAAGTGATGCGCGTATCAATGACATCATTGTACATACAGATATACAAGCTGTAAAGGTATTTAGCGATGAGGTTATAAAATATTTAACAGTATTAAATAAAATTTAAAAATGAAGAGTAAGTTTCTTGGAACTGGAGTTGCATTAGTTACACCATTTAAATCAGATTTGAGTGTAGATTATAATGCGCTTAAAAACATTGTAGAGTTCAACATAGAAAATGGGGTAGAGTATTTAGTAATTTCTGGTACAACAGCAGAAAGTGTGACGGTAACAAAGCAGGAGAAACAAGATATTACGAATGCAATAATAGAAACTGTAAATGGTAGAGTCCCTCTTGTTTTAGGTATTGGAGGTAATCATACTGCAGCAATAATAGAAGAGATTGAGACAACAGATTTAAGTAAGATAGACGCTATTCTATCGGTATCGCCATATTATACAAAGCCAACTCAAGAAGGCATTTACCAACACTTTAAAGCTATTGCAGAGGTATGTCCTGTAGATATATTACTTTATAATGTGCCAGGTAGAACGTCTAAAAATATAGAGCCAGATACGATTATTCGCTTAGCAAAAGCGTTCGATACGATTATTGGTGTGAAAGAGGCAGGCAATAACATGTCGCAATACTTGCAGTTATTAAAGCATAAACCAGAAGACTTTTTAGTGATCTCTGGAGATGACGATTTGGCCTTGGGGGTGACTTTAGCTGGTGGTTCTGGGGTGATCTCTGTTATAGGTCAAGCTTACCCTAAAGAATTTTCAGAAATGATACGTTTGGGCTTGGCAGGAGATGCTAAAACAGCGTATACATTACATTACCGCTTAATGGCGGTTATAGACTATATTTTTGAGGAGAATAACCCTGCTGGAATAAAAGCCGTTTTTGAAGCATTAGGTTTGTGCGAATCGCATGTAAGGTTACCTTTGGTGGTTGCTTCTAACGCTCTAAAATCTAAAATTATAGATTTTGTAAAAGCATTTTAATGTGGCTGATAAAATTAAAGATCCTGGTATTGGCAATACATCGGCGCCTCATGCAAGGCGCCTTATAAATGCTAATGGAGACTTTAATGTTATACATGCCAATAAACCTAAAAAATTTTCGGAAGCTTATAATTATTTATTAAGCATTACATGGGGGCATTTTTTTGGACTTTCACTGTTGGCATATACCATTGCAAATACACTATTTGCAATAGCATATCTAATAATTGGCATAGACCAAATTGTAAGGCCCACAGGACATGCATTTAAAGATTTTTTAAATGCATTTTTCTTTTCATCCCAAACCTTTACGACCTTAGGATATGGCGCTATGGCCCCTAACGGGATAGGGAGTGGTATTGTATCGTCTCTGGAAGCATTTCTAGGCTTAATGTTTTTTGCATTTGTAACAGGTTTGCTGTATGGACGTTTTTCAAAACCAAAAGCAGCGATTAGATTCACGAAGCATCTTGTATTAAGAGACTTTGGAGATCATAATGCGTTAATGTTTCGCATAGAAAATGACAGGAGAAGTACCATGATACACCCTGAGGTTAAAGTGACCTTAACCTTAACGAAGCTTGCTAAAAACGGTAACTATGTCAATGATTTCTATACCTTAAAATTAGCTAGAGATGCTATTAATTTTCTGCCAACAACCTGGACTGTAGTGCATGAAATCGATAGCCAAAGTCCGTTATATGGCTTGTTAGAAGCAGATTTAGTAAAAAAACAAGGCGAGTTAATTGTAATGGTGAGTTATTATGACGAATCTTTTAATCAAGTTGTACACCAAATGTACTCCTATCTTTTGCAGGATCTTAAGTTGCATTATAAATTTGTAAAGTCGTACCATTACAATGTAAAAGGAGAAATGGTTTTAGATCACAAGCTATTTGATTGTATCACATCGACAAAACGTTAAAAATTACTTAAACAAGGTTCTAACTGGTATGTTAGCTATTACTTTTAAGGCTTAAATAATATTTTTAAATTACGTTTATAAAGTGTAATTTTGCATCTTGTTTAAAATCTAAGAGTCAGGTGATTTCAAATTGTTTGATAATACCACAAAACTCTAATTTTAAACACAACACCAAAACAACGAATGAAACACGTTTTTAGCATCCTTATGTTAGTTTGCAGTCTTACTGCTTGTAGTGAGTATCAAAAGGTTTTTAAGTCTGACGATACTGCGGCCAAGTATAAGCTAGGAGACTCTTTGTATACCTTAGGTAGATATGAAAAAGCAAATAAGTTATTTGCGCAAATTGTACCAAAATACAAAGGGAAGCCCCAAGCCGAAAAATTAATGTTTTTGTATGCCAATACATTTTACAAAACGAGAGACTATTATGTTTCGGGATACCAGTTTGAACGTTTTGTATCGAGCTACCCTAAAAGCGAAAAACGAGAGGAAGCTGCTTTTTTAAGTGCTAAGAGCTATTCTAAATTATCTCCAAGCTATTCTAAAGATCAAAAAGAAACCAAAGACGCTATCGAAAAATTGCAGGAATTTATTAATGTATACCCTAATTCAGAGTATTTGGCAGAGGCCAATACCATGATAAAGGCGTTAGATTATAAATTAGAACGCAAAGCATTTGAAATAGCCAAACAGTACAATACCATATCAGATTTTAAAGCATCGATAAATGCTTTTGATAATTTTGCTTATAAATTCCCAGGATCTTCATTACGCGAGGATGCTTATTTTTACAGATTAGACGCAGCCTATAAATTAGCAGTTAATAGTATAGAATTTAAAAAATCAAGCAATGGAGCTATTATAGCTCTTAAAAAAACAAGGTTAGAAGCAGCTAAGGAATATTACGATGTTTTAAAAAAGGCATATCCTAGTTCTAAATATATAGAACAAGCTGAAGAGATGGCCATTGTCATACATAAAGAATTAGAAGCGTACAGCGCTAAAAGTTAATATACAAATTATGGATTTAAAGAAAACTACTGCACCAGTAAACACCGTAACTTACGATAGAAATCAAATAGATGAGCCTACAGAAAACATCTATGAATCTATTTCTATTATAGCAAGACGCGCAGAGCAAATCAATACAGAGATTAAAAAAGAGCTTATTGATAAGTTAGAAGAGTTTGCAACTTATAATGATAGTTTAGAAGAGATTTTTGAAAATAAAGAGCAAATTGAAGTTTCTAAGTTTTATGAAAAATTACCTAAGCCTCACGCTTTAGCAGTACAGGAATGGTTAACAGATAAAGTATATTTTAGAAATACAGAAGAAGACGCTTAATAATTCTATAAAGCATCAACTTTTGAGGTGAATTTTAAAATTGCCAGTCCTTATTATAACGTAAAGGCATACGATAGATTTAGACTTTATCGTTTTGATGTGTTTTACAAACAAAATAATTTCAGAATACACCTCACTAATATTAACATATGAGTATACTTAGCGGCAAGAACGTACTGTTAGGAATTACAGCGGGTATTGCCGCTTATAAGACTGCAGCATTAGTTAGATTATTTGTAAAATCAGGAGCACAAGTAAAAGTGGTTATGACGCCTGCTTCAAAAGATTTTATAACTCCACTTACCTTATCCACATTATCCAAAAACCCTGTTTACAGTTCTTTTACAAACGAGGATGACGAAACAGCAGTATGGAATAACCACGTAGATTTAGCCATTTGGGCAGATCTTTTTGTGGTTGCACCTGCAACGGCAAATAGTTTGTCTAAAATGGCTAATGGGAATTCAGATAATTTTTTATTAGCGACTTACCTGTCTGCAAAATGTCCTGTATATTTTGCACCAGCGATGGATTTGGACATGTACAAACATGATTCAACCAAAGCATCGTTTGAAAAACTAGAAGCTTTTGGAAATATAATGATTCCAGCAGCTAGTGGTGAATTGGCTAGTGGACTTGTTGGCGAAGGACGAATGGCAGAACCAGAAGATATTGTAACCTTTATAGAAAACGATATTTTAGACAAACTGCCTTTAAGAGGCAAAAAGGTTTTATTGACAGCTGGTCCTACTTATGAAGCTATAGATCCAGTACGTTTTATAGGCAACCATTCTAGTGGCAAGATGGGGTTTGAAATCGCGAAGGCAGCCGCTAATTTAGGAGCAGAAGTTACGTTAATAACAGGGCCTACGAATCAAAGTGTAGCCCATAGTTTTATTAATGTTATCCCTGTTGTTAGTGCAGAAGACATGTACCAGGAGGTACATAAGTATTATGAAGCTACCGATGTGGCAATATTGTCGGCAGCAGTAGCCGATTTTAAGCCAATGGTCGTAGCTCAACAAAAAATAAAAAAGAAATCAGATACTCTAACCATAGAATTAGAACGTACTAAAGACATATTAGCGTCTTTAGGGGCCGCTAAAAAGCATCAATTCTTGGTAGGATTTGCTTTAGAGACCAATAATGAATTGGAAAATGCGAAAGGCAAGTTAGAACGCAAGCATTTAAATTTAATTGTTTTAAATTCGTTGCAAGATAAAGGTGCTGGTTTTAAAGGGGATACTAATAAAGTGACCTTTATTGATAATAAAAGCAACATAACGGAGTTTGAATTAAAGTCAAAGGCCGAAGTTGCCGAAGATTTGTTAAACGAAATAGTAAAGCACATACATGCGTAATTTATTAATACTTCTTTGTTTTTGCTTGAGCTGTGTTTTAAGCGCTCAAGAACTTAATTGTACTGTTGTTGTTAACGCAGAACAAACTGGAAATGAGAATTTACAGATTTTTAAAAATCTTGAAAAGCAACTCACAGAGTTTATTAATAATACCAAATGGACTAAAAAAACATTTGCGCCACAGGAATTGATAAACTGTAGCATGAATATCATTATTTCAGAATACAGTGGTGAGACCTTCAATGCCTCAATACAAGTACAATCTTCTCGTCCAATATATGGATCTTCTTATAGCTCTCCCATATATAACCTTAATGATCAAGATTTCACGTTTAATTATTTGGAGTTTCAAAACTTAATTTACAATCCAACACAATACACTTCTAATCTCATCTCTGTTATAGCATTTCATATCTATATGATTTTAGGCTTAGATGGCGATTCTTATGAAAAAGATGGCGGACAAATTTATTACAAACAAGCCCAAACCATTTTAAATTATTCACAACAAGAAAACTTTAGAGGATGGAAGTTAGAAGACGGTTTACAAAGCCGTTTTGTACTTATAGATAACGTATTAGCGACGACATTTAAAGAATTTAGAAACGTAATTTACGAGTACCACCGGTTAGGCTTAGATGTCATGGGAGAAGACCCAAAAACAGGCAAAGGCCAAATTGCAACCAGTTTAGTGAAGTTTAAAGCACTAAATAGTAGACGACCTAATTCTTTTTTACTACGTACATTTTTTGATGCAAAAGCCTCAGAAATCGAACAGATTTATTCTGGAGGCCCTAAAGTAAATATTGCAACCCTAAAAGATGTTTTACAAAAAGTAGCGCCTTTGCATTCCAGCAAATGGCGAAATATTACCTTTTAAAGTAAATTTGCGCTTTGTGTGACTAGTGCATCCCTTTTTTGGGCAAGACAAATAATATTGATTTTCTATTTTTAAGCGCTGCAAAAGATGTTTATTTTTGTAGCTTACCAGACTTCTAATTTATGCTTACAGCACTAACGATCAAAAATTACGCACTAATAGATCACTTACAAGTCGATTTTAATAGTGGATTTACTATAATAACAGGAGAAACAGGTGCCGGTAAATCTATTTTACTAGGAGGCTTGTCTTTAATTTTAGGAAAACGAGCCGATTTAAGCAGTTTAAAAGATCCAGAAACAAAATGCATTATAGAGGCTGTTTTCGATATTTCTAATTACCATCTTAAATCATTGTTTAAACGCGAAGATTTAGATTACGAACCACAAACCATAATAAGGCGCGAAATTTTACCCTCGGGGAAATCAAGAGCCTTTGTTAATGATTCTCCAGTAAACTTGTCAAGCCTTCAACTGTTAGGCAGTCAGCTTATCGATATCCATTCGCAACACCAAACGCTTCAACTTACAGAAAATACGTTTCAGTTTCAAGTGGTAGATGCTTTAGCGAAAACACAAAAAGACCTTAAGCGCTATACAGATGATTTAAAAGAATACAAAAAAGCAGAACAGGACCTGCAAGCTTTGTTAGATTTGAAATCTGAAGCCGTAAAAGAGCACGATTACAATACCTTTTTACTGCAGGAACTTGTCGAAGCGCAACTGGTCGAAGGCGATTTAGAAGCTTTAGAAATCGAATATGAAACTCTAAATAATATAGGCGCAGTAAAAGAACGTTTGTCTGAAGCAAATCAACTTTTAAGTGAAGAACAAATAGGAGCCATAACGACATTAACACGTTTAAAAGGCACACTAGAAAAATTAACACAGGTCTCTACTACTTACGATTCTTTATTTGAAAGAGTACAAAGCTGTTGTATAGAAATCGATGATATCTATGCAGAAGTAGACGCCTTACAAGACCGTGTAGAAGCAGACCCTAACCGTTTGGAAACGGTTAGCTCTAGATTACAAGTTTTAAATGGCTTATTGCAAAAGCACCAGGTTGTCACTGTATCCGAACTTATTTTGCTTAGAGACGCATTAACAGAAAAAGTTGGAGTTACCGAAAACTTAGATGAGGCTATTTTAGCGAAAGAAGCGGAAATTTCTAAGCGCGCAGCAGCCTTAGATCATATAGCGCAAACGCTACATGAAAAACGAACAAAAGCGATTCCAAGTTTATTAAAACAATTGCAAAAGATTCTTATAGATTTAGGAATGCCTAATGCGACATTTAAAATCGGGGTTGAAGCGAGTGCAACGTATCAATCTAATGGAAAAGACATTCTAGAGTTTTTGTTTTCGGCCAATAAAGGAGGACAATTTAATGCGCTTAAGAAAGCAGCTTCAGGAGGAGAATTATCGCGTATCATGTTGGCTATAAAACTTATATTGTCGAAATACATACAGTTACCAACCATTATGTTTGATGAAATTGATACCGGAGTTTCTGGAGAAATATCGAATAAAATGGGTGATATTATGCTGCAAATGAGCGCTAATATGCAGGTGTTTTCCATAACACATTTACCACAGGTTGCAGCTAAAGGCCATGCTCATTTTAAAGTCTATAAAGAGGATGTCGCTCAAAAAACACAAACAAATTTAGTGCAATTAAATGCAGAAGAACGCGTTACCGAAATTGCCCAAATGTTAGGCGGCTTGGAATTAACATCTTCTGCTGTCGCACATGCTAAAGAATTACTGAATTAATCACTATATTTGACCGCTTAAATTAGCGTATGAACGGTTATAACGATCCAGAAGACATGTTGTTTGAAGTAGATGCCCTAATATCTGAAGAAAAGATAGTAGAGGCAAAAGCATTGCTTTATGAGGTTTTGGCCGATCATCCCGATTATGCCAAAGCACATAACCACTTAGGGTGGATTTACCACTATAAGATGACTAATTATACCAAGGCAGAGCGGCATTATAAATTAGCGTTAAGATATGCTAAAAATTACCACTCTCCTTATGGTAATTACGCTTATTTTTTGATAGATAAAGGGAATTATGAAGATATGATTGCTTTTGGTTTACAGGCTTTAGATGTAGAGGAATCTGATAAAGGTACTATTTATAACCAATTGGGAAAAGCGTACGAGTTAACATCGAATTTAGAAGCAGCCTACAAGCATTATAAAAAAGCCATCATGCATTCTACCGCAGCGAATTATATAGAAGAAATGCAGGCCTCTTTGCATCGTGTAAAAACAAAAATGAGTAGTTTTCAAAAAATTAAATTTTTATTCAAATAACAATCATAAAAATATAAATCAATCCATATGTCTTATAACTTATTAAAAGGAAAGAAAGGAATTATTTTTGGAGCTTTAGATGCGAATTCTATTGCTTGGAAAACAGCAGAACGTGTTCATGAAGAAGGCGGACAATTTGTGTTAACAAATGCACCAGTAGCGATGCGTATGGGACAAATTAATGAGTTAGCAGAAAAGACTGGATCTCAAATTATTCCTGCCGATGCAACTTCAGAAGAGGATTTGAAAAATTTAGTAGCGCAATCTATGGAAATCTTAGGTGGAAAAATAGATTTCGTATTGCACTCTATCGGGATGTCTATTAATGTGAGAAAAGGGAAGCATTATACCGATCAAAATTATGCATGGACGCAAAAAGGAACAGACGTTTCTGCTATGTCTTTTCATAAAGTGATGCAAACGCTTTATAAAGCAGATGCTATGAACGAATGGGGAAGTATCGTGGCTTTAAGTTATATGGCAGCACAACGTGTATTCCCAGATTATAACGATATGGCAGACAATAAAGCTTACTTAGAAAGTATTGCTAGAAGTTTTGGATACTTCTTTGGTAGAGATAAAAAAGTGCGTGTAAATACCATTTCGCAATCGCCAACACCTACAACAGCAGGAAGTGGTGTAAAAGGTTTTGATGGTTTTATATCTTATGCAGAAAAAATGTCTCCACTAGGTAATGCAACGGCTTTAGACTGTGCAAACTATACAGTGACTTTATTTAGTGATTTAACCAAACGTGTTACGTTACAAAACCTATACAATGATGGTGGTTTTAGTAATATGGGCGTAAGTGATGCCGTAATGAGTGCATTTGTAGGAGAAGAATAACTGTATTTTGCAGTATTTAATACTTAAGCCACCTTTATTAAGGTGGCTTTTTTAGTTACTTTTGTGATATGCAATTAGAGTACTCTTTTATTATTCCAGTGTACAATCGTCCAGACGAAGTTGAAGAACTTTTAGCGAGTTTTAAAGCTATGGATACGACGATAGCTTACGAAATTGTGATTGTTGAAGATGGATCTACGCTGTCTTCTAAAGACGTTGTTAACGTGTACAGTACTCATCTCAATATATCTTATTTTTTTAAGGAGAATACAGGTCCTGGCGCGTCCCGAAATTATGGGATGCAGCACGCTAAAGGAAATTACTTTATTATTTTAGATAGTGATGTTATTTTGCCTTCAAATTATTTAAATGCGGTTTCTAAGAGTTTAGAACTAAATTATGTAGACTGTTTTGGTGGGCCAGATGGGGCACATGATTCGTTTTCAGATTTGCAAAAAGCGATTAATTTTTCGATGACTTCTTTTATAACGACAGGAGGTATAAGAGGGCGTAAAAGTGCAGTAGGTAAGTTTCAACCCAGAAGTTTTAATATGGGCTTGTCTAAAGCAGCTTTTTTAGCCTCTAAAGGTTTCGGGCGCATACATCCAGGAGAAGATCCCGACTTGTCCATACGGTTATGGAATTTAGGATTCGAAACAAAGCTCATTCCAGAAGCAGTTGTGTACCATAAACGTAGAATTTCTTGGAAAAAATTTTACCAGCAGGTACGCAAGTTTGGTTTGGTACGGCCTATTTTAAATGCTTGGCATCCTCAAACTAAAAAGCTTACCTATTGGTTTCCTACAATGTTTATATTGGGTTTGGGTGTAGCAGTGGTATCGGCAATATGGGGTGTTTCTTTATTTTTGTTATGCTACGTCATTTATTTTACGACCGCCTTTTTACTGGCACTAGTAGTTACAAAACGTTTAAAAGTGGCTATCTTAGCATTACCAGCCATTGCTATTCAATTTTTGGGATATGGTTATGGGTTTTTAACAGCAACCTTAGCGGTTCAGGTTTTTAAGAAAGCACCCGAAGTTCGGTTTCCTAAGTTATTCTTTAAGTCGCGATGATACAAAAACTAAAACGAGAACTTATTAAAACGATTAAAAGCGGACGGCTTAATGTCTTCGCTGTGTTTTTAATATCATCGTTTGTCATCTTGATATTCACAAAATTATCAAAGACCTATACAAATACGATTACGTTTCAAATTGAAAAAACAGGGATACCGGAAGATAAAATTATTTTAAATGATACCACACATCAATTACAAGTCACACTTAAAACACATGGCTTTAAATGGTTTAAGTATTACATGTCTACCCCTAAAATAGCGATAGATTTTTCTAAAGATGTTTATGTAGCGAAAGGGGCGTATATCTTTACAAAATCGGCAGCATACTTAAATAAAAAAAAACAGTTTCAAAATCAAATAACGCTTCTTAGTACAAGTCCAGATACGCTGTTCTTTCGCTATGATACCAATTTGGTAAAACGCATTCCTGTAGCAGCTCAAACAACAATAAGCTTTACACCAGGCTATAATACTTATGACACGCTTAAACCTACACCAGATTCTGTAACAGTAATAGGCCCTCATGAGGTGGTTTCAAAATTAGAAATGCTTAAAACAGAACCTGTAACCTTTAAAGACATAAAAAGCCCCATACATAGAACAGTAAGACTCATATTACCAGAAAACGATCAAGGGCTTAAATTTTCGGTGGCTCAAGTTACGCTTAATGCGCATGTAGAGAAATTTACAGAAGGTAATGTTAAAATCCCTATCACGGTACGCCATGTCCCAGAGGGCGTTACTCTTAATTATTTTCCGAAACAGTTAAGTGTATCTTATTATACCAGTCTCAATAATTTTAAGGCGATCACACCAAAGGATTTTGAAATAGAATGTGATTTTAAGAAGGTTTCTCAAACCCAATCTTTTCTGGCACCAGAGTTGGTAGCAGTACCCGAAAAAGTAAAACATGTAAAGTTGCACCAGAAGCAAGTAGAATTTATTATTTTAAAATGATAGTAGTAGGACTAACAGGAGGAATAGGTAGTGGTAAAACTACAGCAGCAAAAGCCTTTACGGCTATAGGTATTCCTGTGTACATCGCAGATATTGAAGCCAAACGATTAATGCACAATTCTAAGGTTATAAAAACGCAACTTATAGAATTATTAGGAGAGGAGGCTTACAGCGATGGTGCTCTTAACAAGACCTATATTGCAGGTATTATTTTTAATGATAAAACGTATTTAAGTAAAATGAATAGCATTGTGCACCCTAAGGTAGCGGCTCATTTTAAAGCATGGACAGCAAAGCAAAAAAGCCCTTATGTTATTAAAGAAGTAGCGGTACTGTTTGAAAATGGAGGCCATAAGCAATGCGATTATGTGGTGACCGTAACGGCACCTAAAGCGGTACGTATAGCACGTGTGATACAGCGCGATACTACAACGAAAGCACGTGTGGAAGCCATTATGAATAACCAGTGGGATGATGCTAAAAAAATAGCACATTCTCATTTTGTGATCACTAACGACACCTTAGCAAATTTAGAAGCACAAGTTGCCGATATTCATAAAGAACTCCTTTCTAAAGTACATTAAAACCTTTTGTTAACGTTTGGTTAAATGCACTCTTGACTCAATGTTAAAATCTTAAATTTGGCCAATGAGCAAAAAAATATTCGCCCTTTTAGTCATTTTAATGAGTTTGTCTCTCATTGGTATAATTTTTGTTCAGGCTTATTTTATAAATCAAGCTGTACAAAACGAAAAAAACCGTTTTAGATATACCATTAATAAAACGCTCTATAATGTAGCCAATACATTAGAGGATAGAGAATATGCAGATTATGTCTACAAACTTAAAAACATTCTTGCAGACGATGGTGTATCTGTAGATACCGCAGCTATTAGAAATTTATATGTTATAGACGATTCAGACTCTAAACAACGTATCATATATCGATATGGTACTTTAGAGGAAAATTATAAGTTTAGTTCGCCGCTCTTTGACATTAGTTTAGATCATCTAGAAGACGATACACTCAATATAAAACGCGTGTATAGTGAGCGTGAAACCAAAATTTTTAAGAATTCGAATTTTGAAGCAGATTTAAATGCAAAACTGCGCTTGCTCGATAACATCTCAAGTACAGATAAAGTGTTTTTTGAAGATATTTATAGTGATTTGTCGTACAAAAAACCCATTCACAAGCGGGTGTCTACCGAAGATATACAAAAGTTACTTGCAGAAAAATTTAGAAGAGACTCTATAAAAATTGATTTTGAATTTGCAGTTTATAGCAAAGATTTAGCTACAAAAATTCAAAGTGATGATTTTGAATATAAACGGAAATCTACTTTTGAAGTGCCCTTTTTTCAAAATAGAAAAAACCCTAATACCTATCGCCTTTTAGTTAATTTTCCATCGCATAGCACATACATTTTGTCATCGATTTACATCATGATATTGTTATCTATTGTGTTTACATTAATTATAATATTAGCTTATACCAGTGCGATATACCAATTAATTCAACAACGTAAAATTTCTGAAATTAAAACAGATTTTATCAATAATATGACGCATGAGTTTAAAACTCCTATTGCAACGATAAATTTAGCTTTAGACTCCATTAAAAGTCCCAAAATTATTGACGATAAAACGAAGGTGCTGCGCTATCTAAATATGATAAAAGAAGAAAATAAGCGCATGCATGCACAGGTGGAAAATGTTTTAAGAATATCTAAGCTAGAAAAAAATGAACTAAATATTAGTAAGGATAGAGAAGATTTACACGACATAATAGAAGACGCAATAACACATGTGGAATTAATTGTTGAAGATCGACAAGGTTATATCAAAACACATTTAAGAGCAGAACACGCTTCTGTTTTAGCAAATGACATGCATTTTACGAATGTTATTGTAAATATTTTGGACAATGCCATAAAGTATTCTCCAGAATCACCACAAATAGATGTGTTTACCGAAAATGTAGGCACTAACATCTTGCTAAAAATACAAGACAAAGGGAGTGGTATGAGTAAAGCCGCAGCCAAACGCGTCTTTGAAAAATTTTATAGAGAACATACCGGTAATATACATAATGTAAAAGGGCATGGTTTAGGTCTGGCTTATGTAAAGCGCATTATAGACGACCATCAAGGATTTATATCGGTAGATAGTGAAAAAGGTAAAGGAAGTACTTTTGTAATAAAGCTTCCGTTAATATCATAGAAAAATATGGAAGCGATAAATAAGAAAATTTTATTAGTAGAAGACGATCCTAACTTTGGAACCGTACTGAGAGATTATTTAATGATGAATGATTATGATGTAGTTCATGCCAAAAATGGGATGGAAGGTTTTGAAAAATTCAAAAAAGACGATTATGACCTCTGCATTTTAGATGTCATGATGCCTTATAAAGATGGATTTACTTTAGCAAAAGAGATTCGTGAAAAAAATACAGATGTACCAATTGTATTTTTAACCGCAAAAGCAATGAAAGAAGATGTGCTAAAGGGCTATAAAGTAGGAGCAGACGATTATCTTAATAAGCCTTTTGATAGTGAGGTGCTTTTAATGAAAATAAAAGCCATCATACAGCGTAAAGCTACCGAAACCATATCAGATAGCAAGCAGTTTGAATTTACTATAGGGCGTTTCCACTTAAATTCTAAATTACGTTTTTTACGTTTCGATAATGGCGAACCCTCTAAACTTTCTCCTAAAGAGAATGAATTATTACGCCTGTTAGCATTACATGAAAACGATTTAATGCCAAGAGAACTGGCACTAACTAAAATATGGCGCGATGACAATTACTTTACATCTCGAAGTATGGATGTTTATATCGCAAAATTGCGCAAGTACTTGAAATTAGACGAAAAAGTAGAAATACTAAATATTCATGGTGAAGGTTTCCGTTTGGTGGTGAATGCATAAATCTTAGTGTGGACAAAGCGTATCTTAAGATACTATCGTACCTATATAATATTACAGTGAATCCAGCTTTTAGCTGGATTTTTTAGTTTAGGGTATTTTTTGAGTAGTTCTAAGAGAAAAATAGGAGTATTGTTCTAGAACTCTAATCAGCCTTACAAGAACTACAATATGTGTGTTATCTTTAATAGAAAAAAACAGGCACTCGATACTATTTTTAGCTTTTTTTGGAGTGAGCTTTAGCTGCTTTTTTAGGTTTTAAACGTTAATAATGCGTTTCATGACTTTATAGAAATTTTAGAAAATTAAACAGTTCTAAGTTTGGGAAACCGATACAGATAGCAATTGAAGATTGTGGCGATGGAATTTGGAAAGTCTTTTTTAGAAATGTATTTTTAAGTTTATTAGGTGAAAATTAATTTAGTGTAGGCCATGTCCTTTTACAAATAAACAAACAAAATACTTAGATGATAGATAAAATTATATTTTATGCAGTGATCAATATAACTGTTTCAATAGCTATTTTTTATTTATACAAAGGGGGTGAAAAAAACATCAATTTAGTTAAGGAAGATGTACACACATTAAAAATGAACAAACTCTTTTATTATTTAGGAATACTGTTAATCATCGTTGGGATGAGCACGATTATAATTCCTTTATTTTCTTTAAGCTTTAGTGAAAATAATAACCAAATAATTGCTATGAGTATTATGGGATCTTTATGTATTCTGATGGGAATGGTTTTAATTAAAATTTATAAAACACATTTCTTAATATTTGACGACCATACTGTTAGTGTAGTTCGTTATTTTGGGAAAATAACACAAGGAAAATTAGAGGATATAGAAACTGTAAAATTTAATTCTTTAACAGGAATGATTACTATAAGATTGAAAACGGGCTTTATTTTAAAATTTAGTCAGTATTTAGTAGGGATAACTAATTTTATTCAACATATTGAAACCAAAAATCAATTAGATTTGAAAAAAGTGAAATTAAAAATAAATCCCTTTACTAAAAGTAGTGATTAATGAACAAACATAGCAGATAGGCTAATACTATAAGTATTGAAATCAGGCAATTGTTATTACAGGACCTATTGTTTAAGCGGAAGAGCACTCCTTTTAGCGCCATGTGAACCATTTAAACGGGGGCATACATTTAAAAAACACATTGAAATCTAAAGACATTGAAGGTACTAAACATTCATAAACGAATACTAAACAGACCAAAAAATGAGGTCGTTGAAATATTAAAAACGCTATCTACAGACAACGATAAAATTTGGCCAAAAGACCAATGGCCACCGATGAGATTTAAGGGAGGACTAAAAATAGGGGCGAAGGGAGGACATGGCCCCATAAGATATGCTGTAGAAAAATACAATCCGAATGAAATTATTCAATTTAGATTCTCAAGACCCAATGGATTTAATGGAATTCACAAATTTGAGATAAATGCAGTAGCAGACGCGAAAACAGAAATAAAACACACGATCGACATGCGTACTGTTGGAAAAGGAACGCTTGCTTGGGTTTTTGGGATTCACTCTCTGCATAATGCGTTAATCGAAGATGGATTTGATACGCTTGAAAATAACTTTCTTGAAAAGAAAAAATCGACCACATGGAATTTTTGGGTACGCTTTTTAAGAAAACAAATAGCAAAAAGTCGAAATCCCTCAAACTAATAAAATACATTGATAAATAAAAAATACTAATTAAAAGCAATCTGCGATACGCCTTCACATTTGGAAAGTGTGAGGTATAACTGTACTTTTAGGTTTTTTATTAGAGTTAATTTTGTAAAAATCAGTTCTAGGAAGTGTTTTTAAATATAAACGCTTCGTTTTAATTTAAGTAACCCGATCTTAAGCGAACCTATGAAACTAAAACTATTAGCATTAAGCGTTTTAACTCTATTGGTATTACAGTCCTGCCAATCCAAAACGAAAGAACAACATACAACTAAATCACTTACCCCAATACAGAATTCTAGTGTTGCCTACGGTATTGATATTTCTCACCATCAAAATAACGAAATCGATGCGGTAATCCAGCATACAGATAGTTTGAGTTTTATTATTTGTAAAGCAACAGAAGGTGTTACGTATACCGACCCTAAGTTTGTTAAGAACTGGAAAACCATTAAAGCACATAATTTTTTAAGGGGCGCATATCATTTTTACCAGAGTAAAGATAATCCTGTGGCTCAGGCTGCTTTTTTTCTTGAGGCAATTTCAGATATCCAACACACAGATATCCCACCTATCATTGATGTTGAAGCGGGAGGGATTGATAGAGCACAAACGGTAAGTGAGGTGCAAAAGGGAATCCGTTTATTTCTAAATGAAATTGAAAACAAAATAAAATGCAAACCTATAATTTATACAGATGTCCATACAGCAAATAGATACCTTAACACAGCGTATTTCTCTAAGTATGCATTATGGATTGCAAATTATAATGGCAAAACTGCACCAGACCTTCCTGAAATTTGGACCTCTAAGGGATGGTTAATTTGGCAAAAAAATCAGACCTATACATTTCATAACATTGTGAATGATTTTGATGTTTTTAATGGCAGTTTAACAGCATTTAAAACATTTATCGCTAACAGTTATACAGGTAATAAGTAGTAGGAAACAGTACCAATAAAAGTAGAAATACGATCTAGAGGGGGTAGGGTTTAAGGCGTCGTTTAAATCCCGTAAAACATCTCGATTATAAAAATAATTTAAAATCAATGCAGAGCATGCGTTTCTTAACATCATTATTTAAAAGAAAGACACAACCCCTAAAATCTTACGCTGATTTTTGGAAGTGGTTTGTACAAAATGAACAGAAATTTTACAATGTTGTAAAAGACCAAGGCGCTATTAAAAAGGTTTTTTTCTCTAAATTAGAGCCCAAATTAAAAGAACTTAAAGATGGATTTTGGTTCTTAGTAGGAATGTCTGATACAGATGAGGTAGAACTAATTCTAACAGCTGAAGGTGTTATACCAAATATTGTATTTGTAGAAGAGTTAGTCGCTGCAGCACCAAAAATGGCACATTGGAAGATAACAGCATTAAAACAAGCTTCTACTATAGATGCCTTAGGGATAGAAATGGATGGTTATACATTTAATGCAGAAAAGATGCGTTTTTATGCGACAACACACGACGCAATGCCCGATGAAATTGATATTACAATTACGCATGAAGACTTCAATGCAACCAATAGTGTCAGTATAATTAATGGCGTTTATATTGCTCTAGATATATTGATTGGAGAACTTAATGTTGCCACTAAAATAGACCAACTGGATGTCATTCATCCTAAAGAAGCGACTACCGAATTAATTCCTTTAGAAAAATTAAAAGATTTTTTAATATGGAGAGAGAAAGAATTTGTAGAGAAGTATAAAGGCTTGAGGCGCGATACCGAAAAAGATACGTATTCCAGTTTAGAAGGAACGCTTCAAAATGGCCTACCTTTGATAGCTATTATAAATAGTGACTTACTAAACTGGGACAGTAAAGCATCTCATCCTTGGATTGCAGTAGTTGAGATAAAATACGATGGTAAAAAGAATAACGGCATGCCTAGTGCGACTACCTATCAACGTCTAAATGCTATTGAAGATCAAATCATGGCGGCATTACAAGCTACCGATGGACATTTGAATATAGGCAGGGAGACCGCCGATTCTGTTCGAAAAATATACCTTGCTAACAAAGACTTTAGAAAGGTATCTAAAGTTCTATACCACATAAAAATAGAACACAGCGATAGTGCTTTAGATTTTAATATATATAAGGATAAATACTGGCAATCATTTCAGCATTTTATGCCGCATTAAGTTGGGTTTTCAAAAAACGCTATCTAGGACAAGTTTTCAATGGATTTTAATTTAAGCATTTTATTTTCTAAACATTTAAAGTTAATGTCTCTCTTAAAAAGGTACCAGGAATAACAGTATCTACAGCAGGATTAAACAACCGCTCTGCTGTACAAACAATGGCGGTAGGCGTACTGTCAATCTGTGCCGTAATGGTAACTTGATCCTTGGTACTTATAGGAATAGTGACTTCTCCTGTTGGAATCCCTTTAATAACGATGGCATCAAGAGGTGCCCCAATGACCAGTTCTAAACGGTGGGTTTGAAAGGGACCTTCTGTGGTCACAACATCATTTTCGTCAGTATGTGCTATGGTCATGCTAATTTCTAAAAAGGCGGTACTGCCATTGGTGATCGCGGTTTTAATTTCGGTTTCGCAATCAAATCCAAAGGACAGTAACGCATAGGCATTGATATCGTTTTTACCAGCTCCTGCCGCAGTTGCTAAGATACCCAGTTGGTCGCCATTGGTATCTCTACCATCGGTATCTAAAACATTGCAAGATATAAAGTTAAGCATGGGGGAGTTAACGTCAAGGTCTATAACAACATCTACGCCAGCATTAAATTGCACATCGCCAGTAATACGTTTTATATAATTAGGATCTAGTTTTTTAGCACGTGGTTTTAATGGGTGTAAACGGGTGGATGGTTGTTCGCCTTCACGTTCTATTTTTTTGAATAGTCGAAATGTCGCATAATAATCTTGTAGCAGTGCTGTATATGCTTTAGGCAACCCGGCTAGAATTCTACAAATTTCAATACGGTGTGCCCTTACGTTGTGAGTACCGCCTTTAAATAACTTTTTACCAATACAAGCGGCGTTAATTTCCCAATCATAACTCATACTACGGTAATTAATGTTAGAAGACCCAATCATCATAAACACATCATCTACAATGATATGTTTAGAGTGTACATAAATGTCTTTACCTGCGCTGTTTATAGGATGTAATACAACAACTTTATCTTTAACATGGGGTGTTGTAGAGGTTGGGTTTATGGTATAATGTGCACATTTGGCACCCGTACTAGGCCCTGTGTAATTGCCACCATAGTATAAGGCTTGTAAGGCTTTTTGTCTGCCTTTAAACAGTAGGGGGTCTATCTTTTCAGACTCCGAAAGGTCTTTAGGCAGTACTAAAATAAGACATTTAGGCCCTGTCGCTTTTTTTAGTGCTTCGTGCAATTCTAAAGCCAGTTCAACACTAAAAAAGTACTGTTCATTTATGAGAATAAATTTAGTGGCATTTTGAATGGCTTTAATATAAGATTGATAAGAGCCATCTTCACCCGCTTCAGACACAAAATCGCGATCGGCTGTGTTTATTTGTGCATGGCATGAAAACGGAGGAATAGTTCTATTAATTTGTAAAAAGGTATTACCACTTACTTTTTTGAGTTTAATGGGATCGGTTTCTATTTTTATTCCCGAGTTGACAGCATTAGAAATCCCTGCATCTGGGTTTACTGGGCGACAGGTGTTGTTATTGGTATCTATAAATTCGTCAATCGCTTCCCAACGTTGTTTAAAATTTAACAAAACATCGTGTACGGCTTGACCTTCTATTTTTAATTGAATATCGAACCAAGGATTTCCGTCGCGTTCTGGGTCTTTACTGTGGTGTTCGCTGGTATCCCAACGCCCATGTGCTATGTCCATACCCCCAAGGTAAGCAATCATTTCTTTGCGTTTAAAATTGGAATCATCTTCGGTTTCAAAAACCAATACCGTTGCCTTTTGATGAAAAGACCCAAAAGGGCGTGTAGAACGGTCTAATATGGCAAAACCCCTTTTGTTATTTACAGTACGGTTAAGTATCGCTGCAATTTCAGCATTATTACTATGGCCATTTTCTACACCTGCACCAGCATCTACATTGGCTAAAAATTGTTCCCAATATAAGGCGTGTACCTTAACATCATTTGCTATAGCTTCGCGTATCATGCCCCCAAATTCTTCGGGGTGTAAGGGGACATTGGCATTGAGGTGTGCTGCTCTTGAATAGGCAAAGGTTTTAGCAGCAGTAAGAATACTTGTGGCGTTAAATTCTTGGCTGTCTTCATCTGTTCGGTTTACAATGAGGCCTATAAGCTTGTCATTGGCCATATAATGCTCTAAAATACTCAAGTCTTGGTTGGTCGCATTAAGGTCTCCACCTTCAGCATTTAGAGGTATAAAATCGTAAGACCCGCGTTGTTGGTGTAGTAACAGTAATTCTGCATTAGTGTCTCCAGAAAGGTTTAATGCCGTAGATATGGTAGCCAGTGCGACTTTACGTTTTAATAGGGCTTTTGGCGGATCGTTATCTGTAATCTCTAAAGCAAACCAATCGTCTGGAATTTCAGTAGTTTTAATAATAGGGTTTAAACCATTAAGTGTTTTTGTGGTGGTGCGCACTAAATTTAGTGAATTTTTCCAATAGGCTTTAAGTTGGTGTGTCTTTAAGGCAGGATTACCAGTAAGCGTAACATTATATAAAGCATTTGCTCTAGTAAAACCTTTAGATTGTGTTTTAGAGCTTTCTCCAGCGCCTGTTACTGTGACGCATTCTGTCCAAAATGAGGATGTAATATGCGCTTTATCGGTTTCCCTAGCGGGTAATAGTAAAAATGTATTAGCACTTCCTGCGGGGTCGTGTCCAGAAAAATTAACGACGGTATGGTTTGCATTAATGGCGTTAAGCAAAGCATCTACAGCGTTAACATCGTCGTCGTTAGCAGCGATATCGTAAGCAGTCATAGACCCATTCATGTGTAAATGCGCACTTGATTTCCAATTGGTGAGGTAAATTTCTTTAAGAATACGTTTAGGATCTTCTTTAGTGATGACTTTAAAGAGGTCCTTCATAAAGGATTGTCCATCGTTAAAAATAGCGATCTTATTATCGGGGTGAAATAACTTAAAACTGTTAAATGACCCGACCCCAGGACGCGTTAATTTAAAAAGGCCATCCTTGTTAATGGCACCACCAGCTGTGGTTTGAAATTCTTTACCAGGATGAAATACACAGATTCTTAGAAAGGTAGGTGCTTTGGCTACGGGCATTTCTAGATCTTTAGCTAAGTCGAATTCTTGTGTTGTCGTAGTAAGCGCTTTAAAGGCAAAACCATAGCCAGGCCAGAATGCCAGATGGATAAATTTATGTAAATAATGTGTGTCTGTGGTCACGCCACTTATAGCGTTTTGTTTAATTTTCCATGTCCTGTCGTCTCCCGTAAAGTTAATCGTATAATAAAGATTGGTGCTGTCCCAGTTTTTTAAAAGCGGATTAAAATTGAGGGCATTAATACGATCATCACCATCTTGGATAACGCGACCGTGTAAGTCTACAAATTGCACTCTAATGGCTGTGGCTACTGGAAGGTTTGCGATGGCCTTGTCCACGCCAATATTCAATAAGGCCGCAGCACATTCGGTTTGGTGGCCAGCATAATCGAAAGCATAGATGTCTCCAGAAAAAGAAGCGCTAGACAAAGCGTTTTTAATAGCGGTAAGCTGTGGGTCTGTTGTGTTTTTAAGCGGAATACCTTTCTTTTTAGAAATGGGCAAACCTGTGGGGAAATCTATGGCATCATTGTGCTTTATAATAATATATTTAGGCAAAGAAGCAATAGATAGGTTCTCTTTAAATGTAGGTGTGTAGCGTTCACTATTAAATAAATTAGTGAAATCAATATCGTCTAACAAGCTATGGTCTTGCGCGACGAATATCATAACCGATCCTTCAATTTCAAATAAGGTATTGTCGAAGGTGCGTAAGGTAGGAAACACCATGGTGTCTCCATTGCCTTTTAATGGATAGCGCAGAGAGTGGTAAATCCACTCGGAGGTATTGGCCATTTGAAAATCAGAAGTATTTTCGTTGGGTTTGGGGATGATAAGCGCCCCATCAAAAGGAAATATAAGATCTTGAGCTGCTGAAAAAGCAACAGTATAAGGTGCGCCAGGTGGGCGTGTAAACGTGCCGTTTTTTAAGATAATATCACTCATGGTGTTGCTTCAGTTTTTTTAGTCCAAGTAAATAATTGTCCGTAGGACACTCTTAGCGTATAGATGCCAATAGCGGTATCTGGGTCTTCAAAAATTAAATTGTATCTGGCATTTACGACTAATTGGGCTTTAAACGCATCGAATAGGAGTACCCCATGTCTAATTTTTCCCGTATGCCTTTGCGTACCGCCATCATTTAATTTTTTAGTCAGCGAAAATTCATATTCGCCAGCATCAAATTCAAAAGAAATGGTTGTCTTATCTGGGGCGAATACAACATTGGGAGTTTCAATAGCATCAGAAAAACTGAGCTGCTCATTTACAGGCCCTATTGTTGTACAGTTTGTAGGACGGTCTGCCTTTATGTAATGCCCATGCTTTTCAGAAAATACAAGTAAGTACGCCTCGTATTCGTAACGGTTTAGCGCTAAGATGGCTTCATCTAAATAATCAAAACTGTATGTTGCAGTGCCAGAGGCGCTATTGGGATCTAACACGCCTTCTATAGTATCTATAAATGTGGCATTAGGGCTATTTAACGTGGCATTTCTTTTAAAAATCTGTATACGAGGTGCTTGTGCGATATCTGGTAAGTTTGAGGTGAATTTTGTTGAGAACTCTAATGCAATTTTAGCATCATCGGCTATGGTAAATGGATCTGCAACTACAAATTGCAATTGCGGAATTTTAACAGGAGCGGGTGTTTTAAAGAGTAAAACACCAGATTCTAGCCAAGAGACTTCTTCTAAGTATGCATTGCAACCAATCACGCCAACAACATGATAAGCTTCGAGATCACCAGGTACTTTTAGGTCTAAAAATCGTGTGTTAGCGCTGTAGCGAATAGGGTTTGTAGTGATGAGCTTATAGGGCAATTTAGAGGTTTTAGCTCTAGTGATAAATAATGCCTCTTCTAAAAGCACATTGTGGTCTACAACAGTACTATTGTCTTCGAAAAGCTTGTCTAAAGTTACCATATAAACCCTTACCATAGGCTTAGAGGCTCTATCTCCAGGAGGTATAAAATCATTGAAATCTAGAGTGAAATAAGCATCGCCTTTAGCATCGGGAAAGGTACTTTCTGGGATGTTGTTTAAAAGAGGTTGCTGCACAGGTGGTGGTGGTGGCGTAATAGTTATACTGGCTGTCACTACAGGTTCTTGAGAATATAGGGTTTTACCAGAGGTTTCACAAAATCCTTTGACACGTATTCTAGAGGCCCACTGGTGTGTTTTTGGAGGTAAAGCCGATTTGGTTGCGATGTTCCAAGAGAGTTTATAGGTACGAAATCCAGTGGTGGCTAAACTAAAGGCAGGGGCGTCGATTTCACTTAATACAGGAGCGTTATTTGAGAATGCCGCATTACAAAGGGCCGTATTGGCACTGGCACGATTAAGGGTGTCTCCTGTCCAACTTAATTGGTTGCAATGTTGTGTTAATGCAGCGGTATTAAGGTGTGTCCCTGCGGCGTTATAGGTAATAGCAAAAACTTTAGCCGTTTTCTGTCCAGCCCAAGAGAGTTCAGCAGCAGGAGTCGTATCTATAGGAAGTTCATGGATTGTTATTTCTGCAGAAAGTTTTGTGGCGGTGAGCGGTAAAATACCATCATAAAGACTAAACAGTACTTCTAAGATAAGCGCATCACCTTGAGTTACAAGTTGACTAGATATATTGGCGGGCTTTTGCGGCGCTTTACAGGGCAATGCTAAATGGTGTAAAGCACCTTGGGCAACTTGAGAAGGCCGACCAAAGAGATCGAAGCCCCTCGCTTGGTATTGTAACGTATTATCAGCTACAGCAGGTAAACTAAAATAATCGTCCACTTCCATAGGGTTTAGTACTACGCCATCTTTTAGACGAGGGATGTAAACCCCAGGTAGAATTCCAAAACCGTCTAACACAGTTGTGTTTTCGTCTTCGGATGCGATGATGTTTTCGAAAACATTTCCATTGAGACTTTTGTCTAAAGCCACGGCAATTATTTTTTGATAAGGTCTAATTTCATTAGCTTTAAAAGGAATTTTTATTTGAGCGTCTCCAAAGAGATCGTATACATTAGGATTATTTTGATTAGGCAAATCGATGGCCTTGGCTTCAGATTGTAGCGGTGCTGTGATAGGAGGTACTGCTTTTTTGGAAATGCGAGGACCTAATACCAAACCGCAAAGTAGAATGTCATGTAATGTAAATTTAAGGCCATCTAAAATACCATCGGTAGCAGTGCTATTAATCAATTTAGCTAGTTTTACATCCATCATATCAATATTTTTACTGTCGAAAAATGGAAAATCGGCTTCTACCTTAAAATCTTTACCATCATGTTGCAACTGGTCAATGAACATGTAAAGGCCTAAAATGTTGGCAAAGGCGGGATCTATACTTGCACTAATTAAAGAAGGAAGTAATGGAAGATCGATAGCGTCTTCTGTATCTAATTCGGCATCAGGTGCATCGTAATGGGCACGGTACGAGTAGGTGTCGTATGTGTTTTGCTGTGCTAATAATGCGTTTACATGGGGGTCTTCAATAAAATGTTGTCTTAAATTAGAGGCTAAACTATTCCAATTAAAGCCTTTTTTAAAAGGAGCAAAAGCGTCGTTTTTAACATGGCTTGCAGTGTATGCATTAGGATTGCCATTAAAATACGTTTCAAAATTGCGATGTGTAGACCATATTTTATCGTTTCCACAATAGTCCTCACAGAACACATAGTTAAAGTGCTTAGGGTATAAAACGGGTTTATTAGGAACAAACTCGAAGGTTAGGTAAGCGATGCCCGCTGCTCTTAGTTTTATTTTGGTTTTTAGTTTTCCAGAATGGTTAGGCGTAGGATTTCCAAAAGGACCCCTTATGGCGAAGCGATTTATGCCGTGTTTTCCAATCCAATCTTCATCAACCACCTGGTCGTCTCTATTCCAGGCTTTTACTCTAACATAAACATCGTTTTTAAAATGCGTTAATACCACACCATCTCTAACAGTAGCATTAAAATCGCGTAGGGCATTAGGATTAAGGTTTGCTGTCACTATAGGTCTGTTAAGTGTTGCGGCTTTAAACCTAGTGTTAGGCTTTTTAAAATCTGTAATCTTAAAATTATTCACGGCATTTTTTAGAATACTATGATTAGTGATATTGGCAAATTTGGTAAGGTCACCAGCAATTTTAGTGGCGTTTTTAGCATTCATTTTATGAAACTGTTGTAATGTGAACTTTTTTCTGCCACGCCTAGAGGTATGATGCGTACCGCGGTTGGGGTTTACAGTATCATTATCTGTATTGCGGGTAAATTGAATGTCTACAGCACAGACTTCATCAATTTCCCAATCGGATTTTGTAGGGACATAAAAAGGTCTGAAACCCGTCATAACCGTATCCATATAAGTCGAAAATTGAGTATCAGTATTGCTGTGTACGGCACTAACGAGTTTAATGTATTTTGAGATATTTTTATAATGCCAATCTAAAGCCACATGATCGTGTTTTGTTTTTTTTATAAAATACAATCTGTTGGCAAACGGGAGTATGCTGTGCTGCGCTGTGGCGATATTTAGGTGAAACAAATCGGCACTGTTGATACGGTAAGATTTTTTATTGGCTTTAAACAGGTCTACATTTTTAATTGATTTTTCAGGCAAATTCATCACATACACTTTGAAGGTGCCTTTATGAGTGTTGTCTTTACGAAAGGGGAGTCCAAGCCTGGTATCGAAATTCCAACGCAGGTGTATGCCGTCATTTACGGTGTCATCATTTTTAAATCCTGCACCTAAAACACTAAATAATGTTGGTTTCCAAAGTTTTTTTCTACGCATTACAATTGGGTTTTTAAGGTTATAGTACAGGTATAATCATGTTGTGTTGTTGCACTTGGAGTATGGCACCAAGTCCAGGTAAATTTTTAGTTTCTTGTAAGGCTTCATTTATGTTTTGAGTTTTAGCCGCAGCGTCTAAATGTATAAAAGTGGCCTCTACATACTGAGTAATGGCTGTTTTTAGAGCAGCTTCTAAAGAAAACTCGAAGCCTATGGTTGTTTGGGTTTGCAAAGTTTTAAAAGTACTGCCATTTTTAGAGTTTAGGACGAGCATACGACTGCCCGAACGGTCTACTAATAGAATACGTTCTTGTGTGGCCTTTTTGGTGCTGTAAATGCCTTGAGCTTGTAAGGCTTCGGCACTTGGTTTTAGATGTTGCAAACGCACGCCTTCTTTGCCTAAAAGTGGTTCTGAAAATTCTATAACATGGCCCCAAGTATGTACTACGCCATTAGCATCTCTAGAAATAAGGTGCGCGACAAGATCGCCATTAGTCCCATAAAGTGGAGCAAGACGACCGCCGTTAGTTCCCAAAAGTTGTTGGTATATTTTTTCTATAGCGGCATCGAACCCTGTAGCCTCTCCATTTATTACGGCTCCTATATTACTTTGTAAGGTTGCTGCTGCTGTATGGTGATCTAAAACAGGGAGTTGAACAGGCTGTAGCCATAGTTTTTGATAAGCTTGCACATGTGGTTTAAGCTTTTTGTAGCGTGAGGTTTTAAAGCTAACGGTATAGGGAATGTGGGGTTGTGCTTTAGAGGAATCCTCTAATTGTAGCGAGTAGTATGTATCTGGAATTAAGTTACGTTCAAAGACATCTACTTTTAAATGGGTCATGTGCTTAGCGTTTGGTAAGCAATCTTCGACTAAGGCTTCTAAAGCAGCGTCGGAAGGTAAAGACCCTATATTTAAACTGGTGGTTTTGCGCTTTGCTATGGCATTGCCGTTAATATCAACAACTTTGGTTTGTAGTGTATTAGGACCATAGTGTTTTTCAAATATCTTTTGAATGAGTCCTCGGTTTTTTAACGTGATAAGCGGTAAAAATGATTCTGTATATAGGGGCTGCATCTCTGGCATTGGAAATGAGAAACCTACATATTTACTTATATGTTGCGAGGGTGTTTTTTCGGTTCTAAAGGTTAGGGTTTTAAATTTAGAATCGGCTGCGTTACTGCTATTTTTGGTATAGGTTTTTTCTAAAGGTTGTAATTTATCGGCATTACTTCCTGTAATGCGGGCTGTACCGTGTGAAGAGACTTTATAGGTAATGCTGTAGTCACGATTTGGTGCCATAAGCATGGTGTCCCAGATTTCATTAATTCCTTCTTCATTAGTAACTGGTGCGCCATTATCACAGCCAGCAACACAGGTTTTACCCCAATGCCCATGCTGGTTATGGTTTTGTTCGAAACACAGTTCTACAAGTGCCATATAAGCGACAACATTAAGAGTGTTAACATGACGTGCAAATTGAAAAATGCTATCAGCAGTACCAAAGCTAGAGAATTGTGTTGGTGTAAAATGTGTTGCTGCGACTCCTGTGCTGTTTTTTTTAGGAAAGGCTATTGTATGTGGCCCTTCAACTTCTATATAGTCTATTAGTGCGCTAAGTGTTTTGGCCTCAAAACTAATTCTAAACCAGAGTTGCCCCTTGTCACGACATGTAATTTTATCGGTAGGGATGTTTACAGATAGGACTTCGGAATTCTGCTGAATGCCTACTGATACAGTTCTAAAACCACAAGGTGATCGCGGGTCGGAGACTAAAGTAATAGGAATTTTAATGGGATCTAAAATGCTGCGTAATTTAACATGAAAGATGATGATAAAAAAACCTGTAACTGTTTTAGGGTTAGATGTGCCTCCAAATATTAAAAAGTCGCACTGTACTTTCGTAGAATCTGGTGGATTTAGACGGGTACGGTGTGCGAGTAAAAGCATGCTGTTCTGCCACTGTAAACGCACGTCTTGTAGCGTGGTGTTGTTAAACGTTATGGGAAGGTACTCCAGCTCTCGTATTACAGTAGCACCCAGAGGACTATCGAAAACCAAACGGTTTTTATCTCCAACAGCTTCTAATTCTGGTTGCTCATCACGGTCTATAATACAAATATGGGTAGGGCGTTTGCAGGGGGCTACGTAGGATGTGGTTAGCCTAGAATCGTAAAATTTACCTAGCTCTTCTTTTTGGAATTGCAATTCAGGATTTAATAATGTATTTAAGTAAATGGCATGATGGTGCTCTGTGGTCGTGTCTGGGCCATCATCTGTATACAGTGCAGGAGGTTCCCATGTGGCTACGGTTTCAGTTATAATTTGTTTATCACCTCCGCCAATGTCTTCATGTGAAATTTGAATGAAGTCTAAGACATGTTTTAATTCAATGTCATATTCATCACCAACAAACTTACTCGTGGTTTTTTCGGTAAGATTGCTATTGGCAGGATTTTCGTCGTTAATGGTAAGTTGGGTTTTAGAGACACCAGCCTCGGGGGCATTAAGGATTTCAAAAATAGGTTTGTTAAATTTTAATGCAATTATGGCATCTATAGGTACTGTGATACTGTTAGATTCGAGCTCTTGGGATATCGATTCTGATCTGGATAGGGCCACAGATGAGGTTTCTAATATAGGCTCGGCAATCATATTACTAGCATCGCCGCCTTGTAGCGCAAAATCGACAGAGGCTTCAATATCATCAAAAGGCCAGGGGAGGCCTATGGATATTTTAAGCTCACCCATAAACCTATAAAAACTTGGACTTGCCAAACCATAAAGACGAGCGGCGAGTGCGATCTTAAATTTAAAGAAGAAGACTTTAATTCTAATGTAGCCCATAGCAAATAATTCTCCGAAGATTAAAAACGGATCGAAACTTACAGCGATATTATAGCCTAGAGCAGCAAAAAGCTTAACATTTAAAAAGCTAGGGCCGTAGGTTTTTGGACCTAATTGCCACATGCCGCCTTGTCCATAGGCAGGCCCTGGGATGTCTGGACGGCTAAAATCGCTACCAGGGTCCAGACCAAATTCTTTAAGTGCTCTAGTGTCGAAAACATTATAGGCTTTTACAGCAAAGAGGTCTAAAATACGGGCTTCAACAGGTCCCCCTTGGGTGCTGAGATAGTGTCCTAAATACAGCCAAAATACACCAGGACCTGTGCCAAGCTCGAATGGTGCTTTTACAAGTAAAATTTTACCATCGTCTTCTTTAATACGGTATTCGAAAACAGCTTTTATGGCAAAAGTTCTCGAAGCGTGTTCGTATACAATAACAACAGCGAGTTTGGCGCTTATGGGCTTTAGAACGGCATAACCCGCTAAAGCAATCCAAAATTCGGGAAAGCCTACCATAAGTATGGTGTCTACCGAAATGGTTTTCCCTTGATCCATCGCAGAACCTGCTTTTACAAACAAGCCAATGGCGTATTTATCTTTGTCGTTATCAAAATCTCGAGAAGGATGCCATGTCGTACCGTCGGTAGCAGGAACACTAGGCCAATCTTTTACATTATTAAAGGAACCATTACCAGAACCAAGGATCCAATT
Source organism: uncultured Flavobacteriaceae bacterium (assembly GCA_947504035.1). Lineage (GTDB taxonomy): Bacteria > Bacteroidota > Bacteroidia > Flavobacteriales > Flavobacteriaceae > Jejuia > Jejuia algarum. The sequence continues at coordinate 190,582 of CANNGA010000004.1, forward strand.
GGCAATACCCATAGCGCTATTATCACCAGACGTATTTCCGGGGGCAATATTACGGCCAAATAAACCGCCAAGCCCAAAGACGCCTACAGGTCCTATAACAAATAAAGGCGTTTTACCTTCGTAATGCACTTCTACAAAAAGGAAATCGTATTTGGTTCCATTGGCTGGTCCTTCTTGGTTTGTGGCTTCACCCCATACAAACTCACCCCCAAACTGATAATTGTAGTTTTTAACTTTAAAGAGGGCTTCCATATTATCTGGAGCCACAAGAGGACCACTGTAAATAACGCCCACATCGACACTAATTTTATTTTGGGTACCTTTAAAACCAGGAATGGGTTTATTAAGATCGAAGATGCCTTCGGCGTATACCACATTGGGAATTACAAAGGTAAATTTAGGTTCTATGGCTAGTTGTGCCGACCATTCGAAGTTAAATTCTGGCCAAAAATAGAAAATAGCACCTACGGCAGGAGTATTTACTGCAAAAGCGGAATTACCTAGGCCTTTTAAATGAATGGCAAGACCAAATTGTTTATCTGGCGCGGTGTCTTTCTGTACAAATTGAAAGGCAACAATAGGTTTTGGAAAGTCTGAGCTATCATCAGAGGGGGCATCGTCTCTTAAAATAATCTCAGGGAGTTTTTTAGCCGTAACACTCAAGTCTTTTTCTTGGAACAAACGGCGTATGTCCTGAGGTATTTCTGGCATAAAGGTAACCCCGTTATCCTCTTTTTTAATACGCAGGATAAGGTCTTTAAAATCGAGCTCTAAAAACCCTTTAATATCGAGCTTGTCTGCTGTTTTGTCAAATAGTCCAGAAGGCGTATTACTTGCTGTTAACCCTATATCTCCGATGGCATTAAACAGCTCCATTATAGTACTATCGAGTTTCATTTTCACTCTAAAATCAATAAGGATTTCGTGTAAATATTCGGTGCCTGAGTTCTTTTGAATGGCTATAAAACGGTAGCCTAATTTAGGAAGTGCTATCTGCTCGAGTCGTGGTAAAAATGCAGGGTTGCCTGCTAAATGCGCTCCAGCATCGGCAATGGCAAGAAACATAAGTGCAAGACCACCTACTGCAGGCCCTGCTTCGTCGTCATTAATGCCTTTAACAAAAGCGAATACGCCAAAACCACCACCAACAGCCCATAAGAGGGCATTGGCTACAATGCCATTAAACTCTAAACCTGCATCGGCATTGTCTACAGAAATAGCTTCCATAATAATGTCTGCCCCCCAAATGGTACGCGCTGTTGTCTCATGACGTAGCAGTCCAATTTTTGTTTTTAAATCACCATTAAAATCTACCAAGTTAGCACCTTGCGTGTTTGTTTCGGTTCTTGCGGTTTGTATTACATCATTTTGATTAGACGTGTTTGTGTTTGCAGTAGCACTAGAAGAGGTGGTTCTTACACGATCTGAGGCTTTATGTAAATTCCACACTGCACTTAGGGCAGAGGTGATTACTTCATTATTGCGAATCTCGACTTCACCGCTAATAGATTTTAAGAGATGTTCTGTATTATTGGAAGTGTATGCCAGTTTCGCTTTTCCAGAAAATAAACCATCGAAACCGTATAGAAAACCATCAATACCAGCGACAATAAATTCTTTGGTGTCTTTGTCTATAGGGATAAGAACATCTATTTCTTTCGCACCAATACCCTTCCAAGATGGGTCGTATACTTCGGGGTATAGTGCTGAGAAATTGGTAGCCCCAGTTTCTGTGAGGTCTAAGAATAGATTATCAATTACGAAGCCTGTTTCCATAAGCCAAGGGAATACCAAAACTTTGTCGTTTAAATCGAATTCTATAATGCCTTTTGCTACATCCGCAATGCCTGTTAAGCTTTCATAAAACTGTACAGAAGATATAATTTTGTTGGCATCGGTTAGGTGAAAATTAAACTCTAAAGCTGCCGATAGCGGGAGCTCTATTTTAACGGTTTGATCGGCATTTTTATAACCGATAACCTTATTGCCTTGCTTTTCTTTATCGGCAAATACTGCTGTTTCCTTATCGAGTTCAAGGTAAATTTTAGAATGGCCCCCGCCGTCTTGAAAGAAAGAAAATAACATGCCAATGTGCGTGGGCTTACCATCTTCGATATGTAATCCTGCACGAGCTGAAAATGAACCGCCTTCAATTTTTAATTTGCCGATACCAAAATCAAAAGATTGCTCTGCAGCTCCTGTATCTAAGGTTTTAGTCCACACAATATCGGTATCGGTGGTACTTAAATTGCCTTGGGTGCCGTTAGCTGCTATAAATAGGCCTAAAAAACTCGCGGCAGAAAGTCCTAACCAACCTGCGTCTTCGAGTTCGTCAGATAGTTTTGCAATTTTAAAATCGTCGGCCATTACAGAAAATATTAGATCAATGGTTATTACATGAATGGGTGTGATAGACAAACAGCACAAAAAGACGTGATGTATCTAAACTAAAGGCATACTGGGGTTTAAAATCTACTAAAAATAGAATACTTTAAACTATAACCTAGTGTATACCAGCGGTAAAGATGGTATGGCGCATTGTATTAAAATAGTTCTTAGGCGGGGGCGCGTGTGTTAAACAGATGGTACAGGGACTAGTAATGCTGTACGTAATGTATATTGCGTCTTAAATCTAGTTTGTACACCCAATTTAAGGCTAGGTCTCTCTAAACAACGTTAGTGCTATTAATGTGTAAGAAGATGCCTCTAAGTAAGATTGAAATCGCTGTTTTTCAAAACTTTATAGATGAAAAGATGATTTATTAGTTGTAATGCTTTTTTTTGTGATGAATTTTAGGGCAAGCTTGTGTGTGACGTGTTGGTTATGTCTTAAAAATGAGGTTTTTAAATTTATTTTTAACTTGAAATCATAATTATGAATAGATGTAAATTTTAAATATGCGTTACCTTATTTTATAAATCTAATTTGTAGATTGAGTTTAAAATAAAGTTCTCCATCTTCTTGGTAAATTGAACCAAAATTGTGTCTATTAGAACTAGCAGTATCTAGTTTTGTGTTATTAAAGAGGTAATTTTCAAATTCATTTCTATTGTAAATGTGGTAGCATAGGACATTTCCGTTTTCTTTTACAATTAAATAACCGCCTGTAGCATCATATTGTCCAGTCCAAACCTTAGAAGGCATCATCCCTAAAGCAATATCTGTTAAGAAGCGTTTAATTTTGTATTCATAAAATTTGTGTTGATTAGAAACATCAAAATTTAAGGGGTTTTTTAAGCTTATGTTTTTAACTAAATCGAAAAGGCTAGAATTTTTACTAGAATAAAATTCATAGATAATTTGAGCTAATATTTCGGGTAATTTGCTGTCAATAAGAATTAGATTATTAGAGAATATTTGTTTTTCTGTTTTTACAAAATCAAATTGTCCACCTGATTTTAAAACAGCATCTATTCTATCCATTATCTTACTTTTTGAAGACATTAAATTAATAGCTTCTAGTGTTGATGCATTAAGTTGTGTACGAGATATTTTATAAATAAAATTAGTAGTCTTTCCTGCATTAAGTAAAGTTGATGGATGTCCTAACTGCGATTTTATACTAAAGCCTAGTGTGGGTTGTTGGTTTGTTCTTTGATCATGAACAACAATAGTAATATCTGTTTTAGTAGTTGAACCAGCTTTTAAAGACATGCAATTAATAGAAGCCATAAATGTTTCAATTTCAGGAATAGAAAACGTTCGTGTTTTATTGTCTTTGATTTTTTTGAGTAAGAATTCTGCGTTTTCTTTAAATTTTGAAATTTCAATTTTTAAAATTTCTTCTCCTCCAGAAATAAGTATAATTTCATCTTGAATCGAATATTCAAAATCATTATTGTTTTCGGTTCTTAAAACGCGTAAAATAGGATAAACAAAACCTTCTAGTTTTTCAATTTCTTTATTACCAAGAAATAATTGTTTGTCTCCAAGTAATTTAAAAAGTGTATAAATTTCACTCCATTCGCCTTTATTGCCCGTAATCATAAAGATTTAAGTTTTTCTATAATTTGTTTAGCTGTTGCTTGAATAGCAGGAACGGCAACAGAATTTCCAAATTGTTTATAAGCTTGTGCATCTGAAACTACAATTTTATAACTATCAGGGAAACCTTGTAATCGCGCCCATTCCCTTGGGGTCATTTTCCTTATACCTTCACGGTTTACATTACCACTAATATTCGTTACAGGTGTGAAATCTTTTAATCTAAAGTCGTGGAGTAAATTTCTTTCTCGTCCCATTCCTCCGCAAACAACGGCGTTTGCTATTCCGTCATTAGGAATAATCTCGTAACCAAAACCGTTGCCTTTACTTGCATGACGCGCTTTATGGTTTCGCAATGTATTGATATAAGTTTCAGAAAGGTAATATTTAACAGAAACGGTTTTCGCTTCTATAATAGCATCTAAAGTTACTTTTTTCTTGAACGGTTTGGGATATTCAAATTCTGTGATTTTTAAATCATTTCTAAAACCAACAATAAAAATTCTTTCTCTATTTTGAGGCACTCCAAAATGTTTAGCATTTATGACTTGAGGTTCTGGAACAAAATACCCTAAGTCTTCACGTAAAACATTTAAAATAGTGGCTATTGTTTTGCCTTTGTCATGACTTCTTAAGCCTTTAACATTTTCTAAGAAGATTGCTTTTGGTTTTTTTTCTTTTATAATTTCGGCTACATCAAAAAATAAAGTACCTCTTGTGTCTTCAAATCCACCTCTTTTTCCTGCAATGGAAAATGCTTGACAAGGAAACCCAGCACATAAAACATCAAAATTGTCTGGAATGTAATTTTTTGTTGTAGCTTTTGTAATATCTCCAAAAGGAACTTCTCCAAAATTAGCTTGGTAGGTTTGTTTTGAATATTTATCCCATTCGCTAGTAAAAATACATTTTCCTTTTAAATTTTGAAGGGCAAGCCTAAAACCACCTATTCCAGCAAATAGATCAATAAATTTGAAGTCTGGTTGCTTAGGAGCAGGAAACGGTAGCTTCTCTTGCTGAAAAATTAAATATTGTAAAGCTTCTTCAGCAATAGCATTAGAGGTTTTAACATCTGGAAATTTATATTTAAACAAATGTTTAACGTGTTCTATTGCATCAGGTTTGTAGTATTGTGATATGCCATTTTTATGGTTATGCAAATAGTGCGTAAATGAAGCTTCTGTATCTTTTTCAGATTCTATAAGTGTTATTTTGAATTTTTTTTCTTCAAAATTTTCAATAGATATTTTTTCTTTTAGAATCACTGTATTAAAAAAATTAGAACGTGCAAGTTACGAAAAATTATCTTTTCAAAAGTAACGAGCATAGAATAGCATGATTGTGTTTTTTACACTTGCAAAGGGTATTTTTGTTTAATGATTCATAAGAGGCATTACTGCTGGTTCCATGAATTATTTAAAGGGATCAATTTGTCTAGTCTCTATATATATTATACATACTTTTGGGTAATAAAAGCGTTAGTGTTTTAAAATCGCCTTATCACTCCTATAGCAGCTACGCCTTCTTTGCCTACGTATTTCGCTAAAAGTGCACCATCTATCACTTGGTGGACAGTGATTGCCAATAGATTTGTTAAAGGAGGAATGTAATATTTGAAAAATAAACGCTTTAGGGGACTTTGCCTAATTGAGCTTTAGTCGTCATACTGTTTTTAAAAAAGGGGGCGCTAAAGTATACTATTTCATAGACTTAGGTAATACATAGAGTGATGACTATGAGACCACTATTAGAGATGTTATAAATAGAAGTTTTAGTCTTTCCATTTACTGGTGATACCGTTCCTAATGCCTGCGAAACGTATTGGGATATTACAAGCAAAATTTAAATAGGAAGTATGCGCTTACGGTCTAGAATTGAAGACTGGTATTTAGTAGTGTTGTCTTAAAAAAAACACGAAATACAAGAAAAATCAAATTACCGATTCCTTAAAAAGAGCTTAACTGTTTTTGTGAATTCGTAATCTAAATCATTCAATTTATCACATTACGAATAGCTTAAAGAATGAAGTGATTTGGCTTGTTTTTGAGTAAAAAAACCTCTATTTTCTACAAAAATTGATTAAAAAACCTTAAAAAACACTAAAAGTCGCAATTATTTATGAGTACAACTAAAGACACTGTTCAAGTTGATATACGTTTGCTATCCTTCGATATTGACAATACCTTAATGGATTTTCATACTTACAAAAGTAACTTTCGTAACATTTGGGACAGCTACAAACCTAAACAGGTACAGCTGGCGTATAATACAGGCCGTTTAATTGATGATGTTTTAAATTTAATCGATCAAGGCATTCTACCAGAACCCGATTATATTATTTCGGGGGTGGGGACACATATTTACAATTACAACGAAAAATGTGTGGTCAAAGAGTTTAACGATGTTTTAGATGATGGCTGGGATTTAAAAGCAGTAGAAAGCATTGTACAAAATATAAACCACCCTATAAGCGAACAACCTTCTCGATTTCAGCATGCGTACAAACGGAGTTACTTTTTCCAGGATGCCACTCCCGATCTTATTGCACAAATAGAACAAGATTTTAAAGATGCAGACATGCATATTAATGTGGTATATTCGGGCGCTAAGTTTTTAGATATTTTACCTCAGTTTGCGAATAAAGGGAATGCCTTACAGTGGTTATTGGGGACACTGCAATTGGATACTAATGCCGTGCTTGTTGCTGGCGATAGTGGTAATGATTCTGCCATGTTCGATTTAAAAGCGGTAAAAGGCATTGTTGTAGCCAATGCGCATGAAGAACTTTACCAATACACCAAACACAGAAAGGTTTACCACGCAGAAGCCGAAAAAAGTGATGGTATTATCGAAGGACTAATTTATTATAATGTACTGCCAGAAGATGCCAAAGTGGTTGGAGGTATAGACCATACAGATGATTTTTATATTAAAAAAGCACTTGATGATATTGCGCATGAAGATGAGGATGAAAAAATAGCACTTATTAAAGAAGGGTATACCAAAGCCATTGAAGCTCTTAAAAAGAACATTACACCTCTAGGCTTTTCGGCCTGTTCTATAAAAGATAATGTGGCGCATGGTACCGATGAGAATTATTACAGTGTATGGGCTAGGGATGGCGCCATTACAGTGATTGGTTCTTTACCATTGGTACATGATAAAGCCATTCATGATTGCCAAAGACAAACACTCTTAACTTTATTAGAACATATTTCTAGAAACGGACAAATACCATCTAATGTACGTATTAAAGACAATGTACCAGATTATTCTGGGGTAGGCGGTATTTGTTCTATAGATAGTGGTATTTGGGTGGTCATTGCGTTTTACGAATACGTCAACGTGACTAAAGATATTGAATTCTTAAGAACCCATATTGGTAAAGTTAAAGAAACCATGCGTTGGTTGGGGGCACACGACAGTAATAACGATGCCTTATTGGAAATTCCAGAGGCAGGCGATTGGACCGATTTGTTTGGAAGGAGTTATAATATTCTTTACGATGAAATCTTATGGTACCGTTCTAACGTTTGTTTTGGACGTATGCTAGAAATGTTAGGCGACCATGAGCAAGCAGGCGAATACATTAGGTGGTCTCAAGTCATTAAAAAAGAAATTGTACAAAACTTTTGGCCGTCTACGCAGCAGCAATTATTTCAATCGGTATCCTTTGCAGAAAAGCAATTCACTTTAGGGGACACCTCCTACCTAATAGCACAAACAACACCATTCGATTTTAGTTGGCGCTGTGATACATTAGGAAACGTATTGGCATTTTTACACGGTACCATAGATGCCGAAAAAGCACACCAAACTTTTAAATTTATGCTAGGTGTAGGGGTTAACGATCCTTATCCCATTGCAAATGTATATCCTGTAGTAAGTCCTGGAGACCCCGATTGGCGGCCTTATTATACCGTAAATCTACTCAATTTACCCAACCATTACCATAACGGGGGCATTTGGCCTTTTGTGGGAGGCTTTTGGGTTAAATATGTAAATAAATTAGGGTTTAAAGAAGTGGCCATATCCGAATTACACAAATTGGCTTTAATAAATAAAGAAGGCATCAATCACGAGTGGGAATTTACAGAATGGGCACACGGTACTACAGGAAAACCTATGGGGAAAGCTTATCAAGCCTGGTCTGCAGCACAATACATATCGGCGTGCCACGATTTAAAAATTATAAATAACAACTAAAATAAGAAGACATGAAATCAATATTGATGATCTCGTTACATGGGTATGTAGCAGCGCAACCAGAATTAGGAAAACCAGATACAGGAGGACAAGTCGTCTATGTTTTAGAATTGGCAGAGCGCTTTAGCCGCCTGGGAAAGAAAGTAGATTTAGTAACGCGACAATTTGAAGAACAGCCAGAATACGATGTGGTTGACGAAAATTATAGTGTATGGCGCATTCCGTTTGGAGGCAAAGCGTTTATTCGAAAGGAAGACATGCATGACCATCTTAAGAAATTTGTAACCAACTGTTTGGCGGCGATTCAAAAGGAACGAAAAAAATACGATGTCGTGTATTCACATTATTGGGATGCAGGATGGGCAGGACAAAAAATAGCAGAAGAATTGGGCATTTCTCATGTACACACCCCACACTCATTAGGCTGGTGGAAACAACATACCATGGGCAGTGATATGAAAGAGAAAGAGATGGAGGATACCTATCGCTTTAAAGAGCGTATCCGAAAGGAATATTTCGTGTATCAAATGTGCAATCATATTATAGCGACAACCTTGCCGCAGGTGGACTTATTAACCCAGCAATACGATGTTTTATCTCGTAATTGTACCATGATTCCTCCTGGTATAGATGAAAATAGATTTTATCCTGTACCTTCAAAAGAAAATGATAAAATTAGAGCGAAATACGACATTCATCCTACCGACATTCTAGCTTTAGGGCGTATGGCACATAACAAAGGTTATGATTTGCTGCTTAAAGCGTTACCAACAGTTTTTGATTTATGTCCAGAAGCCCGCTTAGTAGCAGCTATAGGTGGAGACTCCGAACAAGATAAGCAAGGGATTGATAAACTTAAAAAAATGGCTAATACGTTAGGCATTCAAGACAAAATCACTTGGAAGAATTATATTGCAGATGAAGATTTGGCCAATGTGTACCGTTCTGCTAATATTTTCGCAATGCCTTCTCGTTACGAACCTTTTGGTATGGTTGCTATAGAAGCTATGGCTTGTGGTACGCCAAGTGTGGTCACTGTACATGGCGGTTTATACGATTTGATCGATTTTGGAAATCAGGCCTTATTTGCAGATCCACACCGCCCTGTCGAGTTTGGAGCCATGATGGCAATGCCGTTATTATATCCTAATTTAAGAAATGAATTGTCTGTAGAGGGGGCGCGATTTGCGCGGCGTAATTTTGGCTGGACAGGTATTGCCAAACGTATGTTAATGGTGTTTCGAAGCTCAATAAATCAACGTACTATGGAAACCAACATTTATTAGAAATGCTCATGTTGAACCCCTGTATTGTCGTAACAAATGAATTCATATAACTACATATAACATGTCTAAAATTGTTTGTTTTGGAGAGGTATTGTGGGATGTTTTTCCCGATGGAAGTGAGAAAGTAGGTGGAGCACCATTAAATGTTGCTTTGCGTTTAAAAGACTTTGGCCATGAGGTAATTATGCTAAGTGCCATAGGCACAGATGTCTTAGGAACGGCTTTAATAGCGCACCTTGAGGAACGACACCTTTCAGTAGCCTATGTACAGCAGTCTAAAACCTATCCCACAGGAACGGTACAGGTGCAATTAGACGCTAATGGATCGGCAAATTATACGATTGCTTATCCGAGTGCTTGGGATCATATTGAATGTTCTCAAGCTTTACTGCAAGAGGTAAGAACAGCGCAAGCTTTTGTCTTCGGAAGTCTTATCACACGAAATGCAGTTTCGAAAGACACCTTATTTCAGCTTTTGGAAGTGGCTCCTTATACCATTTTTGACCTTAATTTAAGACCACCGCATTATACCGAAACGGTTCTTACTCAATTGATGGCTACAGCAAATTTTATAAAATTTAATGATGAAGAACTTGATGTTGTGTGTCAGTTTTTAGGTGGGACTTCCACGACTTTAGAGGCTAAAATTGAATACATTGCAGCACAAACAGCTACAGCTCATATATGCGTTACAATGGGGGCAGATGGCGCTGTATTGTGGTACGAAGGACAGTTTTATAAGGGCAAGGGATACCCTGTTACTGTAGTCGATACTGTAGGTGCTGGGGATTCTTTTTTAGGGACATTGATTAGCCAATTATTAAATGGGATACCTCCGCAAGATGCTATAAATAAAGCCTGTGCAGTAGGGGCACTTGTTGCAGGTATAAAAGGGGCTACCCCTCATTTATCTGCAACTCAAATTACAGATTTTATGGAAAGTAAGTAAATAACGCGTCTTTTTTAAAGCTTTAGACGTATATAAAGTGTTTAAAACGACAATATGAAGCGGATACTTATTCTAAGATGTGTTATAGCACTGTTTGTAACTAGTGCCACAGCACAAGTGGCGCAAATTGATTTTTCTAATACAACATACGCCTATGGCATTAAGCCTTCAAACAGTTCTAATGCAGATATAGAAGCGGCTTATACGTCTTGGCGTGCTACATTTGCTACGGCTTGTTCGAATGGGCGTTACCGCATAAAATTTGATGCTCCAAACGAGACCGTTTCAGAAGGTATCGCTTATGGCATGTTACTTTCTGCCTATGCCAATGATAAAGTTCTTTTTGATGGCTTATGGTTGTATTATCAAGATTTTTCTAATGCAAATGGCGTGATGCATTGGAAAATTCGCGAATGCTCTGAAATTTTAGGCCGTAATGGTGCGGCCGATGCTGAGTTAGATGCGGCTATGGCTCTTATGGTTGCCGATGCCAAATGGGGCTTTACAGACACTATTGATTATGAAGCTGCAGCAAAAGCGCTAATAGCTACGATAAAAAGACATGAGGTTGAAGCAGGTACTCATGTTTTAAAACCGGGCGATGTTTGGGGAGGGAGTGAAAATACCAATCCATCTTATTTTGCTACAGGTTATTTTAGAGCCTATGGGGCCTATACGAATGATGAAGCATTTTGGAATGCTGTAGCCGATAAAAGTTATGCCATTATCAATGCGAATTTAACCAAGCAAAATGCAGTTTATAATTTGGTTTCCGATTGGTGCGAAGCCGATGGCGATTATTCTGAGATTGTCCCTTGGGCTTTCGATGCAGGCCGATCGTATAATTACGATGCCGCCAGAACGCCTTGGCGTATAGCGATCGATTACCTTTGGTATGGGACATCAGATGCTTTGGCCTATCTCGATTTATGCAATGCTTTTGTAAATGCTAAAGGTGGCTTTAATCAGATTTTCCCAGGTTACAGACAAACAGGAACACCTATCACTACAGCATTTAGAGATCCTACATTTACTGGAGCTTACGCTACAGCAGCCATGTCTGTGACAAATCAGAATTATGTGAATGCTGCTTATGCCGAGTTAAAGCGACAAACAACCTCGGCATATTTTGGAGCGACATTGCGCACCATATACATGTTTGTACTTTCTGGAAATGGATATAATCCAATAGCGTTTCAAGATAATGGCAATACTTTGGGGACTGCAAGTCCAGAAACAGTTCCATTTACAATATTTCCTAATCCAACGGCCGAGGTGATAAATATGAGGTTTAAAACGGCAGACACACATACAATTTCAGTACTATCGTTGCAAGGACAATCAGTGTTGCAATATGTCCATACAGGAGGACAATTCACTTTGAATGTGGGCGGTTTAAAAGCAGGTGTTTATTTTTTAAAAGCAAACGGAAGTACTCAGAAGTTTATAAAACTCTAGACGCATTAAGCTGATTTTTAGATTAAAAAGGATAAGCTAGTCTACAAATGGTTAGAGTGATTGTGTTTTTTTAGATAGTACATAAAAATCAGGAACGATGCTTAGTTTCGTTGTTTTAGAATCGAGTTTAAGTGTTTGCCAATTGGTGCTAGGTTTTAGCCATTGTGTTTCTGCGTTGAGTTGTATGGCTACAGGCATGTTAAACCCAACTACGGTTTGTGACCACTTGTAATTTAACGTTTTATCTTTAATGCTGTAGATGAGCGTGGGGATTCTGGTATCTCTTAAATATTGATTGAAAAAAGCACTGAGATCTAAACCTGTAGCATGGCTTAGAAAATCTTCAATCTCTTGTGTTGTAACGGTTTTATGGTAAAATTTAAGATTCATGTCTTGTAAAATAGAGCGCCATTTTTTAGTGTCGTTTACAAGTTGCCTTAATGTGTGTAACATATTGGCGCCTTTAAAATACATATCGCTAGACCCTTCGTGGTTTACATTATAATGGCCAATAATAGGTTTATCGTTGGCAATATTTTTACGTGTACCAATCACATATTCAGCACCAGCAGTTGCTCCAAAATGGTATTCAAGATAGAGACTTTCGGCATAGGAAGCAAAACTTTCGTGTATCCATAGGTCTGCAATATCTTTGTTCGTAATGCTATTGGCAAACCATTCATGAGCAGCCTCGTGAATAATGATAAAATCGAATTTTAAGCCCCAGCCAGTGCCTGATAAATCACGACCTAGATAACCATTTTTATAGTGGTTGCCATAGGTCACAGAGCTTTGGTGTTCCATGCCTAAGTAAGGTGCTTCTACGAGTTTAAAACCATCTGAATAAAAGGGGTATTTACCAAACCAATGTTCAAAAGCTTCTAGCATTTTAGAGGTTTGTTTAAAGTGTACTTTAGCTTTGGTGAGGTTATAAGGAAGCACGTAGTAATCCAGATCTAAAGCGCCTGCTTTGCCAAGATAGACTTCGGCAAAATGAGCATATTCGGCAATATTAATGTTTACGCCGTAGTTGTTTATAGGTGCGGTTACCGCCCAATGGTAAGTGGTTGTATGCTTTAAGTCCTCGACCTGTCGCAGTCTGCCGTTAGATACATTTAGGAGTGGTTTAGGAACGTTTACGCTAATGCGCATGCTGTCAACTTCATCGTACATATGGTCTTTACAAGGCCACCATACACTTGCGCCTAAACCTTGACATGAAGAGGCTATAAAGTGCTTTTTATGAGCGTCGGTTTTCCATGAAATACCACCATCCCATGGGGCATTTATAGCAGTTTTAGGGCGCCCTTCAAAATAAAGTTCGAGTTGTTTTACAGTATTGATGGTTTGGGGGGCTTTAAGCGTAATAAAATGGGCGTTGCCTTGATGTGAAATATCCAAATCGTGTCCATCTTGCGTTGCTTTTAACAAGTGCATGGGCGATTGCAAGTCAATTTGTAAGGAGGTATGGGGTTCTAGAACCTTATAATGGACTGTGTTTTTTCCAGAAATAAATTTATGTTCTGGGTCTACTTTAAGGTTTAAATGGTAGTAGGAGAGGTCCCACCATGCACGTTCTGGAGTAATACTGCCACGAAGCGTATCTTGTTTGGTAAACGTCGTTTCCTTGGTTAATAGACCTTGAGCGGTTAGAGGCATACTATTAAAGATAGCGTACAAAAGATAAAAAAGATACTGTATTTTGAAGTTGCGCATTACAAACGTATTCATAGCATTGTATTTCTGTATAAAACTATACAAAAAACGTCCCAAATTTACAATTTGAGACGTTAAACCCGCTTTAGGCAGTAAAAAAGTTTATGTAATGTTTAGTTAAGTGCCATAGGCACGGCAATGTGTTAATGTGTAAAGCGGGTTATTCTATTAAAAAACTTGGAGTTTAATTAGAAGTTGTATTGATTACTTTCAATCACTTTTTTCGCAATAATATCTCTTAATTCTATAATGTTAGGCATATTTACATATTTAATGTAACGTTTTAGCCCCATAAGCATCATACGTTGTTCATCTCCAGATGAAAATGAGATGATAGAGTGTTTTCCTGCGGTTTCTATAACGTCTATAGCATGGAATAAATTTAGTTTGGCCATGGCAATTTGTTCTTTTACATGCGCTTCGCCTTGTTTTTTAGCCATTTTTTCGGCACGTAATATAGCAGACTCTGCTAAGTAAATTTGAATTAAAATATCTGAGGCCGCCAACATTAATTGCTGTTGCTGTTCAATTTTCTCTCCATATTTTTGAAGGGTAGCACCAGCAACCATTAAAAACAATTTTTTAAGATTTTTGATGATGCTTTTTTCTTCAGAAAATAATTCGGAATAATTTGGTACTTCAAATGAAGGAATACCCATAAGCTCGTCTTTTACAGCCATAGCGGGTTCTAGAACATTTACATGGCCTTTCATGGCTTTTTTTATCAGCATACCGATACTTAGCATTCTGTTAATTTCATTTGTCCCTTCGTAAATTCTGGCAATACGAGCGTCACGCCATGCCGATTCTATAGGGGTTTCTTCAGAAAAGCCCATACCTCCAAAAATTTGAATGCCTTCATCGGTACATTTTTGGACAAATTCAGATACGGCGACTTTAAGAATAGAGCATTCTATAGCAAATTCTTCTACGCCTTTAAGCTCGGCTTCTTGATGGGTGTCTTTACCATTCGTTTTACGTAATTCTATACGTGTTTCAATATCTTTAGCGGCACGGTATGTCGCTGTTTCACCTACCCAACAATTGGTGGCCATTTCAGCTATTTTTTGACGAATAGCTCCAAAACTAGAAATTGGAGTTTTAAATTGAATGCGCTCGTTTGCGTATTTCACCGATTCTGTGATGGTACGACGTTGGGCGTCTAAACAGGCTGCGGCTAATTTAATACGACCAACATTAAGGGCATTCATCGCTATTTTAAAGCCGTTACCACGAGTGGATAGCATGTTTTCTACAGGAACGACTGTATCATTAAAAAAGACTTGACGTGTAGAAGAGGCGCGAATACCGAGTTTGTGTTCTTCTTCACCTAAGGTAATACCATTAGGTGTTTCAGGAGCATATTCTACAATAAACCCTGTAATATTTTTATCGTCTTCGATACGTGCAAATACAATCATCACATTACAAAAGCCAGCGTTAGAAATCCACATTTTCTGACCTGTAATTTTATAAGATTTGCCATCGCTAGACAGTACTGCTTTTGTGCGACCAGAGTTGGCGTCACTACCCGCAGTAGGTTCTGTTAAACAATAAGCGCCAAACCATTCGCCAGACGCCAATTTAGGGACATATTTTTGTTTTTGAGCTTCATTACCGTAGAGTGTAATTGGCATTGTACCAATACCCGTATGCGCTCCAAAAGCGGTACTAAAAGACCCCGTAGCGCCAGAAATATAATCACAAACCAAACAAGTGTCTACAAAGCCCATACCCATACCGCCATAAGCATCTGGTACAGCTACACTTAAAAAACCAAGTTCTCCAGCTTGACGCATACACGATTCTGTAAGCGCGTAATCTTTCTTTTCGAATTGGGCTTTTTTGGCCCAGATTTCACGATCTACGAATTCGGTCACAGCCTCCTTCATCATCAATTGGTCTTCGTTAAAATCTTCTGGTGTAAAAATGTCTTCGCAGCTGGTTTCTCTAACTAAAAACTGGCCGCCTCTTATGATGTCTTGTTCCATATGTATCCCATGGCATTCCTAAAAATGACGTGTTATTTGGGTGTTTTTTTAATTAAACTTAGTTTTATTTATGAGTTGGTATTATTATGTTACTGTGGCTACATAGCGGTTATTTTAAAAATTCAAAAATACCACAAGCACCTTGTCCAGTCCCTACGCACATGGTTACGGCGCCGTATTTGCCTTGCATATCGCGTTTGCGCATTTCATCAAATAATTGCACCGATAATTTTGCACCTGTACAGCCCAAAGGATGCCCTAAAGCGATGGCACCACCGTTAACATTTATGAGGTCTGCATTAAGGTCTAATTCTCTAATTACAGCTAAAGATTGAGAGGCAAAGGCTTCATTAAGTTCTATAAGGTCTAAATCACTTTGTTTAAGCCCCGCCTGTTTTAATGCTTTAGGAATGGCTTTTACAGGGCCAATGCCCATAATACGAGGTTCTACACCTGCTGCGGCATAGTTTACCAATCGGGCAATAGGCTCTAGGTTTAATTCTTTTACCATGGCTTCACTCATTACCATAACAAATGCAGCACCATCACTCATCTGTGAGGAATTCCCAGCGGTAACACTACCACCTTGAGCAAATACAGGACGTAACTTGGCTAAGGCATTAATGTTTGTTCCTTTTCTAGGGCCTTCATCTTTGGTAACGGTATAGCTTTTAGTGGCTTTTTTACCATTAGCATCAATATATGTTTGTTCTACTTCTATGGGGACGATTTGATCTTGAAATCTGTTTTCAGCCTGAGCCTTTAATGCTTTGAGGTGTGAATTATAGGCAAATTCATCTTGATCTTCTCGAGAGACTTTAAATTCGTTGGCAACAGCTTCTGCGGTGTTTCCCATGCCCCAGTAGTATTCTTCATGTCCCGATTTTGCCAAATCGTAATTAAGATCGGTTTTATAGCCTGTCATAGGCACAGCGCTCATACTTTCTGCGCCACCTGCAATAATACAATCGGCCATACCTGCTTGTATTTTAGCGGTAGCAATGCCAATGGTTTCAATACCAGAGGAACAAAAACGATTTACGGTAACGCCCGGTACATCTACGGTGTTTAATCCCATTAGTGAGATAAGTCGGGCCATATTAAGACCTTGAGATCCTTCAGGCATGGCATTACCAACAATAACGTCATCAATACGTGTTTTGTCTAGTTGCGGTAACTCGGCCATCATATATTTAATGGTTTCGGCAGCGAGTTCATCGGTACGTTTAAATCTAAATACACCACGAGGCGCTTTGCCTATGGCGGTTCTGTATGCTTTTACTATATATGCTTGTTTCATTTTTTTAGGCTTTTAGAGCTATTAGCTTAGGGCTTCTAGCATCACACAATTGTTTTAGAATGCCAATAGCAAGGTGCTACAGGCGTTTCGCTTAGGCTTAATTTCTAAGCGGTTTTCCTGTTTTGAGCATGTGTTGTATACGTTCTAAGGTTTTACGTTCGGTACACAGGCTTAAAAAGGCTTCGCGTTCAAGGTCTAGTAAGTACTGTTCGGTAACTAGTGTGGGTTCTGATAAATCACCACCTGCCATTACATAGGCCAGTTTATTAGCTATTTTTTGATCATGAGCACTGATGTAGTTACTCGCTTCCATAGCGTCTGTACCGACTAAAAACATCCCTAAGGCTTGTTTTCCTAATACTTTTACATCTTTGCGTTTTGGTGGTTGTGTGTAGCCGGCATCTGCAAGCAGTTTGGCATGGGCTTTTGCTGTCGCAATTTGGCGATCTTTGTTTACAACAACGACATCTTTGCCTTTTTGAAGCACTCCTAAATCAAAGGCTTCATAAGCTGAGGTAGAAACTTTGGCCATACCCACGGTTAAAAAGTACTCTTGCAATACATTTAATTCTACATCTCCTTTCCTAAATGTATCTGATGCACGAAGTGCCATTTCTTTAGAACCAGCGCCACCAGGAATTACACCAACACCAAATTCTACAAGTCCCATATAAGTTTCTGCTGCAGCGACAACTTTATCGGCATGCATGGAAAGCTCGCAAGCACCACCTAAAGCCATGCCATGCGGTGCTGCTACGGTTGGAATAGAGGAATAGCGCATGCGCATCATGGTATCTTGAAAATACTTTATGGCCGCATTTAATTCGTCGTATTCTTGTTCTACAGCCATCATAAAAATCATGCCTATATTTGCCCCTACAGAGAAATTAGGGCCTTGATTGCCTATAACGAGTCCATCAAAATCTTTTTGAGCAATGTCTATGGCTTTATTTAAGCCCGATAGCACATCACCTCCTATGGTATTCATTTTAGATTGAAATTCACAGTTTAATATGCCATCTCCCAAATCTTCAACCACTACGCCAGAGTTTTTAAACACTTCGTTTGACGTTCTTATATTATCGAGAATAATGAAGGCTTCTTGACCTGGTATTTTGGTTTGGGTCTTTGTAGGGCTATCGTAATAGTAAGTAGCACCGTTAGTGACTGTATAGAATGTTTTGCTTCCAGAAGCTAGCATGTCTTCTACCCAAGGTGCAGGCGTTAGGCCTTCTGCTTTTATAAATGCAATCCCTTCTGCAACACCTACGGCATCCCATATTTGAAAAGGGCCGTGTTCCCATCCAAATCCTGCTTTCATGGCATCATCTATTTTGTAGATGTCATCGGAGATTTCTGGAATTCTATAACTTACATAGGCAAATAATTGTGCAAAGGTTTTACGGTAAAATTCACCTGCTTTGTCTTTACCTGATACTAAAACTTTAAAGCGGTCAACAACTTTATCTATAGATTTGGTAAGTTCTAAGGTCGCAAACTTTGCTTTTTTAGCACTGCGATAGCTTAGGGTGTCTAAGTCTAAGGTTAAAATTTCTTTTTTACCATCGGTAACTTGTTTTTTATAAAAACCTTGGCCTGTTTTACTTCCAAGCCATTTTTCAGTGACCATGGTGTTGATAAAGTCGGGTAATTTAAAGAGTTCCAGACGCTCATCGTTTTTGCAGTGTTCTGCAATACCATTGGCTACATGTACAAGTGTATCTAAGCCTACAACGTCTACGGTTCTAAATGTCGCAGACTTTGGTCTGCCTATCACTGGGCCTGTAAGTTTATCAACCTCTTCTACGGTTAAATTCATAGCCTTAACGGTATGAAATAAACTCATAATGCTAAATATACCCACACGATTGCCAATAAAAGCAGGGGTGTCTTTAGCCCTAACAGTTGTTTTACCCAAATACTGTTCACCATAGCTGTTTAAAAATTCTAAGACGGCAGGATCTGTTTTAGGGCCAGGAATGATTTCGAATAATTTTAAATACCGTGGGGGATTAAAAAAGTGTGTCCCACAGAAATGCTTTTGAAAGTCTTCACTTCTGCCTTCACTCATAAATTTTATAGGGATACCAGAGGTGTTAGAAGTAATTAATGTACCTGGTGTTCTGTGTTTTTCCAGGTTTTCAAACACCTTTTGTTTGATGTCTAAACGCTCTACAACTACCTCTATAATCCAATCGACATTTGCGACTTTAGCAATGTCGTCTTCTAAATTACCTGTCGTGATTCGCGTTGCAAATTTTTGATGGTAAATAGGCGATGGTTTGGATTTTAGAGCAGCTTTTAAAGCATCGTTAACTAATCGATTTCTAACGCTTTTGTCTTTTAAAGATAAACCTTTGGCTTCTTCAGCTGGGCTGAGTGCATTAGGTACAATGTCTAGAAGTAAAACTTCTATGCCAATATTTGCAAAATGGCAAGCGATACCGCTGCCCATGATACCAGAACCTACAACAGCGACTTTTTTAATGATTCGTTTCCCCATATTTTATGAAATCTAAGGTGTTTTAGTGTTATATATTTTTTTGTTACATACCATTTCATTGATTGTTTCTGCAACTTCATAGAAATGATTTAATTTCTCTTGAGATATATGTTTTCGAATGGCGTCGTTAAACTTTAAAACTTTATCTTTTGATAAATCTCTCTTAATTTTACCCAGAGCTGTAAGGTGTATTAAAACTCCTCTGCCGTCTTCTGGGTTTGGTCGTCTTTCAATAAGACCACGTTCTTGCATTGTTTTTACAATGCGCGATAAACTCGTTGCTTCCATGCCCATTTTAGGCCCTAAAGCTGTAGACGGCGTGCCATCATCAGGATCGATACTTAACAACGTAAAGCCTATAGCCATAGTGATATCAAACTTAGCGGCCTCTTCATTATACATTTTATTTACGGTAAGCCAAGTGGTTCTTAGCACGTAATCTATGGTTTTGTCTTTCATCCTCGAGAGTTAGGTTTCTCAAATATAATGAAAATATACTATGCATGCATAATAAATAGTCGTAAATTAATACGATATATTACAGTGTTGACAACTAAAATAGGGTAGGTATATACCTTATTTTAAGGACTGCTAGTAATACGTCTTTGTATTAGTTGTAAGCTTACATTGGGATTTATCAAATTTGGTGTTATATGGTATTTTAGTTTATGGTTACGGGTCTGTATATTTTTTCAATTAAATGGGCGTACATTGTTTTAACAACGGCTCTTTTTACTTTCATGGTAGGCGTAAGATGCCCGCCGTCTATAGACCAAACGTCTGGTGTTATTTCAAAACGTTTAATTTGCTCCCATTTTCCAAATTTAGCATTACAGCGGTCAATTTCTTGTTGGAGGCGTTCTTGTACAATTTTAGAGGCGGCCATTGCTGGTAAATTATCGTCTACATCATGCTTTTTAAGTTTGATCCAGTCGCGTACAAATTCAATATTAATTTGTATTAAAGCAGCAGGCATTTTTTCCCCTTCACCTATCACCATAATTTGTTCTATAAATCGTGATTGCTTCAAGTCATTTTCTAAAAGCGCGGGGATGATGTATTTGCCACCAGAAGTTTTAAACATTTCTTTTTTACGTCCTGTTATTTTTAAGAAGCCGTCTGGATCTATTTCACCTTTATCGCCTGTATGAAAATAATTTCCTGTCATTACACTGGCAGTTTTAGCGGGATCTTTGTAATAGCCTAGCATGACATTAGGCCCCTTACATAAAATTTCACCGTCTTCTGCTATTTTAACTTCAACACCATCAATTACACGCCCTACACTACCTATTTTCCAACCACCGTTGCGTTTATCACTAGCAGAAATACCAGGGGAGGTTTCTGTAAGTCCATAACATTCCATAACAGGCATATTTGCTGCGCCGAAAATACGCCCCAATCTAGGTTGTAAAGCAGCACTACCAGAAGCCATAAATATAATTTGACCACCTAAAGCGTCTTGCCATTTGCTAAAAATGAGTTTTCTCGCAATACTAAGTTTAAAATTATAGAGGGCGCCATTTGCATTATAGGGTTGAAATTGATCTCCTAAGTCTACTGCCCAAAAGAATAGTTTCTTTTTGATACCTGTAAGCTCACTGCCTTTGGCCATGATTTTATCGTATACTTTTTCAATGAGCCTAGGGACTACAGTCATAGTATGGGGTTTAATTTCTTTGGCATTGTCACCAATTTTATCGATGGCTTCTGCAAAGTAAATTTCGGTACCTAAATATTGATAAAGATAGGTGAACACACGTTCAAAAATATGACATATAGGCAAGAAGCTTAATGCTCTTGAGTGTTCAGGTAAGGGACAACGTTTTTGTGCTGAAATAACATTAGATACAATATTGTGGTGTGATAACATCACACCTTTAGGTTTTCCTGTGGTTCCAGAGGTGTATATTATCGTAGCCAACTCATCGGATTTTACATCTGCTTTTCTAGCGTCGACCTCTTCTTGGTTACTGGTGTCTTTCCCTAATTCTAAAAGTTCAGAATAGTGTTTAGAACCGCTAATATGATCGAAGGTATAGACTTCTTTAAGACCTGTTTTAGATTTTACTTTGTTTATTTTTTCCAGCACATCAGAGCAGGATACAAAGCAGTATGTAGATTCACTGTGGTTCAATACATATTCGTAATCATCGGCACTAATTGTAGGATAGATGGGGATGTTTTGTGCACCAACCTGTAAAATACCAATGTCTACAATATTCCATTCTGTTCTATTTGTAGAAGCAATAATAGCAATTTTATCGTTTTTTTGAACACCTAAGCGCAACAAAGCTCTACTTATCGCATTGGCTTTATCGATATACTCTTGTGTAGAGGTTTTTATCCAATTGTTGTTAGACTTGGTAACCAGAGCAGCTTCTAAGGGGTGGTGCTTTAGTTGGTAATACGGAAAATCAAAAAGTCTTGTAATTGCTTTCATATAATGGTACGGGGTGTATTATCGCAAATTATAAAAATTAACGAGATTTACAAATTAATACTTTTATAGCAATTTAATACTTTTGAGATGTAATTTTTAAAATATTAATAACTATTTAACGAATAATTAGTGATTTTTGAAATGTACGGGGGTTCTAAAGAATGCTAAACTTATGTTTTTCAAGCTAAAGGAGTTGTTTTTTAGTAAAACTAAGATGATGTGAACTGCATTGGGATTGTATTTTATATGATGGAGATCAAACAGGATGTATACGAAAATAAATACAAGCAAAATAGTTATATTTGGTATGCGACCAATTTGAAATACATAACTGTAATCGTGTAGCACTTCTTTAATAAGGCAGTGTGTAGTATTAAGTTTGAAATTAGTTCTCCCATCACATCCAGTTCTTCGTCTTTCAAGGAAGGAACTTCTGTTAAGGCTTCTAATGTTTCAATAGTTTCAACAACGAAATCTTCGTCGTTGGCTTCTATAAAATTTGTTAAGTGTTTAATTACTGGTAACTTCATTAACGAGATCTTTTAAAACATCAAACTTATTGGTTTGAACTTGGTTAATAAATTCGCCATTTTTAAAAGTAGCAAAGGTTGGTAAATTATCTACTGTAGCTAATTTTCTAGATTCAGGAAATTTTTCGGCATCGGCTATAACAAAGGTGATGTCTTCAAGTTCTGAAGCTAATTTTTTAACCTTAGGCTTCATGATGCGACAATTACCACACCAAGTTGCGAGTATTGAACAACTACAGTTTTATGTTCTGCGATAAGGTTTTGAAGCTTAATATTAGTAGAACATCTTGTTTGTTACAGTTAATTCAACGCAACCATTTTATTACAATTGCATCTTATTAGAAACGAAATACATTAATTATGATAAAAAATGTTTTAATTGTTTTATTATCAATATTTACTTTAAGCTGTAATACTGATGATGATTCGGAAATTGTAAGTGTTGAATCTACTTTAATAGCTAAAGGGGAACTTTCTGGAAATGGCTCAGAGGGAATTAGTCGCCAAAATTTGATAATATCAAACGAAACAACTTGGAATAGTTTAATAACTCAGATGAATTTAGTGAATACTATATCTGATAGTTTTTTGGAAACAGATATTGACTTTTCTAAATATAAAATTATTGCCGTATTTGGTGAAATAAAAGGAAATGGAGGCCATAGTTTGGAGTTAGATATTATAAATAATTTAGATAATATAATCGTTAAAATAACAGATATAGCCCCTGAAGGAAATGCAACTACAGTGGTTACTCAACCTTTTCATATTGTAAAAATTACAAATTCTGATTTATCGATAGTATTTGAATAAAAACGTGCTACACAAGTATACAAAAACGTAGGGCGATCTAAGTTTAATCGAAGATAAACTGTCATTATTAATGAAGTCGCTAGATATAAAAAGCATACCCTATACGAACCGTATTTTATGAATAAAGCGTATGGTCCCAGCGTTTATAGGGTAATAGTTGCCAAAGCATAGGCTTTGTTCCTCTAATCCAGATTATGCCTTGTAACACCGTCAAGAGGGTTTCAAATACCATAAACACTACTATTTTATTAATTTCAGCGTAGTTATCATTACGTTTAAATTAAAAGATATAACGTAGCGCCAGTGTTTACAGGAGTAGAAAAACTATAATAGATGTTGTAATGAATTTGGGCTTAAGTGACAGTCTCAATAGCCTCCCATAATTGCTCAACAATAGCATTCCAAAGTTTCTCTATAGTAACCGATAAAAGGCCTTTTAGTGTATTCACAAAGTTGAGAGCCATAGCTTCTAGACCATCTAAAAAAAACGTTTTTAAATCGTCGTCTATATCTCCGTTTAAAATACCTTTTTTAATGATTTGTGTTTGCTTTGCAATGGCTTCAATTTGTCTTTCACTAAATCCGTGCACGGTTGCGATGTCTTTTTCGAGTATGTTAGAAGCCACGTCTTTTATAGTAGCCATAATTTGTAGTACCTGTGCATCCATACGATTAACGTTTTAAAAAACTTTCATAGGTTAAGGCTTGGTCAAGGAAAATTTCTATTTGTCCCTTAAAAGCTTGTATCGCAGTAGGCTTTATGCCTGTAGATTTATCTTTGTTTTTCATTTTTCTTAAGGTTTTCGATAGGGCTTCAAAGGCAAAAGCACTGGGATAGTCTCCTGAGAGTGTGTTGCCTCTTGTACCTAGCAATTCATTTATTTTTTTGGTGGCAATATGTTTAGGAACAGGACGTGCTTTAGCCTTAATTTTTAAAGCATCATAAGCTCCAATTAAATGGTTATAGGTGTCTTCACGTTTTGAAAAATCAGTAGCGGTAGTGCCTTGAGCGACCAGAGCAAAAAAGCGCATAGTAGCTTCGCTTGTTATGCTTACCGTTTCGACGATTGCTTTATCGTATTCTGGAGCTAAACGTGTTTTGCAACCTGTAATTGTAATGCTCACTATTAGAAAGCATAATGGTAATAGCGTTTTTCTTAGTACAAGCATGTCTTGAAATTTGGGTTGGAAATTAGATGTATAAGGAGTAATTTATACTTTGATAATGTTGTTTTTTGGGGCAAATTACAAAAGTTTTTTCGTTTTAGAAGACCATCAAGAGCTATGTTTTATTACGTTGTAATATTAGAAGTCTTTTGTTGTTTTCCAATATAGTGCAGTTTGTGACGCATAGGTTTTAGTCTCGAAAAACTTAGGTTTTCCCCCAATTGTTTTTACACAGCTTTACACTCCCTTTTACGATTTTAAGCATAGCCTGTATAAAAATGAGAAGTCCGTAGAAGCCCATACCATGTTTCCAATGCAGGGATGTATTGAAGATATTATCTTTATACAGTTGTTCTAAACCAATAACGATTAGATCTATAGCTATAAAAAGTTGTGTCACGGGGTGTTCTAGAAATTGTTCTAGGTAGGTTATTACTTTTTTCATGATCTAATAAAGCTAACTTAATGTGACATCTTCTTCGCCAGCATCAGAAAATGAGATTTCACCAGCCCATGTACAGGCGCAAGTACTGTTATTATCTAATGCGGTAAGTCCGCCTATAGTGACATCTGCAATGCCTGGCGACCATGGTGTTACAGTGGCAGGTACACATGGTGCGGGAGTTTGTACGCCATTAGCGGCGGCAGTAGCTGCAATAACAGCAGGATTGGTTTCTGAAGAGCATTCACCAAAAGACATGATGTTCACCAAAGGGCTATAATCTTCTATAGTCGCAGCAGGCATACTGTCTGCATTAACTTCGTTGGTTGGTAAAATAGTGAGTGCCGAAGTCGCTGTACCATAAGAACAGCTAAGTGTAGCACCACTACAAGCTAAATTTGCCATAGTTTATAGATTTAATTAAACGTTTTATTAGATTTCTCGTATTCTTTCTTTATGCCTGTCATGATGGTGGCATAATCAATTTTTTTCTCGCCACTTTGAGCCGCTTTAATAGCACAATACCGCAAAACATTAATCATTTCGCCTCCAGATAACTCGTATTGAGCAGCAATAGTGTCTATGACCTGAGTTGCATTCTCAATGTCGAAATCTGTACTAAGCAAGTTTTCCCATAAACGCTTACGTTCTTTGTATTTAGGTTTAGGAAATTTAATGCTATTCTGGAAACGTCTTAAAAAGGCATCGTCGATATTGGTTTGCAAATTTGTGGCTAATATCACCAAACCATCAAAACTTTCTATGCGTTGCAACAAATAGGCAACTTCTTGATTGGCATGCCTATCGTTAGAGGTGTTGGTGTCGGTACGTTTACTAAATAGAGCATCGGCTTCATCAAAAAAGAGAATCCAGTGTTTTGCAGCAGCACTATCAAATAAACGGCCTAGGTTTTTTTCGGTTTCACCAATATACTTAGAAACCACCATAGATAAATCGATTCGATACACTGGGACATCTATTGTTTTTCCTAATAGGGTAGCCGCTAATGTTTTTCCTGTACCTGGGGGGCCGTAAAACAAAACACGGTAACCAGGTTTTAGCGTTTTATCCAATGCCCATTCGTTAAGTATAAGGTGGCTGTGGGTAACCCATTGTTTAACGTCTTCTAATTGGGTTTTTATACTGCTTTCAAGCACCAAGTCATCCCAAGTCATTTTAGTGAAAATGGCTTTAGCAGGGAATTTAGAGTTGTACTGCGGGCTATAAGTTTTATTGGTAATAATGATGCCCAAATACTCATCAGATACTTGTAAAGGTTCATGAAGTACTACAGGGTGTTTTGAGGCTTCCAAAACCCCTTCTTTATAAAGGCTGTTCGATTCATAAATAATTTTCATGAACTCAAGACGAATCTCTATATTGTCGGCACCACCTAATAAAAAACAAACGGTTTCTAAGGTCGGTACAAAACCATGCTGTTTGTCGTCTTTAAGACCTCCAAATTCAGAAAATACAGTATCTAAGGACTTGTTTTTAATTAGAAATACATCGAGACTCTGCGGTTTAATAAGTCTTACCAGTGCCATAACAAGCGTAAGCCGTTCTTCGAAATTTAAATGAAGACGTCTTAGAATTGTCGCGTAACCCGATGTGTCTTCGGGGATAATCTCTGGAGGAGTTAAAGCTTTAACATTACTGTATTTCTGTTCGTTTTTAAAGTATAAAGCCAGTGCAACTTCTATAATAGCTTCTAACCAGAGCATATCATGTTGTAAGGTATGGGCGGCAGGCTTATGTATTAAGTTCTCCATATCACTTCTATTAATTGTGTCATCCAACTTAGTTTTAATTGTGCTATAGACCAGGGAATGGTATCTAAGAGCATATCGAAAGAGCGTGCTTCAACGTTTAGAACGTATTTTTGATCTTCAATAGTAATACGACCAGGTCTGCATAAAAAAGACCCTCTTAAACCCTCTATTGACGTATTTCCTATAGTGGACCAATGCGA
Organism: uncultured Flavobacteriaceae bacterium; assembly: GCA_947504035.1. GTDB lineage: Bacteria > Bacteroidota > Bacteroidia > Flavobacteriales > Flavobacteriaceae > Jejuia > Jejuia algarum. The sequence continues at coordinate 217,343 of CANNGA010000004.1, forward strand.
AATAATTGCTTTAAGCATACCATCTATTACTGTTTTTTCAGAAGCAGATAATTCAAACCTTTCCGGTACTGGGGCATAAATAGGCATACCACAAATGATTTTATTGAGAATTAAATCCTGTTCTTGAGCGCTTACATTACCAGTGGCGGCATATTGTAAAGCATATAGTGCCTTATACAGACAGCTGTCGCTTACAAAAGTACCGTTGTTTAGAAGTTGCATACGATCGAACAACATAGGGATATAAGGTGCTATGATAATTAGACCCGCATTTTCAATAAAAATGGCGTCTCCGATGGTGTCCTCTTCTTCTCTAGTTTCTGGCATAAGCTGCTCTGCTTTTAGAGCTGTTGTATCTAGATCTAATAAAGGGTGCAAATGTGTAGCTATACTTGGTAATAGTTGCTGTGTTGTATCTAATAGCGTTTTAAAAAAGCTGCGTTTCGAAGGGAAGGCAGGTACTTTATGTAGACTTTCATAAAAAATTGCAGTCCAGGTGTGTACGGTTCTATGGTGTTGTGCTTGTATGGCGCTATTTAAAAATAACTTATCTATAAAACGAATCCAAATGTGCTGGTAGGCTTTCGCATTCAATGCGGTTCGAAGTGCTTTAAAGAGTTCAAAAAAACGAAGTAGCATATGGTGATCAGCTATTGGAAACACTAGGGTTAAAGCACGCTTTTGGGCACTAAAATTTAAGCGCTCTATAAGCTGTTTTCTAAATGAAATCTGTTTTAAATAAAAATACAGAAGTTCTGGCTGCGTTGTAGAGAGCGTATTTAAATCTTCAATAAGTATTTTGCTATTTACAGTGTTAATAGCAGTACTCCAACTACGTGTAGTTTGAAGTTGTGTCATGCTATTTTGAAGTGTTGTAAGTGGCGAGATTACCTGATTAGAAAGCCATATTATTAACGCTTTATGATGTTGTGAATCTGCATGATACGCTTTTAAACGTTCTAGGAGCAACTGTTCCACATGGTGTTTCGCACACTTAAAAGCTTTAGTGACCTGTTGTAAAAAACGTTGTGTTAACTGTACGCTATCTACTGAGGGTGTTTTTAAAACGGTTTTTAATAGATCTAATTTTAAAGCCGTGTAAAAAGCTGGTGGAATTTGTGCCAGTCCAGAGAGGTCTCCTTTTAAAAGTGAGACGAAGAGGTCATGTGTAGCTATAGTGGGTAGTGCAGCGACAGATTGTATATGACTAAGCATACTGTTAAAGGTAGGTGTATCTAACTGAGTAACGAAATGGTTTTGGTATTGTGCTGTTTTAAAGTGGGCAATTAGTAGTTCAGGAAACACATCTAAAGCGGTTCTAATGCTGTATTGAAAAGTCGCAATTGACTTTGAAGTTGCCCACCACGGCAATTTACCATGATTCATATAGTAGATAGAAAGTTCTATAGCATAAACATTAGAGTTGGCGTGTGGCGCTGTTGTATTGTTTGTATTTGGTATGAGTTTTAAAAACGTAAAGAGCCCTTCTGGAACTTTCCATTCGGTTTGCATGTTTTTAAATGTACTGATAATGGTTGTTTCCGAAACCTTAAATGTTTTAGAAAAGGCCGCAATGTTTTGAGCAATGCAGGTACTTAAGTCTTCTATGTCACGCTTAAAAAAGGCATTAAGTAACGTGTTTAAGAGCTGTTTATAGTTGCTTTTAGAACTATTGTTTTTGGCTTTAGGCAGCGCCTTAAACGCATAGCTGTCTTTAGACTGTAATCTCTTTTTAGCATGCAAAATAACCGCCTTAAGTTTGGGGTCTACAACTAATAATGTTGCGATATGTTCCGTTTCATTTAAAAGCGTATGTGTGTCTTTACCTTTTGCTTCCACAGCGATAAGCCGTAATACCAGCCACTCGCTTAGTGTCTCTAAAGCAGCTAGTTTATGTTGTGAATAGCGTTCTACTAAAGCTAAAGTTAATTTAAAAGTAGTACTGTTATAGTAGCGGCACGGCCTTAATAACCTCTCAAATTCGGCTTGGGTTAATACCTTAACACCTTGGTAGTACGAATGTAAAGCCTTAGCGTGAGCTGTTAAATGTGTTGAATACTGTTCTAACTTTGGGACATAAGGTTGAAGTGCTTTTAACGTATCCAGATGTTTTAAAAGACCTTGTTGTGTTTTGTAAGTATCTGTTTTTGTACTATGGACTACGGTAAGAATAAAGGGAGCATCAATAGTTATGGTTTTTAAAATTTGGTGTAAAAAGGCGTCTATGCCGTGTGTGGCATGTTCACTATGCTGTCTATAAGCGTGTAATGCTAATGTTCCAAATTGAGCATTAAGAGACGTTAGAGTAGAGGAGGTTAGATTTAATGTTATTGCAGAAGCTTTTAAAGCCGTATAAAATGCTGTGATAGTTTTAAAAACAGCAAATGGCGCTTGTGTTATGATGTCATAAAGTAGTGGTGCAGGGAAGCGTTTCGTTAGTGCAATGAGACGTTCGGGTTGTGCTTTGAGGTGTGATAAAAAGAGCGTGAAAAATGCTGTTTTATCATGTACTAAAGCCGTAGCGATTTGTGTGTAAAAATCAGGCTCACGTGTTAGTGAACTTTGTTCTGGCAATGCATGGTGTTTTAGAAAAAAGTCTAAGGTTTCCAAAAAAGGAATCGTATCAGCATTTAAGCCATTCTGTGAATTGGTAGGATCTACTCGAACCTCATCATAAAGGTTTAAAATGTGATGCTCAAAATAGGAAGAAGTAGTTAATGTGTTTTGCTTTGGGGTGATCCCAGATGCGATAGCGCCAAGCAAATCTTTATAAGTAAGATTGTAACGTGCTGCTATTTTAGAGATGAGGTATTTTAAAAAATGAGGTCTGTTGGAGTGGTCTTTATTAGTGGTAAGTATATAACTAAGTATAAGTTCCCAAACGACTTGTTTAAACAACAATGTACTTGCCGCAAGCATAGGCGCTTGCGCTTGGTAACTTAATAGCTGTTTGCGCGTTGTATTTATAAATGTTCCTTCGTTTTTTTGAACAGCGTCTACTAGAGCTTCTAAAGCCATATCGCTAAATTGAGAACTTAAGCGTTGCCGTATAGCAGCTTGCGGTTCTGAGGTTTTGAAATGCTGTACAAGTGCATCTTTATCATCTTGTAGTACTTTTAATAAAAGGTCTTCTGGTGTTAAACCCGTAGTTGAACGCCAAGGCAAGTAACCATAATTTAGAAAGAAAAGTAATTGCTCTAATTGTACGTGTGTTACAGGCGACCGGTTACCAGTAATCAAGGCGTTGTATACCGTGGTGTTAGATTTAAAAAAGGCACTAAAATGCGCTTCAATTTTATACGCCAATTCATTTTCAAAGTTAGAAGCCGATAAGGTTCCCAAATCTAATGTAATACGATCGTATTGATCGTGGTACTGTGGCGAATGGTGGGCGTCCATAACCTTTGTGAGAATGTTTTGAATCTTATGCTCTTGCAATTGGCTCATTTTAGATTGGTAAGTGTGGGCTTCACTTTCCTCATCTAGCGTAATCGCGTATTCTAAACGTTTTATGATATGTGTTGTAGCTGCTTTCAATACGAATTAGTGACTAGGGGTTAATGTTTGCAATAGCTTTATAAGTTCATAAGCATTGTATGTGAAATCCTTAGAGGCATTACTATGTTGCAATACTGCCAGCCATTTAAAATAGAAGGTTTCAAACAGGTGCATATGTTTGTAATCCATCCAATAGGTGGAAGCCTGTATATGTATGGGGACCTCTTCATAACAGGTGTTTTCAAAGCTATTTCTGAAATTTTCATTTTGAAAACGCACTGGCCATGACGGTAAGATAAAACTGAGTCTAAATGTGAAAAAGGATTCGTTTACGGGGTGCGTATCATAATAGACATAACAGGAGGTGGCAGCTTCAAGATCGGCAATATCATAAGCAAAGTCCTCTTGTTGCAGGTCTTTTAAGTATTGCGATACGAGAGCTTCAGAAGGAAACGACTGCTGAGATACGGCAAGACGTTCACCATTGGCCCCTTTTAAACTAATGGTATATCCCGAAGCTTCTTTATGACTTTCAAATTGCAATCGATGCTCTAAAACACCTTCTAATAGAGACGTGACGTTGGCGTTGCGAACAGCAAATGTGGCGGTTTCAGGATGAGTGAATATAAGATCTAATTTAGAGTTTATTTGGCTAAAATCTACCGTAAAACCAAAATGTTTACCGCTATAAGCGGGGAGTAAAAGGACATGTTCTAACATAAAAAAACCTTCACTTTTCTGACTCAAATCTACGAGGTATGCTATGGTTTTATGTATTGCTTGTTCAGCCTCGGTTTCGGTTTTTGTACTATGGGCGACATAAGCTGTGCCATTGGTAGTGTGATGAAGAACATGGTATTGCGTTTTTTTACGATCTGCTTGTACAATCTTGTAACGTTCTGCAAGGATACCTTCACGCAACACGTATTCTAGAATACTGTCTTTATCTCCTACATAGTGCATGTAGCGGCGTAAATTTTCTTGAACATCTTCTTTTATATTGACTGTTTTTGAAGTTACTGTAATTGGTGTTTCTTTTGGGGTAGCCAAAGTAAGTGCTTCGATAACCACATCAATTTCTAAGGCTTCAGGATGTATGTGTATACCAGAGTCTGCAATGGTTTGCGAGAGGGGTTTAATTTCAAAATTAGCAATTCCCATAAGCAAGGCTATTTTTTTTAGAATCCCTGGGGTATCTTGCTGTGTTTTGTTGTCTGGGAGCAGAGCTGCACTATGATAGTTAAAAGATTTAGATCTGTTATAACTAATGGCTGCATAATTTTTAACGAGCTCTTGTTTAACAGCTAAAAACTTGTCTTTAAAATGTGTTGCAGGCATGGCAGAACCATAACTTGTCGTATTAATTTTAAATAGAGCAAACGTTTTAAAGGTTTCGCTGTGTCTTGCTAATAGGTGGTCTGCTATCTTATCGAGACGTTCTGGCGCGTGCTCATCAAAAAGAGCATTTAGATTATGGGTGACCTGCGTCCAGTAGTTTAGAATTTCGGTGTCTGTGTCTACGTTATACATTGCTGGGGGTGCCAGTAATTCTAGGAGTGCTTTTGCATCGGGTAGGGTATTCGTAAAATAAGATTGTTCTGTGTTATTAGCAACATCATAAAGGGTGTAGATATGACTAAGTTGGGCTAGAAAATTAATAATAACTTGATCGAAAGGCAATAGATAACCTTGCAATTGCTTTACCTGTGCTTGTCTTAATGCTGTTGCTTTAGAACCGATACCTCTATCGCCTACACCATAAATTTCGGGCAATTGTTTTCGAATAGGGAAATGGTAATTAATATCCTGTACTTGTCCTTCTGGGATAGGAATACTATTTAGAGAATTAGAGGCTGCTTTAAATTTACTGGCATCTAATGCTTGAATAAAAGCAAGTTGCTTTTTAGTGGCCTTTAAATCGGGTTTAAAGGAGACGCCAGAGTTTTCGAAAATTAAACCATCGTTTGTTTCTGGAAATAGAACACGCGCTGTTGTATGCTTAGGCATTTCAAAACGTTCTCTAATGCTATGTTGGGTTTGGCTTGCCGTATCTACATAATGCAATTGGAAATCGTTTATGGTTACAACTCCAGAAATTTTAGAGATGCGCTTTATAATTTCTGAGACTTCTATAATTTGAAGTGGTTCTTTTAAATCTTCATCTTTTATAAAACCATTAGAGAGCAATGGGCCGTTAAAAATAGTATTGGTATCTAGCGCTTCATTTTGCAACTGACGCAATGCATAATAACCGACTTCTGGGGCTAGATAGTCATTAATTTTATAGAGAATACGGGCTAAAACTTCTTCACTATCTACTAAATCTAAGAGCGTTATTTTTAAATCAACTTTAAATGTTAAAGAGCGATACACTTCTATACTATGTAAGCGTTCACACAGGTTACGATGGGTGTTGTATAAGTGGTGTATTTCGTTAGTAATACGCTTGTTTTCTGAAATTTCTTCAGCAGAATTAGATTGGTATTCGTATTTTTCAACATAAACCTGTAAAAGCCCTTTAATTGTATCTAATGCGGTATCACCTGTAGTTACAGGTTTAATCCAGACATTTTTAACATTAGTAACTTGGTCAATCCATAGTTTTCTGTAATCGTTAAAGGTAACGGGGTTTGTCGTTAAAATATCAGAAGCCGTAAATAGGCCATTATCACCAGATACTAAAGGACGCCCTTTAGACGATTGTAATATATCTTGAACAGGCAGTTTTATTTTATGCGCTATTTCTGTAATGGCATAAGCGATATTTTCTAATAGGGTAACGCCTGGATCGTGCTCGTTATAATCAGTCCATACGCCACCACTTAGCTTTTGTAAAATTTCTAAAGCTTCCTCGTGCAAACTTTCATAAAGGCTACTGCCTTTCTTTAGTTTAGAAATATACCCTTTATTGTTCATTGGTTTGTGTTGTCTAGCGCTGTTTTTATCAAAAATAAGTTAGGGTTAAAGGGGGTAATCCTCAAACAATTGGTTCATATCGTTATCCCATAATTTACTAATATGGAAACGTATATTATGTCCATGACCATAGTCTGACCGTGTTTTGAGTTGTAATTTGTAATTATAGGTTGTGCCTGTAAATCTTATGGCTATTTTGTTCCAAAACCAGCCATAATGTGCTTGTGTTTTTGATATTTTATGTCGAGATTTTCCAAAAGTACTTAGGGCATGTGCATGTAATAAAGCATAGCGTCCCGCCTTTTCTTTCCCTACTTGGGCTAGAACTTCAAAGGCAATACAACCGTCTAAACCCGTAACGACGTCGTGCCATTGGCCATCGGCAGCTACTGTACCTATAGCATGTGTACCCACGCGCTTGGTAGCACCTAGTGTTCCTGCTATTTCTAGAGTGGTTTTAGGGGTTTTAGTGCCAATACCAATAGTGCCAGATTTTTGAAATGTAATGGCAGGTGTGGCTTCTTTTTTCGTATCTGGAGCGACAATAGACAAGCTTTTAGCATTGTCTTGATCTAAGGTAATACTCCATTCTGGAAGGTTGTTTTCTACGTTCTCATAAACACTAATAACACGGTTAGAGGTTTTGCCTTCTGGAGCAAGAATTAAACCGTCTTCTTCGTTTTTTGAGATGCCATCATCGATTTTATTAACCATAGAATCTATGAGGCTTGAGAAATTACTTTCTTTAGGTCTAGCGCCTGCACCAAATAATGACTTAAGGCTTTGTCTGTTTAATAATTTTATATTCACAAGTTCTAAATGATATGAAATGGTTATTCGAGTTTAAAATTTAAAATAGTAGGCTTTTTAAGCGTGCTTTTGGGCTTCGTTGCTGTTGGTGTGCCCTGTGCTGTTTCGGTATTTGGACTATCAGGAGGTGGGGCTTCATGATCGGATGCTATGATGTAGTCAACACCAATTTGTAAATTGTCATTATCTCCCTCAGCACTGCTATGTGCATCTAAAATAGATGCGTTGTAAATGTTGTGTTTCGATTTTGGTGCGAGTATAGACCAAGGTGTTGTAGGTGCAATTTCTTCGCTTTCCTTGTATATTTTAACCGTAAAATTGTCCAATCCTTTTTTAACGATATGTTCTATCTCTAACTGTTTTACAGTTGAGATATAAGGTAGGTTTTCAATATGACTTCTTAGCATTCTAGGAATTATAATAGCGCCAATCCCTTCTATGGTTGTGCTATCGCTATGGGATAACGGACATAAATAGGCACTTATTTCTGTATTTAGTGCATTGCGGTAATAGCCCCCTTGATCTTCTGCTTCGAAGGTTGCAAAGCAATTTACAAGCAACCATTCTACTTTAGGGTTTTGTACCGTAATAGTGATAAAAGGGTTGGCCTTACGTTTTATAAATTGGTGTATGCTATTAAGGGTTTCTGTGCTAAAATAATGGTGGGCATGATGCGTCCATTTGTTAGACATAACCACAAGCCGCACCTGTCCTGCACGAGGTTTAAAAGCACGGTTTAGATTTGTACATTTTACAGCAATAACATGGTGAAAACGCTCTAAGATTAAATGTTCAAAATCCCAAAGGGTTAAGGCCCTATCTTTATGTTTTAGGCGTTCACTAACGTTGGTGTAAAAGTGTTCTGAAGAGGCAGGTGTTTTTCCTCCATAGGAGTGCGCAGGCTGTATTATTTTTTTGAGTTCCGCAATCTTACGAATCGGTTTATGAATGCTATATGCGGGGACTATTTTTCCTAAAACATTCTCATCGGTACTGGTGCAATGCGCCTGTACAGCATTAAGGTAAATACCGTGCATTTTAGGGTAGGTATAGGCCTCTTTTTGCGCTACAAAGCGCAATTCATAATTTGTAGCCATACGTTTGGTTTCAAAATAGGGCAATACCAGTTCTATAATGCCAGAGGTGCTTAATTGGGCTGTGCCATCGGTAATAATGTTTTTAGAGGGGAGCTGTATCCAACGTCCCATTTTTTTATACTCAATGGTGATATTGTTGGCATGCGTATTATTTATTGGAGTATCGTTTACGAGGTCAAAAAACAGCGATAGTGTTTGGGTGCGTTCTAATTTAGACAATTTTAAATAGAGGTACCCAGAGCCATCAAAGTCACTAAACATGGTGTCTTTATAAACCCTACTGTCTTTTACTATGGTTTCTGTACCAAAAGGTGAGATGTGCATGTAACTGCCTTGTACACTTTCTGAACTGTTATCGAAGGCATTATTAAAATAAATGGTATCGGTTGCAGCATAGGCTAAGGTGACTTGTTTCACTTTAGGAATAAAAGGCGGGTTGGGCAATGGTTTTGTGTCTTCGTTTTGAGCATTATAGCGCACTACAGCACTGTAATTTTTATGATATACAGATTTGCCAAAGGCATATTTAGGGGCTTTAAATTCTAATTTAAAGAAGCCTGAATGTGTATGCACATCATAAGGGATAGGATCTTTCTGGTGGTAATCTCTGGATAGTTTGTATTGGTCTAATGCAGAAACAGCTATGGTGGTTGTTTCAGAAAGTACCACGGTCTCATAGCCTTCTGGCGTGACTGCAGGAACGGTATCGAATAAGTTTACTGTAGCGGTTTTAGAGGGCGTTTTTGGGAACCAAACCCCATGAGACAAGGCTTTAATATCTACTTGAAATGATGTATTTGTAATGCCTTCTTCATAAGCATTGTAATAGGTGTCGAATCCGCCATATGCTACTGGCAAGTTATCCCATGCTATAGTTATATTTAAGGCTGTAAGTTCTTTTTTAAACAACTCGCTTTTTCCTACCATTATATAGCTTCCAAGCGTTGGTGCTGCGCCAAATAGATGGAACGCTTTTGTAAGAGGCATTTTACCTACAGTATTATAGAGGCTTAAGTTTTTAACACCTTTTACGTGTGCATCTATGGTAACAGAATCTACAGCGACACGTCTAAAAAACGAATACGTGTATACAGGGGCATAGGGGTCTAGTACAATTTTAACCATAGGAAAAGAGGTCTCTGTATGTTGTGTCGATGCTTCTAGAGGTGGATGGGTGATGTCTAACGTAAACTGTATGGTGAATTGGCAGGCGGCTTCGTTGTAGCGTACACGATATTTGGAAAGGGTGACCCAATCTTTTGCTGTAGAGTACGAAATACAGAATGCACGTTCGAAGGTGGTGTTAAAAACACTATCGAGCGGTGTTTCCAAAGTCTGTGCCATTTCATGAAGTAACTGCCATAGGGTGGCTTTGGCACTTGTTGGTTCTAAATTGAATGTGATGGTAATGTCACGTTCTCCTTCTTCTAAAAAGAGCACAGGAGATGCTATAATACAACCAATAGTGGCAAGTGTATCTTTTGAAATGGTTGAGGTTATAATATTGTCTTCATTAGCGCCAAAAAGCGCTTGGTTAGGCACATGAGCTACAGGACTCCCATTTTTAATACGTTCCGTTTTTAGAATAGAGGCTATGGTAGGACGGTGCGTCCCTATTTTAACAAAAGGGCTTGTATTGAAATAAAGGGTGTCTAAAGCTTCAATTTTAATAGGAACAACTTCTAAAGGTTTATCGGTTTCAAATTCAATATTTTGTTTGTGTTCAAATAGTTTGCCTGCATTTAATGGGGTATGGCTTGGTATGAGAATACCTTTAGATTTTGGTGTTAATTCAAAACAAACAACAGTTTGCGTGGGGATGCCTTCACTAGGAGTTTGTTGCAATATGTCTTTATAATAAAAGTCTAAATGCTTTTGACCTATGGCATTCATTTGGTCTTGTATGTTATGAAACAAGATGGCAAATGTAATGTACATGGCATTGTTGGGCATGTGGTTATCGGCTGCAAATACATTACGCTCTAAGTACTGACTTGTAAAATTCTGGATGTAGAGAATCATTTTTCGAAACGTATGCGTTACATCGTCTAAGTCTACAGGCGCATCAGGCTTTTCTTTTGGAGGCGCGGCTAGTGTAGGTTGCTGTGCCGTGCTAGAGGCAGTCGTTTTTTGCTGTGCATTTAAAAGTGCTGTTTTTTTATCTTGTAATACATCGCGAAGCACATTGCCAATTTTATCGGCTAGAAGGTCTGTTTTAAAATACAGCAGTCTATGGTACCACTGTTCTATGGTATCATACCAGTCTAGTAGTAGTTTAATGTGGTCTGCTTGCGACGCTTTTTCAAAATGAAGATTTGTAACAGGCGCTTTTATAATCCCAATACAAAAGATAACAGGGTCCTGTTCTATGAGTGTCTTCCAGTTTCCATCGATCTTATGGGTGCTATCGAAGAAATTAACATGTTCTACATAGGCGACGATGTAGGCCAATATATCCTCAAAGGAGCGCTGGTCTATCTTAAACTCAGGATGAAGTAGATTGCTATTGCTGCGTTGGCGTTGTATGGTGCCTTTTCGTCTTTCTATCATTACGTGTATAGGGGTAAACCTGCTATTTTTGTTGTTTATCTTTATGAAGTGCTACCAGTTCGGCTAGCGTTGTCGGTGCTTTTTCACGTGCTTTGTAACGCTCAGGAATGTCTGTACCTTCCACTTTATAATACGGAAATACCAAGTTAAATCGGGTATTGGTAGTAGGTATTTTATAGTCTAAATTAACTTTTATAACACCATCGAGATAGTCTGATTCGTCTAAGTGCACTTTTAAGAGTTTTATTCTAGGTTCAAAGCGCAACACGGCTGTTTTTATCATTTCTATAATTTGATGCACACGAGAGTTGGATATGGATTCGAACAGATATGTGTAAATATCACAGCCATATCTAGGATTCATAAGACGTTCTCCTAATTTTGTACTTAATAGAATTTCTAAAGATTGTTGGATGTCTTCTTCATTAGAAATCATTTCTACACCTAAAGCACTTTCTTTATGAAAGGTAGGGGGAAAACTCCAACCTGTTCCTAGAAATAGGTTATGAGATTTGATGTCTTGTTTTTTGTACGTCATATTTAATTAAGATTTACTGATGAACCACTAATATCTGTAGCACCGCTGCTGCTAATAGTACAACCACTATCGCCATTAATGGTGGCCGAACTAGAGGCTGAAGCCGATATATCTTCACCATTAATAGATACGGCATTGGTTGCTGTAATGGTAACCGAATCGCCTTGTATGGTGAGGTCGTTTGCTGCTTTTATGGTCATTGCAGAAGCACTTTCTACAGTAATGCCATCTCCATTTAATTGAATTTGATTGCTGTTTTGGTCTGTAATGGTAATGCCTTCATCTTGGTCGCTTATAACGATTGTATTCCCATTAGGTGTTAGTAGGCTCATTATGATATTTTCATCATCAAATTGCATTTGCAATTGGCTGCGGGTAACAAGCGCTTTAATGTTATTGTTACTATCGGCAGGAATGGCAGTATCGGCAGGTGGTAATGTACTGCTGTATAGACTGCCTAAAATAACAGGGTAGCCAGGATTGCCGTCTACAAACCCTAGAATAACTTCGTCGTTGACTTCGGGATAGAAAAACGCCCCAAAACTATTACTGGCATAGAAGGATGCTAGACGTGCCCATACAAATTCTGTGGTATCATTAAGCATTGGGATTTCTACCTGTACTCTATAGGCACCACCGTCTTCATCGTAAGTGTCTTTTACAATACCTACTTGTACGCCTTTTACATCGATAAGGCTGTCTTTAGTATCGGGTTCAGAGGGGGCATTTTTTACTTTTTGACTGTGCATTTCAGGAAGTAGTCCAATTTGTATTTCTGTAAACCAATTGCCACCACTAAAATTTTGATTGACACTAGAAATGTAAGCATCGCCATCAAAAAGTTCGCCTAAGCCTGTTAGGGTAATAAGTGTATTGGGTTTAGCATCTGCAGATCCAGGAAATTTTATAGAACCGCGGTATTTAGACATGCGTAAGCGTAACAAAATGGCATCAGACAGTTGCTGTGCTTCGTCTTCGGTTAAAGGCACAGAGGTACTAAATGTATCCTCGGCGTCGGTCACAGCCTCTAAATCTGATTCTTCGGCATCGCCTTGGTCGTTTACCGTAGGTTCTGTAGCTTCCGAAGTCACCGCATCTTGTTCAGAGGGTGTCCATGCATTTATAGAAAATGACGAAGCTTGATCTACAGCGTCTAGCTCTAAATCCATTTCTATAATGTCTACACCATAGGTTAATTCTAATACAGGTGTGTCCGAATTGGTTATAGCACTCACCACTAGAGTCCCATTATCGGTAACGACTGCCATGCCATTGCGTTGGGCTCTACTTACGATAAAGTCCCAATCGGTCGCATTGTATTGAATGATTTTTTCTTTATTTACCGTTGTTGCTGTAATGTCATTTTCTACACCAAGATTTTCTGCGATTTGACTTATAGCATCGCTATCTAAACTGTCTGTAAGTACCAGTTGACTTCGTGTTTTTGTGGCTTCTACCAAGGCATCTTTACAGGTCACTTGAAAGGTAGTGCCAGAATCGTCAACCTTTATGGATTGTTTGGTAACCACACCAGAAAACACTGTTGTAGTATCTGTAGCGTACCCTAAAGCAATGTCTATGGCATTACCGGTTTGAAAGGTTGTAGCATCTGCAATCTCGAACATTTGTGTGGAAGGATTGCCATCTCTAACTGTAATCTGCGCTTGTGCTATTTTATCAATTTCTTGCGAAATAGTTATACTCGTAATGCCATAGGTATCTGGAATCGCATCACCTTCTGAGGTGATGGTAAAGGTAACGAGGTTATTGCCATTTAGTATCGGTGAGTTTGCCATAATTTATTTTAAAGGAGGAAGGTATAGTGTGGTGCCAGGGGTGATATCTCTAAAATTAAGGATGTTATTAAAAGTAGCGACTTCCATATAGTAACTGCTATCGCCATATACTTTATAACAAATAAGAGGAAGCGTATCCCCTTCTTTAACTTCTATGTAATGGGTGAGGTCTGGCGATTGGTTATCGGCTTCGGCAGCGATATCATCGGCAGATATAGCGCCCTCAAAAGCGGTTGTTAATTTGGCTCTTAGGGGGGTGCCATCACTTTGAAACAGGGTGTATGAGATATTTAAAGACGTAAGTTTACATTTAAAGACTAGAGTACCCCAGGATAACATTAAATAATTGGGTTCGTGTATGCTACCGTTATAGGTAAAACAGGTACTTTTAAACGTATCTATTTGGTCAGAAACAGGTGTTATGGTTGAGAGTAGACTACTAATGCTACTAGAACTTATAGCGCCAGTGGCATCAAAATAAATATCGAAAGATACTTTTTCTGGCGGGGTACCTTTGTACCACACCGAAGTGCCTGGCGATCCTACAGGTTGAAACTTATTATACTCTATAGTATGTTCATGTGTATACGATGCAGGATTAATTTGCACGGTACAGGTGTCTCCTGTTTTGCTGGAATACTCGTTATCTGAGTACGCTATAATTTCCATGAGTTCTTTAGACATATAACTTAACGTTCTTTAAATTTTTGCAATTGTCTTTTAACTTCTTTTTCGCAAAGGCGTTCTACGGTGGCCTTTAATGCGTTCATATCTATAGCATCGGGTGCTTTGGTAGCCGATGTTTCTATTTTTACTTTCAAGATCAATTCTCTAATTTCTATAGGCATAATGTTAGATAACTAGTGCGTAATCGTAAGCGAGTTCTAAACTTTCTATGAGAATATCATTGGTCATAGAATTTAAAGGAGAAAACTCCCATTTAACGGGCCACGCATTGATAAAACTCCAATTTTTAATTGGTAAACTGTCTTCATTAAGAAGGCTAACGATAATGGTTTGTGTCACTATTGTGGTTGCTAGTCCTCCTGCAATCATAGCTTCACACCATATAGATAGTGCCGAAATACTAGAGGTGACACCGCGTTTCAATACTAAGTTTTGGTATTTTGTACCAGTAGGGACACGATGTTTGAAACGGTTTTCACCACCTTCGGCGATCTCTTCAATACCCATTTCCATAGACATACCTGATACTTCTTTAAAAGAAGTATCAAGTAAGCCCAATTCTAGTGGAAATGTGAGTCTAAAATAAAAACCTGGTAAAGGGTAATCACTCATAGGTTAACCATTTGCTATTGTAATGCCTTCATGAGCAAGCTCTAAAGTTTCTACAGCAACTTCATTTGCATCAGACTTTAAGTCTGTTGCTGTAATTTTAGTAGGCCATGCATTCGATAAAGACCATGTCATTGTTGGTGCACCAGATTCATCAAGTAGTTTTATAACTACCGTTTCTCTTTTTATGGTATTCATTTTTATTGCATTGTACCATTTCCAAAAATTATTGTCTTTAATAAAAACACCTTTTTTAAGTGTTACGTTACTAAACTTTGCCAAGCCAGGCATTTTAATAGTACTAAATGTTTTGCTATCGCCGTGTCTGTATTCCACAACTTGTGTTTCGGTATCTAAACCAGATATTTCTTGAAAAGAGGCCGTATTATCCTGTGAGCCTAAGCTTACCGAAAAATAAAACTTAGTTAACGGCCATGTAGCACCTTGTGCTGATCCATCATCTGCCATAATTATATATTTTTAAAGTGTATTAATTAATTTTTAAGTGTTGTTTGCGTTGTCATTTCACAATAAAAACAGGGTTTAAACTGTGCCTATCAACGAAAACGGAATTATGCTTTTTGCATTTCTTGTTGGAATGTAATTTCAATGAATTCCGCAGGATGTGATACGGCAACTTTAACCGCTACAATCATACGTCCATTAAGGATATCATCTCCAGTCATAGTACTTCCTAAGCCAACAGTTACAGAAAATGCATCTCCAGGTTTGGGGCCTACTAAGCCTCCTTGATTCCATAAGCCTAATAGAAAGTTACTAATCATACTTTTTACAGAAACCCATGTATTGGCATCGTTGGGAGTAAAGACATAAGCACTTGCAGCTTCTTTTACAGATTGTTCAATATAAATTAGGGTACGTCTTACATTAATGTATCTCCAGTCGTTAGAGTTTCCATCTAAGGTTCTAGCCCCCCATACCAATACGCCTTTTCCTGGAAAAGAGCGAATAGCACATACCGATTTACCATCTAATGGCATGTTGAGGTCTTCCTGAGCTTTTAAATCGATTTTAATAGCAGGGGAGACAACAGCTTGCACGCCTACATTAGCAGGAGCAACCCATACGCCTTCATTATTATCTACAGTGGTATAAATACCAGCCATAGCAGCACTAGGAGTCATTAAATTGAGTTGTTCTAAAAGGTGCTTAAATAGTAATTTGTAAGTACTACTTAAATTTTTAAGTACAGCATCTGCTTTTTCTGGTGTTATACCATCTGCAGCAGGTTTAGGCGCAAATAATGCTGTGATGTATTTTGAAATAGGATTAGGTACAGAACTTTTTGTTTTAGGATCTATAACGCTAGGAAACTCTGCGTTTAATAAGGTTTTAACAGCAGTGTAACTTGAAGAAGCAATATTTTTATAAGAAATGTCTGTTAATTGGTTCACGGTAGTATGCAACCAAGGGTAATATGCAGCCGCATAGCTGTTAAATTTAGGGAGTGTTGGTTCTACTGCATTTCTAAAACCTTCTACGCTTGTAGTGCCTACTAACGGTTCGCTGTAGCCTCCAGGGATATCGATAAGAGCGACTCTAGTGGCCAATTCGCCACAATGATTAATCATTTCACCTTGCAGGGTATAGCACAGTGCATATTTTTTAGCCAGTTCTGTTTCGGTAGGGTCGCTAAGTTCTACAGCATCTGGTATAAGAATCATGGTAGGCTCTGTTTCTTTTTCTAAAACCGTTAGCGCATCTGTAAATGGCGTTGTGCTTGTTAAACCAGTCATGGTATAATCGTAACCTCCAGTAGATACGATGTAACAAGTTCCTCCTCCATTTTCGTAAAAGAAACGTACGGCGCTGTATAATCTATAATTTACAGTGGTGGTATTAAGACTGTAACCTGTGGCTCCTACATAAAAATCGGCGATTTTAGTTGGCGCTGTACTAGCGGCAGGAGCAGTGGGTTTGCTGCTGTCTGCTGGTTTCTTTTTAGATGCATCTGCTGCTGCAGGCTTGGCTGCTGGTGTAATTGCATCTACGCTAAATTGAATTTGTGGCGGTGTGCTGCCAAAAATAGCGTTAAACTCTGCTAAAGAGGTCACTCTTACGGCTTTGTTTACTAAATCTTTACCATTGTAGCTCGTTTGTCCTGTATATCCGATAAAGGCCGGAATTGCAGTTGGAACTGGTACAACGGCATTTCCAAAGGCATCCAATTCTTGGATGTATACCCCTGGTGTTTTCATTGCTGTTACTGACATTCTTCTTAAGTTATTTAAGGGTTAAACATAAATTATGGTTCGAGAATAATAGATATTCTCATTATTTTCTATTGTTTGACGTGTCGCATTGGCTGCGGGTACTGGCAACTTTATATCTTGTTCTTCTATGGTATCTGAGAATTGATGTGTGTATTGTAGTTTTAAAATGCTATACTGTTGCGGTGCTTTTACAAGTTTTAAGGGCTGTTGCGATACAAATACATAAGCCGTTTTGTTTTGAAATAAGGTTTCTGTTTTGGGTTTGTAGAGATCTGGTGCTATTTCTAGACGTTTAAGATTTATTTTTTTGTCCTGTGGTACAACGACAAGGTACTCCCAATAGGTGGCTTTAGACTCAAAATGAAGTGTTAGTGCAGGAAGAGTAAGTGTTTTTAAGAGGTCTACGGTATGTTGCATTTGCAGATGGACTATGCCAAAACAGCGTTCATGAAGCGGTTCGGTTGTGCCTAAAAAGGACTTGGATAGTTTGCCGTCTAACCATAAATCGTAGCGGCCTGTACCAAGAGCTCTTAAATCTACCGTTGTACGTGGAGTATTTGCAGTCGATTGTTCAAAGACTGTTGCACCCTGCATGTTTTTTACGCTTAGATGTTGTACGTTTTTGGTCGTAACAGTAAAGCGTAAGGGGGTGTGCGACACAATAGTAGTAGGGGGTACGACCTCTTCTGTAGAGGGATTACTATTGGTAACGTATATTAAATTGTCTTGTGTTTTGTTTGAAGGGAGTTTTGTGTAACTGCTAAAGTTGTTATCTGTAGGTATTAATTGCAAGAAAAGATCGCTTGCGGTTTGTAATTCTTGTGCTATAGATTTAGAGGGACGTACTTTAGCATAGATTAAAAGTTGCTGCTGTTGCAGTTGGCATTTGATGTCAAAATTTTTAAACAGCTTATACGTATCATGTGTTGGTACGATATTAAAAACAGGGCATATACTATTAGTAAAGTACTCATGTGTTATAGTAAAGGTAAACCAATGTTGATACGTCATAATTAGTTATCGTTTTTAAGAGGGGTTGTTTCGGTGTCTACAGAAATGATACTTGCAATTTCGCTTTGCACACGTTCTTTTTCAATACTTACCATTCTAACCTTATAAAGAATTGAAGGCACATATTTGGCGCCTATACCACTCCAAACATGACTGAGTTCTTGTATAGGGACATTATAAATTTCAAAGGTTAAACGCTCTATATATGGGGCTAATTCTGGATGTGTTTCCGAAGTGAATATTTTATCGGCTTGAAAAACACCTATTACACTAGATAGCATTTTTAAAGCATCCATATAGTTTTCTGAATTGTAGTTGGCAGAAGCCAAGACATATAGATTAAGATGAACGGGAGGGTTTACTTTATGAAAACCACTTTTGGTAGTATTTCTATAAGGACTTTTATGTTTAACCGTTTTCTCATGTTCTAGATTGATGATGGAAAGGACTATTTTATTTTCGATATTTTTAGTGATACTGCCATCCAAATTAATAAGGCTTCCTACAACCACAGTATCATCTGTAAGTCCAAAGGCCATTTTAAGTTCTTTGTTTAGTAGATTACTGATGAATAAAAGTGCTTTTTCTAACATGATTTTATGATTTACTGCCTAATTGCGTTTTAAGAGCGCCTGTTACGAGCCTAGAAAAATAAATACCCGCAACACATAGGGCGTATAGTACTCTAAACGGAGGTTGATTGGGGGTTAAAATTGCTGTAATTTCCTCTAAATCTTTAATACGTTCGGCTTCTAATAGTTGCGCATCTGCACTAATAATATATTGTAAAGCAAGCGCTAGAGGAATACTTATGGCCATTATAAGTAGTACCGATAAGAATTCTTTAGCGACCGCTTTTTTTATACTGGCAACTAACTTTTTAAGCGCGCCTGCATTCTTTTTTGCGTTTTTTGTATCCATCGTTAGGTCAGCCTTAAGGCAAATCTTTTTGTTTTTCTTGTATGTACTTGTTCACAAAGTAATATGTAAATGCACCAGCTATAAATCCTATAATTAATAGAACAAGACCATCGTTTATCCAGTTCAGCATTCTAAAAATGACAACAATGCTTATTAAAACGCCTGTAATGTAATAGGCTTTTATTGTGTTGTCGTTAAAGAGTTTATTACGTGTATTAGGGGATAGTATGGCGATGATAAAACCTAAGCCGGCAAAACATAATAGAAAACACATGGTATATAGTAAAATGGTTTTGTAATTAGTGATAGATACTAATTTGGCTTCCGTTTTATTTATTTTACCATCAGGGTCTGCCAAGCCTAAGGTTTTGACAATGCTAGAGATAATAGAATTTTTAGAGGTACTGTCTTTAGCTGTTGTTGCGGTATCTATAGGTTTTGCCATTTCTTTGCGAATCACATCCCATATTTCGGTGTATCCTTTGTCGTACCCAAGTGCCCACAAGCCTAATCCTTTAAGTTTTTTAGTTTTAATGAGTTGAGTTTTATAGACAAAACTAGAGTCGTTTTCATACCAACATTGCCTGTATGTTGTAGGTTTTCCTTTTAGAGCATAAGCGTTATAAGCACTTTTACTTATAGGGTCTATATAGGTGGTCTCGTTGTTTTCTATAGCCGATTTTATGTAGCTTAAGGTTCTTGCGCCTACATATGTCTTTACCTTAGATTTGATATCTAAATTTTGTGTTTCCCAAACGGTTCCATAGATGGGCAAAGCCAAAATAATTTTGCTGCTAGGAATTCCGCTTTGTATGTAATAATCTACGGAGTTGGTAAGGTTATAAGGCTCCCATGTTTTTCCACTTTTTAAGGGGGCAACTGGGCCGGCTACTTTGCTAGGTTTGCCATAATAGTCATAGCCCATTATGATAAAGCGATGTACGGCCTGTTCTATCGCTTTAAAGTCTATAGCTTGTGCCCAGTTTACACTGGGTACAGTAACATAAATTTTATAGTTGCTATTGGCAGCTTTTAAACGGTTAGACAGGGTGATAAGAAAACTGGTGTAATCACTTTTTGAACTTTTAGGAACACCTTCAAAATCAATACAAACCCCATCTGCATTACGTTTATTAAGTAGTGTTATAAGGTTGGTCGTAAGTACATCTACGGCCTCTTTATTTTTTAAGAATTCAGAATTATTATGTTGCCCGAAGTTGCTTACTGTAAGTAACAGTTCTTTATTGGGGTGCTTTCTAATAGCATCTACTAAGGCTGTGGTTTCCCAATCATGTACAGTATTGGGATGGCCTGTTTTGGGGTTCACTTCATAAGAGAAGTAAGCAACAGTCGTTAGCAGTGAAAAATTAAGCTGTTTGTAATAGTCTTTTTCCCAATGGGGATAAAAACCAAAGACTTCGTAGTCCAGTTCGAAATTTTCAGGAACACTTATGGTAACAAGTGTTACAGAATCTAAACCTGTACTAAAGGTAGGGACTTTGTCTCTTTTAAGCTGCCTATGATGTTCATGTATAAACGTATGTGCTTGTTTAACGGAATCGTTATGATGAAATATGCTTTTCAAAATTTTAGCAAACTTCTTTCCGCCTTTAAGCAACTTTGTACTATCCTCAACAGGAGTTGCTGTTTTTATATTAGTTGCTGCGCTTAGGTTGGTTGAAACAGCAAAAAACATAAAAACAGTAAAAATTACAGTTTTATGACTCACAAAATTTGGTTCGTTAGGGTTATTTTGTAAGACAACAAGGTATATATTTTATGTTAAAACAAGCGTGTTTTAACAAATATTTTTTTACACAACAAAGAAGTTACTACAACTTTTTGGTTTTAGAAGTGTACAAAAATTTTGTTTTTACGTGTTAAAATAGGAAATGTGTCTGTAAAATAGTTATGCTATAGCATCTCTTTCTGTTTTTTTTGAATATTATTTTTAAATCTATGTATGAATAAATTTCAGTTTTAGCGTCTTTTTTTATCCAACATACGTCATGAATTATTTTGAAACTTTAGAGCTGGTGGCTAAGACCTATAGTAATGACGAAGGTAATGCTAATGTAGAGGCGTTTTTAAATCTGTTATAACTACATTTTAATTTTGAATAACACCATATTAAATGTAAAATTTCTACGCTTAAGCCTTAGTAACAGATTGTAATTACAGTTCAGTATTAAAAATTAACAGTTCGGGAGTTCCTTTTTTTTAAAACCTTATTCGTACAGGATCTTTGTGCCAATCAACACATCAAAAAACGAACATTAATTTTTTAAATCAAGATTATGAAATACTTAGTTATTATTACAGCCTTATTTATTTTGAAGGTCGCTACTGCACAAACGCATTACGAAACCCAGATGAAAGATGCTTTAGCACTTATGAACACTCAAAAAAAAATAGAGGCGCTACACGCATTCGAGCAAATTGCTAAAACCGCTCCTAATGAATGGTTGCCATTATATTATGCGTCTCAAATTCAAATAATAGGCAGTTTTGGAGTTAAAGATAAAATACTCCTATCAGAGCGCTTGGAGGAAGCACAGCAGTTGTTAAACAAAGCAGAAGCCATTTCTAAAGACAATCCAGAACTTATAGTGCTGCAAGCATTACTGCACACGGCTTGGATAGCTTTTGATGGGGCAACCTATGGTAGATTTCTATCAGAACCAGTAGAAACCTTATATGAAAAAGCAGTATTTATAGCGCCTCATAATCCAAGAGTAGTATACAATAGAGTGAGATGGAAAATGGGGAAGGCACGTTATTTTGGAAAAGATACAGCACCGTTTTGCAAAACATTAGAACATGCTCTGGAACTTTTTGCTACTTTTAAACCAGAAACACCTTTACACCCTAATTGGGGAAAAAACAGAACAAAAAAAGCATTAGCATCCTGTAGGAAGTCATTGTAATAGTATTTTTTCATTATTAATTAGTTGCATAAATCATGTTAACATCAAATAAAACGATCCTTATTACTTTTAGTATAGGTATGGCATCCTTTATCGTAAGTAATTTATTTTTTAAGGGGTTTCATTTTAATAGCGTATCTCATCTCATCATCGATGTGTTGATGAACCAACTGTATGCTTTTGTTCTAGGTTATTCTAATATGTGGTTTTTTGCTTATCTAAGACGGCGCTCTTGGAAGCAACAAGACAGTTTTAAACGCATTTTTTTAAGTAGCACAGGGAGCACACTTATTACACTTATAGGTTTATTCTTGTTACGATTAATTACAGTATTAAGCATAGGGCGGTATTCGTTTTTAGAGTTTATTTCCAGAGAAAAATTTAGCAATTATTATTTTGGTTTAGGACTCACTTTTGTCGTGATTACACTATTTCATGCGATTTATTTCTATAACCGTTACCAACAAAATAGGTTAAAGGAACAAAAGGCTATCGTAGGTACCGTAAGTGCTAAATTTAATGCCTTAAAAAACCAGTTAGATCCACATTTTCTCTTTAATAGTTTAAATGTATTGAATAGTTTAATAGAAGAAAACCCAGAGGCAGCTCAGCGCTTTACCACAGCTTTATCTAAAGTATACCGTTATGTTTTAGAGCAAAAAGATAAAACATTGGTCACAGTAGAAGAAGAATTGCAATTTGCTAAAACTTACATGTCATTACTAAAAATGCGATTTGAGGATAGTATTATTTTTGAAATGCCTCAAAGAGTTTTGCATCCCGATTCTAAAGTGGTGCCCTTAGCGTTGCAGTTGCTATTAGAAAATGCAGTAAAGCATAACAGTGTTACCTCAAGTGCGCCTTTGTACATTAAAATTTATGAATCGGAGGGCTGTTTGGTGGTCGAAAATAACTTACAACCCAAACAAATTATAAAAAGGAGTGGCGGAGTAGGCTTAAATAATATAGAGCAACGTTACAGCTTGCTAACGCGTAAAACCGTGCAAATTGCTAAAGGAACTGATAAATTTGCAGTGTCTCTGCCTCTTATAACGGATTCAGAATCAGTGTTTACATCTCCTACTTCACCACAAAAAGATGAGCTGTATGCACGTGCACTTAATCATGTAGATGCACTTAAAAAGTTTTATTACAGTCTCATGGCTTTTAGTGTTGTGATGCCTTTTCTAATTTATGTAAACTATAGTACGTCTTGGAGGTTTCATTGGTTTTGGTTTCCTTTATTAGGCTGGGGTTTAGGACTATTGATACAAGCAATTAAAGTGTTTGTACCTACAAGGCATATAGGACAACGCTGGGAAAAACGCAAAGTAGAAGAATTTATAAAAAAAGAACGTACAGAACGTTGAACTTAAAATATAAGAGTTTATGACAAAAATATATACATTAACAGAAGAACAACGCTATTTAAGAGCAAAAAAGCGAGTTACCGAATTAAAGGGTTTTTATTGCCATCTCCTATCTTTTGGTTTGGTCATTCTCATTTTAATTTTTACAAATTACATGACATTTTGGGGGTATAAATGGTTTCGGTATCCTGCAATGGGTTGGGGGATAGGACTTGCATTTCATGCCTATCGCGTGTTTGTAACTAATGGCATTTTAGGATACGAATGGGAAAATCGTCAAATAGAAATGTTTATAGAGAAAGATAGGCTGTTTGCCGTACGTGATAAATAGTATAAAAAAGTATTTTAAAATAAACTAAATGACCGTATTAATTATAGAAGACGAGAAACCTTCTGCAAGGTACTTGCAACGCATGTTAAAAGGGCTAGGTATAGTGGTAAATACCATGTTGCATTCTGTTGAGACTGCTATTGCTTGGTTTGCAGCACATCCTCATCCCGATCTTATTTTTTTAGACATCCAATTGAGTGATGGGCTGTCTTTTGAAATTTTTGAAAGCATTGAAATTAAGAGTGCCGTTATCTTTACCACAGCTTACGATGCTTATGCTTTACAAGCCTTTAAGTTAAATAGTATAGATTATTTATTGAAACCTATAGATGAAGCCGATCTGGTTGTTGCTCTAGATAAATATAAGGCGCGTGTAGCGGTACAGCCGCCTGTAACTTTAGATGTTAATGCTGTAAAAAAATTATTAGTAATACCAGACCTCCCAAAGTATAAAAAGCGCTTTTCGGTTAAAATAGGGCAGCACTTAAAGCTGGTGTCTATTGCAGCTATAGAATGTATTTATAGTGAAAATAAGGGAGCTTATATACACACAACAGAAGGGCGATCGTATTTAATAGATGGGAGTTTAGAACAGTTACAAGAGGATTTAGATCCAGAAGTGTTTTTCCGAATAAACCGTAAATTTTATGTCAACATACATGCTATAAAAGATATGCTAAACTACACCAATTCACGTCTACAAATTAAACTTAATTCGTATAAATCTCAAGATATTATAGTGGCACGAGAACGGGTAAAGGACTTTAAAAAATGGTTGGGGTAATATTTAAAGGATAAGTATAGTGTGTTTTTAAAAATATAACATCAGTTAGAACTGATTCAACAAACCAAGCAATTCTTGTTCGAAATTTTTAGAAAACATATTGGCATGACCATTAAAAATCTTATGTTCTTTATTTACAAGAATGGTTTTTGTTAACGGGTATACCGCAAGACGCTTTACAGATTCTTTAGGACTTTCAAAAACGTATTCCTTATTGGTGTTGTCTTGTTTGTGCTTTTTTAATGTAGTTGCCCATGCATCTTTATTGTAATCGTCTATATTCACAGAAATAAAGGAAATTTCAGGGTATTTTACATGAAGTTCGCTAGCGCGTTTGTGCGTATTTCGAAAGTAGTTTTTATTATTATGAGACCAGAAATAGACAACGGTTGGTTTATCTATAATACTTTTAATATTTACAACATCATTATCTAGATTGCGAAGTGCTATACTAGGAAAGGTAGCACCTGGCTTTAGTTGATTTATTGAAGCACTGTACGATGAAATTTCAGCATTATTGTTGGTGTCTGTGCTTTTTGATAAAAAATAGTTTACGACTTTAGCATTGTTCTCTATCTTGTTATTCTTGTGTAAGAAGTTCAAACTAAAGTTGTAGAGCAGCTGATTTTTAATGGTTTCATCTTGCACTAAACTGTCAATAACCGCTAACTGATCTAAATTAAAACAACAATTTGTCCAAATGTGATCTTTCGTTTTTGAGCTATGCTTTAAATGATTAGAGAGTGCTATATTTTTAAAGCTGCGTTTAAGAAATGATCTGTAAATAAAGTGATTGATAAGAAACGCATCGTTATAATTTATATTTTGTCTGTATGCATAGAAATTATCAGGGACATTATCTTGTTGTTTTCTTTTTTTGCGGCGGTAATGGAGAAACGGGAAGGCCTCTTTATTACTAAAGTAATTGTAATCTATATTTGCCTGTGCAATTTTATTAAATAATGGAGATGGTATATTTTTTTCTTGAAAATGCTTTAGTTTTTTGTTTTTAATATCACGCATAGAATCTATATGCTTTACATAAGCTTCTGGTGATAACATGCATAATTTATAGATGCGTTTCTCATCGATTTCATTTTGAATAAAATCATTGATAAGGTAGTTGTTTTTCTTAGCACCTTTTCCTGTGTATACTAAAGATTCAT
Organism: uncultured Flavobacteriaceae bacterium; assembly: GCA_947504035.1. GTDB lineage: Bacteria > Bacteroidota > Bacteroidia > Flavobacteriales > Flavobacteriaceae > Jejuia > Jejuia algarum. The sequence goes on from CANNGA010000004.1 coordinate 242,588, forward strand.
CAAACTCTAAAGTATTTAAACGAAACAAAAGACTATCGCCTGGTTCTAAAAGTACTTTCTGTATCTCATTGCCATGGTTAAATGTATAAAATCCAGCGTCTAAATTTTTAATTTTATAATTAAATCTATTGTTTTTATCTAAAGGCACAGTATCTATTACTTGTTTGCCATAGAGCAATACAACGAAATCTGCATTTTTATTTATAATTTCTCCTCCTAATATGGCATAACTGCAAGACTTTTGTCCACAGCTAAATGCTACGAGCGAAATGGATAAAATGTACAGATATAATTTCATAAGTCTTTTTTCAATAGAATAGGTAATTAACCCAACAACACAAAAATATATTTTGAGAATAGAATACCCTGTTAATGGGCTGTTAAATGTTGTTTAAACGTTAATGAAGCGTTAAAAATTAAAGCTATTAAACTTTAAGTAACCGTTAGATTTTTTTACTTTTGCAAAAAATTAAACTCAGCTTATGTTATCAGTTTCAAACCTTTCAGTACAGTTTGGTAAACGCGTTTTATTCGATGAAGTCAATACAACATTTAATAATGGAAATTGTTATGGTATTATTGGAGCGAATGGTTCTGGTAAATCTACATTCTTAAGAATACTTTCTGGTAAGCAAGATGCGACCTCAGGCCATGTGTCTTTGGAATCTGGTAAACGTATGTCTGTATTAGAGCAGAATCATAATTTATATGATGAAAATAATGTTTTAGAGACCGTTTTAATGGGAAATAAAACCCTGTATAAAGTGAAAACTGAAATTGATGCACTTTATGCAGATTATACCGATGAGAATGCTGAGAAAATAGGGGAGTTGCAAGTGCAATTCGAAGAGATGAATGGTTGGAATGCCGATAGTGATGCTGCGGCGTTGTTATCTAATTTAGGGATAAAGGAAGACCACCATTACACGTTAATGGCAGATTTGGACGGAAAGCAAAAAGTACGAGTGCTTTTAGCCCAGGCTTTATTTGGAAATCCAGATGTGCTTATTATGGATGAGCCTACCAATGATTTGGATTATGAAACCATCTCTTGGTTAGAAAACTTTTTGGCAAACTATGACAACTGTGTGATTGTTGTATCTCACGACCGTCACTTTTTAGATGCAGTTTGTACTCATATTTCTGATATTGATTTTGGAAAAATAAATCATTTTTCTGGAAATTATACCTTCTGGTACGAGTCTTCGCAACTGGCTGCAAAACAACGTGCACAGCAAAACAAAAAGGCTGAGGATAAAAAGAAAGAATTGGAAGAGTTTATTCGTCGTTTTTCTGCCAATGTTGCTAAGAGTAAACAAGCCACAAGTAGAAAGAAGATGATTGATAAATTAGACATTTCAAACATAAAACCAACAAGTAGACGTTACCCTGCCATTATCTTTGAACGTGAGCGTGAAGCTGGCGATCAGATTTTAAATATTGAAGGTTTAGCAGCGTCTTTAGATGGGGACATGTTATTTCAAAAGATAGATTTAAACTTAGCTAAAGGTGATAAAGTGGTTGTGTTTTCTAAAGATTCTAGAGCAACTACTGCATTTTACCAAATTATAAATGGTAATGAGACCGCAGATGCTGGTACTCATGCTTGGGGTGTTACAACAAACCAATCGTACTTGCCCTTAGATAATAGTGAATTTTTTGATAGCGACTTGTCTTTAGTAGATTGGTTACGCCAGTGGGCAACCACAGAAGAAGAACGCGAAGAAGTATACATAAGAGGTTTTTTAGGTAAGATGATCTTTAGTGGAGAAGAAGCCTTAAAAAAATGTAATGTCCTTTCTGGGGGGGAAAAAGTACGTTGTATGCTAAGCCGAATGATGATGATTCGTGCTAATGTATTGATGTTAGACGAGCCTACGAACCACTTAGATTTAGAAAGTATTACCGCCTTTAATAACTCGTTAAAAAACTTTAAAGGTACCGTGTTATTTACAACGCATGACCATGAGTTTGCACAAACGGTAGCCAACCGTGTTATTGAATTAACGCCAAATGGCATCATTGATCGTTACACAACTTTCGACGAGTATATGCAAGATGCTAAAATTAAGGAATTACGTGAAAAAATGTATACGGTAACAGCTTAAGTAAGCCTACTACTAGTCTTATATTAATGTCTTTATGCTGCTGCGTTTATCCTTATTAGAGGGTAGAGGGTAATGCGGAAGTAATACGCGTAAATCTATTTATGATCTAAAAACGTTACCTAAAGTAAGAGGTATAGAAATACACAGGTTTTAGATAACAGCGGTAGGTTAAGTTCGAATATGGAATGATACAACACAAAGAAAAGTGGCATAACTATTTTGGAAAAAACATTAAAAGGTAACCATGTATAGATGGTAGAACATTATGCTTTACTTTGGTCTTAGTGTTGTAATTTGTGTTGGTGCGATTTAAAGATTTTTAGAAGCAATCCTACACGTATTAAGAACATAAAAATAGACCTATAAGCCCGATACATGCGCATGGTCTCAGTGGTGATGTCGTATACTTGTTTTCCTAATTAGTAGGATTTAGGATTAAAAGACGGCATTAAAACGTATTTAATCGCCTTTTATGCCGTAGCTGTAACCGTTTCTAAAAGTGTTAATTGTTCCAAAATGGGAGACGCATTTTTGAGCTCTTCTTTGTGGATATGAATTTCCTGTAAGCCTTCAATGCTAGAGCCAAAACCCGCTAAACGACCAGATTCTGACTCCTCCTTAATAATAGCACAAACGTTTTGCGCTTCTAATGCAGCAAATAATTGCTGAACTTCGATAAAATTTCCTGAGAATACTTTAATGTAGTTAGACATAATGCTTTGATTTAGTTATTTTTGTAAAGGTAAGAAAAAACAACTAAAAAACACCCCTTAATCCTATAGAATTTACACCTAAACTCATATTCCAACTTATTTTTTTAGGGGCTTTCGTATAATCGTAAGCCTCTGTGTTGAATAAAAACTTATCGACACTGTCCACAATAATAACACTTAATGCTGCCGAAAAAGCAATATCTGTAAGCCAATGCGCACCATCTACAAGACGCGATACTGGTGGAATGGCACCCAGAGAATAGATGCCTACTTTTACCCAAGTATTGCTAAATTGTTTGGCTATAGCGTGCGCCATAGTCGTAGAAAGCGCAGTATGACCAGAAGGAAAAGAATGGAACGTTGGTTCTGCAGAAAATAAACTAAGATCGTTGTTACTAAACCCAGAGTTGGGGCGTGCACGCCCAACAGCAGTTTTAAGAAAACTTTGTAAAAAACCATTGGTTATAGAAGACGATATGATTAATACACTCGTTTTTCTAATTTTTTCATTTTTAGTAAAAAGACCAAAACCATAGAGCCCTGCATTTGCTAAGAAATAATTTTGAGGACTCCCAAAATACCAACCTACATTTCTAATCGGTTCTGGAAAGTCTTCACTGTTTCTTGCAAAAAAGCGATTGGTTTCATTGTCTAAACTTGTAAGCGCTAAAGTACCGCCCACAAGTATACCTAACTTAGCAAAGTCTTTACCTTTCCAGTATAAGGGTCTTGAAAAGCCATGAACAACACCTTTAAAGGTGTACTTGGCATCATGTTTTAAAAGTTGAAATATACTGGCAGTAGACGGGTCTTGTACCAATAGACTATCTTTTGTAGTACTCGAAGCACCTTGTTGTGCAGAGATTTTTAAACCGCTATGGCATACAAAAAGGATGCATAAGGTTATAACTGTTTTAAAATTATTCATAGTTTAGCGTAATTCAGCACCAAGTTGCTTTTCAAAATTGGACTGTAATTTAGTCATTATTTTATCAATTTGCTTTTCGTTAAGCGTTTTGTTTTCATCTTGCAGTTTAAAACTTACGGCATAACTCTTTTTACCTTTAGGTAAATTTTTACCTTGGTAAACATCAAATAAACTAATGTCTTTAAGCACGTGTTTTTCGGTTTGTTTCGCGATTTTATGAATAGCTTCAAAAGTTACGTTTTCATCCAATAATAAGGCAAAATCACGGCGTACCGCTGGATATTTCGCTATAGGTTGGAATGTTATTTTATGACGTTTAACGATGTCTAATACGGCATCCCAATTAAAATCTGCATACACAACTTCTTGTGTAATATCAAAGTGTTTTAATACTTTTTTAGAAATCAGACCAAAAGAGACCAATTGCGTTTTACCAAGATTTAAAGAGACCCCTTCACTATACAAATCGTTGGTAACAGGCGTTTCGTTGTACCTAGAAATTCCTAAGCGATTAAATACAGCATGTACAATACCTTTCATATAGAAAAAATCGCTGCGTTGAGCTGTATTGCTATTCCAACGTTCTGCATTTTGATTTCCTGTAGTAAAGAGTGTTAAATGTTTACCTTCTTCGGTATTGGTTGCTGTGTACTTATGATACGTCTTGCCAAATTCAAATAACTTTAAATCTTGTCGTTTTCTGTTGCTGTTATATGCTATGGCTTCTAATCCAGAAAATAAAAGCGACTGTCGCAATACAGAAAGGTCTTTGCTTAATGGGTTTAGTATTTCGACATTATGTTCGGCTTTAAGTTGTTCACTAAGCGCGGCATAATTTGGTGTTGTTAAAGAATTGGATAAAATCTCAAAGAAACCTTGAGCTGCCAATTGATCGCCAATCGTGTTTTGAAGTTTATAATCTTCAAAACGCGATATGCTGGAAATAGACGCATTGAGCTTCTTAGAGGTAGATATGTTATTGTATCCATACACTCTTAAAATTTCTTCAATAATGTCTGCTTCACGTTGTACATCGTTTCTATACGCAGGTACGGTAAGTCCCAAGCCTGTTTCAGTAATGTTATTTACTTTAATTTCTAAAGCTGTGAGAATACTTTTTATCGTTTCTTTTGGAATTTCTTCTCCAATAATTTTTTTCGCATTATCAAAACTTAAACGCACTTGAAAGTCTTCAATTTTCTTTGGGTAAAAGTCTACAATATCACTTGTAATATCACCACCTGCCAATTCTTGAATGAGTAAAGCAGCGCGTTTTAAAGCGTACTCTGTGATGTTAGGGTCAATACCGCGTTCAAAACGGAAAGACGCATCTGTATTAAGCGCATGGCGTTTTGCTGTTTTTCGAATGCTCACAGGATTAAAATAAGCACTTTCTAAAAATATACTTTTAGTTTGGCTGGTCACACCAGAGTCTAAGCCTCCAAAAACCCCCGCGATACACATTGGTTTTTCGGCATCACAGATCATTAAATCTTCTTCATGTAGCTCACGTTCTACACCATCTAATGTTGTGAATTTTGTGCCTTTTTTTAAGGTTTGCACCTTAATTTTATGACCTTCAATTTTACCGGCATCAAACGCATGTAAAGGCTGTCCTAACTCATGCAATACATAGTTGGTAGCATCTACAACATTGTTTACTGGGGTTAAACCTATGGCTTGTAGCCTGTGTTTTAACCAATCTGGAGAGTCGCTAACTTTTAAGCCCGATATAGAAACCCCACAATAACGAGGCGCTAAATCTTTAGACATCACTTCAACATCTATTTTTAAGGTGCGATTTTCAACGTGAAAAGCACTAACAGATGGGGTGATTAATTCTTTTTTAATTTCTTTTTGTGCCAAGCCTGCTTTTAGATCGCGAGCTGTACCAAAATGGCTCATAGCATCTGCTCTGTTAGGCGTTAGGCCTATTTCAAAAACAGTATCGTTTTCAATATCGAAAATAGTAGCGGCAGGAGTTCCTACTTTTAAAGCGTCGTCCAATACCATAATACCATGATGAGAGGTGCCCAAACCAAGTTCGTCTTCGGCACAAATCATACCATGACTCACTTCGCCTCTTATCTTTCCTTTTTTTATAGTCCAAGCCTCACCATCTTCGGTATAAAGCGTAGTGCCTATAGTCGCTACGGGAACCTTTTGTCCAGCAGCAACGTTAGGCGCACCGCATACAATTTGTACGGGTGTTTCTAGGCCTAAATCTACTGTTGTTACTTTTAATTTATCGGCATTAGGGTGTTTTTCGCAAGTTAAAACGTGACCAACAACGACACCTTCTAATCCTCCTTTTAAAGATTGATAGCTAGTAATACCTTCAACCTCTAATCCTAAATCGGTAAGTAATTCACTGGTTTGCTCTGGTGTCCAATCTATCTTAATAAACTGCTTTAACCAGTTGTACGAAATCTTCATAAATTTATGATGCTATTTAAGCAAGCAAAGATAATTTTTTGAGGTTAGTATTCAAATAAAGGGTTTCAATTTATGCGAACTAAATCATAAGTTTTTAAAACTTTAGAGCCGTCCTTCTCAATTTTAGAAATTGAAAGTGGCTTAAAGCAAAAAAAATCGGAACCTAAGTCCCGATTTTCTTTCTTTTTCATAGTGCTACGATGTAATAACATCATAGGTTTTATTATGGTAAACCAATTGCTGCAGAAGCAGGAAATCCACGTCTTGTAGATGTGCTTGAAGACGGTGTCTCAGTACTGCTAGAAGTTGTAGTGTCCGAATTATTTGTAACACGTCTTCTAATACGAGAAGAACGTCTACTTACTGTACTTGTAGTGCTAGGCGTAACATCTGTAGAGGGCGCAGTAGGTGCTGCTACTTCACCAGCAAGACCACATTGTACGCTAAGATTACTACCTTCACATTCAAATGTATCAAGAAGTTCTCCAGTTCTTCTGTTTAAAATGTTTAAAGTAGCACCGTCGCGTACTGTTCGTATTATAACATCATACCCTCTTGTAAAAGTACCACATTCAGAACTCACAGCACATTCAGTCACTTGTGCATTTACTGCCGATGAGATTGCCAACGCGGCAACCATTGTCATTAGTGTTTTCATAATAATTTTCACTTGTTTTTATCCCTACTCTATTAAAGGCTTTTCGGGTTACGCCAGCGCTGTATGGGTCGTCTATTTGTAAAGCGTCTTACAAGAGAGGAAACGTCAAAACGCCCGTTTTTTCTTATTTTAACATTTTAACAGTTTTAATATGGTGCCGTTGTATTTACAGTCACTTTATTTAGAGTGTATTATTACGAATAGAAATAGATATGTTAAAATTAAAAATGAGATGTTAATTTTTAATAAAGTATGTTGAAATGGCTGTTTATATACAAGAATGGGCGTTTTAATGGCGTGTGAAAAAGCTAGAAAACCATAGTTTTGAGCTGTGTGTATTTTAGCATTAAAGCACATATTTAAAGGATTAGAGGTACTTTATTCTGTAAGTGTAATACGTATTTGTCTTTAGAATAGGTTATTTTTACAGTGTAATTTTCGCAAATGAGATGGAATGTTATAACGTCTATTTTCTAATGTGATGTACAAGGGTAAATTGTTATGAAATCACTACTGTCTAAAGCTGTTCTTCTTTTTTGTTTTTGTGTTGGAACAGAAACCCATATACAAGCACAGCAACTTGTGGCGGAGACGGGAAGCTATGGCATAGATGCTAAACAGAAATTAGTGGTTTGGCATGAAGCACATTTAAGGGCTCTTACAGGTAAAAATACAACTGCTACACAGTTAGAGTTTTTAGGAGAAACTCCATTTAAGGTCGCTTTAAAAGACCTGTCTTACAGCAAAAGTACTTCAGTGGCAGTTAATGGGGAGACGTATCGATTGTATGTATCAAAATTACCAATGGTAAGTCTTCGCATTGATACATTCCATTTAAAAAATTACAAGAAGCGGCCTGGTACGCTTATTTACTTTAGAAACGGTACGTATTTAAAACAGACCTTAGGTGCGCGGTATCGTGGCAATCTATCATTATCTTTTCCAAAAAAATCATTCGATTTAGAATTTTGGAAAGACAGCATCTCGAAACAGAAAACAGATGTTAGTTTTAAGGAAATGCGTACGGATGATGATTGGATATTAGACGCTATGTACAACGAGCCCTTGCGGCTTCGTTCTTATGTCGCGAGTAATTTATGGTTGGCCATTCACGAACCGTATTACAAGAAAAAAGAGCCTCAAGCAAAGAGTGGTTTTGAGGTGCTGTATGTCGATTTATTTTTGAATGGCAATTACCATGGGATTTATGCATTGTCTGAAGGTATTGATAGAAAACAATTGCAATTAAAAGCCAATGAAGGGCGACAGGTTTATGGGGAGTTGTTTAAGGCAGACGCTTACGAAGGGGCTCCAGATTTTAAAAAGGCTCCCGCTTATAATACTATTTTTCCACACTGGGGCGGTTTTGAAATGAGTTACCCAACTATAGATTATAAAGCGCATTGGGATGATGTTGCAGCCTGTGTAGATTTTGTTATAAACAGTTCCGATGCAGCATTTTCTAAAGGGATTGCCGAAAAAATTCATATTGATAATGCGATCGATTACTTTCTTTTTGTAAATCTATTACGAGCTACCGATAATTTAGGTAAAAATTACTACTTGGCGCGTTATGACAAAGACGAACCGTATTTTTTTGTGCCTTGGGATCTCGACGGTGTGTTTGGGATTATTTTAGAAGGCAGACGTATTGCGACCACCAACGACATTTTAACCAATGGTTTGTTTAAACGTTTGCTAGAGCTAAACCCAGAAAACTACAGATCGAAAATGAAGTTGCGATGGGACGCTTTAAGGCAAACCGCTTATAGCACGCCGCATCTTTGGGAGGCGATGACTCAAATTTATGAGCAATTTATGGAAGAAGGCATTTATGAAAGGGAATTTACGGTGTGGCCTAAAACAACAACTACAGAGAGCGATTACCATTATTTAAAAACGTGGTTAAACGAGCGCTTAGCGTATTTAGACGCTTCTTTTAAAGCACTTTAAGACACTTAGTCGAAATTTTTTCTTAATCCTAGGTCATCCATACTAAAGACATTTCCATTTTCGATAAGCAAGCCTTTTGTTTTTCCCGAAAAAGCGCTTAGACCATGTGCGACATCTAACCGAATAACACGGCCTTCAAAATCACTAGAAATATCATGAACAGGTGTATGACCTATAACGATGTGTTTAGAGGCATAAAAGTTAAGGAGTTCGTCTAGAGCTGTAGGCTTTATTTTCTTGTAATTCGATCTGTTTTGCACAAGACCTCTGTACCAAAAAGGACCTTTTGTGCTGTAAAGAAATTGTAGGGTTCTATGTTTTATATGTTCTTGACTGCTGTAGTGCTGGCGTACCAAAGTATTAATCGTTTCTAAGCTAAGGTGGTAGTTTAGCAGTTCTGGGCTTAATCCTGCATGTACAAAAATATAGTCGCCAATACGCTCAATAACATTTTTAGTGGCGAGCCATTGGCCTAGAATCGACGCATCAGAATATAGAAATTTAAGGGCTTCTTCAGCCGTATTTTTACCACTAATACGTTTCGCGACCTTAATGTATTTCTTGCGGTTGTATTTATGATTGCCATTAAAATTTAAGATTTCATGATTGCCTAAAATAAAATGAACTTGACCGCCTTGGGTTTTAGCCTGCTGCTCTAATTTATAAATAAGCCATAGTACTGGTGTTACATTTTTTCCACGATCTACAAAGTCGCCCAAAAGCACTAAATGGCCTTTGTTAAATGTCCAATTATAGGTGCTGTCTATAATGTGATTTGCCAATAAAAAACCAGAAAAGGCATTAAAATTCCCCTCAATATCTGAAAGTACAACCAGTGTGTCGGGCATCTTATAGACTGTTTTTGGGATGTGTAATGTTGTCTGTAAAGCCAAATGAAATGTGTTGGGAACAGCATCATCTGTACTTACAACAATAGCATTAGGATTAAAAACAGATGTTTTTGTAAATTGCTGTTTGACATCCACACGATATAGGGTATCGTTTATAATATAGGGGCCATCATTTCCTTTAAACTGAAGTGCCTTTGGTTTTGAAACAGGTGTCTTTTGATGTGAATTAGAATTTTCATGAGCAGTATTAAACACGTCTTGCCCAAGTACACTCATGTGCATTACAATACCGAAAAGCACACTTAACCGCATACATAATACAGTTTTAAGAGCAACAAAAGGGGTAGATCGCATCATGTTATAGTATAGGTTTTATTAAGAGTGGTGTTTTATTAAGCGATGAATTTAATTAAAGGCATTGTGTTTTAAGGTTGAAACCCTGTATGACAGTGTTTTTAAATACGAAATGGGACGTTATGAGTGTTAGTCGTAATAATTTATGTTTTTTTTACTTTTTAAACTTTTTTTAGAGGCCATGGCTTATTAGTGGTGCTCTATTCGAAACCTTATAAACTAAAAAACATCCAAAAGGCTATTGCAATTACAGCTTTTGGATGTTTTTGTTGTTCAACAGCTTAGAACGTGTTTAAACCGTGTTCTAAGGAGTTTTTATTTTACTGTTGGTCGTATTCTGTACCCCATTCTGTACCATCATCTCCTTTTTGACCATCTAACTTTATCATAAAGTTTTTAGCTGGGAAATACGGTTTCATATGGATGTCTAAAAGAATACGGTCTTTTTGGTTTGGATCTTGTTCGAAACGTTTAATAGAGAAATCCTCTATTAATTTATCTGGACCTGTAATACCATCTAGAAACTTAACGATTTGTCCCATGAGTTCTCTTCGCGTTTTGGCGTTAAAGTTTTCGAAAGCTCTACGGTTTAAGAAATCCATAAGTACTTTAGTGACATAATCGAAAACACGAACTACAGAGTATGTTTGTAAGCCTAAGTTATCACCGTTAAATAGAGTTTTGGCAGAGAATGCCATAACTTTACCATATTCGTTAACCATTGGCACTAAACCAAGTTTTTCAAGCTGTGAAACTTCACCTTTTTTCAAATCGAAACGTACACCATCAACCTCGTTAATACCACCAAACTTTTTACCGGCAGTAACCTGAGACATTAATGTTTTGTAGATTTTTCCAGCTAAAGCACTAGAAGGTGGTACAAATAAATCGTCATCTTCGCCTACTTCATCGTATTTACCGCGACCTACTAACCAGTTACACGCCATGATAACGTTAGATCTAAAATTATCACCACCCGTTAGGTTGGCCAATTCAAACATTTCCATAACATCGTCTGGCTCATCTAAATGCTCAAAATCGGTAACCATCATCACCTTATTCTTATAAGCGATTTTACCCCATTTCTCTACCACTTTATTAGAGCCTAAGTATCCAGGAATTACTAATAAACCGTAGTTGTCTCTTAAATCTAAACGGTCGTAACCCTGTACCAGTTCCTCTTCTATAGCATCAATAAAACGCGTATTATCGAGATCTTTTAATTGCTCTAGTTCGGCATTTACGATGTTTATATTTTTAATTTTAGAAGACTCTGTATTTTTATAAAACAACGCTACCGAACGGTAAGACTGTTCCATATTTCTTGTTTCTTCTAAAACATTGGCTAAATTTTTAGTAAGCGTTTGCTCTGCAAGTTTTGATTGCGCTTCAGAGTTATTTGCCATTTCAGAAATATCTCCAGAAGACGATAGTACATCGGCCCAAATTTCTAAGGTTTTTGCTAACATTTCACGCTCGGCCTTTTTAGAGGCTTCCGAAAGGAAAATCTTTTTACGGGCCTTACGCTGAGGGTTCATATTTTGAACATTCTCTATAGCAGACTCTAAAAGATCAAAGCCCCCATAGCGCGCTAATTTCTCTTCAGTTTCTTTTAACTTTTGTACCGGGTTCTCTATAACTACGGCTTGTTTTTTATTTTCAAGTGCTGACATAAGTATATTTTATAGAACGGTTATTTTTCTCGTAATTCGGTAAGTAAAGAGTGTATAGATTCTAGTAGAGCCTCTTTAGCATCATCATTTTCTAAAGCCATTTTTAAAATCTTATTCGATTTTAATTGTTTTACAACCTTTAAATATTGGTCTTTTTCAGCATTTAAATTTCTAAGATACTCGCTTTGGTCTATAATTCCTTTTTTACTAAAGTCTCCCACATTAGAAAAACGTAAGGTTTCTTTTTTCTCAACACCATCTTGATTCTCATGTGTTACCTCAATCTCTGGTTTAAAGTGATCGAAAACAGCATCTACAGAATTAAGTCCTTTAACAACTTCTGGTTTAACAGGAGGATCCTGTGTTAATTTTTGAACAAGTAATGTCTTGTTTTGGCTAATTTCTGAGATTGCCTCTGATGCTTCAGATTTTACTTCTGAGCCTCCTAAACTGTAATTATCCATATTTAATTAAGCGTTTATTATATTATCTAATTTGTTAATAGCATCTTACAAAAACCTACATTAATTGTACGTCCATGCAAGTTTTTCTTCTTTATAATCTAATGAGATGGTACTGCCTTTAGCAATATCACCTTTAATAATCTTCTTAGACAATGGCGAACGTAGTTCGTTACGTATAACACCACGTAAAGGTCTAGCACCATATTTGGGAGTAAAGCCTTTATTTGCCAAAAATGTCTTTGCCTCAGATGTTAAATTTAAACTAATTCCTTGTCTTTCCAAGGCTTTGTGAAGATCTTTCATCTGTATTTCGAAAATTTTAACTACATTTTCGACGGAAATAGGGGCGAACGGTATAATTTCGGTAAGTCGTCCTAAAAATTCAGGTCTAAAATAATTGCCCATTATTTCGAGTAAATCGGCTGTTTTAGGTACAATACCTTCATTAAAAGACTGCACTACTTGTGCGCTTCCAATATTAGACGTAAATAAAATCACAGCATTCGAAAAATCACCAATTTTACCCAAACGGTCGCTAAGTTTTCCTTCATCTAAAATTTGAAGAAAGATATCAAAAACCGAAGGGTGGGCTTTTTCTATTTCATCAAACAAAACAATAGAGTAGGGGCGTTCACGTATTTTATTGACCAGTACACCACCTTCTTCGTAACCTACGTAACCTGGAGGCGCACCATATAATAAGGCGGCAGAATGTTCCTCTTTAAATTCGGACATGTCAAAGCGAATAATGGCGTCTTCCGATTGGAACATAAATTCGGCTAAGGACTTTGCTAATTCTGTTTTTCCTGTTCCTGTAGGCCCTGTAAAAAAGAAAGAGCCTATCGGTAACCCTGGTTTACTTAAACCAGAACGCGATTCTAGTATGGCGTCTGTAATAATTTTTAAGGCGTAATTTTGTCCAATGACCCGTTGTCTTAAAATCGATTCCATATCTAACAAGCGCTCTTTTTCGTCGGCTTGCAATTTCCCTACAGGAATTCCTGTAATATTGGCGATTGTAGCAGAAATATCATGTTTGGTTACTGCCGTTTTTGGAGCAGCTACAAATTGGGCACACTGTTCTAAAACGGCTTCAATTTTAGCAGTGGCCTCTGCTACAGAAGTTACATCATCAAAATTATCTTCATGATCTAACTCGCTAAAAATAAGGTAGCTGAAAATGTTTTTAAGATTAAACCACTGCCAGCGCAGTTCGTTAAGTGCTTTTAGCGGATCTTCTGCATTTTTTTGAGTTTCTAAAATACCTTTTACCAATGCGATATTGGCAGCTGTTGTCTCTACCATATAGCGGGAAGCAGACATGGTACGGTCTATTAAATCTATAGCAACGTCGGGTAAACAACGGTCTTTACTAAAGCGTTTAGAGAGGCGTATGGCTTCTGCAATAGTAGGTTTGTCGATAGACAGTTCGTGAAAATCGGCATACAAATTAATGGTGCTGTCAATCATGGTAAGCGCATCCTCTTGTGAAGGTTCTACAAGTTGCACACTTTCAAATTGACGGGATAAGCCTTGATGGGCTTCTATGTGTTTTCTAAAGGCTTCGTTTGTGGCGGTAGCAATAATTGTAACCTCACCTTTTGCCAGTTCAGACTTTAAGATGTTAATGAGACCTTGGTTGCCATTGTCCTTGTCGGTAATATTAGACAAGTCGTCTATAAGTAATACCGGTTTTTTAAAGGTTTTAATGGCAGCGAATATCTTTTTTAAACGGTCTTCGACCTCACTTTTATAACTGGCTCCAACAAGTAAGTTTACCACATCTACTTCATAAATGTCGGCGTTATGCAGCACTTCAGGAACATTGCCATTGGCAATGGCATTAGCAAAACCGTCTAAAAGCACGGTTTTACCAACCCCAGAGTCCCCTAAGATAAGGACATTAGGTTTAGAGTGGCGGCCCAAAATTTCGATAATCATTTTAAGTTCCCCATCACGACCAAATATCGGATTTAACTCTCCAGCTTTAGCGGCTTCTATTTTATGAATACAAAAGGCATCGAGAATACTAAGATCTACTTTTTTACCATCTGCTTTTGGCGCTGTTCGCGCTGTCGTGCTGTGAGGTGTCTCCGTATTTACGGTTTTAAGCAATTCGTCTGCTGTAAGTGGTAAGGATTTTAATTGTTCATACGAAAAGCCTACGCCAGGCGTACATAAGGCAATAAGCACTGCAATTTCAGACAAGGCATTACCACCTATTTTAAGCATGAGATTTTGCGCTTCATTAAAAACAGCATCAATACTAGCATCACCCTCAATTCTATGTGGTACACTCGCTACTTTAGGGTAACTTTCTATGCGTACCTCACACCATTCATCGATGTAAAAGATGTCTGCATGAATTTGAAACATAAGATCATCTAATCCAGAATCTTTATGTAGTAATGCTTTTAATAAATGAGAAGGGCCGTAATTTTTATTATTGTTTTCCTTAGCTAATGCTACAGCAATATGTATAGCATTTTCTAAATTTTTGGAGCAATTTAGCATCTAATATGTTTTATTTTACAAAACAAATATAAATAAATTATTACAACAGTAAAGCGGATCCTTTTTTTAGGTTTAAATGCTTAATTAATAGGATGTATTGCTTTTCTACAGAAGCAAATCTATAATAAACTACATTTGAGGTATTTTGTGACTGACATAGGTTTGTAATCTTTCTTTAAAATTGTAGTTTTGCGGCTTAATTAGAATAAATTTTAAAACAAATTTTGATGAAATCCATTGTATCATTGCTATTTATTAATTGTTTTATAATAAGTATAGCAGCCCAAGTAAAAAACACTTATGCCATCTCTTTTAAAAAAGCAGCACACCATGAAGCTGTTGTAGATGCTGAATTTACAAACATACAGTTGGGAAAGGCATCGTTACTATTTTCTAAAACAGCTCCTGGTAGCTTTGGAGTTTATGAATTTGCGAAAAACATTTACGATTTAAGCATTACCGATGGTTCTGGTAAGGCTTTAGATGTTACAACTGTAGGTTTAAACCAATGGGATGTAGAAGATCATAATGGTGTTATTAAGGTAAGCTATAAGATTTTTGCCGATCAAGGAGATACTGTATTTTCTAAATTTTCTGAAGAGGGATGTGTCATCAACGCGCCTGCTACATTTATATATATGCCTGCTTTAGAAAGTAGACCTGTAGAAATTACATATGCTAAAAAAGCCAATTGGAACATCGCGACACATTTACGACAAACAGCAGATAATGTGTACGAAGCCGAAAATTTACAGGAGTTTATGGAAAGCCCCGCTTTACTAGCACCACTTGTTACAAAAACGCAAACATTATCATCTGGGAATAAAGATTTTAAATTGCAGTTGGCAACATCCTTTACAGCAAACGATGCTATTGTAGAGGGCATCTTTCAAGGGCTTTTAAAAGTAGCTGAAGCCCATAAAACAGTTTTTGGAGGCTATCCTATCTATGAAAATGATGCGTATCAATTTTTAATAAGTACCATTCCTGCAACGCGACAAGCAGGTATTACAGGTTATAGAAACACCACTTTAGCAACGTACACCGATACATTAACAGAAACAGACATTCCTGCTATAGTCCGAGAATTGTCTAAAGCTTTTTTTCAATCATGGAATACAACACGTATGCGTCCTGCGGCGTTAACACCTTTTAATTTACAAGCCTATGCTAAGGCTAAAGAATACTGGTTTACAGAAGGTTTTGCCAATTATTACGCTTACCTTAATACATGTAGAGCAGGGGTGGTATCTCAAGACCGTTTTTTAGAAGACCTGTCTTATGTGGTGAGCGACGTAGTAAGCTGCCCTGCCTTAGTGTATACTAATGCCAATGCAATTAGCGAGAAAGCTCTGTTTTACCAAGGGTTATCACAGTATGGAGGCCCTCAAAACACACCAAACATTTATATGGCTCCAAAACAGCACGGTATGATGATTGCTTTGGTGCTCGATTTACAATTAAGACAAAAAAGCGGCTTAAGTTTAGATGATTATATGAAGTTGGTATGGACGAAATATGGAAAAACAGAAATACCATTTCGAGTTGAAAACTTATACACCACATTACGCG
The DNA here is from genome assembly GCA_947504035.1 of uncultured Flavobacteriaceae bacterium. Taxonomy (GTDB): domain Bacteria; phylum Bacteroidota; class Bacteroidia; order Flavobacteriales; family Flavobacteriaceae; genus Jejuia; species Jejuia algarum. The sequence goes on from CANNGA010000004.1 coordinate 258,812, forward strand.
AATACGCCGGAGATACTTTTGCAGATAACTTCTTTAAATACACAATAGACCAACCCCGTGCATTCGATTATAAAAAACTGTTAGCTTCTGTAGGTGTGGCTACAACGGCAGTAAGAGCTTCTTATTTAGGTGCAGAAGTTGCTTTTAACATTAAGGATATGGCAGAGATCGTAGAATATACCAAACGATACACACCAGCTTATAATGGAGGTCTTGAAAAAGGGGATATTATCATTTCTGTAAACAACCGTGCGTTTTCTAATCTTACCGAATATAAAAACGTAATCTCACAAAATAAAGTGGGGAAACGTGTTAGTGTAAAGTACAATCGTAATGGTGTGGACAAAACAACTTATGTGAAGTTTAAGGCCAATCCTAATGTTATTTTAAGTAAAATGACGAAGCTTAGTTCTAAAGCCAGCGAACGTAAACGCTCATGGTTAGCAGAAGAAACTACAGAATAATCTTTTTGACATACATAGACAATCAAAACACTAAAAAAGCACCGTTAACGGTGCTTTTTTTGATTAAAATAAAAGCCCTTACTAAAGTCCCTTCTATGAAGAGGGGATTAGGGGTGTGTAAGTTCATGAGTTTAATTTATGGCATATATAAGACCTCCCTTAGTCTGGCCTTATTAGGAGGGATACACTCCAATGCTCACTCTTAAAATAAAAGCCCTTATTAAAGCCTCCTCTATAAAGAGGGGATATAGGGGTGTGTTAGTTCATGAGTTCAATTTATAGCATATATAAGACCTCCCTTAGTCCGGCTTTATTAGGAGGGATACACTCCAACGCTCACTCTTAAAATAAAAGCCCTTACTAAAGTCCCCTCTATGAAGAGGGGATATAGGGGTGTGTTAGTTCTTTAATTTAGAGCATATATAAGACCTCCCTTAGTCCGGCCTTATTAGGAGGGATACACTCCAACGCTCACTCTTAAAATTTAAAGTCCTTACTAAAGTCCCCTCTATGAAGAGGGGATATAGGGGTGTGTTAGTTCTTTAATTTATGGCATATATAAAACTTCCTTAGTCCGGCCTTATTAGGAGAAATACACTCCAACGCTCACTCTTAAAATAAAAGCCCTTACTAAAGTCTCCTCTATAAAGAGGGGATTAGAGGTGTGTAAGTTCGTGAGTTTAATTTATGGCATATATAACACCTCTCTTAGTCCAGCCTTATTAGCAAATTCTATTGGCTTAAAATGTCAGTTCATACTAAACTACTTTGACAACAGAGGTACAAATGCCACAACTGAATCCTTTAATGCGAAAATTAAAGCTTTTAGAAGGCCATTCAGAGGCGTTAGAAATATAGGTATCTTTTTGTGGAGAAAGAGGAACTATCCATTTTACTGCTTTTTGTAGGTTTTATTGGTGTTTTCAGAGTCTATAAAAAGCATCTCCACTGAATTAATTTCTTTTTAACAGAATTTTAAGATTTTTTATAATGTTTTGGGTTTAGATTCCTACAATTGAGTTCAAGCTAAATTCTTAGGGGCGGATTTTAGTAAACTTTCGAGTAAAGTAGCAATATTTAATACGTTTCTCGAAAATTTACTAACGTTGAATTTCTTTACTATTATACGATAAAGCTTAGAATAGTAGTTCTATAAACAATATATTTGGTGTTATAATGGTAAATATAAATTTAAATACCTATATTTAACCATTATATTGGTATAATATGTTAGAGGTTACTACAATAAAAGATGTGAAAGTTAAGATTGGCGAGGTGTGTAAGGCACTTCGTAAATCAAATGAGCTATCTAGAGATGAACTTGCGGAAGTGCTTGATGTCTCTAGCACCACCATTCAAAACATTGAGAATGGTAAAAATGCTACACTCGATACTATTTTAAAAGTAGCAAATCATTTTGGATTACTTCAATCTATAGCCAATCAAATAAATAAAGTCATTGTTGATCAAAACGACATTTCACTGTATTAATAGATGGCTAGAGATAAAATCATAGATGTAATTGCTTTTGGCCAAGAGATTGGGAAATTGGGTTTTGATATAGACCAGAGTAAATCCTTTTTTCAATACAATCCAGAATTCCTGGAAAGTGGCGAATTTTCAAAACTATTTCCTTTTATTTTTAGACGTACCAAACCAGTGCAGGTATTTACTCAATATCAACAAGATACGTTTCAAGGTTTACCACCTATGATAGCTGATTCCTTGCCAGATACTTTTGGAAATATCATTTTTCAAGAATGGTTAACAGCAAGAGGTATCCAAAAAGTGACACCATTGGAACAGTTGACTTATGTAGCGGCTCGTGGTATGGGAGCCTTAGAGTACAAACCCGTAAAAGAGCTACCCAATACATCATCTATAAATATAGATGAAATCATTACCATCTTAGAAAAAGTATTGAAACTAAAAGAAGATACAACTGGGGCAGCCTTTGATGAATTGTCTTTACTTAACGTTTTCAAAATAGGAACTTCAGCAGGAGGAGCTAGACCTAAAATCTTAATATCTGAACATAAAGAAACCAGTAAAATAATAGCTGGAGATAGAGAAACAAGTGAGGACTACAATCACTATTTAGTAAAGCTACACCTTGATGATAGCGATGGCTACAATAAAGAAAAAGTAGAGTATGCCTATTATGTATTAGCGCAAGAAGCAGGTATTGATATGATGCCATCTAAGCTAATAGAAAATAAGCACTTCGCCACACTTAGGTATGATAGACAACATGGAGAAAAACAGCACGTATTAACCGTAACAGGTTTAACAGGTTGGGACTTTAAAAGTCAACCAGAAAACTCGTCGTATGAAAATGTGTTTAAGGTAGCTCTAGGGCTAGAAGTGCCGCATAAAGACTTACAACAGTTGTTTAAGCGTATGGTGTTTAATGTTGTATTTAGAAACGTAGATGACCATTTAAAGAACCACAGTTTTATCTTCAATAAAGAAGAAAATAAATGGAATTTAGGTCCTGCGTATGATTTGACGTATGCGCTCAATCCGCTATTTACATTTAAAACTACCTCACGAGCTTTGTCTATTAATGGAAAACGGGCAAAAATTACAATGAAAGATGTATTGACGATTGCTGAGGAATTTGCGATTAAGAATCCTAAGGGAATAGTTGCGGATGTGCAGTCATTGATTCCAAGATGGAATAAGTTAGCCGATGAATTAAAGATTCCGAAGAAAGTAATAAAAAACATTAACCAAGACTTCTATAAGTTTGAACTAATCTAAAATAATTAATGTCAACAAAATTTTTTACTAACCAAAATCAAAATACACTATTTAACAAGTTCAAAGGTGTTTTTGAAAACAACAAAGACATAGAGTTTTTTGATGCTCTCGTTGGATACTTTAGGGCATCTGGATATTTTAAGATAAGACCTCTTTTAGAGGATGTGCCGAATATAAGAATACTTGTTGGTATTAATGTAGATCAAATACTTGCTAAATACCAATCAAAAGGATTGCTCTTTCAGGGAGATGCAAATCAAACTTTGAAAGAGTTTTTATCCGAAACTAAAACTGATATTCAGGATGCAAAGTATTCACAAGAAATAGAAAATGGTATCCTTCAGTTTATTGAGGATATATGTTCAAAAAAAATAGAAGTTAAAGCTCACCCATCTAAAAAACTTCACGCAAAAATTTACATTTTCAAACCAGAAAATTGGAGTGAGCATAAAACAGGAAGTGTAATAACAGGTTCTTCTAATCTTACCGATGCTGGATTGGGAGGAAGTGGAGATAGCAATTTTAACTACGAGTTCAATGTTAAGCTTCAAGATTATGATGATGTTAAGTTTGCAAGTGATGAATTTGAGAGACTATGGTTAGAAGGAATTAGCATTTTACCTGTTGAAATTAAAAAAGTAAAAAAAGAGACATACCTAAATGATGATTTTACTCCATTTGAAATATATGTGAAATTTTTAATTGAATATTTCGGGAAGAGTGTGGAGTTTGATCCCAATTCAATAACCGATTTACCAGAAGGATTTAAAAGGTTATCATATCAGGTAGACGCTGTAAATCAAGGCTTTCAGTTACTTGATGATCATAATGGGTTTTTCTTGAGTGATGTGGTAGGTTTAGGAAAAACGGTAGTCGGAACTTTGATTGCTAAGAAATTTTTCTATTCTAATGATTTTCCAAGTCATATTTCAAACATCTTAGTAATAGTGCCTCCAGCACTTAAGCCCAATTGGATTGAAACTCTCGATAAGTTTGGGTTACAGAATTATAAAATAATTACAAATGGTAGTCTCCATAAGCTTACTAATCCAAAGAAATACGATTTAATTATTGTGGATGAAGCTCATAAATTCAGAAATGATACAGCTGAAGCCTATAATGAACTTCAAAAAATATGTAAAACACCAACAAACAGAAGGTTAAAAGAAGGAGGGTTTGCAACGAAAAAAGTTATGCTTATCTCTGCAACCCCTTTAAATAATAGACCAGCGGATATTGCAAACCAAATTTATCTCTTTCAAGATTCTAAAGATAGTAGTTTAGAAGTATCAAACTTACAACACTTTTTTAGAGAGCGTATTGATCGATATGATAAACTTAAAAAGGAAGCCAATATTTCAGTTGTACAAGAAGAAGTTAAAGCTATTTATGAAGATATCAGAGAAAAGGTTATCAAACCTCTAACGATTCGCAGAACACGTACAGATTTAAAAATTCACGAGTTATATTCAGAAGATTTAGGAAGTCAAGGAATTGTATTTCCAGATATCGAAAAACCTAGAAAAATTTTTTATCAATTAGATAGGGAATTAGAAGAACTCTATGATCATACAATGCATATGCTTAGTCACGAGACCGAAGGCATACGTTATTATAGATATCAAGCCATAAAGTTTTTAAAGGAGCCAAAAAGAAGCAAGTACAAGAACGCTGAAATAGCTTCGTATGCACTTGCAAGATTAATGCGCACACTACTTGTAAAACGAATTGATAGTAGCTTTTATGCTTTTAAGAAATCACTTCAACGATTTACTGACGCTACAGCAATGATGGTAAAAATGTTTGAAAATGAACGCATTTATATTGCTCCCAATGTGAATGTGAATGAGTTTTTAATGGAGGACAAAGAACAAGAACTTATTGATAAAATTACCTTCTTAAAACTAACAGATCCTACCATAACCGAATGTGTACCAGAAGATTTTACAGAAGATTTTATTGAAGGTTTAAAAAATGATTATGCATTACTCGAACCATTAAATACTCGCTGGCAAGAAGTTGAGGAAGATCCTAAACTAGATGAATTTCTCCGAAGACTGAAAACAGAATTACTCAGTAAAGAAATTAACCATAGTAAGAAACTCGTTGTGTTTTCTGAGGCTAAAGACACTACAGATTATCTTAAGGAAAAATTAGATGAAGCTGGAATGACAGATGTTATTGAGGTGACAAGTGCTAACCGTAGTAAAGTTGAAGGGATTGTACGTGAGAATTTTGATGCTAACATCCCAAGAGAAAATTTTAAAAGTAACTTCAATATTATTATTGCCACGGAAGTGCTTGCAGAGGGGATTAACTTACACAGGTCTAACGTAGTTGTAAATTATGATACACCGTGGAATTCTACAAGGTTAATGCAGCGTATAGGTAGAGTAAATCGCATAGGATCAATAGCACCTAAAGTATACATTTATAATTTTTATCCGACCGCGAGAGTAAATAATGATATTGAACTAGAGAAAAAAGCCATAATGAAACTACAAGCTTTCCACTCCGCCTTAGGAGAAGATAGCGAGATTTATTCACCTGATGAAGAAACGCAAACGTTTGGTCTTTTTGATCAAGATGTAGATGAGCAGAAAGATGAAAGACTAGCCTTTTTAATGGAGCTACGTAAATTTAAAGCAGAAAGCCCAGAAGAATTTAGAAGAATTAAAAATATGCCTTTACGAGCTCGAGTTGGCCGCAATAGGAAGATTTTAGATAAAACTACCATTTGCTTTATGCGTAATAGTAGACGAGATGCTTTTTATTGGATTAAACCAGATAATAGTATTGATGAATTATCGTTTGTAGAAACTGCTCACGAGTTTAAAACAGATCCACCAGAGAAGGCAATTAAACTGCCATTATTCCATCACGAGCAAGTTCAATTAGCACATACAGATTTTCAAGAAAAAATAATGGCAGATATTACATCTGCTCAAACAGTAGATACTACTCAGGGACCTAATGAGAAAAGAGCGTTAAAATATTTAGATGGATTTTTAAGTATCCCTTTTGTAACTGAAACCGAAAAAGACAAAATCAAAGCAGCAAAAACTGCTATAAAAATGGGGAAATTCCAAAAGCTACAACGTGAAGTAAATAAACTTAAACGTGATACAACTAAAATTAAGCTTAAACCTGTAGAGCTTGTAGATGCTTTACTTCGTATTATCGATAGCTATCCTTTAGCTAGTATGATGCAAGAGGATAATCCAGCTATCAGTATACGTAATTTTGATAAATACAAACCAGAAATTATCATTTCTCAATCATTTGCAAATTCTAAGTAATATCCTATGGAAATCAAAGAATTAAAAACGCTACTACAGCAACCATATAGTACTGAAAACTGGAGAATACTTTTAGGTCACGTTTTTGAGAATGTACAGTTTTTAAGTACTCCTACGGTTATCCCAACAGGAGATAGTCGTGTGAAAGAGCTCAAACAATATGGTACTGTACAATTAGAAGATGGCAAAAATCTTGCACTTTTTGAACTAACATTAAACGACCAAGTAAATCTTATACGTAATCGCGTAGGGCTTAATGAGCTCGTAAAGAAATTTATTGATCAAGATGCATATCACGGTATCCTGTCTATTTTTGAGCAGGGCAAAGAAGATTATCGCTTTACGTTTACGGCTCGTAATACTGAGTTTGATGAAGAAGATGGTTTTATAGATAAAGACACAGACACAAAACGCTTTACCTATATTTTAGGTAAAAATGAAAGTTGCCGTACTGCTGCAGAACGTTTTGATACGCTTAGCAAGAAAGAAGCTAAAGATATAAAAGCAGTTGAAGATGCATTTAATGTAGAAAAACTAAGTAAAAAATTCTTTAAAGAATATATAGATCAATTTAACGTCTTAGTATCTTATTTAAAAAGTAAACCTACATATTACCAAGCGATATTCGAGAATGATGAAACAGCAACCAGAAACTATGTAAAACGTTTTATGGGGCGCTTAGTGTTCTTAAAATTTATACAGAAAAAAGGCTGGTTAGGAGTTCCTGTTACCGAGGTAGATTGGAACAATGGAGATTATAACTTTTTAGAGTCTGCTTTTGCGAAAGCAAAAAAAGAAAATAAGGCTGCAACCTTTGTATCGCAATTTTTAAATCCACTTTTTTATGAGGCTTTAGATAAAGGAGATAGAGCTAATGATGAATTTCAAAATAGAGGTTATAAAATACCACACTTAAGTGGTGGTCTTTTTGAAAGCGAAAATCCTAAAGATGAGCGAGTAGATTTTGAGGAAAAAGAATTGACAGATTTATTTGAATTCTTTGAACGTTACAATTTCACAATAGATGAGAATGATGTAAATGACAAAGAAGTTGGTATTGATCCAGAAATGTTAGGACACATTTTTGAGAACCTACTAGAGGATAACAAAGATAAAGGAGCATTCTATACTCCAAAGGAGATTGTACGTTTTATGTGTCAAGAATCTTTAAAAGAGTATTTAAAGACATATCTGGAAAAGCAGAATCTATGGCCTAAAGAAGAAAAGGAATCTATAGCATTACAAGAAACAATTACTGCCTTTGTAGAAAAAAAAGAAACCGCACGCATAGCCCGCTATGATAAAGAGATTGCAACCGCTTTGCGGGATGTTAAGATATGCGATCCTGCGATAGGGTCAGGAGCATTTCCTATGGGATTACTCAACGAAATTTTTACAATGACTCGTAATTTGCACGATGAAAGCCCAGACCGTGTTGGTGAAGTGTGGGGAATGCAAGGTGATTTATGGCAGCCAAATATTGTAAAACAAAATATTATTCAAAATAGTATCTATGGCGTAGATATAGAACCCGGTGCAGTAGACATAGCACGTTTAAGATTTTGGCTATCACTAGTAATTGAAGAGCAAACACCTAAGCCATTACCTCATTTAGATTATAAAATTGTAGTTGGGAATTCGCTAGTTAGTAAACTAGAAAATACTATAATAGATATAGAATGGGAATTAGAGCCCGAGTTGGTTCAAGCAGATATTTTTGGAAATGAAGGAAAATTAACTAAGAAAAGGGAAATGATTAGAGATATTTCTAACCTTCAAAAAAAAATATTTGAGCCACGTAGTGACGAGGAAAAATTAGCTATTGAGATACGTGATAAAAAAATTGATTTGTTAATTCTTCAACTTGAAATAATGATTTCAGAAAAAGGAGTTGAGGAAAAACCTCAGGGTACTATCAAGAATATTAAATTGATGACTGAGAAATGGTTAGAAACTAAAGGCTGGAAACAACAGATCAATAAATTAAGAAAAATGAAGGGTACAAACGAAACACCCCTTGATTTTTTTGATTGGCTTTTAGATTTTCCTGAGGTTATGAACCCTGAGGTCAATAAGGAACCAGGATTTGATATTGTAATTGGAAACCCACCTTATCTTCGTGTACAAGGGTTAAGAGATTTTGATAGTAATCTAGTTGATGAATTGGTGCAAAAGTATAAATCAACAACTGGTTCATTCGATCTTTATGCGGTTTTTCTTGAAAGATCTTTTGAGCTAATGAACAGTAAAGGTATTATAAATTTCATAATGCCTACAAAATGGACTAATGCAGCATTTGGAAAAGGTTTAAGAAAAGTTATTTCAGAAAAAAACTCTGCATATAAAATAATTAATTTTAAAGCCTTTCAGGTTTTTAATGCTTCAACTTATACAGGTATTCAGTGGTTCAAAAATGACTCATCGTACCTGTCTTATTACGAATTAGACAAAAATCTAATTTCTAATGAAGAGTTAGGGAAATACCTGTTCTCTCTTGATTCTTCAATGTCTGCATCAATAACAAAAGATGATTTAAATGAGAACAGTTGGGTTTTAACTGATTGCAAAACACTTGAAATTTTAAATAAATTAAATAATCACTCAAGAAGGCTTAGTGATGTTTTTGAAAAAATATTTCAAGGACTAGCCACCAGTAAAGATGATGTATATTTCTTGTATGACGTAATTGAAGATGGAGACTTTATTGAAGGACACTCTAAACAAACAGGCGAAATAGTTACTATTGAAAAGTCTCTTACTAAGCCCTTATTAAAGGGTAAAGATGTTCATAGGTATGATGCTATTTCCGCGGATAAAGTTGTTATTTTTCCTTATAAGTTAGAAGGTGACAAATCCCGACTATATGAAGAAACAGAGATTGAAGAGCTTTTTCCATTAGGTTATAAATACTTAAAAAAATGTGAAAGTGTTTTACGTGATAGAGAAAAAGGAAGGTTAAAAAACGACAGTTATTGGTTTAGATATATTTATCCTAAAAATTTAAATCTTTTTATTAAGGAAAAGTTAGTCGCGCCAGAAATTTCCATTGGAGGAAATTTTACGTTAGATGAAAACGGTCAATTTTATGCGACAACAAAAATTTACGGGTATATAAAAAATAAAGACATAAATGAAGATTACAAGTTTTGGCTTGGACTATTAAACTCAAATTTATTTTGGTTCTTTATAAAGAATACAGGTTATATTTTGAGAGGGGGCTATTTTACTTTTAAAACAAATTATATAGAACCATTTCCAGTACCCAAAACTATAGATAAGGCTTTCTCATTGAAAATTTCAAATCTTGTTGATCAGATTCTTAACAACACCAAAAATGGCAATAAAAAATCTAATTTAGAGCTTGAAAAAGAAATAGATTTATTGCTATTTGGAATATATAATTTAAGTGAAGAGCAAATAGGTTATATTAGCGAAAACATCAATTTAAATAAGGCTTAAACACTCATTACCTCATTTATCTCAGTATCGGTTAATTTGTATATTTTAAAGATTAAATTGTTGATTTTTATGTTTACTTGATCGCATTTACTATTGTTATTCTCGGCTTGCGATAAAAACATCAAATCAACTAAATCTTCTAAGTTTTTCATTTCTTTTATTGGTATAATTGGGGCTTGCTGATTTTTAGGTTTGTTAATTTCTATAACTTTAAGCAAATGATCTCATATTCGCAGAGCTTCTTGTCGT
>CANNGA010000005.1 GCA_947504035.1 uncultured Flavobacteriaceae bacterium
TTTGTCTAACAAAAAACACACAAAGTATTGTAAACATTAGGGGTGTAAAAATATAAGTAGAAAATCAGCAAGCCCTATGGTAATGCTATCTTGAAAACCTTGATAATTCTCTATAAAATTTTCAATATAACTAATTGATGTAGAGGTGTCTATTGTGGTTTATACTAAGGTTAAATTTACTATAAACTGGTTAATGGTTGAAGCTTGTAAGTTATAGCTTGCTTTGAGTTATCTGGTTTGCATATGATCTTCTATCATATTCTATCATACACATAAAGGTGGCATCAGGATCTGTCTTGCTCTAACCGCTAAACCATATAAAATAAATGTTCTGATTAAATACTTGCTTTAGTTTTTCCTGAAGAATACAAATTACACAAATAAGCATAAATAATAACCTTTAAAAGCATTCTAGAGTGATCTTTAGAAGTATCTCCTTCTTTATAGCTTGTTTCAAAATAGAAAGGTCTAAAGCATCTAATAGCATTTACATTACAAATGGGATGATTTCTGGAAACTAAATCATGATAACTAGCTGGTAAAAGATTTAACTGATCTTGATCCTAAGTCTAGAAAATTACATGTTGACTCGACAATTAATTGGCTAATTATATAAAATGTAAACAAAAAAAACTATCTTTTAAGATAGCTTTTTTTTTCTAATTCTATAGAATTTAAGGTTTTAAAGTATCAGATTTATTTACTCGCGAACAATTTCACATCCTCTTCGCTCACTTCGCTACCGCCTAAAATAATTAAGCGTTCTACAACATTTCTTAATTCTCTAATGTTTCCGGTCCAATCGTAATCTTGAAGCAATTTTATAGCAGACTCTGTAAATGCTTTTGGAGTATTGCCTTGTTCTCCTGCTATCTTTTTAGAAAAATGCTGTATTAGTAAAGGAATATCATCTCTTCTATCGTTTAGCGCAGGAACTTTAATAAGAATAACGGCCAGTCTATGGTACAAATCTTCTCTAAACTTACCATCGGCAATCTCTGCCTTTAAATCTTTGTTTGTTGCCGCGACAACACGAACATTAACTTTTATATCCTTATCGCTACCAACGCGTTGTATACGGCTTTCTTGCAATGCTCGCAACACTTTAGCTTGAGCAGATAAACTCATATCTCCTATTTCATCCAAAAATATAGTACCGCCATTAGCCGCTTCAAATTTACCTGCTCTATCTTTATTGGCACTTGTAAAAGCACCTTTTACATGACCAAACAATTCGCTTTCTATCAACTCACTAGGAATTGCAGCACAATTTACTTCTATCATTGGGCCCTTTACCCGATCACTCTTTTGGTGTAACCAATGGGCAACTAATTCTTTACCTGTACCATTTGGACCAGTGATTAAAACCCTCGCATCAGTTGGTGCTACTTTATCTATGATAGCCTTGATTTGGGCTATAGGCGCACTATCCCCAATCATTTCATATTTTTTACTAACCTTTTTCTTAAGAATTTTATTCTCTACGACTAGCTCTTTACGATCTAAAGCGTTTCTAACTGTGTTTAATAAACGGTTTAAATCTGGTGGTTTAGAAATATAATCAAAAGCACCTAAACGCATCGTATTCACCGCAGTATCCAAATCGCCATGACCAGAAATCATAACCACAGGAATTTCAGGTTTTAGTTTACGTGTCGCTTCTAAAACTTCTACACCGTCCATTTTTGGCATTTTAATATCACAAAGTACCAGGTCGTAATCGGTCTTTTTAATTTTATCCATTCCAGACAAGCCATCTTCAGCCTCTTCCACTTCATACGTATCACTTTCCTCAGAAAGAATCTTTACCAATACACGTCTTATGGCAGCTTCGTCTTCAATAATTAATAGTTTTGGCATATGTTTCTATTATATTTTAAATTTTATTCCTGTTCTTAAATAGAACGAATTAACATCATCTAATTTAAAAACTTCATCTCTATTTCGATCTCTTAATACATTATTTAGTCGAAATGTATATCCTGAATACAAATACCCTACCAAATGCTTAGAAAATAAATACTCGTATCCTAAACCGCCTACGATTACAGATAAAGAAATCTCGTCTGCAACCTGTCCGTTTACATTAATAGGCTCTTGTATATTTGCAAGATAACCATCTAATCCTACAAAAGATTGAATACTGTTTTTACTATTAATAGTATACTTTAAATTAGACTTTGGTACTCCTGCATTATAACTCCAAGTATCATTTAGCTTCCTAAAATAACTTATAAAAGGCAAAGGAAAAGGAATACCTGTTGTAGAATTAAACGTTAACCCTAAAATAAGCCTAAAAGGATGTTTTATATCTGTAGCTTTAGTTTTGTCTCGTATGGCAAAGATACCACCATTTAAAAAAACATCATCAGATGCAATACTTCGGGTTAATGTAGACGCTATTCTTGGATTGAATTTAAAGCCTGCACGCCATTTTTTATTCCATTTAAAGGTATAAGCTATATTTAAATCTACCACATAAATCTCATCCAATTGATTGGTATCAAAAGGATAATCTTTTTCTAAATCTAAAAGAATATTGTTGAACTCTGCACCTAAAACTAAATAGGTACTCTCTTTTAATTTAAAAGGAAAATTAATAAGGCCTCTTAAGCGCGTATACCTATCTTCAGACTCACTTTGCGGAATAAAAGAATACTCTAATCGCGCTAAATCTGTAAGCTGTGCATGACCTAATACACTCATAAAAAGCATTAAAAATAAGATCTTAATTGTAAATTTCATTATATGTTATTGTATTTATTCCTTTGTTTGGGAAATAATATGAATGTCTCTTTGAGGGAATGGTATACTTACACCATGTGCTCTAAATAATTTATCAATACTAAACCTAATGGCACTCTTAGGTAGCGCTGCTTGAAAACTATCATTTAATGTAAACACTAATTTGAAATCTAAAGCACTGTCTCCAAAATTTGTAAACAGAACAATAGGTTCTGGATAGTCTAAAACCTGTTCATTTTTAGTTGCAGCTTCTAACAGTAATTTTTTTACTAGCTCTACGTCACTGCCATAAGCTACTCCTACTGTTATGTGTTCTCTTGTTATTTTTCCATTTTGAGTCCAATTGTAAAGGCTATTTGTTAAATATAAATGATTAGGGATCACCAACACTTTATTATCGATGGTTACCGCTCTTGTCGTTCTTAATTTAATCTCTTCTACCTTACCTACTTTGCCTTCTAATTCTATAACATCGCCTACATGTACCGATTGGTCTATTAAAATAAATACACCCGATATAATATCTTGAAATAGCGTTTGTAATGCCAAACCAATACCGATCAATAACGCTGCTGATGCTGCAAACACAGCGGTTACATCAAACCCTATGGAATCAAACACAACAAGCATTACTATCATGTAAATAATCCATCTCGCAAAAGAAAACACGGTATTAAACTTTACTTTATCGTCTTTTGGCATTTTACGAGTCACCAGCTTTTTAACCCACCTCAAAAAATAACTCGTCGTAAATAAAACTAAAACCACAAGTAATACATACTTTACTTTTAGCATGATATGGTGTGCGTCTTCTCCAGAACCTACCGAGAAGTCAAACAACTTAAATTCTAAGATATCTATAAAACTTTGCCATGCAGAACTTTCTGTTATGGCATCGCTAACATTATCAACTTCTTGTCCTATTTTTTCTGTAACATTATCTTGCATATTAATATTTCAACCACTTTATAAGTTCTTTATAGGTTGGTTTTTTACCATACATTAAAATACCAACACGGTAAATTTTAGAGGCAAACCAAACAGTAAATACAAACGTTCCTACTAAAATAACAAAAGCCAGTAACTGCTGCCACAATGGGACTCCAAAAGGAATGCGCATAAGCATTACAACAGGCGATGTTAAAGGTATAAAAGAAAATATGGTAGATATAGTACCATGCGGTTCTTCTATAACCGTAAAAAATCCGATATAGACAGCTAAAATTAGCGGCATAATTATAGGTAACATAAATTGTTGCGTATCGGTTTCATTATCTACAGCAGCTCCTATTGCTGCATACAAGGAACTGTATAGAAAATATCCACCTATAAAAAAACATATAAATGCAATTATTAAATTGGTGAGCGGTAAACTAAAAAAGCCTTGTAATACGTCTTGAATTTCGGTAGAAAAGCCTTGTCCTTGTAAAGCTTGATGCATTACTGCGTGTTGTGGCGTTTGCAAAGCACTTATATCTATACCTAGAATTACTGATGCTACAAGCCCTAAAAGCCCCCCTAAACATATCCAAATTGCAAATTGAGTAATTCCAGCCAAAGATGTTCCTATTATTTTCCCTAACATGAGTTGTACAGGCTTTACAGACGCTATAATAACCTCAATAATACGGCTTGTTTTCTCTTCTATAACGCTGCGCATAATCATATTGCCATAAATAATAATGAACATGAATAATAGATATCCTGCTGCACCACCAAAAATAAGTTTAACAAATCCATCGGACTTAGAAGCCGTCTTCCCTTCAAAATTCTCTTGATATATAGAAACGTTTACTTTTGAAGCCTCGATTTGTTCTAAATCAAGACCAATAGTTTCATAATTCATTTTAGTTAGGCGTTTTTCTAATCTACGCTCTAATCTGGATAGCACAGACGATGCTGGCGAAGCATCGGAATAAAACGTTATCCCTTTTGATAACGCATTAATATCTGTATTATTTTCAATGTGGAGCAATCCAAATCCAGAAGATGCCGTCACTAAGCCCTTCGCTTCTTCTAAAGAGAGTCCAGACAAGTGGTTATAAGTTAATGTGGGCGTGTCTTTAAAAATCGGTTTAAGTAGTCCCGACTCGTCTAAAATAGAAATAACACGCACTTTGTCATTATTAACTTGCGATAAATAAGCCACAAGACTCATAAGTCCTATTACAATAACAGGGCTTAAAACAGTCATTATAATAAATGCCTTATTTCTTACTTTAGAAATATACTCACGTTTTATGATAAGCGGTAAATGATTCATATTTTAGGCCTTTGTTTCTGTTACTTTTTGAATAAAAATATCATTAACACTAGGGATTAACTCTACAAAGTGAGAAACTTGCCCTTTAGTGGTTAAATAGTTTAATAAATCATTTGGGCTTCCACCTTCAGTAAGCGTTATATCGAGTTGAAGGTCATCGTTTAAACTTTTAAAGTCTGTTGGTTTGGTATTAAATTTAGTGGCTATTTCTGTTTCTAGCGCTTCAGCATTACTGGTATGGATCCCTATTTGATAGGTGTTTGATTTATAGGCCCGTTTCACCTCTAAAAGTTTTCCATCTAAAATTTTATGAGATTTATGTATTAAAGCAATATCGTCACATAAAGCTTCTACAGACTCCATACGGTGCGTCGAAAATATAACGGTAGCTCCATTCGCTCTTAGTCTTAAAATTTCATCTTTAATAAGATTAGCGTTTATAGGGTCGAAACCAGAAAAAGGCTCATCAAAAATAAGGAGTTTAGGCTCGTGTAATACCGTAACTATAAATTGTATTTTTTGTGCCATACCTTTAGATAATTCGTGTATCTTTTTATGCCACCAATCCCCTATTTCTAAACGCTCAAACCAATAGTTTAAACGTGCTTTGGCTACAGATTTGCTCAGCCCCTTTAATTGTGCTAAATACAAGGCTTGTTCACCTACTTTCATAGATTTATACAAGCCGCGTTCTTCCGGTAAATAGCCTATATCTTTGACATGCGATGACTGTAAAGGACTACCATCTAAAAAAACATGTCCAGAATCTGGAAGTGTAATTTGATTGATAATTCTTATAAGTGTCGTTTTTCCTGCTCCATTAGGACCTAAAAGTCCATAAATACTTCCCTTAGGAACGGCTATAGACACTTCATTTAATGCTGTAAAATTTCCAAATTTTTTACTAACATTGGTTACTTCTAATAGATTATGCATTCAGAATTTTGAATTGATAAATAGCAGTAAATATATTAAATGTTGATGAGTCTTAAGACAAGGCTAAGCCTAAAAGATGCATGAATTTTAAAAAAAATTAAAGTGTCATGAAAGGTTCTGTTTTTTAATACGACTTATATAAAAAAGCTGTGAAAAACAAAACCCACCCTTAACGCAAATTAAGGATGGGAAAAAAATTGCTATGAAAAAGAAAAATTATCGCTAACGTCGTTAACGATAATCAAATATAGTTTTTTTTTCTTAACAAATAGCAAAACTATGAAAATAAGTTGCTATTTATGTTAAAAAGAAGCGTTTTAGTCTGTTCTTTATGTGTGTTTTTGAGTTAAAATACATTACAAACAACTGATTAATAGCATAATAAGAATAGGCCGTCTAAAAATATTTAGACGGCTTAGATGTTTACGTGTACTCTTAGCTTCTCTAATTTGATTATTTTTAATTTCGATAGCCTCCGATTCTGATATTTTAAAAAGCTTGTAATTCTGGTTTTTGCATACGATACAGATTGGTAACCTTTACAGCTTTAGAAAAACATTTCTTAGCAATCATCTTCATAGAATTAGCCAGTATAGAGTGATTTTTTTACGTTATCTCTAAGTAAATTGGGCTTTTTAAGCCGTTGTTCCACCTTAGTTCCTGCAATATAGCTATAATCCCTCCTTTCTTCCCTTTCGTTTTTTTAGTAGTGATAATACTGTAGAATTCTCCTCTAAAAAGAACTGTCTCATTGACAGATAAGTGCTTAGTCATATTCTGGATCATAACTAAAAGTTGTGTCTATAAGTCTTAAAGATTACAGGTCTACTCTTATTTTAATTTACTAATTATCGAAATATTAAACAAAAAAAGACTGCCTATTCAGACAGTCTTTTTAAAAATTTTAGATTTTAAAAACTAAGATTTAGCTTTTACCGTCCATTTTATCTTTAAGCGCTTGTAAAGCATCATTAGCATCACCTAAAGTTGGTTTTGCTTCTGCAGCAGCACTAGCCGCTTTCTTAGCAGCTGCTTTTACGTTTGCAGCTTCTTCAGCTTTATGAATTGCAGCGTGAGACGCTACAACGCGTTTAAACTCTTTGTTAAATTCAATAATCTTGAATTCAGCAGTTTCACCTTTCTTCAGTTTGCTACCATCTTCTTTCTCTAAGTGACGTGCAGGTACAAAAGCAACGATATCTTCGTTAAACTTAATTGTAGCACCTTTATCAACGATTTCAGAGATTTCAGCTTCGTGAGATGTGTTTAAAGCAAATTCAGTTTCGTATTTATCCCAAGGGTTATCTGTAGTTTGTTTGTGCCCTAAACTTAATTTACGACCTTCTACATCTAACTCAAGAACGATAACATCTAACTTATCACCTACAGCACAAAACTCAGATGGATGCTTGATTTTCTTAGTCCAAGATAAATCAGAGATGTAAATTAAACCATCAATACCTTCTTCTAATTCAACAAATACACCAAAGTTAGTAAAGTTACGTACAACACCGTTATGCTTAGAACCTAATGGGTATTTAGTTGTAATATCTGTCCATGGATCTGGCGTTAATTGCTTGATACCAAGAGACATTTTACGATCTTCTCTATCTAAAGTTAAGATAACAGCTTCTACTTCGTCTCCTACAGATACGAAATCTTGTGCAGAACGTAAGTGTGTAGACCAAGACATTTCAGAAACGTGGATAAGACCTTCAACACCATCAGCTACTTCGATAAATGCACCGTAATCTGCGATGACAACAACTTTACCTTTAACTTTATCTCCAACTTTAACCTCTTCACCTAAAGCTTCCCATGGGTGTTTGCTTAATTGTTTAAGACCTAATTGAATTCTTGACTTATCTTCATCAAAATCAAGGATTACAACGTTAAGTTTTTGATCTAATTCAACGATTTCATTTGGATGGTTAATTCTAGACCAAGATAAATCTGTAATATGTACTAAGCCATCTACACCACCTAAATCTATAAAGACACCGTAAGACGTAATGTTTTTAACAACACCTTCTAATACTTGTCCTTTTTCTAATTGACCAATGATTTCTTTCTTTTGTTCCTCAATATCAGCCTCAATAAGTGCTTTGTGAGATACAACAACATTTTTAAATTCGTGGTTGATTTTAACAACTTTGAATTCCATTGTTTTATTAACGTACTGGTCGTAATCTCTAATTGGCTTCACATCAATTTGAGAACCTGGTAAGAAAGCTTCGATACCGAATACATCTACAATCATACCACCTTTAGTTCTACACTTCACAAAACCATTGACGATCTCTCCAGTCTCATGTGCTTTATTTACACGATCCCATGCCTTAATAACACGCGCTTTTCTGTGAGATAATACCAATTGACCTGTAGCGTCTTCACGTACATCAATTAATACTTCTACTTTATCGCCTACTGATAAGTTAGGGTTGTAACGAAACTCGTTTAATGAAATCACACCTTCAGACTTTGCGTTGATGTCGATAATGGCATCTCTGTCTGTAATGTGAATCACTTTACCTTCAACAACCTCGTCGTCTAAAGTATCTACAAAGTTTTCTGCTACTAATTTTTCAAACTCTTGAAGTTGTTTATCGTCTACCTCGTCAATACCTTCTTGGTAATTGTGCCAGTTAAACTCTTTTAAAAACTTTTCAGGATTTGCTTGTGCTTCAGATACTACTGAAGCCTCTTGTTTTGGAGCTTCTACCGCTACTTGGTTTTCAGCTTGTTTTTCGTTTTCAGCCATTTGCTGATGAATATATTTGTATTCTGTATATTTTAAAAAGTTAAACGCCTAATACACAGAAGTGTTATAACATATGTTTGTTGATCCCCTTTTCATCTTTTTAATAAGGCGCTAAAAAGGAGTGCAAAAATACATATTTTCAAGTAATTAGCCTAATTATGGTATTTATTTTTGGCTGTTGTTAAAACTTTATGGCAATACCTCATATTTTAGGGAGTGTTATACCATTTAAAAACAACTTGAGTTTAATTTACGAGCTTTATAAGCTTAAAATTAGCAAAGCCTTTATATAAGTTTTCTTTCGCATGTCATTAGTCTTCATAAACTTAGAATTTATAGGTCTTAAAAAAGAGTTTCTATTTAAAAGTAATAAGGTAAATACAGGTTTATGATCCTAGTGGTATGCGAAAAAAATAAAGTTATATATTAAAAAACTGCATTGAAAATTCAATTTCTAATTCAGAAATTTTACTATATTGTAATCATTAAATTTTAAAATCAAAAAAATGACAGCAAAAGCGAAATATCAAGATGTCCTAGAATTAGGAGAAACATTAAATATTCAAAATGGAGATGTAAAAGAAGAAAATGGTCAATTACAAATTCATGGTACTGCAAACACACAGTATGAAAAAGATTTAATTTGGGATAAGATAAAAGCTGTTGGCGGTGAGAATCCTTCAGATATCATGGCAAATATTGAAGTTGCAGATACAAGCGTTTACCATAGACATACTGTGCAAAGCGGCGAAACACTAGGTAAAATTGCAAAGCAGTATTACGATAACCCTTCTAAATACCAAGCTATTTTTAAAGCCAATACAGATATTTTAGATAATCCAGACCTTATCAAGCCTGGTCAAGAATTAATCATTCCTAATCTATAGTATTTTTAAATTATACGTATAGAAAAAGCGCCTGATGTATAAAGTACATCAGGCGCTTTTTAGTTATATTAAGGTTTACAGAAGACTTTTACTTCTGTGCACCATCTTATTTTGTTTGCAAATTCCAGTTGTAATCCATGTAGGTTATTTTAGTTTTATCTGTGATTTTTGTACCTCCAGAATGAATATTAATAAAATTAATAATGTCATTCAAACTTGCAAAATCATCTTTATACCAATCAAAGGTTTTAGAAATTTCACTTACAGCTGCGCCAAGTTTATTTTTTGTAGGATCATTTAAAAAATTACTTGTAGCAACACCTAGTTCTTTTTCTATATTTTCTGGTTCGTAAGCTGTACGTTTTAATACTGGAGACGATATTGCTGTAGAATACAGTGCAAAATGCACTCTAGGATCTCCTAATTTTCTCAAAATTTCATGTTCAATATTATCTAAAGACACTTTTGTCCCTGCATAATCTATAATCTTATCATCAAAAGCATTAGGAATATAATTGATACTCTTTAAAGGATAATGTTCTGCTATTAATTTTATAATGTTCGCATTGTAAAAATTGATCCAATACGATTTCTTTTCACTAGTAGTCCACCCACGATTAGGCGAAATTTTGGAGAAACTGCGTGTTATAGCATTTAATTGATCTACATTTTTTAAAACCTTGTCGAAGTTAACGACGCCCTTGGAGGACACATGATCTTTAAGAAATTTGTTGTAGTCTGCAAGGTCTATAGTTTGCGAAAATGCATTAAGACCAAAAAGTAGTAGTAGAAAGGGGATAAAATTTTTCATTTTAAATAATTGCTTTAGTTTATATATGGTACTAAGTCGTAATTAATATATGAAACTATCATAAAAATGATAGTGTTACTTTTAAAAAAAACAAAAAATAACACGCAAATACCTCAATAACAAGCACTTGAAAACAAATCAAATCTTATCAAAATTTTAACATTTAGAGCCGTAAGCAATGTGTTTTTTAAAATGAAGATCACTTGTAAAGTCCGTTTTAGGACATAGAGATATTGTTTTTTAAAGACTAGGTTTCATGTAATTTCCCTAAAACCACATCAATGAGTCCCAAAATATGATCTAACTGTTCTTGGATAGACATCTCAGAATTATCGATTTCTATAGCATCTGCTGCTTTAACTAAAGGAGAATCTTCTCGATGTGTATCGATATAATCACGTTCTGTAACATTTTTAAGTACAGCATCATAAGTAATTTTATCGCCACGATCTATAAGTTCTTTAAAGCGTCTCGAAGCACGTTTTTCGGCTGAAGCTATCATAAACAGTTTAAGTTCGGCCTTAGGAAATACCACAGTACCAATATCTCTACCATCCATAACAACACCTTTGTGTATGCCCAATTGTTTTTGAATAGCAACTAATTTAGAGCGTACTTGCGATATAGCAGCTACTTTACTCACAAAGCCAGATACTTCTAAAGTGCGTATGTCTTGTTCTACGTTTATGCCATTTAAATAGACTTCACCATAGCCTAAATGGGAGTTAAATGTAAAACTCACATCAATTTTTGTTAAGTGCGCAACTAAGGCTTTTTCATCAAAATTAGCTTTAGAAATGATACCTTCTCGGATAGCATACAAGGTAATGGCCCTATACATGGCTCCAGAATCTACATAAACATATCCTAAATGTTTCGCAATTTGTTTTGCGACAGTACTTTTTCCTGTTGAAGAAAAGCCATCTATGGCAATTGTGATTTTCGACATGATTCAATTTCTAAATCTCAAAAATACTTAATATAAGATAAATGACGCCATTTTGATTCAAATTACTTCAGTTTAAAAGCGTGATTTACGGTCTAAAAAAGTTGCGTTGCGCAGTAGTATTCTATTTTTCATAGCCCTAAGTGAGGTCTTTATTTATAAAGCCTAACCTTAAATCATTTTAAAACTAGTAAAGAAGGCTCTAAGTATAAGACAAAACCATCCTAAGCCGTAACCAAAATAAACGTTTTATTGAAGGTCGATCTGTAAGCCAAAAAAGTTAGAGTTCGCTGCACTTGTGTATTTGGCATGGGTATAGCTAAAACGCATTTTATTGAGTTTGATAGAAAACCCAGCAGAGACCCCTGAAAAATTACGTTGTTCTAAAATTCGTAATTCGTCTGCACGTCTAAAATTATAACCTAAACGGATATTAAATCCGCCTTCTGGAAACAATTCTGCACCTAAAATAGTGTGACGAATAACCTGCCCTATAAACCCAATGCGCTCTGAGCTTTCATTACCAGACAAATCACTTGTAATACGTGCTGGATTAGGTCGTGCTATAGGCCATTCCTGTAAATTTTCTAAGGTAATATGCCAACGTAAAGGTACATGTTCTAAGGTTTGCGACATACCAAAGCCTATTTCGAATGGTAAAGGCTCATTTGTTCCTGCAAACGTTGTAAGTTGCGTCCCTAAATTACGCACCACCAGTGTCGCTTGAAAATCAATATCGGTATCATTATACAGTAAACCTAAATCTGAAGCCACACCTAAAGACGTATACTGTTCTAACTTAGATGTTATAAATTTAATGTTAGAGCCAAAGTAAAATTTAGAAAATCCTATCTGTAAGGCGTATCCCAGAGAAACTGCTGTTTCACTTGCTGAAAAATCGCCTGTAGAAATACCATTCTCATCAAATCCATCAAAAGTTCCATAATTAATATAAGTAACACCTGCATGAAAGGTTTGCAGTCTTCTATCAAAATTATAGGCATAAGCCGCAGTACCGTAGCCAATACCACCTAAGTAACTTGTAAAATTTAAAGCCAATTGGTTATCCTGCTCTATATTAATTGTAGCAGGATTAAATAAGGGTTGCGTAACGTCGTAGTCTACATTAGTAAAAACCCGTCCACCTAAAGCCGCTTGCCGTGGAGAAGACACTAAGTTTAAAAA
This sequence comes from uncultured Flavobacteriaceae bacterium, assembly GCA_947504035.1. GTDB lineage: Bacteria > Bacteroidota > Bacteroidia > Flavobacteriales > Flavobacteriaceae > Jejuia > Jejuia algarum. Next base: position 12,535 of record CANNGA010000005.1, read on the forward strand.
CTGATATACAGACTCCCCTCCTACTTGAGCAAAGAGAGGTGTTGCTATAAGCACACAAAACGTAACAATAATTTTTCTTAGCATATTTACCATACAAAGTAAACGAATCTATTTTAAAACGACGCTATATCGCTTTTATTTTTTAGACGTTCATATTTCTATTTAAGTCGTAGTTTTTGACCGACACGTATGGTGCTACCTCGAAGTTTATTTAAGCGTTTTAATTTAGACAAGCGCATCTTGTTTTTAATGGCAATACCATAAAGTGTTTCCCCTTCAGAAACGGTCCAAATATCTGCATTTGCAGACTCTGGTAATGCTGTAATTCGCAATTTTTGTCCAACAGCAACCAAAGTCGTTTCTAAGTTGTTATACGTTTTAAGCGTATTGATAAGCACATTATAACGTTTAGAAATATCAAATAAAGACTCCCCTTTTTCAACAATATGGTATATTGTTTCTTCAACCTCTTCCTGAGGTTGCACAGGTTCTGGAGTTTCGTTAGCCTCTGGCTTTTGGTAAATATAAGTTTGTGTTTCGGTATCGTAGACTGTAAACTCTCCTGTAGCCACGTTTAATCGTGCGGGTTTACCATCTAAAAGTACATCTTTGTAATACGGTTGGTTTTGTGAAAAACCAACCGTGTATAATAAAACTAAAGTACTGGCCGATAGTAATACTGTTCTTCTATAATTCTTTTGCATTTTTTACACGCTGTTTCGTCAATGCGATATCAATAACTTCACTCATTTCTTTTACGTAATGAAATGTAAGCCCTTTTAAATAATCGGCTTTAATCTCTTCAATATCACGTCTGTTATCTTCACACAATAAAATCTCTTTAATTTTGGCACGTTTGGCAGCTAAAATTTTCTCTTTAATACCGCCTACAGGTAGAACTTTACCACGAAGTGTAATTTCACCCGTCATCGCCAAGCTCTTTTTTACTTTCTTTTGTGTAAACAAAGAGACTAAAGAGGTTAACATTGTTACCCCAGCACTTGGCCCATCTTTAGGCGTTGCTCCTTCGGGCACATGAATGTGTACATTATAGTTTTCGAAAACCTTGGTATCAATCCCAAAATGATCGGCATTAGACTTGATATATTCCATAGCTATCGTCGCCGATTCTTTCATCACCTTGCCCAGATTCCCTGTAATACTTAGGGTTCCTTTACCTTTAGATAAAATAGATTCTATAAACAAAATATCACCTCCTACACTAGTCCAAGCCAAACCTGTTACAACACCTGCTACATTATTATTTTCGTACTTATCACGCTCTAATTTAGGGCCGCCAAGCACTTCAATAACGGCGTCATTGTTAACCTTTACATCGTATGCTTCTTCCATAGCAATACTCTTAGCTGCAAAGCGTACCATTTTTGCAATTTGTTTTTCTAAACCACGCACGCCAGATTCTCTCGTGTAGCCTTCTACAATTTTTTCTAATTGGGCTTTAGCAATCTTTAAGTGCGATGCGTCTAAGCCATGCTCTTCGAGCTGTTTAGGTAATAAATGACGCTTTGCTATTTCTACTTTTTCTTCTATCGTATAGCCTGTTACGTTAATAATTTCCATGCGGTCTCTTAAAGCAGGTTGTATGGTCGCTAAACTGTTAGAAGTGGCTATAAACATAACCTTAGACAGGTCGTAGCCCATCTCTAAGAAATTATCGTAAAATTCGTTGTTCTGCTCTGGGTCTAAAACTTCTAACATTGCAGAAGAAGGGTCGCCTTGGTGCGAGTTCGATAATTTATCAATCTCATCTAAGACAAAAACAGGATTTGAAGTCCCTGCTTTCTTCAAACTTTGAATGATACGCCCTGGCATTGCGCCTATATAGGTTTTACGGTGTCCACGAATTTCAGCTTCATCTCGCAAACCGCCCAAAGATATACGTACATATTCTCGCCCTAAAGCCTCTGCGATAGATTTCCCCAAAGATGTTTTACCAACTCCTGGAGGGCCATATAAACAAAGTATAGGCGATTTCATATCATTTCGCAACTTTAACACCGCAAGGTATTCTATAATTCTACGCTTTACATCGTCTAAACCATAATGATCTCTATCTAAAATTTTCTTGGCCCGTTTTAGATCGAATTTGTCTTCACTAAATTCATTCCAAGGTAGGTCCAGTAACAACTCTAAGTAGTTGCGTTGTATGGAATACTCAGACACCTGCGGGTTCATACGTTGCAGCTTGCCTATTTCTTTATCAAAATGCTTGGCTACCTTTTCGTCCCATCCTTTGGTAGCAGCCTTAGCTTTCATCTCATCAATCTCTTCATCATGACTCACGCCTCCCAATTCTTCTTGAATGGTTTTCATTTGTTGATGCAAGAAATACTCTCGCTGTTGTTGACTCATGTCCATTTGAACTTTGGACTGTATGTCATTTTTAAGTTCTAACTTTTGAAATTCAACATTCATGAATTTCAACGTTGCTAATGCTCTACTTTTTAAATCATTGGTTTCCAGCAACTCTTGCTTATCTAATACAGAAAGGTTCATGTTAGAAGACACGAAATTCACTAAAAAAGAGTTGCTCTCAATGTTTTTTATAGCAAAAGAAGCCTCGCTAGGTATATTTGGGCTTTCTTTTATAATTTCTAAAGCCAATTCTTTTATAGATTCTATAATGGCGGTAAACTCTTTACTTTTTGGAGCTGGCTTTGTTTCTGGTACATCGCGTACTGTAGCATTCAAGTAAGGTTGTTCTGAAATCACATTTTCGATTTCAAAACGTTTTTTCCCTTGTATAATTACGGTAACGTTACCATCTGGCATTTTAAGCACTCTTAAAATACGCGCTACAGTTCCTGTCGTATATACGTCTTTTGCTTTAGGGTTTTCTACCGTTTCGTCTATTTGTGCTACAACACCAATCACCTTACTGCCTTTGTTGGCATCGTTAATAAGTTTAATGGACTGGTCGCGCCCCGCAGTAATAGGGATAACGACACCAGGGAATAATACCGTGTTTCTTAGAGAAAGTATCGGCAGTGTTTCAGGTAATTCCTCATTATTTATAGCTTCTTCATCTTCTGGCGTCATTAATGGGATTAATTCTGAATTTTCATCAAACTCCTGCAATGACAAACTGTCAAACGTCATTAAATTAGATTTCTTCATATGTATATTTAGGTCATTCTGTCACTTAAACAGAAAACATCGTATTTTAAGGTTCATATTAACAGACTGCAAATTACTACATAACAAGCAATTATACGTCCTATTTGGGCTTATACTATTATATTAAATTCAATAGTTATGCCATACGATCCTTTCTGTTAAAAAAAGTACAGCAATAAAGCGCTTAGTTATAGTTTTCCTAGTTTTTTTAAAACCAAAAGCAACACTACGGGGATGGCTAGTAAAACAACCATAAGCATATTCGTTTTAAACAACCACGGAGCCATGAGTAATGTAATGACATAACCGCCAACAGCACCTCCAAAATGCGCATCATGCCCTATATTGTCCATTCTGTTTTTCATACCGTAAATAGAATACAGTAAATACCCTATTCCAAAAATATAAGCAGGAATGGGAATTGGTATAAAAAACAAATACAAGCTCATCCCTGGCTGTAACAAAATTGCAGAATAAATAATGCCGCTCACCGCGCCACTAGCGCCTACAGCACTGTAATACGGTTCATTCTTATGAAAATAAAGAGACAGTAAATTTCCTATCATCAAACTGCCTAAATAAATTACTATAAAATTAAACACACTTAAATAGTTAATCACAATACCAGAAAACACGTAAAGTGAAAACATATTAAACAACAAATGTTGCATGTCACCATGCAAAAAGCCAGAACTAAACATTCTTATCTGCTCGCCACTTTTAATACGCCCTACATTAAACTTATACGTTTCAAAGAAACTAAAATCATTAAATCCTTTATAGGATATTAAAGCATTTGCAGCGATAATGATAATTGTGATCAGGTCTATTTTCCCCATAACATTAAAACGATTACATTCAAATTAATATATATTTGCGCTTACAAATCTAAAACTATTAAATGCAATTACTAGCTTATATTGTTCTTTATCCCATTTTATGGTGTATTTCTATACTTCCATTTAGACTTCTCTATGTGGTTTCAGATGCTGTTTACATTTTATTGTACCGTATTATAGGGTACCGTAAAAAAGTAGTTCTTGAAAATTTACGACTTGCATTTCCTGAAAAGACAGATACCGAAATCGCTGTTATTACCAAAACGTTTTACCATCATTTATGCGATATGATTATGGAGGCTATTAAATCTATTTCTATATCTAAAGCAGAACTGCAAAAACGCTATACATTCACTAACATAGAAGTATTACATGAATTTGAAAAAGAAAATAGGAATGTCGTGTTGTTCATGGGGCATTATGCCAGTTGGGAATGGGTTTTTATACTGCAAACTTATATTAACCATAAAGGCTACGCTGTTTATAAAAAACTAAGTAACATATATTTTGACAGATTGGTAAAGCGTATTCGTGCCAAATACAACACATATCTTATCACAACTAAAGAGACTTTTCCTAAGCTGGTAAGAGCAAAAAAGAATAATGAATTAACCCTTAATGGATTTGTATTCGACCAGTCTCCTAAATTATCTAAAGCCATACATTGGCAAGACTTTATGGGCATTAATGTCCCTGCACACGTTGGTGCTGAAGTTTTGGCCAAACGTTTGGATATGGCAACAGTATTTTTAAAGGTTAAAAAAGTAAAGCGTGGTTACTATGAAGCGACGTTTTCTGAGCTTTCTAAAACACCAAAAGCACACAAAGATTTTGAAATCACCGATAGCGCTTTAAAACTTGTAGAAGAACAAATTAGAGAAGCTCCTGCCTATTACCTCTGGACGCACAAACGCTGGAAACACCGTGGTAAAAATCCCAATAAAACTCAATAAACAACTTATTTATACATTCCATTGCGTTTTACGCCATACTTTCTGCGCTTCTTTATTCAGGAACGTCCAAGCAACAATACGTGTAGATTTATTGCCTGTTCCCATAGGAATCGTTTTAATATCTAACACATTTGCAGCCTTTAAAAGCTTGTAAATTTTATTTAAATGCGCCTGTTTAGAGACCAATGTAGAAAACCAAAAACACTGCTTAGAAAAATGGACGCTGTCTGCGATCATGGTTTTGATAAATTGATACTCCCCCCCATTATAAATAAGCTCGTTTGCGTTGCCCGAAAAATTTAATTGCGGCTTTTGCGTCCGTTGGCCTGTTAGATTTTTTATTTTACGTTGCGTGCCTTTAACAGCATCTGCTGTCGACGCATGAAATGGTGGATTGCAAATGCTAATATCTATTTTTTCATGAGGTTGAATAATCCCACTAAACATCTGGCGCGGTTTTGGTTGTAAGCGACAAGTAATTTGATCTTGTAACTGTGGATTTGCAGCAATGATAGCCTTAGAAGCAGCAATAGACTGCGGTGCTATATCCGAAGCAATGCACTGCCAACCGTATTCAACCACACTTATAATTGGATAAATACAACTTGCGCCTGTACCAATATCTAAACATTTAATTTGTTTTCCAGAAGGCAAACGTCCAAAATTAGACCCTTTTAAAAGATCGGCCATATAATGTATATAATCGGCACGTCCTGGTATGGGTGGACATAAGTTTGTATCTGGAAACTCCCAATAGGTAATGCCGTAATAGTGACTTAAAAGCCCCTTGTTTAATAATTTTACAGCAATAGGGTTAGAAAAATCTATAGACGCTGCGCCATGTTTGTTAGCCACCACATAGGCTTGCAAGTCGGGATAGGCTTTTAAAAGGGCCTCTAAATCGTAGCGTTCTCTATTTCTATTACGAGGGTGTAATTTTGATTTTTCTAATGCCATAGTCTCTTTTTCAACGCAACTTTAGTAATCGTACAGGTTTTACATGTTAAAACGCTGTAACGCTATATTATATTTTAATAAAAAATCCACTCAATAGGCATTGAGTGGATTAAAATATGCAACATGCCGTTTACTGTATACCAGCAATAGCACCAATTTCTTCTATAAATTTATCAGCTAAAGTATCTGCTTCATCTTGCGACTTTGCCTCTGTATAAATTCTAATAATAGGCTCTGTATTACTTTTACGTAAATGCACCCAACTTTCAGAAAAATCAATCTTAACCCCATCTACAGTGGTTAATTTTTCGTTCTGGTAACGGGTCTCCATAGCACTTAAAATACCATCAACATCCAATTCTGGTGTTAGCTGTATTTTCTTTTTGCTCATGTAATAATCGGGGTAGCTTTTACGTAAAGCACTTACCGTTATTTTCTTTTCGGCTAATAGACTTAAAAATAAAGCCACACCCACTAAAGCATCACGACCATAATGTAACTCTGGGTATATAATACCGCCATTACCTTCACCGCCAATAACCACTTTATTTTTTTTCATAAGTTGTACCACATTCACCTCGCCTACAGCAGAGGCTTCATAACTACCGCCATGTTTTTCTGTAACATCGCGTAGCGCTCGTGTAGAACTCATATTACTTACCGTATTTCCAGGGGTTTTACTCAACACATAATCGGCACAAGCAACAAGCGTATATTCCTCTCCAAACATGTCTCCATTTTCATCCATAAAAGCCAAACGGTCTACATCTGGATCTACAACAATACCAAAATCGGCATTGTGTTTTTTAACCGCTTCCGAAAGATCGGTAAGGTGTTCCTTAAGAGGTTCTGGGTTGTGCGGAAAGTGTCCTGTTGGGTCACAGTATAATTTCACAACATCAACACCTAGAGCTTCTAAAAGTAAAGGAATTACAATCCCTCCTGTTGAATTCACACCATCAACAACCACTTTAAAACCTGCGCTAGCCACTGCTTTTTTAGTGACTAAAGGCAATTCTAAAACCGCTTCAATATGTAAATCTACATAGGCATCGTTTTTGGTTATTTTTCCTAAGTGGTCTACATCGGCAAAAGCAATACTCTGGTCTTCTGCTAACTCTAAAATTTTAGCACCTTCAACAGCATCTAAAAACTCTCCTTTTTCATTTAAAAGTTTTAAGGCATTCCACTGTTTAGGGTTATGGCTTGCCGTTAAAATAATCCCACCATCGGCATGCTCCATAGGCACAGCAACTTCAACCGTTGGTGTTGTAGATAAGTCTAAATCTATAACATGAATACCCATACCTATTAAAGTATTCATCACTAAATCCTGAATCATTTTTCCTGAAATACGGGCATCTCTCCCTACAACTACGCGGTATGTCTCCTTATTGCGTTCTTGTTTTAACCATGCGCCATAGGCAGCAGCAAATTTAACAGCATCTATTGGGGTTAAGTTTTCGCCTATTGTTCCGCCAATAGTTCCCCGTATTCCTGAGATTGATTTTATAAGTGTCATAAAAATTATTTGTAAATAGAGCACAAATATACAGTTTCAAAGTCGCATTTCTTAGCGTGGAATTTGTAAATTTCACGAATGAATTATTTAGCACATATTTATTTATCAGGAGGTAATGATTTGGTAACAATAGGCAATTTTATGGCAGATGGCATTAAAGGCAAAACATACACCACTTATCCGCCTGCTGTGCAAACAGGAATTCTTCTACACCGACATATCGATACATTTACAGATGCCCACCCCACAGTACGGCAAAGCACAAAACGCTTACATGAAAAATACGGCCATTATGCGGGGGTTATTGTAGATATTCTATACGATCATTTTTTAGCTAAAAACTGGAAGCACTACTGCGACACCCCTTTAGAGCTTTATGTCGCTACATTTTATAAGGCTTTAGAAACCCATTACACCTTACTCCCAAAACGCATACAACATATGATGCCTTTTATGATTGCCGATAACTGGCTCCTTAGTTACGCGTCTATAGAAGGCATCACTAAGGTGTTAGAAGGTGTCAACAGAAGAACCAAGTACAGATCAGGCATGGATAAGGCTGTACACGAATTAGAAACACACTATAAAGCTTTCGAATCGGAATTCACACAGTTTTTTGAGGCCTTAAGTCATTTTTCTGAGCAAAAATTAGTGGAATTAACACCAAACGAAACACCCTAATTCTTATTTGTATCGTATATATATAAAAGTAGTAGTGTAGATCATCCATAAGAACTGTTATACTACCGATTTTTAGCGTTTATGCTTTAACAAATCAATGCTTTTTAATAATTTCGGCGCAGGAAAAACAGACTTTACGTACGTATTAATGACTTATAAAAAACCTCTTAAAATAATCCTTGGCATTGTTATTTTTATAACCCTCCCCAGCCTGTTGCTTTTTGGGTATTTATACTATACCAATCATGAAGAGCGCCCTACAGGTATAGAAGGTGCTGCGGCAGACCAATTGGCTACAAAAATGCTTATGGCTTTAAATTATGAAGCTTTTGTAGGTACCGATTATATTGAGTGGACTTTTAAGAACAAACGGCGTTACAAGTGGCACAAATCTGAAAAAAAATGCGAAGTACACTGGAAAGAATACAAAATACATTTAGATCTAGAAACTCCTGAAAACAGTAAGGCCTATGTACACGGTTTTACCATTCAAGGTGATTTAGGTAAGGAATTGATTGCAGAGGCCCAGAGTTATTTTAAAAAAGATGCCTTTTGGCTAGTAGCGCCTTTTCAAGTCTTTAAAAAAGGGACGAAAAGAGCAATGGTGACCAAGGCTAACGGACAAAATGCCTTATTAGTAACCCATAATGATGATAGTGCTTACCTGTGGAATTTAGACCAAACAGGCCTACCTAATAGTATTAACATGTGGGATGCACAAACACCTATAAAAGGCTTAGAGGCCTCTTGGGCCGATTGGCAAGTGGTCGATACTGGAGTAAAACTCCCAAAATTTCATAAAGTCTTGTTTTTTGGTATGGAGATAACCGATGTAAAAACCGAATAACCAAAAAAAATTAAAACCTTAACAATAAATGTTTTAAACACTAAATACATCTACAAAACAAGGACTATACGGTTCGTATTAAGTACTTTTTCATTCGTAGTCTATTTTGAAGATTTTTCATGGGCTCTATCCTCTAATAAATTGTGAATAGGGTTTTAATTGTCACCAAACAAACCTACAGTGAAACTAAGGCTTACAGTACAATACTAGTATTTACAAGATTTTAAAGCTTTCATAGTATTTTTAAAGCCTCCTTTAAGTTTAACATCTTTATAACGACTTTCCTACTTTATTCTTAAACGCAAAACACGTAACTTCGCAACTTTGTGTTGCTATGACGAATTTTGAAGAAAAAATAGAGGTAAAAGGCGCTAGAGTCCATAACCTTAAAAATATTGATGTTTCCATACCTAGGGAACAATTAGTGGTAATTACAGGTTTATCTGGTAGTGGAAAGTCCTCCTTGGCTTTCGATACCATTTATGCCGAAGGCCAACGTAGGTATATTGAAACTTTTTCTGCCTATGCCAGACAATTTCTGGGCGGTTTAGAACGTCCCGACGTGGATAAAATAGATGGTCTTTCTCCTGTTATTGCCATCGAGCAAAAAACAACGAGTAAATCACCGCGTTCTACAGTAGGTACCATTACCGAAATTTACGACTTTATGCGCTTGCTGTTTGCGAGGGCTAGTGATGCTTACAGTTACAATTCTGGTGATAAAATGGTGAGTTACAGCGACGACCAAATCAAACAACTTATTCTAAAAGATTTTAAGGATAAGCGTATTAATATTTTGGCTCCTGTTGTACGCTCACGAAAAGGCCACTACAGAGAATTGTTTGAACAAATAGCCAAGCAAGGGTTTGTAAAAGTAAGAACCGATGGCGAGATAAGAGACCTCACCAAAGGCATGAAACTAGACCGTTATAAAAATCACGATATAGAGATTGTGATAGACCGTTTGGTGGTTAACGCTAATGCCGACAACGATAAACGCCTTACCGAAACCATAAATACTGCCATGTATCATGGAGATGATGTGCTTATGGTAATAGATCAAGACACCCAAAAAGCACGTTATTTTAGTAGAAATTTAATGTGTCCCTCTTCTGGCATCTCTTATCCTAATCCAGAACCTAATAATTTTTCGTTTAATTCGCCTAAAGGCGCCTGCGATAATTGTAATGGCATTGGAGAGTTGTACCAAGTTAATCCGTCTAAAATTATACCAGACGAAAGTCTTTCCATAAAAAGCGGTGCTATAGTCCCACACGGTGCTGCAAAAAAGAGTTGGATTTTCAAACAATTTGAAACAATAGCACAGCGCTACGATTTTAAATTGACCGACCCCTACAGTAGCATTCCTAAAGCAGCCAAACAGGTCATTCTTTATGGTGGTGATGAAAAATTTTCTGTAGAAAGCAAAACCTTAGGGGTTACCAGAGATTATAAAATAGATTTTGAAGGGGTTGCACATTTTATTGAAAACCAATACAAAACTGCAGAAACGACCTCTTTAAAACGCTGGGCTAAAGATTATATGGACAAAATAAAATGTCCTGTATGCGAAGGATCGCGTTTAAAAAAGGAATCCCTATACTTTAAAATAAACGGCAAAAATATAGCTGAACTGGCCAATACCGATGTTATAGAATTGGCAGATTGGTTCAAAAACCTAGACGAACACCTTTCGGAAAAACAATTTAAGATTGGCGAAGAAGTCCTTAAAGAAATAAAAGCCCGTTTGCAGTTTTTATTAGATGTTGGCTTAGACTATTTAAGTTTAAATCGCAGTTCTAAATCCTTATCTGGTGGCGAAGCACAGCGCATTCGTTTGGCCACACAAATAGGTTCGCAACTGGTAGGAGTACTTTATATTTTAGATGAACCTAGTATTGGCTTACACCAACGCGATAACGAAAAATTAATAAACTCTTTAGTGTCCTTGCGCGACATTGGCAATTCGGTAATTGTTGTAGAACACGATAAAGACATGATAGAGCGCGCCGATTATGTAATAGACATTGGGCCAAAAGCGGGCAAATACGGTGGTGAAATTATAAGTGTAGGCACCCCAGAAATGCTTAGCTCTCAACATACACTTACGGCAGACTATATAAATGGCGTAAAAACGATTGCTGTACCCGAAACACGACGTGCTGGTAATGGGCAGTTTTTAGAATTAAAAGGTTGTACGGGCAATAATCTTAAGAATGTTTCCGTTAAATTACCCTTAGGGAAAATGATTGGGATTACTGGGGTCTCAGGAAGTGGTAAGTCTACTTTAATAAATGAAACCCTTTACCCTATTCTAAATGCACACTATTTTAATGGTGTTAAACGACCAATGCCCTACAAAAGCATTAAAGGTTTAGAGCATATCGATAAAGTCATCGACATTAACCAGTCGCCAATAGGCCGAACGCCTAGAAGTAACCCTGCAACCTATACCAAAACTTTTGACGAAATACGTAGCCTTTTTGCTAAAATACCCGAAGCAATGATACGCGGTTATAAAGCAGGACGCTTTAGCTTTAATGTAACAGGCGGACGCTGCGAAACCTGTAAAGGTGGAGGCTTAAAAGTCATAGAAATGAATTTCTTACCAGACGTTTATGTAGAATGTGAAACCTGTCAAGGCAAGCGTTTTAATAGAGAAACTTTAGAAATTCGCTACAAAGGTAAAAATATAAGTGATGTTTTAGATATGACCATTACAGAAGCCGTGGACTTCTTTGAGCATATCCCTAAAATATTTAGAAAACTTAAAACCATTAAAGATGTAGGCTTAGGATACATTACGCTAGGACAACAAAGCACAACCCTTTCTGGTGGTGAAGCGCAACGTATTAAGCTGGCTACCGAATTGAGTAAACGTGACACAGGAAACACCTTCTATATTCTAGACGAACCCACAACAGGTTTGCATTTTGAAGATATACGTGTGTTAATGCTGGTATTAAATAAATTAGTAGATAAGGGCAATACAGTGCTTATTATAGAACATAATTTAGATGTTATAAAAACGGTAGACTATATTGTTGATATAGGTTACGAAGGCGGCAAAGGCGGTGGCGAAATCGTTGCTAAAGGCACACCAGAACAAGTGGCCAAACACAAAAAAAGTTATACCGCTAAATTTTTAAAAAAAGAATTACATTACCCCAACTAAAACCATTAAAAGTAACTGCGGTTACACAACAGAAATTATAATATATGAGAAAAGAACAGAGACATAAAAGCTGGAATGAAATAAAAACCAATGATTCTTGGGCTTTATTTAAGATCATGGGAGAATTTGTAAATGGATTCGAAAAAATGAGTAAAATTGGCCCCTGCGTGTCCATTTTTGGTTCGGCACGTACCAAGCCAGAAGATCCCTATTACGAATTGGCCGTAAAAGTAGCCGAGAAAATTGTAGAATCTGGCTATGGCGTTATTACAGGTGGTGGACCAGGTATTATGGAAGCAGGTAATAAAGGAGCCCATTTAGGTGGAGGTACCTCTGTAGGTCTTAATATAGATTTACCTTTCGAACAACACGATAACCCGTATATCGACCCCGATAAAAGTTTAGATTTCGATTACTTCTTTGTTCGTAAGGTGATGTTTGTAAAGTACTCTCAAGGATTTGTAGTAATGCCTGGAGGCTTTGGAACCTTAGACGAACTCTTTGAAGCCATTACCCTTATACAAACCAATAAAATAGAGAAATTCCCAATCATATTAGTAGGCACTAAATTTTGGACAGGTTTAATCGATTGGATAAAAAGCACATTATTAGACGCTAATGGCAATATTAGTCCCGACGATATGGATTTAATTCACGTAGTAGATACAGAAGACGAAGTCATTTCTATTTTAGATACCTTCTACCAGAAATCAGGCTTAAGCCCAAATTTCTAAAACAAAATACCCTTCACACTTGGCCTGTAAGCACAGGCTAAGTGTTGATTTTAATTCTATAACCCCCCTTTACCGTGAGACGCAATTACATCCTAATTTTATTCTTTTACCTTTATACCGCTATAGGCCAAACGCAGAATAGCATTGCCCTAAAAGCAGACTTTAACCTAGAAGATAAAAGCATTGCACTCTCACAAACCATTACTTTCACCAATACCTCTAAAGACACGCTAACGGCCATCTATTTAAACGACTGGAATCATAGTTACGCCTCTAAAAATACAGCATTAGCCACACGTTTAGCCGAAGAATACATCAATAAGTTCCATTTGGCAAAAGATAAAGAACGTGGTTACACCACTATTACAGCCATACGCCAAAACAATAGTCCCGTAAGCTACGTGCGTTTGCAAGATCAAATAGACGTTATTAAAGTCAATTTACAACAACCACTAGCACCACAAGCCTCCTACACCTTAGATTTAGAATATCGTGTAAAACTTCCCAATGACAAATTTACAGGCTACGGCTATACCAAAACTAATGACTTAAATTTAAGATACTGGTACCTTACCCCTGCGGTTTATGACGGCGAGTGGCATTATTTTAGCAATAAAAACTTAAACGATTTATTTATACCAAAAGCAGACATCACACTAGAGATTTCTTACCCTACAGAATACACCCTAACAACAGAACTCAATTTAGAGCAAACAAGTGTTAAAGACAGTGTGACTACCAGTAACTATTCGGGAAAAGATAGAAATGCGAATAAATTATACCTCAGTACAGCACCCCAATTCAAATCTATAAAGAACAATACGATTGAAGTGGTATCAGACATGTATACCGATAATTTAATGATGGTAGATCAGGTGTTAATCAATGATAAAGTCATTAATTACATCTTTGACAATTTAGGCGCTTATCCGCATGAAAAACTATTGGTTTCAGAAATTGATAATGCCAAGGACCCTGTATATGGTTTAAACGCATTACCCTCCTTTTTAAAGCCGTATCCAGACAGCTTTCAATACGAATTAAAACTGTTAAAAGTAGCCCTGAGAAACTACCTTGAAAACACGCTACTTATCAACCCTAGAAAAGACCACTGGTTGTTCGATGGGATACAAATATATTTCTTAATGAAATATGTAGAAACATACTACCCTAAAGTCAAATTTTTAGGGAAACTCGCTAAAATATGGGGCGTTCGCGCGTTTCATGCTGCCGACTTGTATTACAACGAAAAATACACCTTGGGTTATATGAGTATGGCGCGTACCAATAGAGACCAACCACTCACCATGCGAAAAGACTCGCTGTTAAAATTTAACAGTAACATTGCTAATAAATACAAAGCCGGTCTTGGTTTAAAGTACTTAGACGATTTTATAAACAACGATGTGCTAGAAGACGCTATTAAACCCTTCTTAAAAACGAATAAACTTAAATACACATCATCAGCTGCCTTTGAAACCTTTATCAAATCGAAAACCGATAAAAATATCGATTGGTTTTTTACAGACTACCTGCAAACCCGTAAAAAAATAGATTTCAAATTTGAAAACGTAGAAAAAACCGAAGACTCTATTCGACTTACCATTAAAAATAAGAGGGATAATAACATGCCTATCGCCTTATTTAGTTTAAAAAACGATAGTGTAGTTTCTAAATATTGGGTAGAAAATATAGGCGCATCAAAAACCATTAGCATTCCTAAAAACGATGCTAATAAGCTGGTGCTTAACTACGATGGAGCAGCACCAGAATTTAATTTACGTGACAACTGGAAATCTCTAAAGGGTTGGTTGTTTAACAACAGACCCATACAATTTAAACTATTTAAAGATGTAGAAAACCCGTATTACAATCAAGTATTTTTTATGCCCATTGTAGAATTTAATAACATTTACGACGGTCTAAACTTAGGAGTAAAAGTATACAACGGGACGCTATTACGTCGTAGTTTAAGATACAAAATACAACCTCAGTATTCTGTAGGCTCTCAGTCTTTAACAGGAAGTATTTCTGCGTTTATGACGCATAATATAGAAAACAGTAATTTATTTGCAGTAGGCTATGGGGCGCGGTTTAGCAACCGTTCCTTTGCAGAAGATTTATTTGTACGTCGCTTTAGTCCATCACTATCTTTTTTCTTTAGAGACGATAACGATTTTAGGTCGAACAAGCGTAAATCATTACGTCTGCGCTTTTTAGACATTAACAGAGATCAAGGCCTATCCGATCGTGATATTTCTAATGTAAACCGTGATGACGAACCCAATTACAGTGTCTTTAATGCACGATACGTCCACTCTAACGATAACCTCATAAACTTTAGCAAGTGGTATGTAGATTACCAACTCTCTAAAACCTTTAGCAAGCTTTCTTTAAATTATGAATACAGAAAACTTTTTGAAAGCAACCGACAGCTTAACGTAAGATTCTATGGAGGTGCGTTCTTAAATAATGACAATGCTGCAGATTCCGATTTCTTTAGTTTTGCTTTAGACCGCCCTACCGATTATCTGTTTGAATATAATTACTTAGGCCGCTCTGAAGATACAGGACTCTTTAGCCAGCAATTTATACAAGCAGAAGGCGGATTTAAATCTCAATTAGACATTCCTTTTGCTAACCAATGGATTGCAACCACTAATGTAAGTACTACACTATGGCGTTACATTTTAGGCTATGGCGATCTCGGTTTTGTAAAAAACAGAGCGAACTCAGCAGAGTTTGTATACGACTCTGGAATTCGCGTTAATTTGGTTACCGATTATTTCGAATTGTATTTTCCTATATACTCCAATCTAGGTTGGGAAATTGCGCAACCCAACTACGAACAAAGCATACGTTTTAAATTTACAGTAGATCCAGAATCACTTCTAGGCCTCTTTAGAAGACGCTGGTTTTAGATTATTTCTAGTTTTTACCGTTATTTAATAGGGTATTGTCATAATTTTAATCAAAATATGTGTTTTAATGCATATTAAGCCCTGTTTTTAGGCGATTTTTTATTGCAAAACCATCAAAAAATGACTAATTTCGCGTGCATTCTAACGATCATTATATGGAGTCTATTCCCGAGCTGACAAACAATAATATTTCATTCGACGATTTTAAAGCTGAAGTTTTAAACGACTATAAAATTGCAGTATTAAGTCGAGAATGCAGTTTGTTAGGCAGACGGGAAGTTCTTACGGGAAAAGCTAAATTTGGTATTTTTGGTGATGGGAAAGAAATACCGCAATTAGCAATGGCTAAAGCGTTTCGCAAAGGCGATTGGCGTTCTGGATACTACAGAGACCAAACCTTTATGATGGCTATAGGCCAACTTAGCATCGAACAATTTTTTGCAGGGCTTTACGCCAATACCAATTTGGAATACGAACCTATGTCTGCAGGACGCCAAATGGGAGGCCATTTCGTAACCCATAGTTTGGATGAAAATGGCAATTGGTACGACTTGACCAAACAGTACAATTCTAGTGCAGACATCTCCCCTACTGCTGGGCAAATGCCGCGCTTATTAGGTTTGGCACAAGCTTCGAAAGTGTATAGAACCCTAGATAATTTAAAAGGCTCTAAATTCTCTGTAGAAGGGAATGAAGTCGCATGGGGGACTATAGGTAATGCCAGTACTTCCGAAGGTTTATTTTTTGAAACCATTAATGCCGCTGGTGTTTTACAAGTGCCTATGATAATAAGCATTTGGGATGACGAATATGGAATTTCTGTTCATGCCAAACACCAAACCACTAAAGAAAACATTTCTGAAATTTTAAAAGGTTTCCAGAAGACAGAAGACAGTAACGGCTTAGAAATTCTTAGAATTAAAGGGTGGGACTACCCTAACATTATAGAAACCTATCAAGAAGCAGCAACAATAGCCCGAACGTCTCATGTGCCTGTGTTGATTCATGTTACCGAACTTACACAACCCCAAGGCCATTCCACATCTGGCTCGCACGAGCGTTATAAGGATGGGGAACGTTTAAAATGGGAAGCCGACCATGATTGTAATAAAAAAATGCGCCAATGGATTATTGAAAGCGGTATCGCGACCAACGAAACCCTACTCAATATAGAACGTATTATAAGACGTGAGGTTAAAGATGGCAGGAATAAAGCCTGGACCACTTTTATGACGCCTGTTAAAAAGGAGCAACAAGAACTGGTTAGCTTATTAGATAAAGTTGCTGAAGGTCATGTAAACGGTGTGTTTATCACGCAACTTAAAAGCACTTTAGCTGCTATTAGCGAACCCACTCGAAAAGATATTTTATCGCATGCTAGAAAAGCACTGCGCTATAGCATTTCCGACAGTAACGCAGCGCATACCGAAGCTTTACGCACTTGGATAGACAACTATTTCAATTTTGTACAACCCCGTTTTAGTTCGCACCTGTACTGCGAAACCGATCAATCTGCATTACACGCTACCGAAATAAAGCCTGTTTTTGATGAGAGTTCTGAGTTGGTTGATGGCCGTGTGATTATTAGAGATAATTTTGATGCTATTTTTAACAAACATCCCGAGAGTTTAATCTTTGGCGAAGACTCTGGTACTATTGGAGATGTAAACCAAGGTTTAGAAGGCCTACAAGCCAAATATGGTGAGTTACGCGTTGCCGATGTAGGCATTAGAGAAGCCACTATTATAGGTCAAGGTATAGGCATGGCTTTAAGAGGCTTACGCCCTATTGCAGAGATTCAATATTTAGATTATATTCTTTATACTTTACATGTTATTAGTGATGATTTGGCCTCCTTGCATTACCGCACGAAAGGGCGTCAAAAAGCACCACTAATTATAAGAACCCGTGGGCACCGCTTAGAAGGCATTTGGCATTCAGGTTCACAAATGGGAGGAATTATCAATTTAATGCGCGGCGTATTTGTACTCGTACCTAGAAATATGACCAAAGCTGCTGGTTTTTATAATACACTTCTAGAAAGTGACGATCCTGCTTTAGTTGTAGAATGTCTAAATGGTTATAGACTTAAAGAACGTCGCCCTAATAATATGGGGAATTTCAAAACGCCTATTGGCGTGGTAGAAACCCTTATGGAGGGTACAGATATTACTTTAGTCTCTTACGGTTCTACACTTCGCATTGTAGAACAAGCCGCAAAAGAACTTTTAGCTATAGGCATTGCTGCCGAAATTATTGATGTACAATCCTTAGTGCCTTTCGACATTCACCACGATATTGTAAAAAGCATCGCTAAAACCAACCGTTTAATGGTCATAGACGAAGACGTTCCTGGAGGCGCTTCAGCTTATATTTTAGACAAAATTCTTAACACCCAAGACGCTTTTAAATATTTAGACAGTACGCCTAAAACCGTATCAGCGAAAGCACATCGCCCTGCCTATGGTAACGATGGCGATTACTTCTCTAAACCTTCTGTAGAAGATATTTATGAGGCAGTTTACGATGTTATGCACGAAACCAATCCAAGTCATTTCCCGAGGTTACGCTAAAATGTACGTTGCCTATTATTCCTTTTAAGTTGTTTGTATGAAAGCTGTAAATCTTCCTGAGATTAAAAAAGAATTACAAACCTTGCCCAATCACGAACTGGCGCAACTCTGTTTACGTTTGGCCCGCTTTAAAAAGGAAAACAAAGAATTGCTTACCTATTTATTGTTTGAATCTCACGACGAAAGCAACTATATAGCAACAGTAAAAACGTTTATAGACGACGAATTTCAAAGTATCAATACCAGTAATCTGTACTATATAAAAAAGAGTTTACGCAAACTTTTACGTCATGTTAAAAAGTTTATCCGCTACTCTCCAGAAAAGGAAACAGAAGCCGCGCTACTGCTCTACTTTTGTGAAACGCTACAACGTTTACATCCGCCTATTTCTAGAAGTACGCAACTGCAAAACATGTATGACCGGCAGCTTGCCTTAGCCCAAAAAGCAATTGCCAAACTGCATGAAGATTTGCAATACGATTACAATCTAATTATTGAAGCACTAGAAAACTAACAGCTATTCATAACTGTGCCATTCGTTTTCAATTCTAAAATTCCTCTATGTCTTGTCCTTAAACGTTGTTTTTGTATACTCCAGTAAACACGTGTAAAATTCTGAATCTTTAAGCGCTTGTAAACGCCTCCCTAAATTTTAGTACTTTAGGTCTTATTATGAAAACAATTACCCTACCAGACGAACTGCATTTAAATACAACACAGTCTATTGCTGTGTATCACTACGAAAGTAATACCGAAATAGAGAAACAACACGTTTTATTACATAAAAATACCTTTAGCTTTCTTCAAGAAGGCACCAAAGAAGTCTTTTTTGACAATGCTACCTATGCCATAGACAACACACAATTTCTAGTCATGAAGTCTGGACATTGTTTAATGACCGAAAAGCTTTCTAAAGCTTCAAAACACTACCGTAGCATTCTATTTTTCTTTTCTAACGACGACATTTTAAAATTTATACAAAAATTTAAACTCAAAACGGCAGCTCCAAAAATCGTATACTCTACATACGCCTTTCATTACGATACGTTTATAGAACGTTTCGTTGCGAGTTTACTAGACATTTCTAAACTGTCTAAAGCAATCCAAGAACAGCTTTTAAGCATAAAATTTGAAGAAATAATGCTGTATCTCATAGCCCTAAAAGGCACCGATTTTCTTAATGCTATACTTAATATTAACAACAATCAAAAGCAAAAGTTCATTCAAACTATAGAGAACAATAGATTAAACAAATTAACTCTTAAAGAACTGTCGTTTCTGTCTCATATGAGCGTGTCGACCTTTAAGAGAGAATTTGAGAAAAATTTTCACAGTTCTCCTAGCAAATGGTTTCAAGATAAGCGGCTAGAACATTCTGCTTTTCTCTTAACGAAAGCATCAAAAAGACCTTCAGATATCTTTGCTGAAATTGGATATGAAAACTTATCTAATTTTATACAAGCATTTAAAGCCAAATACGGTGTTACGCCAAAGCAATACCAATCACAATGAACTTTTAGCACTACTTTTTGAGCCTTTCTAAGTAGGCTAAACCTCATAAAGTGGCGTAAATTTGCAGTATAAATTAATACTTAAAACAACTATTATGATAAAATTAGTTCAACTTTTAACCGTATGTATCGCTTTTTCGGCATCGGTTTATGCACAACACACATTTACACTATCCAGTACCGATCTTGGTGGTCAAGCTACAATTAATGAAGAATTTAACGGCTTTGGATGTACTGGTAAAAATCAGTCGCCACAATTATCTTGGAAAAACGCTCCAAAAGGCACTAAGAGTTTTGCGGTAACCATGTACGATCCAGATGCCCCTACTGGTAGTGGTTGGTGGCATTGGCTTGTTTTTAATATTCCGGCAAACAGTAATACATTAGTAACCAACGCGGGTAATACAGCACTAGATTTAATGCCTAAAGGCGCTATACAAAGTATCACCGATTACGGCGCAAAAGGCTACGGAGGCCCTTGCCCGCCAGAAGGTCATGGCATACACCAATATATCATTACAGTATATGCCTTAAAAACAGACAAACTCGAATTAAATGAAAACACCAATCCTGCAGTAGTAGGGTACTACTTATGGAACAATACCCTAGCCAAAGCTAGTATTGTGAGCTATTACCAAAGAACTAAAAAATAACACCATTAGTTTTACCTCATACAACCAGGCCTATAGCGCTGTCCTAACGACACGTTATAGGCTTGTTTAATTTAGTCCCTTTCCTAAAGAAATGTGTCGTGACTCCGCTTTGCATGCGTGTATGCTCCGTTTTTATGACAACTGAAATGACAAGGAGTTTCGTTTTTAACAACTTTTAGCAATTCTAAAACCTATTTACATCACTTTAAAAAGTCTTCGTGTTTTTAAAAATCTTTTAGATTTGTAGGACATCTATGGGGAATTGGTATTTTAGTATTCAATATTATTTTTGTGAGTAAGTTGATAAATGATGCAAAAAGTTTGGAAATATATTAAGAAACACAAAATAGTTAATTTATTAAACCTTATTCTGCTCCTAATTTTAAGCGTTCCTTTCTCTTATTCTTATGGAAACAATCGAGAAACAGAAAAATTGTATTGGATATCAAATTACATATATAATGAACTCGATCTAATTGTCTTTTACTTACCGATACTAGCTTTAACAATTGGGTTCCAGATTGCCACAAAAAAGGTTTGGAAAAATGCGCTTTTGACACTAAATTTAGGCATTGCTGTTATCTACTTTTTAGAGACATTGTTTTCATTGATAGTTCCAATTCAAGACCATTCATTTGGTCTTGGTCAATTATTAATTTTAACGTTATTTCCTTTAATTACATTTATATATAGATTCGAACAATTTTAATAGAAATAAAGTCCCCTAAACAATGTTGAATATTTACAAAACCCCTATCTAATTTTATTTTCAGCTTTTACCTTCCAAATGCTGCAAATCATACTATAAATTACATCTATTATAAGTAAACAGAATTTAAAAACTAAAATAATATTGAATACTAAAATCGCAATTATAACTGGTGTTAGCAGCCTAAAAGGCATAGGAAAAGCCATCTGTTGTGAATTAGCAACAAGGGGGTTTGATATTTTTTTCACGTATTGGTTACCCTATGATATGGAAATGCCTTGGGGCGTAGACCAAGATGAACCCGAAATAATTAAAAAATAAATTTTAGATTTAGGCGTGAGATGTGAAAAACTAGAATTAGATTTATCTAGAGAAAAAGCATGTGAAACACTATTTACTACAGTTAAAAATGATTAGACCTTTTTTCTTTTTAAGCCTTAGTGTCGTAGTGATGGGCTGCAGTCCCCCTAAGCCCTCACTTAATTACTTTAAACAAACACCTCCAGGTGCTTCACCTATTATTTTTGCCCCAAATAGCATTTCAATAAAGGGCAGACTAGAACATGGTATTTCTTTTGCTCCCGATACCAAAGAACTTATATTTGGAGTCTTAGACCATGAGAATTGTGGAAAATTATATACCTCAAAAAAGACAGCTACAAATTGGGAGCCACCAACGCTATTCGAGCCTCTAAAGAATGATTGCGCTTTCTTACCTTATTTCTCTCCAAATGGACAGACCTTAATATATGCCAGTTCTAAAACGAATGTTAATGGAGCAACAGATATTTATACTATAAAAAAAGTAAATAATGCTTGGGAGTCGTCTACAATTCGTAAAATGCCATTTAGTGCGACTAGTAGAGACGCTAATGCTTCTATGACAAATGATGGAACCATTTACTTCTCGTCAACTAGGCATTGTGAAGGCAAAGCAAATTGCCATACTGCAGACTTATTTTATTCAAAATTTGTGGCTAACGATTCCCTATACACAACCGCAATTACCGAGTTAGCCTCTCCTAAAGATGAAGAAAGCGTTTTTATAGCGCCAAAAGAAGATTATATACTATTTTGCAGATATACCGATAAGACAACGTGGATGGATTTGTATATCAGTTACCTAAATAAACATAAAAAGTGGACTGTACCTAGAATAATTGATGCCTCACTAAATTCAAAAGATTGGGACAGGCGTCCATTTGTAACCATTGATAATCAATTTTTATTTTTTACACGCTTAGAAATTGGTAAAAAAGGATTGACCGAATCTGATATTTACTGGGCCAATACATCAAAACTTTTTAAGCCTTATGTCTATACTCCTATTTCTAGTTATTTCGTAAAACATGGCGAAAAATTCGAAATTGCAATGCCTAAGGATTACTTTAAAGATATTGATCATAAGCAATTAACCATAGTCCTTAAAACTAAAATAGATGGCGTAAAGTTTGATGCCAAAAAAATGACTCTTTCTGGAAGCGCTAATTTTAAAAAGGATATAACCTTAATTTTTGAAGCGTCAGACCCCTATAATAACACAACCCAGAGTACCCTAACTTTAAAACTAAAAGATACGTCTGCTACAACCCCCATTGAAACGCCTTGACACCTGTTTTAAACCAAAATTATGGATTCTAAAATTATAGAAATTGATGCTCAAAAAACTTTAGAGATAAGACAACGTGTCATGTGGCCTGATGCACCCTTAGATGTTGTAAAACTGCCTCATGACAAAAACGGAACGCATTATGGATTGTACCTAAATCAAAAATTGATTTCAGTGGTATCGGTTTTCAAATCGTCTAACGAAGTCCAATTTAGAAAATTTGCAACACTACAAGAATTTCAAGGCAAGGACTTTGGTTCCCAATTACTAACATTCCTATTACACACAGTCGAAGAAGAAAAGTTTGCTAAAATTTGGTGTAACGCTAGAGTTGGTAAAATTAATTTTTATGAGAAATTTGGTCTAAAGCAAACCCCTACTGTTTTTGAGAAAAACGGTATTAAATATGTGATTATGGAAAAAATATTCTAAAATGGCTCTAAGAGGCCCCTGTATGGTACATTTTACTGCGGTATTAAAGATACCTTCCAACCTTTACGATGGCACATTTACTTTAGAACATTAAACGCATTTTTTTAATTTAGGACAACGATTAGAGCATTTCTGAATACATTTTATCTGCTATACATCAGATATTTAAAATTATCTGCTTTTTAACAGATATTATTTTTTATCTGCTTTTAAAAGGATATATTTGAAAAAACAAACTTATGATAGCTGTTATAACAGGAGATATAATCAATTCCAAAGCTGGAGAAGTTAAGAGTTGGTTACCACTTTTAAAAGAGACACTTAGCATCTACGGCAACACACCTAAACATTGGGAAATATATAGAGGTGATAGTTTTCAGTTATCCTTAGACCCCAAAAAGGCCTTACTTGCAGCAATTCATATCAAATCTACCCTCAAACAAACTAAAACATTCGATGTAAGGATGGCTATAGGTCTTGGGGAAGAAACATACAGCGCACATAACATAACCGAATCTAATGGCAGTGCTTATGTAAATTCAGGAGAATGTTTCGAAAATTTAAAAAAAGATTCTTTGGCTCTAAAAACAAATAGTGAAGTTATAGATACTACTTTAAATATCATGATTAGATTAGCACTTTTAACCGTAGATAATTGGAGTAGCGTGGTATCTAAAGTCATAAAAACCGCAATAGAACACCCCAATAAACCTCAAAAAGACTTAGCAAAACGTCTTAATAGGTCTCAAAGTAACATTAGCGAGGCTTTTAAAAGAGGAGGCTATGAAGAAATAATAACCATGAATCAATTTTACGTTAAACACATTTCTACATTATGATTGTCTTAATAATAAAACTATTAGTTGCTCATGTTTTAGGTGATTTTGTATTACAACCTAACCGTTGGATTGAAGCTAAAAAAAAGGAAACTTATAAATCTAAATATTTCTATTTACATGGTGTAATACATCTTATCGCCCTCCTTGTTGTACTTGAATTTAAGGTAAGTTACTGGCCTTATATTATAGGGATAGTGGTAAGTCATTTGTTAATTGACCTTTTAAAGTTAAACCTCGAAACTAAACTTAATACAAGGCTATTATTTGGGTTAGACCAACTCTTACATCTTATAATCATTGGCCTAGTAGCCTATAGCAATGCACCATATGCAATACAACTAAAACAGATATACACACCAAAGGCCTTACTACTTGTACTTGCCGTGCTATTGCTTTCTTTTGTATCATCTATAATTATGAAAATAGTAATGAGTAAATGGATTTTAGAAGAAGACAAATCTGAAGACTCCTTAGAAAACGCAGGAAAATATATAGGCATCTTAGAACGTCTATTTGTTTTTGGCTTTATACTCCTTAACCAATGGAGTGCCATTGGACTGCTTATTGCTGCTAAATCTGTTTTTAGATTTGGAGACCTCTCTAGAGCTAAGGACCGAAAACTCACAGAATACATACTTATAGGAACTTTAATGAGTTTTGGCTTGGCCATTTCTACAGGTCTATTGTACCAATATATAAATAGTCTATTGTAAAAAGTCCCAAAGAACTTCTATAAGTCGTGTTACACATCGTAACAATATATGGCAACATTTTATAGTGCTACACATATAACAATGTAATGCCATAAAACTAAAAAACGGCTTAAAACAAATGTTTAAGCCGTCTTATACGTAGTATCGTGAATGTATCACAGCATTCTATGATTAGTCATTTTTATACTTCACACCAAGATTACACCATAAGATTTCAGCTTTACCACTTTTACAACGGTACGCCCCAAAACACAACCTAGCTTCTGTTGGAAATGTTATGATTTACACACTAAAAAAGTGTAGAAAAACAATGCCGTGTTTTACAAAATCAAATTTTCTAGGTATTTAAGCGTTGAGACCTTATAAATAAACCTAAAAGATGTAGAATTAATTTTGGTAATGTTATAATTAGAATCTACTTAATTTTTAAAAAGCACACTCCAAAAACCACATAATACATTAAGAATATACAATGTTTCAAATGGATGTCTTCCCGTATAAGTTCTTTTAATGCCTAAGCAATTAAAAAATAGACCTAAAACAAGTTGTTCTAATGCTACAACCAGAATCTAATCGTTAAAACTTAGAGTAACAGTTTAATACCTAAAAAGGCATCTTCTGTTCCAAAATTTCTACATAATCTACCTTAAAATCCTGCACTGAATCAAAAGTTTACTACATTAGAGACAGCTAATAGCGTCATGCTATAAAAAATAGGTGATACAACTTAATAACCGAACAGGCCATGCATTTACAAGCAGATAAAAATGAGGACCACCAAACCTTATCAACGGGTACTAAAACTAAGGACCAACGCATGCAAAAGTCTCAATTTGAATTTAGAGACCTTAGGCCTCAAACGGCACAACTCAAAACACTACAAAGTCACGCCAATAAGAGCCCTAAACAACAACAGGTAGGTAGATTTCAAGATATGGCAGATACTTATGCTACCCAGCAAGAGTCACCTATATTACAAAAAGCAAACCGTACGGGACTACCTAATACCTTAAAAACAGGAATAGAACAGCTCTCTGGTTATGCAATGGATGATGTAAAAGTACATTACAATTCTAATAAACCAGCCCAGCTTAATGCACATGCGTACGCACAGGGTACAAACATACATATCGCATCTGGACAAGAAAGGCATCTTGCACATGAAGCCTGGCATGTTGTTCAACAAAAACAAGGGCGGGTACAACCTACATTGCAAATGAAAGGTAAAATTGGAATTAACGATGATGAGAATTTAGAAAAAGAAGCCGATGTTATGGGGGCCAAAGCCTTACACATAGGCCATCCTCTTCGCCCTAGCTTACCCCTGCAACCACAAACCCCAACCACACACTATACCACTACATTTCAATTATTCAAGTATGTTAAAAAGCAGAATAGAGTACAAAGACGAGATGATGCTTATAGAACGAAAAGCGGCGAAGAAGATGTAGACCGAACAGCATATCAAAACTACCTGTTTGACCAGATCACCAAAGACAAAATTAAATCGTACGCCCCTACAGTAATGGGAACTAAAAAAGCAACAGACGAAGCAACCATGCGCCCACACCGAGAAGATTTAACCGATAAATTGATATTTAGAGGCATGAGTGTAAATAACATTGCTAATAGAGCAAAAGATGATGCCTCTATTTTTACTGTAGACCAACCCAATGGTACTGCTTCCCCTGTAGAACATATTGTAGATGACGCTCCTAATTCGCCGTATTTATCGTTTGAAAGCCAAGGCTTAAATGTAAGTGCTGGTAAATATGCACATAAACCTGTCGATGCGCAAAACCAACCTATAGGTGTACAAACTTTAAGTTCTGGATTCTTTAAACAAGAGAAATCGTATACCCAAGAGAACATGGACAAACACCAAGGCAAACGCATTGGTATTGTGGCGGGCATCTTTAATCAAGCGCATTATTTAGATGTATCTACCGAAACAAAAGCTCAAGCTGAAGTCGCGAAAACGACCAGCAGTCCTGCCGACAAAGCTACGGCTGTAGATTTGGCTGTTGCCGATAAAGAAATTTTAGTCAAACCTGGGACTGATGGGATTAGCAAAGGACAAGTGCCTTTTTATGCAAAAGTAGAAGTTTTAACCAAGGATGAATTTATCGCAAATATAGATCGACAAACGCCCACGATGGCTCTCGGTTTTCATAATGGGGTCTATTATAAAATTCAAATTGATACAGCCAAAAGCAATGCAAAATTTCATTTCCAATTCCAAATGGACGACAGCTATACTGGTGGTGGTGGCATCATTAATTCTATAGACGATCTTGTAATTA
This sequence comes from uncultured Flavobacteriaceae bacterium, assembly GCA_947504035.1. Lineage (GTDB taxonomy): Bacteria > Bacteroidota > Bacteroidia > Flavobacteriales > Flavobacteriaceae > Jejuia > Jejuia algarum. The sequence goes on from CANNGA010000005.1 coordinate 39,644, forward strand.
ATGCCGATTTATTTGGTTTAACCATAGAACAACAACATATGGTTCGTGAAGATTTACCTTTAAAAACTGAAGCCTTAGTTACTCTAGACCATAACATCTCAAGAATACGTTTAAGTGCTGTTAAAAAAGAACACCTCGCAGAATTAAAAGGAGAGTACGAATATTTATCAAACTGGTTGGCATCAGAAATGATAGCACCTGAACAGGTACAAGCCATTCCTAGTCTTAAAACCTTTGATGAAAACCTCAAATCAGTCTTAAAAAAACTGGATACATTGCAATGGCTTCTTGATATTCCTGAAAATCAGAAAAAATTAAATAAAACTAAAGCCTTTCTAAACAAATGCCTCTTAGCGGAAAGCAGACCAACCGTTACCACAAAGATTGGTGATTTTAAAGCAAGTGTATCTACAATGAAAGCTTTATACCTCACTACGAAACTTGCTTTTGAAACATGGCAAACAGCACGTATTACAGCTATACCTGCCGTGGTTACGTTTCATGAAATCATTACGGCACTAGAGCCTTTATTTGATGCTGTAGAACAATTATTCGAACAAATAGAAGGCCCAGAAGCAGAAATAGCACAATAAAAAGCAACGTTCTTATAGTACTTTAGAGTTTACCACAAGTACCTCTACAGGATATCATATAAATTTTGAAATAGCTATTATTTGCTTAATTTAGAAGTGCATTTATAAAATTACATCTCATAATGACCTTAACATATACTTTGGAAGAAGAAGACTTTTTAGCACTTCATTTATATTTTACTTTTGAAGATGAAAAATCAATAAAACACCTCTTAAAAATTAAGTTTATTCTGGTCGGTCTTTTTGTTTTTATAGGACTAAATTCATACAATAGTAACAATTCCATAATTGCACTTTTAATGGGTGTTTTTTCTATTCTAACCTTTATTTTTTTTAAGAAAATATTTAAATTCAAAATAAAAAAACTATACTCTAAAACTATTAGAAGTAGTCAAGCGAAGAGACTTAGAGAAAAAGAAACAATATCATTTACTTCTGATTATATCATAATTACCTCTAAAATTGAGGAACACAAAACGAAAACCTCTGAAATACAAAATAGTATTGAGACGAAAGATCACTTTTTTATAAAATCAGCTCAGAACTCTTATTTTATAATTCCTAAAAAAGATATTGATAATTTAGACTTAGTAAAAAACAACCTAAAAAAATTGAATATTGATAATGTTGAGAATTTAACATGGACACTGTAATTTAAAAACAAGATTATGAACACCTATATAACGGCAAATTCTGAAGCTGGAAAAGCATTCTACGAGAAATTCCATAACAAAGGACGGCTAGTAATGTTAAACCTATTGAAGTTTAAAGCCATAGCAGATTATACCAACCTAGAACCGTTACAACCTACCGAACCGCTTTCTGGGGTGAAGGCTTACCAATTGTATATCGATAATACCTTACCTGCGTTAGAAGAAATAGGTAGCAAAATTATCTATTACGGTAAAAGCAAAGACTTTTTAATTGGTCCCGACTCAGAAAAATGGGATGCCGTGTTATTGATGGCACATGAATCTGTTACTAAATTCATGGCTTTTGCTCAAAGTGAAGTCTATTTAAAACATGTAGGACACCGCACAGCAGCCTTAGAAGACTCTAGATTGTTACCCACGAGCGAAATTTAAATTACAGTGATGCGTACCTTATCCAAATACTCTTCGTAATGTAATTTAATAACGGTAAATCTAATGCGTAAACTATTGCTATTCTGCGAGGCACTTTACATCTGTAAAGTTCACTATATTTACCTTATTCATACACTTTTTATATAAAACCAAGTAGAGGTAAACAATGGACGCCAAACCCTTATTAAATTACATAGCAAACTATGTGGATTTAACTGCAGAAGAAGAAACCCTTTTGCTTTCTAAAGTTAGTTTTCAAAAGTATGCTAAACACCAATACATCTCACGACAAGGCGCTATTTGCTCTACGGCTAATTTTGTTATTTCTGGCTGTACCAGAACGTTTTTTAGCAATGAAAAAGGTCATGAGCATGTGGTTTTATTTTCTATTGAAGACTGGTGGGCTTCAGATCTTGGTAGTTTTATTACCCAATCGGCAGCAGACTTTAGTGTACAATGTATAGAAGATACCACCTTAGCCCAGTTTACATATCAAAATTTAGAAAGCCTTTACACACTAATACCTAAACTGGAACGTTTGTTTAGAAAAATATTAGAACGCGCTTTTGTGGCATCGCAAAAACGAATCACACGTAGTTTTAGCTTAGATGCTAAATCACAATACCTTATATTTAAAACCATCTATCCCGAAATAGAACAGCGAGTTCCTCAATACATGATTGCTTCTTATCTAGGCATAACCAAAGAATTTCTAAGTAAAATAAAGCGAGAACTTCTTAAAGCGGCTAAAAGTTAATCTAGTTTATTTTTTTAACGTTTAATAATGTGGACATTTGTAGCTCACCTATAATCACAATTAATAAATCAATATCAAACACTTTTTAAATTATGAAATCAATAACAAAATTTATAACATTAATTGCATTTACTTTTGCAGCTCTGTCCTTCACAACTGTAGACAAAGAAAAAAAAGAAATTAGCGAAACAAACAGCAATATCACTTGGAAAGGTTATAAAGTTACAGGATCGCATGCCGGAACAATTAAAATTAAATCTGGACATTTAGATTTTGACAAAGGACGTCTAACTGGTGGTGCATTTACTGTAGACATGACTTCTATTAACGTTACAGATTTAAGTGGTGGCTCTAAAACACAACTTGAAGGCCACTTAAAATCTGACGATTTTTTTGGTGTAGCAAACCATCCTACAGCGCAATTAACGTTGACAAAGGTTAAAGCTTCTGGTGAAAATTCATATGAAGCTACAGGAGATATTACCATTAAAGGAAAAACAGAAGTCATTACATTTACCATTGCTGTGTTTAAAGACAAAGCAAATGCATCTTTAAAAATTGATCGCACGAAATTTGGTGTAAAATATGGCTCATCTAGCTTTTTTGATGGCTTAAAAGACAAAGCTATTAATGATGAATTTGATTTGGTTGCCGAATTAAAATTTAAATAACCCCTATTAATAACAATTGGAGGCAGTAGGACATCTTCTCTCCTACTTAAAAAGCATATAATCGCTCAATACACAGCTGTTATATGCTTTTTTCATGATAGCATATTAACAAGCAAATTGGTTCTAAAAACAAAAAAGCATAATCGTATCCCTTTCTAATATGAAATAGTGAATTCACTTCTATACCATCTATAAACTAGGTTTTATACAGGCTTAAATCCCAAAAAAAAAGTAATTTTGAAGCGCTACCAATACTTAAGAACATTATGCGCATAGAATACGATATAAAATTAGGTTTTAAAGATGTCATGATTCGTCCTAAACGCTCTACATTAAAGAGTAGAAAAGAAGTGCATTTAGAACGTGAGTTTAAATTTTTACATAGTCCGTTTAAATGGTCTGGTATACCCATTATGGCGGCAAATATGGATACTGTTGGAACGTTTGAAATGGCATTAGCCTTATCGAAACAAAAAATGTTCACCGCCATTCATAAGCATTATACAAGTGCACAATGGCATAATTTTTTAACAACAGCTCCCAAGGGAATTTCAAATTACATTGCTATAAGTACAGGTATTGGGACTAAAGATGCAGAAAAGTTGTCTCAAATCCTCACTGCGCATCCCGAATTGCAGTTTATTTGTATTGATGTTGCTAATGGATATTCAGAGCATTTTGCAAATTTTGTAAAGCACACCAGAATAACCTACCCAGATAAAGTTATCGTTGCTGGTAATGTGGTTACAGGAGAGATGGTAGAAGAATTATTATTATCCGGAGCAGACATTATAAAAGTTGGTATTGGTCCTGGTTCTGTGTGTACAACACGTATAAAAACAGGTGTAGGTTACCCCCAATTATCTGCAATTATAGAATGTGCAGATGCGGCACATGGTTTAGGAGGGCAAATTGTAAGTGATGGTGGTTGCGCTATTCCTGGAGATATAGCTAAGGCCTTTGGTGCTGGAGCCGATTTTGTCATGCTTGGTGGTATGTTTGCTGGCCATGATGAAAGTGGCGGCGAGCGCATTGATAGGGATGGTAAATCGTATAAAAAATTCTATGGCATGAGTTCTGCTACTGCAATGGATAAACACGCTGGTGGTGTTGCTAATTACAGAGCTAGTGAAGGGAAAGCCGTTGAGGTACCTTACCGCGGTGCTGTTAATGATAGTGTTTTAGATATTTTAGGAGGTCTAAGAAGTACATGTACCTATGTTGGCGCAGCAAGACTCAAGGAACTCACTAAACGCACCACGTTTATAAGAGTCGCCGAACAAGAAAATAGAGTGTACTCTAAATAAACTCAAAAAAGGAGTCCATTTCAAATGTCACGTAAACTATTGGTTACAAGGTATTTGAAAGCACTTTCAAAAATCATTTTAAGAGGTAATGAACCGTTTGCACCCAAAAACAAGCACTTCTAGGGCCATATATACCCTTTCACCTAGAAACTAAAGGCAACTGCCTAATTTCAAAAAAAACACACTACGAAACACCTATTTTTGCCCCATCTAAGGGATCATTACAGGATACATACTCTCACAAAAACAGTGCTATTCTATAACATTTACTGCTATACAATACACTGTTTTTTTACAATTACTTATAATGACTTTCTAGTATTTTAATAACACTAAACACAAAACAAGTATAGGCTCTATATACCACGTGCTATACAAAAAAAGACGCGCAAACTACATGTTTGTAGGATTAACGAAGATTCATAAATACTATGCTGTACGTCACAGTATATTTTATTTGTCTTACGCATATTTGCGCCTTCTTTTTTTTAATTAAAATCTAAATACTAAATAATTATGACTCAAAAACAATTCTCCCTATTAACAATCTTATTAGCACTTCTGCTGGTAATACCACTAAATGCACAGCAGCCCGATCTAGAAAAACCCTCTAGTTTAAGATGTATGGGCTTAGAAAAAATAACAACGCCTAACAGTATTCCCGAGGCTTTAGAACAACAATGGGTAGTAAATGAAGACTATATTTCTATAATGGCACGTCCACATTCGGCAGCAGGTACTGAAGCCTTACGTGCAGAACTTGTAAAACTAGGCCTTAAAGACATTAAAACAAGAACTTTCGGTTTAGTTTCTGGTTTTTTGCCCATAGAACAGCTTCCAAAATTAGAAGCCTGTCGCTACTTAAAGGCTGTAATACCTACCTTGCGAAATACAACAAGTTTAGGACGTGCAGAAAATCAAGCAGCCAGTGCATTCTTTTCAGACCATATCAGCCAAAAATTAGGCCTTGACGGTAAAGGCATTAGAATTGGTATCATTTCAGACACTTACAATAAACTAGGTGGTGCAGCGCAATCTGTACTGGACGGTGATTTGCCAGGAACAGGGAACCCTAATGGATTCACTAAAGAGGTTGTTGTACTTCGAGAATCTGTAGTAAGAGGTATTGACGAAGGCAGAGCGATGGCAGAGCTTATTCATGATATCGCACCAGCCGCAGAACTCTACTTTTATGGTGCTTTAGATGGTATTTTAGAAATGGAAAGTGCTGTACTGGCACTTGCAGAAGCAGGTTGCGATATTATTGTAGATGATTTACTCTCTAATTCGGCCCCCATCTACCAAGACGGTATTGTAGCTCAAGCTGTAGACAAAGTCACTGCAGAGGGTGTCGCCTACTTTTCGGCTGCTGGGAATTTTGGTAAAACTGCTTTCGAATCTGAATATAGATTTGAACTTGTAGACAATGAATCTAAACAGGTATTTAGGTACCTCTCTGGAAATATTGATAGGTTATTTTTAATACGAAGAGGGCTTCAACTGTCTGTAGAATTGCATTGGGATGATTTTTCCATATTTGGTAGTGGTAGACAACCTGAAGGTGACTTAGACATAGAACTTATAAATGAAGCAACAGGTGAAGTATTAGCGTCTAGTACAGAAAGTAATTTTGATACTGGTGTGCCTTTAGAAAGGATATTCTATCAAAATTTAACGGGTGAAGACCTTTTTGCACTACTCGTTATTACAAGACGAGACGGCGTTAATCCAGAACGCATCACTTATTTTTTAGGAGGTGATATAGTTTTTCTAAGAAAAGGAGATATAGAAGCTGTGGATGAAGGTTTTAACGGTACAATTTATGGCCATAGAGCTGCAGAAGGTGCTATAACCTTAGCAGCAATGAATTATACACTCTCACCAGAATTTGGAGGTACGCCTCGTATAGAAGACTTTTCCTCTTATGGCGGTTTGCCTAAAATACGTAACAGTAAAGGAGAGCGTATGCCCTTAGAAATAAGACAAAAACCAGAGTTGACAGCTCCAGATGCTGTTAACACCTCCTTTTTTGGCTTTCAAGATCCTGAATCAGATGGTTTCAATAATTTCTTTGGCACTTCGGCCGCAGCGCCCAATGCTGCTGCTGTAGCCGCTTTAATGCTTCAAGTCAACCCCGATTTAACACCACAAGACATTAAATCTATTCTTATAGAATCTGCTTTAGATATGGATGATCCTATTACTGAAACTTTCGATACAGGATTTGACTTTGCCTCTGGTTACGGCCTATTACAAGCTGATAAAGCCATAGCCATAGCTAATGGCAAACCTCTTGTGTATAGAGTTGAGATGATCGATGCGGACACCAATACACTCGTAGAAATTATTGAGGACGATGAGGTAATCGATTTTTCTGAAGTGACCTCTAATGTAGATATTCGTTTTTTAAGTACAAATACAAAAGCATTGACTTCTTTTTTACGAGACGATGCCTTTACTTTTATTACCAATTTTAGTGATACACAACCTTTTTTAGCGGTAGATGCAGCTAATAGCTTTAACACACCTTGGTTACCAGATGCCGCCAACTACAACTTAAAATGGTTGGCTTTAGATGGCGAAAGTTCGAAAGATCAAGATGCAATGAACTTTAGCATTATAAATTCTAACTTAGATACGGATACACAGGCGATTGCGGCAACACCAATATCTGTATTTCCTAATCCAACATCAAACGCATCTACAGTACATATTAAAAGTACAGGAGCACCTATTATTGGTTCTAAACTATTCAATCAATTGGGTTTAGAAGTCGCTCAGGGACAAGGTAGCACGCTTAAAATTAACAAAATACCAAAAGGTATTTACATACTTATTACCGAAGATGCCCAAGGCCATACTCATAATTGTAAAATGAGTGTAGAATAAATAGTTTATTGTCTAATTTAAGAACAGCAGAATAGCCATTTACTGGTATTCTGCTGTTTTTGTTTTAAGATATATGTAACGCTTTTTAAGCCTCATTTACAAAAGCAAATACATCTAGAGTAAATTCACATTTAAAAAAAGTATACTTTAAAGGTTATAAATGTCATTAAAATTAGCATACATTAGTGTTTAAGATTTTTGGTTACCACTTAAAAATCTGCGACGTCAACTAAACACTATACCTATTATAGGTCTCATAAGATAAAAAGTACGCTATTACATCTAAGTACAGCATCACTAATTACTATCCTGTTTTTACAATGCAATACTAAAAAAACTCAAGAAACGCTGTCTGTTACTACAACAGTAGTAAGTCCCAAAACCACCTTCTTTGAAAGTCATTATCCCTCTGGCGCACTTCAAACCAAAGGACAATTGATGGGAACATTAAAAACAGGAAAATGGGAATCTTATTATGAAAACGGTGCCATTTATGCCGTAGAGCATTACGATAATGGAAAACGGAATGGTTATTATAAAAGTGACTATTCGGGTGATTTATGTATGGAAGGAACTTTTAAAAATGATAAAAAAACAGGTGTATGGAAAAGCTTTTTTAAAACAAATAACCAATTAAAATACCTGAAATTATATGATATTTTGGGGCTTGCTACAGGAGTTTGGGAAAGCTATTATGATTCTGGAGAACTAAATAATGTAGAACAGCATCTCAACGGCAAAAAACAGGGTAAACAGACCGAATACTTTAAAAATGGTAACGTTTCTAAAACAGGAATGCATATTCAAGGCCAAGCAAATGGCGTTTGGATGTACTATTATGATGATGGTCATTTAGCCTGCGAAAAAACATTTGTAAACGGTGTGGAATCTGGTGTATACACATCGTATCACAAAAATGGAAAACGTCATAAAACGGGCATGAAACAACAGTTTAAAAAAACAGGCACTTGGATAACTTATGATAATAAGGGTACCATTATTAAAACAGAAACGTATTAATTTTTGGAAGTTATAACGGCATTACGACACCTCTAGATCCATTTTTAGAGGGGATTAAATTGTAATTAAAGTCTGGTGCTATATATTCTTCTGGGCGGTGCGATACATAAATAATAGCAGTCTTACGTGTTTCAGCAATTTTATTGATAAGTGCTCCAAATAGTTTTGCATCGTAATCATCTAATCCATTTGTAGGTTCATCTAATATTAATAATGCAGGATGTTTAACCATAGCTCTGGCAATTAATACTAAGCGTTTATGCCCATTGGATAACAATTGAAAACTGGAATGCGCCAAATGCGACAATTTTAAAAGTGTTAACCACGAATTGGCTATTGCCATTTGTGTGTCGGTTGGCACTTGGTAAAGGCCTATAGAATCTACAAATCCAGATACAATCATACGCAGTACAGTATCTTTTCGTTTAAACCCTATCAACATATCCGAAGTATAAAACCCGATGTGTTTTTTAATATCCCATACAGATTCTCCAGAGCCTTTTTTAATACCAAATAAGGTCATATCTTGTTGATACCCCTTAGGATTATCACCAGAAATTAAAGCTAGTAAAGTACTTTTCCCAGAACCGTTTGGGCCTATCAGTTGCCAAAATTCACCTGGTTGTATTGTCCAGTCGATCGCTTTCAAAATTGGCCGTTCCAAATAATTTACAGAGACATTAGTTAACTTAATTAATGTGTTTTCTTGCTCTGAAACGACTTTGTAGGGTTGAGGCAAATCATTAATAAAGTAAGTATCCAAGGCCTTCAAGCCTATTTGCTCCAAATGAAATGGTATAAGCCTTCCATGAGCATCCAATTGGTATTTTTCTGTTATAAAGGGTAAAAAATCACGAACTCTAGTCGCTATTTGTATAATTTGTGTTGTGCTGCTAAGCGCTGTAAACTGGGTGACTATATTTTTCTGTGCAGCGGTATCTAAACAATCAAAAACATTATCTAAAACCAAATATTCTGGAACGTCTCCTGTTAAAATATGGTTTAAAAGTGCACGCTTACGTTCGCCTTCTGAAGATGTTGCTAAGCTTGTAGTTCTGTTTGTCGTTACCTGAAAATCCTCATGCCGAAGCTCTGCATCGATATAGCGATTAATAGTAACTTCAGAAAAAATGGCACCTTTAAACTCAGTTAACTCAGGGAAAAGAATACCTGTTTCTATCCGCTTTAACAGTGCCGTTTTAGCATCTGTACTCGAAATGTATATGGCGATATGTTCTGGGAGCATTACAAAATAGTTCTTATAAATCTTTAATATAGCATGGTACTAGACCATTTTAAAAGTCTCTAGTTAAAATTACCGACTGTAAGATCTATCTCTTCTGTGACTTCCTCTGTTTTTTTATATCAAAAAGACTTAAGCGCCAGCAAAATGTACAGATACTTTCTACAATTTTTCTTCAAATGGTAAAATTATATTTCGAGCAAAAATACGAATCCTAAGGTTAATTGAATGAATCGTGTTTTTAGATCTGTTTTTAAAAGATAGGGCTTTATAAACGTAAAACCAATACCTTATATGATACCAAAATCTCATCTTGTATATCCTTGTCCTAACAAGTGGAGGTACTTCATTACATATAAATAAAGTTATAAACCCTATTCACGCCCAGACGTATTGTACTGTAAGGCATTACCGAAAACTAAACAAAAGGCATTATGCTTATTAAAATAACCGTTAGAGCAATATAACAGAATATATAATGCAGTAGTTTAGATGAGGGTATTTCAAACGTATAACTATAAAAAAACTGCCTAAGATTAATACTTAGACAGTCTTTAGATTAACTATTTGTAAGTGCTAAATAAGCGTCTATAAAATTAGTTATTATTATAACCTACTCCCATATTACGCCATAAAATATCTGCTCTTCCGCCTTTGCAACGGTAAGCACCAAAACGTATTTTAGCGTCTACTGCTCTAAAGGTATCTTTAACATAAAAGCGACTGCGTGCGCCACCTATATTAGAGTCGACATAATGTCTTAGCCTTCCATTAACCGTTTCAAAACCATTGGTAATACTCACAAAAAAATCTGTATCCGCTTTCACTCTTTTCAAAGGTCCATACAGTATTCTACCTCCGGTACCTGTCCCTCCACGCTCTTTCACCTGCTCGCGGTAAATATCAAAATGTCTTTGTCCGTTTACCGTTATTGGCTTAGCAACATACAAACACACTGCAGGATCTGGAGACCCACCACCACCGGTATGTTTCCCTTTAGCTTGTATAATGTAGGTTCCATTATTATTAGTTAATCGACTGTTAGTAGATTGCTTATCACCACTACCAGCAGCTCTAATTCTACAAGTTCCAGATACTCTAATAAAATTTCCGTTTCGTATTTTGGTAACTTTTCTACTTTGCCGCTCTATTCGTGTTTGAAGGCGATCACTACTGTCATTATTACCACTTAATCGGTACAGGCCATACGTTTTCCCATTAACTACGGTTTGGCTATAATCATGACTACAAGATCTGTCATCAATATTTGGGCTAACCCGCTTATTCACATCTTTGCTTCTTGTAAACGTGTACACTCTAGTACTACACGCTCCTGATAAGTTATCGCTTATAGGTACATTAGTTCCTTCTTGAATGGCATTCACATCAGTTTCTTCTGTTAATTGATCTTCACTAGAGCAAGAAATTGCAACTGTTGACAATGCAATGATTGCCAAAGTTTTTACATTTGGTAAATGTAGTTGGTTTTTCATTTTTAAAAATTTTAGTTTAGTTTAGATTTTGATTATCAAAACCCTGGTTACCAACAATTTAATTTAAATAACAATTAGTACTATCCTGTTCTATCTGCCTTTCTTTTTTAATTTTGTATAACAAAGCCGGCAAGGGTATGCGCTTAGATTGTATTAGTTTTAATTATAAAGCGCCCCTATATGTATAAACTATTCCTTGGACAAACCGCCATATACAATACGTTTCATGTGTACATTTCGCAAAATAATTGCATAAATAGTTAAGGGTAGTTTCATGGTTTACACCACACTTATCTACAGTTATAGAATGCTATTAAGTGAATCATATTATTTTAATATTTTTTTTAATTTAAAGCTTTAGATTACACTAAAAATAAGATTTTACATATGTGAAATGCAATTTGCCTATTGCTATGCAAAGCCTATTAAATTCTAAATGCAACAATGAGAATAGTTTTATAAATTAAGCAACGATACGGTTAACCAAACATGTCATACCTATTATAACGCACTAGAACGTACTCATTTTATCGAAGGTATTGATACAATACACAGGTACACACTAATGGTCCTATTTAATAATGTATTATCTGTTTTTTACTCGTAAGACGCCTTATGTCAAAGTTTAAGCGCTCTTCTTTTATTGCTTATTATATTTAATTGTTTGAACTATAAACTTCACATGATATAAACACCATTACAATTATGTATAACAACTACATCCCTTTTATATAGGAAATTAAGCTACTCCCTAACGTAATTCATGTAATTAGAATAATAGATCACAAAAACAAAGATTTAAGCTAAATATTGTATGAACTAACACATATATAAACAAAAAAACTGCCTAAGATTAGGTCTCAGGCAGTTTCTAATTTAGACTATTTACATGTGATAAATACGCTTACTTGATGTTAATCATTTTTAAAGTTTATGCCCATATTTCTCCATAAAATATCTGCTTTTCCGCCTTTACAACGGTAAGCTCCAAAACGTATTTTAGCACCTGTTGCTTTAAAGGTGTCTGGAAAAAAACGATCTTTATTATTCGCCATATTAGAGTCTACATAATGCCTAAGTTTGCCATTATCAGTTTCTAAACCATTCGTTATACTTACAACAAAAATCTGCTTATCACCAACTTTACGGTCTGTCAAAATCCAAACTTATGAGATTTTGTTCTAAAAGCAAGAGCTATTTATTCTTATAAAAATTTTCAATAGCACTATACACCTTGTTACAATGAAATTATTCCACTTTTAGGCACGACATTAGTATCGTATTTATATGAATTATGGACACGTATAAGTCGTATTCAGAAAAACGACTAATCGATACTATTAGTAGAGTACTAATTAAAATGATTTTAGTAAATGATATAGTCCTAACGTTTTATACGTTAAACCTATTATAAGGCACTGGAATGTCCTCATCGTTTTTTACTAACATTGGTATAATTGCGACTCATGGTAGAACAGTATTAGCTAACAGTCCTCGCTTTAATTTAGTTTTTTTGTATCAACAACATTTAAACTGTAAACTTGAGTTTGCTTAAATACCTCTAAAACAGTTTACAGGAACTACAAATCTTTGGTATGAAATGGTACTAAACCATCTATAGGTCTACGTTCAAAATTGCCCACTGTAAAGCCCATTTCTTCTGCGACTTCACGTATTTCTTTTTGCGCAAAAAAGGCTATAGAACCTGCAAAATGTACAGGTACTGTTTGCAATTCTTCTTTAAATTGTAATATCATATTTCTAGCAAAAACACGAATCCCCTCTTTAATTAAATTAATAGTGTATTCGGAATCTTTTTGTAAAAACATGAACTCTGCAAAACTGGCTAAGTAGGCATTAGGATTAGGTTGTTTATAGAGGTTGTATTTTATAAAATCTGAATCCATATTGTATTTTGCACCAAAAGCTACTTTTACATTCTCTGGCATATGGTTAAAGTAATAGTCTCTAATGAGTTGCTTGCCATAATAATTTCCAGACGCATCATCCATTAAGGTATAGCCTAAAGAATTGACACGTTGGTGCAATTGATTGCCATCGTAATAACTACAATTAGAACCTGTTCCCATAATACAGACTACTGCTGCTTCTTTAGGATGGTTAATCGTAGCATAAACCGCAGCTAATGTATCTTCGTTAACCTCTACAACGGCATTGGAGAAAATACCTTCTAAAACACCTTGTAAAAGCTGTTTTGGGTTTTCTGTACCGCAACCTGCGCCATAAAAAAACACATGAGTTACTGCTGCGCTATTGTCTTTAAGCGCTTTACTTTTCTTAATAATCTTAGTGAGTTTCTTCTCTGTTAAAATTGCAGGGTTAAGGCCTTTGGTGCGTACCTTTTCCATTAATTTATTACCATTGTTATCTACGGCTAACCAGTCTGATTTGGTAGAGCCACTATCCACTATTAAAATCATAAGTTGAAAAGTATAAAAAAACTCCATACGGCTTGTGTTAAGCTGCATGGAGTTGATATGTTATTATATATTAAAGTGCACCTACGTGTTGCGCTAAATCAATTAATTTAGTAGAGTAACCAAATTCGTTATCATACCAAGATACTAATTTTACGAAACCGTCATTTAATGCCATACTTGCGTTAGCATCGAAAGTACTTGTTTTTGGCTCAGATACGAAATCTTGAGATACAACACCTTCTTCAGTATATCCTAAAACACCGTTTAAAGCACCTTCAGAAGCATCTTTAAGCGCAGCTTTAACATCTGCCCAAGACGCTGGCTTCTCTAAACGACATGTTAAATCTACAACAGAAACATCTACAGTAGGAATTCTAAATGCCATACCAGTTAATTTTCCATTTAATTCTGGAATTACTTTTCCAACAGCTTTTGCAGCTCCTGTAGAAGCAGGTACGATGTTATTTAAAGATGCACGACCTAATCTGTAATCTTTTTTAGACACACCATCAACAGTAGATTGTGTAGCTGTTGCAGCGTGAACAGTAGTCATTAAACCTTCAGCAATACCAAACTTATCATTGATAACTTTAGCTAATGGCGCTAAACAGTTTGTTGTACAAGATGCGTTAGATACGATTTTATGATCTGCTGTAATTTCGTCTTGGTTTACACCCATTACAAACATTGGAGCATCTGCAGAAGGTGCAGAAATTGCAACTTTTTTAGCACCAGCAGTAATGTGAGCTTGTGCTTTGTCTAAAGTTGTAAAAATACCTGTACATTCTAAAACAACGTCTGCACCAACAGCATCCCACTTTAAATCTTCTGGGTTACGTTCTGCAGTTACGCGTATTGTATTTCCGTTTACTATTAAATTTCCATCTTTAGTATCGATAGTACCATCAAACTGTCCGTGAACAGAGTCATACTTTAATAAGTACGCTAAGTGCTCTACGTCTAATAAGTCATTGATCCCTACTACCTCAATATCATTTGATCTAGAAGCCGCTACTCTAAAAGCAATTCTACCTATTCTTCCAAATCCGTTAATTCCAATTTTTAATTTTGACATAATCGTGTTTATAAATGTTAAGTGCTCATGATATCTGAGACACGCAATAATTCTAAGTTAATTTTTGATTTTCCTTTAATGGCATTATCTAAAGGCGTTAATTCCATTTTATTGTTAATTAAGCCTACCATATAATTGGTTTTGCCTTCTAAAAGTGAATCTACAGCTTTAACGCCCATTCTACTCGCTAAAACTCTATCGAAACAAGAAGGGGCACCACCACGTTGCATGTGTCCTAAAACAGAAACACGTACGTCGTATCCTTCCATATTCTCATCGACATATTCTTTAAGTTCAAAAATGTTTTTACCTATTTTATCTCCTTCAGCGACCACAACAATACTTGATGTTTTTCCTGATTTTTTACTACGTCTTAAAGATTCGACCAAACGCTCTAAACCTAAATCTTCTTCAGGTATTAAAATTTCTTCTGCACCTCCTGCAATACCCGTATTTAAAGCAATATGCCCTACATCGCGCCCCATAACTTCGATAAAAAACAATCGGTTATGAGAACTTGCAGTATCTCTAATCTTATCAATAGCCTCTACTACTGTATTTTGAGCAGTATCAAAACCAAGTGTATGAGACGTTCCAAAGATATCATTATCGATAGTACCAGGAATACCCATAACAGGGAAATTAAATTCCTCATTAAAAATCATGGCTCCTGTAAAAGTACCATCACCACCTACAGCAACTAGAGCATCTATGTGATTGGCTTTAAGTTGTTCATAAGCTTGTTGACGGCCTTCTTTAGTACGAAAACGTTGTGAGCGCGCTGATTTTAATATGGTTCCGCCTTTGTTAATAATGCCTTTTACACTTCGGGCATCCATAAGTTCGAAATCTCCATCCATAAGGCCTTCATAGCCTCTGTAAATACCATAACATTCTATGTTGTGGTACGCACATGCTCTTACTACAGAACGCACAGCAGCATTCATTCCAGGAGAATCACCTCCAGATGTAAAAACACCAATTTTTTTAATTTTTCCTGACATGTAATACTTTATTTTCGAAGTAAAATTACTAAACAAAAACCATATTTCTATAACATAAGTCATATTTTAATGTCATATGGAAACTATAACGTTTTAGTTAACTTTAATGAAATTCTAAAACGAAATCTAAAAGTGTCATTTAATGTTTAATTATCGCTATTTGTTGGCTTTATAGAAATAAAACTAGGAAGTGCTTCTGTCTTGGTTTCTGGTTTTTCGGCGTCTTGAGGTGTTGCTTTCGCTTTCTTTTTGAATAAACTTCGAATCAACTCCTTAAAAGTATCAAAATCGACATTATAGGATAACCCCGCACCTTGTGTATAACCGATATCTTGTCCAAAACTTTGAATGCTATTTTCTCTATTAAAGACTTTCGCAGAGAGTGTCCCATCGTCATTAAGTAAGAAACTAATCTCTAAATCTCCTGCAATAACTGTTTGGGTTTCTCCTGCACCACCAACAGGCACCCCTACTTTACCATTAAAAAACACACGATCATTGAGCTGAGTTTGAAAGGTAGCTACGACCCTATCATCGGTTTGATAATCGGGCCTGTTTTGTCCTGCTTCGTAATTAAATCCAAAATTAATTTTTCCGTCTTCGCTGGTAAATATTCCATTTACAATCCCATTAAGGCGTTCTGCTATAGTTCCAGAAACATTTAACTCTCCAGAACCTCTATTCTGAAAAGAACCTCCAGAAGCTAAAAAATATAAGGCTTGGTTACCACGCTCGGCTTCAGACTCTAAACGGTATTGCAACTCTGACCGTATGGTTGAATTTACATTTGGAAATTGAAAATCGAAACTAGGCTGCGGCCGTTCTAAATCTCCTGTAAGTGTTATATCTAATTCGACGGGGATGCTTCTATTTATCGGATTATCTAACAATGGAGATGGGTTGGTTTGTGTTTTGTAGGACGCTAACATATTAATTTGTGCCTTTAAAGGATCACCTTCCCAAGCGATCGTTCCCCCTGGTTGGACAATAAATTGTTTTTGCACCAAACCTCCATAAGCAAAATTGTAAACCCCTTCAAATACAGAGAAATCACCCCACATATTAAATTTGCCATTGGTATTAATCTCTACTAACAATCCTCCTACTCCACGTCCTTTTAAGGCGTGCCCTGTCTCTTTATTGATAATAATTTCTAATTCGGCATCCTGAGTCACATCTAAATCGAAATCTAATTCCAAACCGTTTACTTCCTCAAACACAAAAGCTTCTCCATTAGCTCTGGCTTGTTTTTGTTCTGGTGTGATAAAATGTATAAAAGAATTATCTCCAAAGGATTCTGTATCAGACAACGGGATTTTAAATACGGTACCTGGTTTGGTTTCGCCCACAACTTTTATAACCAATTCTTCAGTAGGTCCATAAATATCTGCAACACCGCCAACAAACCCTTTTCCATAGTACAGCGATTCTTCGGTTTGTTTTGTATCTAACACCAAAAATTTATCTGTCTCTAGATGTAAACCTAAACGCCATTTTAATAAATTTGTATGACTTATAAAGCCATTAAGTACAGCCTTAGATTTGTATTTCGTATCTGTAAGTTTTGTGTTATCAAACATAAAACTTTGATCCTTTAAAATTACGCGTGCTTTATCATTGAGTTGGTAGTCTACATTTAAATACGGAATCGCAAATCCACCTGTAGCAATATCTAATACTCCCTCTATAGAAGGACTCTTTAGATCTCCTACAACATGAGCTTTACCTGTAACATCGCCTCTTACCTGAGACAACACACCAGCTAAAAGCGGGTTTAAAGGTTTTAAACTAAAGGCATTAAAATTTAAATCTACATCGATATTGGTACGTTTTCCAACAACATTTATAGCACCTAAAATATTAAATGTATTTTTAATATCGTCCTTAATACTTACATCTACATTGTAATTCGTTAGGTTTTCGTTACCGTTTATTTTAGCATTAAAACTCCCTAATGCAAAATCATTGACTTTAAAATCATCGATTACAACGGTGGAGTTTGGCAAATAGCTTCCGTTTTTTTGCAGTACATCTAACTTGCCATTAACAAAACCTTCTAATTTTAAACTGTCAACCTCTGGTACAATTTTAGAAAGTTGAACGTTTTTAAAGCTCAATTTTAAGTCTTTCTCTGTAGAGTCTTTCAAAAAACCAGAAAATTTAATCTCTTCATTACCGTGATTAATCCTAAATTTATCTATTTCGAAAGCAGAAAAATCTTTGGCAAACGAGACTTTATTAAAGCGATCATCATCTGTATTGATGTCCCATTTGTAATCCTTAACAGTAACATCTGAAGTTTTAAAGCCTATTACAGATTGATTGGCTTCGTTTATGGTATGGTAAAAACTAAGATTAAATTTATCTGTATTATGTTTACCCCCTGTAAATTCTGAACGCATAAACAGTGTATCATTTACCGTGACATTAATAAGACTAAACTTTGAAGCGTTGTAAAATTTAGTATTAATACTATCAACTTCAACATAGGTATTAAATAAGGGGTTATTATTATCGACTTGAAGATCGATCTGTTTTGCAAAATTATCTAATACACGTATTTGAGGAGATTTAAAAGTAAGCTTAAATTTATTGGCTTCACTTTCTAACGCACCTCTTATAAATGTGTTTTTACCTATTTCTACATCTGGATAAAACACTTCTATAATTTTATTGTAGATTCTAAAATCAAAATCTAAATTTTGATTTTCAGCCACTTTAAATGGTTTGTAATTGGTATAGATATTCCCCACTGCATTTTGAAACAACTTAGAAATATCTTTAATTTTAAATTCACCACTTATGCCTCCTTCAATAATATCTGGAGAGTTTATATCAATGTATCTGGTCTTGCCTTCAAATTTAGACGCGATTTCAAATTTCTTGAAATTATAGATGTCATTTTCATTTCTATAAGATGTGTTTCTAAAGGTAATGCTCCCGAAGGCATCATCTATAGTACTGCTGTTCATATTAATGTTTACCGTACTTTTTAAAATAGAGACACTGTCTTTTTTCACAAAATTAAGTGCATTTAAATTGGCGTAGTCGACTTCTGCTTCAAAATCGTATTTGTTAACAGCTTCTGAGTAATCAAACAAACCATTAAATTTTAATTTCAAATTTTCATCGTTAACTAATAAAATTCCATCAAAAATTTTATTGCGAATCTTTCCTGAAACAATGGTCTTGTTGTAATTGTAATTATTGTAATTTAATTGATAAATATTACCTTTAATTTCTGTGTCTATAGTTTGAGCAACAAAACCATGACCATCTACATCTAAATTTAAAGACACCTGCCCTACTTTTTTATTACCGATAAAGGTTCCTAAATCGAACGTATCTAAAACAATATTACCTTTATAAGAGGCATTATCAATATCATTTAATTTGGTGATTTGTAAATCAGAATCTATAAAACCAAGTCCCGTACGTATTCTAAGATCTGCGTCGACTTTTGTTGCTGTAACTTGAGATGTTCCTGTAATTTTAAACGGCCCCAGTCTGTCAAATGTAGAAGGAATAGCTTCGCCTAATACATTGGGTAATAAGGCTCTCAAATCTTTATAGGTAGAACTTAAATTTGAAAAGTTACCATCCATTAAAAAATCATTAGGCGCTGTACTAAATAAGTTCTTAAAAATTATATCTCCGTATACAGCGGTATTCCGACTCGTTTTAAGCTGCAACCCTTTTGCTTTTAAATGATTTAAAGTACCTGAGAGATCTACGTTAAAATTTGCAAATTGATGTTTACCAAATTCATTATAGAATGTATTGAGTTCATCTAAAAGGATTTCAGAATTTCTAAAAGAAGCTTCTAAAGTGACCTTATCGGTAAAGTATTTTAAATTTTCACGATCGTAAAAGAATTTTAAACGCCCTGATAATACCGACTTATGTGTTCGAATCTCAAGATCATCAAAAGTCATATCATTAACGGTATACTTAAAGTTGGTCATTAAGTTTTTAACGGCTACACCTCTGGTATCTTTAAAAGATAGCGTATTTACACGCATGCTTACATCTGGACCACTTATTAAAAAATTGGTCGCATTGATATTTAAGTCTTTAAACTTTAAAAGATGTGTTGTTGTTTTGTTTTCATCTATAAGGTTAAAAACACCATTATAAATAGAAACATCGCTTGAAGACATTAAAAAATCTACTTTTTTAGCCGATCGTTTTTTACTACTTAGCTTATCCACAAAAACATCTAAATTAGTTTCTGTTTCATCCTTGTAGGTTTTAATATTAAAAACCAAATCGATAATATCGATATCGCCAAAAATTAAACGGCCTTTATAAAGATTAGGAAAACTCAATATAGACGTATTTAATTCCTTAATGCTTATAAGTGTATCTTTTTTATAGTCTTCTATATAAATGGTTTTAAGTTCTACATCTCCATTAAATTGCAGCCCTACTTTTTCTATACTAATATGTGTCTCAAAATCTCTATTTAGTAATTTTGTAACATGAGATCCTAATCGTGTTTGTACTAGAGGTATAGAAAGTATAAGTACCACGATAAGGAATAGCAACATGATAACTGCTATAAGCTTGTATAGTATTTTAAATATCTTTTTAATACGCTCTTATTTATTTAAACTATTTTATTCTAAATCTTAAAACTGATTGGTTATTAACAACCAAATAATGCCTAATTTTGTGTTGGTATTGTTTTGAGAGAAACTACTGTTTACTTGTTTTCAAAATTAACAATTATTGTGCCCAATTTTAAGTAATGTCTAAACAAAATATTTTTATTTTAGGTATAGAATCGTCTTGCGATGACACCTCTGCAGCTGTAATACAGAACGGTAAAATTTTAAGTAATGTTGTTGCGAGTCAAAAAATACATGAAGATTACGGTGGTGTTGTGCCAGAATTAGCTTCTAGAGCACACCAACAAAACATTGTACCTGTAGTCCATCAAGCACTAGAAGCTGCTCATATCACTAAAAATCAAATAGATGCCATTGCATTTACCAGAGGCCCCGGGCTTATGGGAAGTTTACTTGTAGGGACTTCTTTTGCCAAATCTTTAGCCTATGGTTTAAACCTACCATTAATAGATGTTAACCATATGCAAGCGCATATTTTAGCTCATTTTATTGAAGAGGAAGGCTTTAAGAAACCACCATTTCCGTTTTTAGCAATGACCATTTCGGGCGGACACACACAAATTGTACAAGTAGAAAGCCACTTTAATATGACCGTTATTGGTGAAACTATTGATGATGCTGTGGGTGAAGCTTACGATAAAAGTGGTAAGATTTTAGGTTTAGGCTACCCTGCAGGACCAGAAATTGACAAACGTGCACAGCTGGGCAACCCAAAAGCTTTTAGCTTTACAAAGCCTAAAGTAGATGGATTAAATTTTAGTTTTTCTGGTCTTAAAACAGCGATCTTATACTTCATTCAAAAACAAACAAAAGCAAATCCTAATTTTATCCAAGAGCATTTAAATGATATCTGTGCTTCTATACAGTACACCATTATTGGAATTTTAATCGATAAATTAAAAAAGGCATCCAAAAGTACAGGAATTAAACATATTGCGATTGGTGGTGGCGTTTCTGCGAATTCTGGCATTAGAAAAGCACTTAAAGATGGGGAACAAAAATTTGGATGGACCACCTACCTTCCTAAATTTGAATATACAACAGACAACGCTGGTATGATTGCCATTGTAGGGTATTTAAAGTACTTAGAAGGTAATTTTGCGGCTCAAGACGTTATGGCTTCTGCGCGCTTAAAGCTATAAGTTCCCTAACACGCTACATAAACATTTAATATAATCCTATCCCCATTGGATAGCGAAAGCTTTCTGTATGAGGAGATAGGCTCCTTTTTAAAATACTTTTTTAGCACTTTTAAACCAGAGTTGTTAGAAATAATGACTCCATTTAAAATGTTAAGAAAAAACAGCTATTTAATAGGCTCATGCTTAATATACGCTCATGTTCAAATTTCAATTCGCACAGAATTCATAAATACTAAAAAAGACGACAAAACTCTTTAAAAAATCGATAAAAAGACAAATTATTAAAAGTTATTAACATTTAATTCTTGAAAACTTATAGAGGCGCTAAACTAAAGCAAAGCTTTAAAAATTAAATTTGATAAAATTTAATTTAAATCTTATGAAAAAAAACCTACTTATCTACGGTTTATCGGCTACGTCCCTATTTTTAAACGCCCAAACAAGTACCGAAAAAACCTTAGAAACTATTGAAAATCACGAACAAGCTTTTCAATTTATCAAGCAAAATTCCAAACATAATAACAAACTGAATGGAAAGATATTAACATTCAATGAAGAAAAACATAAGACAAGACTTACACAAGCGCTGTTTCAACTTGAAAAAGGAGATGTGACTTCAGAACGGGATGAGTATGAAAAAACACTCTACAAAATAATAGACAAAACAAAAACACCTTATTACCGCTTATCTTATATTGTGCTAGACGGAAGTCAATATAGCATGGAAAGTATTGACGAACTCAGAAATACACTTATAGAAAGCTATAAAAAAGGCACATCTTTTAGTACTTTAGCCAACCAATACTCTATGGATGATAATGCGCAGCGTGGTGGCGATACGGGTTGGTTTACCAGCAACAGTCCTTATGCAGACTTAGAAATGGCTATTTTAAACCATGCACATGGTTTAGACGACATTTTTACAGTAAATGTGCCTGCTAAAAACAAGTATTATGTGGCCATTCAAACGCATGAACCAAGAGAATTATCAGAAATAAAAGTGCTAAGAATTGTAGAACCTATTAAATAATGCAACTTTTTTTTAATTCAGAACTCAACGCAACGGCTTCAAATTTTTCGTTTTCGAAAGAAGAGAGCAAACACATTATGAAAGTACTTCGTAAATCCATTGGTGATACTTTAAGTATCACTAATGGTGAAGGTACTTTATTTACAGCAGAAATTACGACACTTACTTCAAATAAATGCAGTGCCAAAATTAGCTCTAAAACGCAGCAAGATCAAAAAAATTACAGATTGCATCTTGCAGTAGCGCCTACAAAAATGAATGAGCGTTACGAATGGTTTTTAGAAAAGGCAACAGAAATTGGTATTGATAGCATTACCCCTATTATATGCGATCATAGTGAGCGTAAGATCATCAAACACGAACGCTTTGAACGGATTTTACAAGCAGCCATGAAGCAATCTTTAAGTTGTTTTTTACCCAAATTACATTCTGCTTTATCTTATAAAGATTTTATAAATCAGGACTTTACAGGTACTTGTTATATTGCACATTGCGATGCTCAACACAAAACAAGCCTAAAACAAGAACTTCAAACATCTAAAGCAAAAGATATTACAATTCTTATAGGTCCTGAAGGTGATTTTAGCAGTAATGAAATTAAAAAAGCTCTAGCGCAAAATTTTAAACCTATTACTTTAGGTGATACACGCTTACGTACTGAAACAGCAGCAATTGTAGCTTGTCACTCTGTAGCTTTTATACATCAGGATTAAACCGTATTTTTAGTTACAATACGGCTTGATTACCTCCTGTTATATCTAAGGATGCATCTTGCACTAATAACACCAGTGCGAGCTCATCTCCAGGAATAACAAGTTCTGGAATTTTTATTTGACCACTATGAGATGTTGCCTCCAATTGTGTATACGTTTCTGCAACAACAACATTTGTATTACGTAAGGTTCTATTTCTATTTTCACCCCGTTTTACAATCGTTTCTCGCTCTTTTATAACCAGTACAGCTCTCAGTGTTTTTCCGTCTACAGCGCCTTTAATATTATAATCGTAAGTTACAATACCATTTTTTTTATCGAGTGCGTTAATAGCAACTACATTAGGATGTGTTTTCTTAAAATAAGACTTTAACTTACTGTACATAGTCGCTTTATTAGACCCTACAAAATGCTCTTTACCGTTAATCACCACTTGAGGCGTATATATGCTACTGCTATAAAATTTAGAGCCATAGGCACGTTGCTTATCGCTGTAGGCTTTTTTACTAAAGGGATCTTTCCAACCAATATAATTCCAATAATCAACATGATAAGACAGCGAAATAACATTCTCATCAAATTCTGTCTGTACTTCATCTACCAACTTGTCGGCCGAAGGGCAACTCGAACACCCCTGCGACGTAAACAACTCTAAGACGACCAAGTTACTTTTTATAGTATTCATAGACGATAAAGTAATAACTAAAACTAGGTTTATGGCAAAAAAGAGCTTATGCATGGTATTTTATTTTTATTTTTGATACTTATGAGATTTAGTTGTTTTATTTATAGAAAGCTTACGCTTGTTTTTATACTTCACATATTTTTAACACAAGCAGTAACAGCGCAAGAGCTTGCCATTTTGAAATACAAAGGCGGAGGAGATTGGTATAGCAATACAACAGCATTACCCAATTTAATCGCGTTTTGTAACGCCACTATAAAAACAAAAATTACGCCTCAACCAGAAACCGTTGAAACAGGCAGTCCTGATATTTTTCAATACCCGTTATTGCATATGACAGGGCATGGAAATGTTTTCTTTAGTGATGATGATGCCGAAAATCTAAGAAACTATTTGCTGTCTGGTGGGTTTCTACATATTGATGACAATTATGGAATGGCTCCTTTTTTAGAAAAAGAATTAAAAAAAGTATTTCCTAATAAAGAGCTCATAGACATACCAACAACACACGCTATCTTTAATAGCCCTTACAAGTTCCCTTCTGGCTTACCAAAGGTTCATGAACATGATGGCAATCGTCCACAAGCTTTGGGACTCTTTGAAGACCAGCGTTTACTACTTTTGTTTACTTTTGAAAGCGATCTGGGAGACGGTTGGGAAGATCCTGAGGTACATAACGATCCTGAAGACGTAAGACAAAAAGCACTTAAAATGGGCGCTAATATTGTACAATATGCTTTCGAGCACTAATTTTGAATGCAAATAATCCTCCTTATTCATTGAACAATTTCAAACTGAAATGACGCAGCTTAACCATTATACCACTAATTTTAAAAAACAGTTATTCCCTATTGTTTTGGTATGTGATCATGTTACAAACGCCCCCAACATAGGGAGTTTATTTCGAATTTCTGATGCTTTTGGCATTGAAAAATTGATACTATGTGGTAAAGGCATTACACTAGGCCGAAAAATGGCTAAAACATCTCGTGCTACAGAAAAGAGAGTAGACCATACATTGGCAGCAGATGCCTTAGAAATTGTCACAGGCTTAAAAGAAAAAGGGCATCAAATCATAGCTCTAGAAATCACAAAACACAGCACCCCTATACACCACTACCAGTTTTCTAAAGACCGTCCCATTGTACTGGTTATTGGCGACGAGAATTTTGGAGTATCCGAAGCTATTTTAAAGCTTGCAGAGGCCACAATTCATATTGACATGTTTGGTCACAATAGCAGTATGAATGTTGTGCAAGCCACAAATATTGCACTTTACGAAATGACAAAACAATTTTTATAACCGCTTTACATCCTTTCCCTTATGAACTCTAAAACGATCGCTAACGGTATTATAAGAGCAACTGCTATACTTTGTGGGGTATTGCTACTCCTCTTTTTTGTTTATAAAATACAAGCTGTAATTGGCTATATCGCTATAGCAGCAGTTATTTCATTAATAGGACGGCCTATGGTTTTATTTTTAGAACATCAACTAAAATTTAAAAATACCTTAGCGGTAATCATCACGATGCTGATATTACTCGGCATATTTATTGGACTTATTGGACTTTTTATCCCGTTAATTATTGAACAAGGACAAAACTTATCCCTTTTAGACATCGACCAATTACAAGGTAATCTAGAAAATTTATACATAGAAATACTAACCTATTTCGATTTGCATCAAGTAGATGTAGAAGCCTCTTTAAAAGATTCTAACTTACTTTCTAAAATCGATTTCTCATTGATACCGGTATTTTTAAACGCTATTTTGGGAGGGTTGGGCAGTTTTAGTATTGGCTTATTCTCGGTTTTGTTTATTTCTTTCTTCTTTTTAAAAGACAGTCGCCTTTTTGAAGGTGGTATTTTAACCTTAGTCCCTAAAGGAAAAGAGTCGCGGTGGCAAACGTCTTTAACTAAAATTAAGGATTTATTATCGCGTTATTTTATAGGTTTGATATTTCAAATCTTAATTTTATTCATCATATACACTATTGGTCTTCTTATTATTGGTGTAGAGAATCCCATTGTAATTGCTTTTCTATGTGCTTTACTAAATCTCATTCCTTATGTTGGTCCCGTAATTGGTGTTGCACTTATGCTTACACTCACTATGACTAGTAATCTAGGGCAAAGTTTTAGTGCTGTTATTCTTCCTAAAACACTTTGGGTATTGGTTGTATTTATCATTGGTCAATTGGTAGATAATTTTGGAAGTCAACCCATTATATTTTCAAAAAGTGTAAAATCTCACCCCTTAGAGATATTCTTAGTCATCTTAATAACAGGACTTCTTTTTGGCGTTATTGGACTTATTATTGCCGTACCAGCATATACTGCCATAAAGGTCATTCTAAAAGCTTTCTTATCGGAAAACAAAATCGTTAAAACACTCACTAAAGATTTATAGTCTATTTTGAATCCCTCTATTTTAAACCCCGATATTCAAGCGTTTATAGAGCAACACTTAGATACAGATGTTGCCATATTAGCTCTAAAAGGCACACCTTTCACAGACGTAAGCACTGCAGAAATCATTACGCAAATAGCCGCTAAAAAACGCTGTAAACACAAACTATCAACTTGGTTTGACACCACTGCTATATACTACCCAAACACACTAAACATAGAGCAAACGTCTTCTGAAGTTACTGCTAAATACAAGACAAGTTTACTTTCAGGCACCTCTATTATAGACATTACAGGAGGCTTTGGTGTTGACTGTTTCTACTTTTCGAAACGTTTTGCGGAGGTTACACACTGTGAGACTAATGCCGTATTATCTGAAATAGTAACGCACAATTACAAGCAATTACACGCAACAGGCATTACAACCTACAAAGGTGATGGCTTAGAATACCTAAAAGACACTCCCAAAACATTTGATTGGCTCTATGTAGATCCCTCTAGGCGTCACGATACTAAGGGCAAGGTGTTTTTCCTAAAAGATTGTCTCCCCAATGTGCCAGAGCATTTGGAATTCTTATTTAGCCGTTCTAAGAGGATTATGATAAAAACATCACCACTACTAGACATTTCTATTGGTAGTAATGCGTTAAAACATGTTAAAACCATTCATATCGTAGCGGTAAACAATGATGTTAAAGAATTAGTGTGGATCTTGGAAGCGGGTTATACTGGAGCGATCACCATGGCAACTGTTAATATAACAGCTCACCAAAACATGACGTTTAGTTTTGAACGCGAAGCAGAAGCACAAAGTGTCTCAAATTACAGCCCACCATTGACCTACCTCTACGAACCGAACGCTGCTATTTTAAAGTCTGGAGGGTTTCATCAAGTTGCAACACAACTCCATCTTTTTAAACTCCACCAACATTCACATTTATATACCAATACCAACTTAATAGCGTTTCCTGGAAGACGTTTTAAAATAGAGCAGTCTCTTGCTTATAACAAAAAAAACATGAAGCGTTTAGGTATTACAAAAGCAAATATCACGACAAGAAACTTTCCAGAAACCGTGCAGCAACTCCGTAAAAAATATAAAATTAAAGATGGTGGAGACTTATATTTGTTTTTTACAACAGATAGCAATGCGACTAAACGTATCATTTTAGCCTCTAAATGCGCATAATCTAACATCTTGGTTTTGCTATTCCTCTATCATACATAACGATACTTCCCGCTACAGCGACGTTTAAACTTAATTTTGATTGAAACTTAATTAAAAAATGAGCCTTTTCTATCGCTTTATGAGACAGACCATGATCTTCTGCACCTAATAAATAGACACAACGCCTAGGATGGTGAAAGGTTTCTAAGGGTTCTGCGGTGTCTGTTAATTCCACACCAACTAATCTTGCTCCTTTTGGTAAATGAGCAAAAAAGGTTTCGAAAGTATCGTAATGGTAATAAGGCATTGCATTTACGGCGTTATGCGTATCGCAAGCTTGTTTAGCGTAACGATTGCCAATTGTAAATATAAAACTCGCACCTAAATTTTGTGCAGAACGCCATAACACGCCTAAATTTTCTGGAGTCTTTCCATTTTGAATCCCAATACCAAAAAATTCATTTTTAAAATTATCGCTCATAGAGCGCAAAAATAAAAAGTATTTTAGGAAAATTAAAAGAAAATATATGGTGTAAGTCGATTAAAAAACATTCCGTTTTATTCAGAGGTATCACGTTATTACGACACCAAACTTAACGACCTTAACATTGAAATGCTTTCTAAAGCAACTGAAGATGCAAGCTTTCGTACAGAAAAAATAGCTAAATTCTCTGGAGGTACTTTTAATACAGGCTCTAGACATAAGACGGCTTCTATTACAATAAAACTGGTATACAAAGCTAATTAGATGGACGGTTGAAATCTATTTTCGCTTTTGTAAGCTCTAGCTTTCCTTTCATTCTAATATATCTAATACTATAACACCAGACATCGTGACAAGGTATCTTCATAAATTGCTTCGTATTGAGGTACAATTTCATGAAGATCAAATTTTAAAGCAGCTTTTCTAGCATTTGCCTTAAAAGATTTTAAACGCGAATCATCACTTAAGATGTGTAATGCATTTTTAACCATATCATCTGTATCCCCTACAGCACTTAAAAAACCAGAAATACCATCTAAATTTACTTCTGGTATACCTCCTGTATTACTAGAAATTACAGCCACACCAGACGCCATGGCTTCCAATGCTGCCAAACCAAAGCTTTCAGTCTGTGAAGGCAACAAAAACAAATCGCTAAAGCATAAAATTTTATCAATTTCATTACTTCTTCCAAAGAAAATTACTTTATCTGAGATTCCTAAATCTCTACACTGTTGTTCTACGCCTTCCTTTTCTGGACCTTCACCTATAAACATCAGTTTTGCAGGTATTTCTTTTTGAATACCATAAAAAACCTTAATCACATCTTGAACACGTTTTACAGGGCGTAAATTACTAATATGGGTAATGATTTTTTCATTATCGTTAGCCATCATGCCTCTCTGACAATCTTTAAACCCATGGGTATACTTATCCAAATCAATAAAATTAGGAACCACAGAAATTTCATTTTCAATATCGAATAAACGTAAGGTATCCTCTTTTAAACTTTGAGACACGGTGGTCACGGCATCAGATTTATTAATACTAAACGTAACTGCGGGCTTGTAAAAAGGATGACTTCCTACTAAGGTAATATCGGTACCATGTAATGTGGTTACTATAGGCAAATGGATCCCATCTTCTTTTAGAATTTTTTTAGCCATATAAGCGGCATAGGCATGCGGAATCGCATAATGCACATGTAAGATTTCAATTTTATGAAGTTTTACCATATCAACAAGCTTGCTAGACAAAGCGAGCTCATAAGGTTGGTAATGAAATAAAGGGTATTCTGGAACATTGACCTCATGGTAATGTACATTATTACTCAACAACTCTAACCGCACGGGTTGGTTATAGGTTATAAAATGAATTTCGTGTCCTCTTTTAGACAATTCTAATCCTAATTCTGTTGCAACAACACCACTACCCCCAAATGTTGGGTAACATACAATCCCTATTCTCATTTTTCTTTTTTTTCCCTAAACTAAAGTTGGCCAGACTTCTTACAATTTTTTCACTATTTTAAATACAACACTAATCTTCTTCTATGGCCTCATAAATAAAGCGTTGTATATCTGTTCTAATATTTCGCTTTAGCAATAAATTTTTACCCGCAGTAGGATACGTTCTATTCGCTAAAAAGATATATACAATATCTTGATCTGGATCTGCCCATGCATAGGTGCCTGTAAACCCAGAATGCCCAAAACTTGTCATCGATAAGCAACCACAAGTTGGTCCTGAATCCCCTAATTGAGGTTTATCAAACCCTACGCCTCGTCTATTATTTTTATCACAATAATAACAGGTATTAAACGCGTCTACAGTTTTTGTTTTCAAATAACGTTTGCCACCATAAGCGCCTCTTTGCAAATACATTTGCATGATCTTAGCAACATCGTTAGCATTGCTAAATATTCCGGCATGACCGCCTATACCATTTTGCATTGCTGCGCCCATATCATGAACGTAACCTTGCACCTTTCCATACCTATAATAATTATCTTCTTCTGTAGGCACGATATGCTTATTACTTTTTTTACGGTACGGATTATACATTGTATAATTAGCACCTAAGGATTGGTACAAGTGTGTTTGCACCAACTCGTCCAACCTTTTGTCGTAATGCTTTTCTATAAATTTCTTTAAAATATAATATGGAAAATCACTATAACGGTAGCGGAGGCGCTCTAATAACTCAGAGTCTTTTATAATGCCTTGTATAGAGTCCTGATAATCTGACCTTAAATACAAATTATTATAGACTTCAATATTAAACTTTTTAGTTTTTTTAGTGCTGTAATATTTAGAACTTGGTCGTTTTGTAATACTGTCTAATGTGCGGTAGTAGAAAGGTTCCCATGGGCGTAAACGCGCATAATGAGACAGCATTTCAAGTACCGTAATGTCTGCTTTATTAGAATCTTTATATTCTGGTAACAATTCAGACAGTTTACTTCTCAGGGATAGTAATCCTTTTTCTTGCATTTCCATTACCAAAGGTAGGGTTGCCAAAATTTTAGTTAGCGAAGCCACATCATAAATAGCATCGAAAGTAACCTTCTCTTTACCTTTATAAGTATGTTTTCCAAAATTCTTATTATAAATAACTTTACCATGCCTAGCAATTAACAATTGAATCCCGGGCGTCATCATAGAATCTACAGCAATTTGCGCAATAGAATCTACACGTTTTAATTTTTTAGAACTCATCCCTACACGTTCTGGAACCGTATAGCCCAAACGCTGTATCGCTTTCGTTTCAATACCATCACCTGCACTAAAAAATGAGCCTATAGATACTGGTAAACAGCCTATAGAAGGAAGAGCTCCAAATAGGAGTTGCGCCGATTTTTCTTGAGCAATTTTACTATTTTGATAGCTTACAACAATCCCTTTTAAAGCCTCTATAGATGTTAGACCTTCCAAAGCATACGGTTTTACAAAGACATCTAATATAACATCATGGTTTTTAGCAATTTCTTGCAACCATATACGTTCGTCTTTGCTAAATTTATAGGCTTTCCATGGGTTAGCATTAGAACGGTGAAATCCTACAATCACAGTATTATAAGGTTTTAGTGCACTACTTAAAGCTTCTAAGGTTTTCGCCTCAATTTTATGCACTTTAGTATATTTTCGTAGGCTATTAAAAAAAGGACTCCCATCATCGTCTCCAAATGGTACATACGCTATTGTTTTGGTTTCTAAATCTTTAATTGGCAATATATTACTCTCATTTTTAACTACTGTAATAGCATTCTCTAAGAGCTCTTCGTAAAGTATATCATCTTTTGGACGGTTTAAATCCGCATCTAAATTATATAACCCTACTGGCTCGTATGTATGTAGCCCCACTTTATACTTTGCCATTAGTATTTTTTTAACCGAATGTGCTAAGCGCGCCTCTGTAATTTCATGTTTAGAATACGCTTCTATAAATTTAGAAATACCTATCCCCACATCTACAGACATGAGCATAACATCATTACCAGCCTTAAATGCTGCTAAATCTATGGCACCTGTATCACTAAAATTAGAAGCGCCTTTCATGGTTAAAGCATCTGTAAAAATAAGGCCTTTAAATTTTAAACGTTCTTTTAAAATATCGGTTACAATGTGTTTTGATAATGACGAAGGATAGCCTTCTCTTGGTTCTAAACTAGGTACATTTAAATGCGCTACCATAACACTAGATAAGCCTTCTGCGATTAACTTTCTATAAGGATATAATTCTACCGAATCTATACGTTTTTCATTAAAACTAATTGTAGGTAGCGTTAAATGCGAATCGGCATCTGTATCTCCATGTCCTGGAAAATGTTTTGCATTGGCTAAAACGCCTGCGCTTTGCATACCCTTCATAAAAGCCAATGCTTTTTCGGTCACATTATCTCTATCTTCTCCAAAAGAACGGTTGCCAATAATAGGGTTTTTTG
This sequence comes from uncultured Flavobacteriaceae bacterium, assembly GCA_947504035.1. Classification (GTDB taxonomy): domain Bacteria; phylum Bacteroidota; class Bacteroidia; order Flavobacteriales; family Flavobacteriaceae; genus Jejuia; species Jejuia algarum. The sequence continues at coordinate 71,431 of CANNGA010000005.1, forward strand.
GATTCGTATTGATGTCAACTACTGGTGCAAAATTAAAATGCACACCTAAACGTTTGCAATGTTCGCCAATGTGCCGCCCTGTTTGTTCTACCAATCTATTGTCCTTTATAGCACCCAATGCCATATTATAAGGAAATGCATATGTAGAATCTAAGCGCATGCTCAAACCCCATTCTGCATCCATACCTATGAGCATTGGTATTTTAGATAGGGATTGTAATTCATTATTAAGACGTGCTTGACGTTTTGGCCCGCCATTAGAGTAAATAATCCCTCCAATGTGGTGTTTCCGTATAAGATCTATAACCGTCTGTCTTGTTGCAGCATCTTGATTAGACATGACCTGTACCATGTACAATTGTCCAATTTTTTCCTTTAATGATAGTGTATTATACAAACTATCTACCCAAACTTTCTGAGCTTCAGCATCAACACTTTGTAATGGACTGGTACTATGTTGAGCATGTGTAACATAAAATAAAAGTAAAAATAGATATAGGATAGATCGCATAAAGGGCAAATTATAAATAGTTCTAATGTAATAACCATGCCAAAATAATACTTTTAAAAAAAAGAGGAAAATACTTTAGTACTCATTTATAAATAAAATCTCCAAAGTACTACATTTAGTGCTCTACACTAAAAAGAGTTAACCTTTGTATCTGCTTTCTTAAAAATTAACATCTACAGATACATAAAAGCAGTTATAATAGTATTATTTTAAATAATGAACTGAAACCATAAGAACAATTACTCTTAAAAAAGCTTTTCATCATACACAAAATGCGATATATAAGAAAAAGCGCTTCAATTTTTAGAATAATCGTATATTGCACTACACTTTACTAATATTATGTTAATTAACATGCTTTATTTAGTATTTTAATTTTTATATTTCCAAAAAAAAATTAAGATCAATCAAAATCGACTTTTTATATACCTACACCACCTATTAGCTACTAGTAGCTAATAGTAGGGTATTTTTGATTTCTAACCACTAACTAATAAAAAATGATCACAATTAAAAAAGGAACTAGTGTCCCTAAGTATAAACAAATAATTGCTTCTGTAGAAACGGCTATTTTATCTGGGAACCTTAAAAAAGGGGATAAGTTGCCGTCTATAAACAGTATAAGAGACGAATATAATTTATCTAGAGACACTGTACTTATGGCTTTTAACACACTTAAAAACAGAGGCATCATTCAATCTGTTGTAGGTAAAGGCAACTATATTAAAAGTGAAAAAATTGACGTAAAGCAAAAAGTATTTTTACTTTTTGATGAATTAAATACGTTTAAAGAAGACCTTTATAACGCTTTTATTAAAAACTTGGACAAAAGTATTGATGTTGACATTTACTTTCATCATTTTAATTTTGATGTTTTTAGCAGTATCATTGCTGATAAAATTGGCGACTATAATTATTATGTGATCATGCCTGCCAACTTAAGTAATACTAAAACGGTGCTTGATAAGCTTCCTGATGATAAAGTTTATATTTTGGATCAAATGCCAAAAGAATTACAAAAATACTCTGGTATTTATCAAAATTTCAAAAAAGATATTTTAGCAAACTTAGAAAGTGTTTCAGATGTTATTCGTAAATACGAAAAACTGTTTCTCGTGTTTTCTAAAGAAAAACAACCCATTGGAATGTTAGAGGGGTTTAAAACATTTTGTAATGAAAAGGATATTCCTTTTGAAATCTTAAAATCCTTAGACAATGCTCAACCTAAACCTGGAGCACTCTATATCATCCCAGATGATGATGATTTACTTAAAATTGTAAAAAAAATCAAGGAATCTGAACTTGTTATAGCAAAAGACGTTGGTCTTATCTCCTACAATGATACTTTATTAAAAGACGTTGTTGCAGATGGCATCACAACTATTTCGACAGACTTTACGGCTATGGGAAAACGTTTAGCCAAAATGATTTCAACCAATGAACGTAACCACATCGAAAACCCTAACCATATTATTATTAGACACTCTCTTTAAATAAATACCAATTGTACACAATTCATCATTCAGAATCAACACAACTTTTACAGATTAAAAACACTAAAAATCGAGTTCATGCCCAGATACATTTAAATCAAGGTGCAAGCCTTCAAAAGTTAACTATAGGCACACATGCAATTATACAAGATTTATCGCCTTTAGGTTATGCGAATACTTATGCATCTTCTATTTTATTTCCTTTTGCGAATAGAATTAAAGATGGCAGCTATACTTTTGCAACTAAAACGTATCAATTTGATAAAAATATTGAAGCAGAACAAAATGCATTACATGGTTTAGTTTTTAATAAGACCTTTAAGGTTCTGCATACAGAAGCTACTGCCAAATTTGCAAAAGTCACTTTAGAATATAACGAAGCACACCCCCCTCTTGCTTTTCCTTATGCCTATAAAGTCAAGCTAGAATACCACATAGAGGCGTCCTCATTATCTTTAAAAATGAGCATAACTAATAAGTCTCATGCCACCTTTCCGTTTACATTAGGTTGGCATCCCTATTTTGCAACAACAAACCTCTCTGAAAGTACGGTTCGTTTTGATAGTCGTAGCAAAATGCTTCTAGATGATCGTAACATTACAATTGGCACTTCACAAATAGAAGGTCAAACCGTATTAGATATAAAAGATCAAAAATTTGATGATTGTTGGGCTTTAGCTACAGATACAGTACTTTTTAAAACGCCAGAATATACATTACAATTTAATGCCTCTGGTACAAATAATTTTTTACAAATATATACGCCTCCTAAACCCAATGTTATCGCTATTGAACAAACTACAGGCGTATCAGACAGTTTTAACAACGCTATTGGGCTAGACACATTAAACCCTGGTGCTACACATAGTATTACATGGGACTTAAGCATTAAGAATAACTAACAATGAACACAATAACTACTAAAGCGTTAGAAGCAAAATTTAAAGCATTATTTAATACCACACCACTACTACTTTTTTCTCCTGGTCGCATCAATATAATAGGCGAACATACCGATTATAATGATGGTTATGTATTTCCTGCAGCCATCAACAAAGGCGTGTACGCTGCGCTGCAAAAAAGTAATTCTGGGCATTCTACTGCTATTGCTTTAAATAAAGACAGTCGTGTCACCTTTAACTTAGACGCACTACAACCAGCACCCCAAGGCCATTGGGAAAACTACGTCCTTGGTGTCGTAGCAGAACTAAAACACAGAGGTCTTCCTATAGCCAATTTTAATATTATTTTTGAAGGTGATATTCCTCTTGGAGCAGGTATGTCGTCTTCGGCCGCTCTTGAAAATAGTGTCGTTTTTGGATTGAATACATTATTCGATTTAAAACTATCTAAAACAGAGATGATTCTTATTTCTCAAAAAGCTGAACATACCTATGTAGGTGTTAAATGTGGTATTATGGACCAATATGCAAGTATGTTTGGTATTGCAGATAGCGCGTTGCATCTAGACTGTAGAAACGTTGATGCCACACCGTATAAAATTAACTTTAAAGCTTACGAACTCGTACTTATTAATACAAATGTAAAACACAGTTTATCGGACAGTGCGTATAACGATAGACGTCGTGTTTGTGAAACTATCTCTAAACAGCTCGGCGTTAAAGCCCTTAGGGATGTCTCTGTAAATGATTTAGAACGTATTAAAAATGACGTTTCTATTGAAGATTATAATAAAGCGCTTTACGTTATAGAAGAAAATACAAGAACCTTAAAGGCAGCTGAAGCTATAAAGAATGATGATCTCAAAGCTTTAGGACAGCTAATGTATGCCTCTCATGAGGGGTTATCTAAAAAATATAAGGTAAGTTGTGATGAGTTAGATTTCTTAGTTGAAACCTCTAGGAAACATACTGCTGTTTTAGGCGCTAGAATGATGGGTGGCGGCTTTGGGGGCTGCACTATTAATTTAGTAGCAACAGCACATGTTAAGCAATTTACCGAGGCAACAACCCTACTTTACAAAGAAAAATTTAAACATGAGGCTTCAATTTATGCTGTAAAATTAGCTAACGGCACCCATATTATTAATTAGACATTGTGTAAGTTATGGTTTAAAATAATGTCCTTAGAGTTTAGACGTTTCGGTATGTTTTAGCATAGTGTTAAGACTTCATTAATTACGTGTTAAAGTCTCTTAATACATGACTTCTATGTTTCTAAATGCATTTAATTTGGAAACCTATATAATGTTTTATGAAATACTTTATCATTTTTATGTTACCGCTAAGCATCTATTCACAACATATAGAAGGCATTGTTTACGATAATAATACCAGTGTAAAACACCTAAAAATTGCTAACCTTAACAAACAGATCCAGACCTATACAGATCATAACGGTGCTTTTAAAATTAGAGCATCTGTAAATGACACACTTTTTTTTAACTCTGTATTTTATGATAACGTAATACTTAAAGTTACAGAAAACCATTTTAATACTATCTCTGTTATTGAAGTCAAAAAAAAGATAAATACTTTAAATAAAGTTATTATAAGCTCTGAGAATTTTAACACTAAAACATTTACACAAAAACTTAATAAAAGTCTTAATAGAGATATTAAAAACAATCCGCATAAGTATAAACAGCATTCGAAATACGGTTTAGACTTTGTGTATTTGGCAAAAAAAATATTCGCTTCTAAACATAAATCAAATTCGAAAAAAGCACCCTATTTAGAGGTTAAAGCTTTGGATTCTTTATTTAAAAACGACTCTTTTTTTACGATGAAACTCTTACGAGAAGATCTCAATATCGATAATCCCTCTCTTTTTTTAGACTATTGCGAAACTAAAAAAATTAATACGAACTTGCTTTCTGAAGACTCTAAACTAAAGCTCTTGGACATTTTTGTAGCCTACAGCAAAGAATTTATAAAATTAACGTCTCTTACACCTGAAAATTAAATTTTAAAATAGATATCATACTAAATCTTAGTTTCAAAAGTTATATTTTTAGCCATATTTTATTTTGCTAGAATGAAAAGATACATATACTTTACTATTACAATTTGTTTTTTAGTCTTATGGAGTTCATGCCGAAAGGATTTTGAGTTTTCTAGAAGCACAGGAGCCCTAGAATTTTCTAGAGATACTCTCTTTTTAGATACGGTGTTTACAAATATAGGTTCTAGTACTTATAATTTTAAAGTTTACAATAGATCAGACGATGATATTGTTATTCCCAATTTAGGTTTAGCATCTGGAGAAGCGTCTCAATACCGTCTTAATGTAGATGGTGTTCCTGGTAAAACCTTTGAAAATGTAGAATTATTAGCCAACGATAGTCTTTTTATTTTTGTTGAAACTACAGTAGATTTCTCTAATACGGGAAGCACAACTAATGAATTTATATTTACAGACCAAGTAGAATTCGACTCGGGAAGTAATTTTCAAAAAGTAGAATTGGTGACTTTAATACAAGATGCCACTTTTATATTTCCTAATCGAAATAATGCCACTAGAGTTCTTGACAATTTAACATTACCTGTAAGCGATTCTATCATTGATATAGGCCTACAAGGTCGTGATTTACGTTCTAATGAGCTTACATTTACTAACGATAGACCCTATGTTATCTATGGTTATGCAGCTGTACCTTCTGGACAAGTTTTAACTATAGAAGCAGGTGCACGCATTCATTTTCATGAAAACTCTGGTATTTTTGTAAGACCCGGAGCGTCTATTCATGTTAATGGTACGCTAAGTATGGATCAAGAAAAATTAGAAAATGAAGTTATTTTTGAAGGTGACAGGTTAGAACCTGGTTTTGCCGATGTTCCAGGACAATGGGGCTCTATTTGGTTATTTGAAGGCAGTACCAATAATATTTTTAATTATGCGACTGTTAAAAATGGTCTTGTGGGTATTTTATGTGATGGAGATGCCGATGCTGCTGATGATAAATTAACCATTACAAACTCTCAAATATACAATTCTGGAAGTTTTGGTATTTTAGGTCGTAATACATCTATTAGAGGCGAAAATGTAGTTATTAATAACTCTGGTCAAGCTTCGCTTGCTGCCACACTTGGAGGACGCTATAATTTTACGCATTGCACCATTGCAAATTATTGGGAAAATAGTTTTAGACCCCTACCCTCTTTACTTGTAAATAACTTTGTTTTAGATGCAGACAACGTTGCCACAGTTGCAGAATTATCTGAAGCGAATTTTAATAACTGTATTATTTATGGTAATGACAATCCAGAATTTTTACTGGAAGAAATAGAAGATGCTAGTCTTGCTTTTAATTTTAAGTTTACAAATTGTTTAGTGCGATTTCAAGATACAAACTCTAGTTTCACTGATGATGATAATTACGATTTTTCAAATACAGCACTTTATGAAAATTTGATTTTTAATCAAGACCCAAGATTCACTAATACAAGTGAGAGCATACTAACACTAGAAGAGAATTCGCCTGCCATAGGCACTGCTAATACAGCTTTTGCAGCCCAAGTGCCTGTAGACATTTTAAACATAAACAGAACAATGGCTCCAGATATTGGTGCCTATCAACACGTACCTTCTACCGAGGGCAATTAAAAAAAATCCTAATTCATAACAATTGAATTAGGATTTTTTTTGAAAGGTCAATAAATATTACACGTTAAGATTCATTATTCAATTCTTCTTTATAAGCGTCTAAGTTTGCTTTAATTTTAGGCTCAAGTTCTGGCTCTACAATATCTGAATACCCGCTTAAAGTTTTATAAATCGTTTGTGCTACGATATAGCGGGCCGAAGGTTTATCATCTGCAGGTATAATGTACCAAGGCGCATGGGGTTTCGAGGTTCTATTTATGGCATCTTCATAATACGTTTGATAGCTGTCCCATAATTTGCGCTCTTTTAAATCTCCTGGAGAAAACTTCCAATTTTTTTCTTGTTTCTCTAAGCGTCTCAGTAATCTTCGTTTTTGCTCGTCTTTAGATAGATTTAGGAAGAACTTAAAAATTAAGGTTCCGTTGTCTGCAATATGTTTTTCAAAGGCATTAATTTGTTCAAAACGTTTGTCCCAAAAAGCCTCATTAACAGCATTAACAGAAGTTACATCGGGTAAATGCTCTCCTAAAATATAATTGGGGTGTACACGTGTTACCAAAACATTTTCGTAATGTGTTCTATTAAAAACACCAAATTTACCCCGAGCAGGTAATGCGATATAATGGCGCCATAAATAATCATGTTTCTGTTCTAACGCTGTAGGCACCTTAAAGCTATGTACTTCTACACCTCTTACATTAAACTCCTTAAACACTTCACGTATTAAACTGTCTTTTCCAGAAGTATCCATACCTTGTAAACAAATTAAAACAGCATATTTACCATGTGCATACAAAGTGTCTTGCAGCTTTCCTAACTTTTTTCTAACGCGTTTCAATTCTTTTTCGGCATCGTCTATAACTACTTTATTTGCCAATGTATGCAATTGAATTTTAGAGGTTACTTTATATGAATTTAAATCTGTGTGCTTCATAAGAGACATTTTTTTAGAGGTTTAAAGATTCTTAATTTATTTTTTAGATGAAATGTATAAAAAATACGATAAAATACAATATATTTGTTCGTACTATTTAAGCAAAACCCCAAAAACAATGAAAAATTACTACTTTTTTATCATATTACTAGCATCTATGATGATTAATGCACAATCGCGATGTGAAGACGCTAATTACTATGTGGTTAGTGCCTACTCCCATGTAAAAAAAGCATATGATGCTACAAACATAAGTCACCTACAATATTCTGCAAACCGTTCTGTAGAGTCTATGAAACTATCTTTAGAGCATTTAAAATCCTGTGGCTGCGTAAAAGCCATAGAACTCACCAATAAGGCCATGGAGATACTTGTAAAAACAGACGATGCAGAAACCTATGAAGATGGTCGCTTTTTTGTAAAACGCGGTAAAGAAGCTACGCGAACTATTTTAGATGAAGTGGAAAATTGTGATACGTATACCGATGAAGAAGTAGCAGAAGCACTAGTTTCTAGTAGCGATAATGCCGATGCTCTTTCTGCACTTGAAAGAGAACAACAAAAATTAGAACAACAACAAAAAGCACTTGTAGCCAAACAAGCTGCTCTAAAGCAAAAACTAAAACAACAAGAAGAAGAACGGGTCTTATTAGCAAAGAAAGCCCTAATCACTAAGTATGAAAATGTGTTATCTAAGAATTTAAAACACTTTAATACGTCTTTAAAAGATTGTGATTGTAATACAACTTTAACACATTCTGCAAGTACACCTTCTACAGGAATAAGTGATCCTGCTATAAAAGCACATTATATTAATGCTCTAAAAAATCTAACCTCTAATTACATGTCTAAATTAGAAGCTTGTAAATAGAGCTAGAATCGTTTTTTAATAAAAAAGAGGCCGTCTAAAAGTATTTAGGCGGCCTCTTTTTCTTGCTCATCATGTTAGCATATCCATTTAATTTTGCCTCTTGTTTGTTATGCACCTCAATATTGGAAGACCTATTTTTTTTTAGTATAATTTAGCTTTTGGCTCTAAAGTCATTAATAGTATTAAGGTCAGGATTGCTCTACCCACTAAATCACATAAAATGAATGTTCAGATTAAATGCTTACCCTATTTTTCCTGAAGAATACAAAGTACACAAGTAAAATAATAACCTTTAAAGTATTCTAGGGTGATGGCTAGAAGTTCTTCCTCATTTATAACCTTGTTCCAAAATAGAAAGATCTAAGGCATTAATAATAGTATTTACAATACGAATGGGATGATTTCTGGAAACTAAATGCTCATAACCAGCTGGTAAAAGACTTTACTGAACTTGATCATAAGTTTTGAAGAATATATGTTGACTTATAGCTTTGTTTACTAATTATCGAAAATTTTAAACAAAAAAAGACTGCCTTTTAAGACAGCCTCTTTAAATTTTAAACTATTAAAACAAAGTTTAAGATTTTTTAGCGATTACGCTCACTTTTAACTCTATATCATCATTAATAAATTTATCACCTAAATTATCAAAAAACGATTTCGAACCATATTTAATGTTCCATTTAGAACGGTCTATTGTAAAGGTTTCACTCGTTAATATTAATTGACCTGCATTTTCTGTCACAGCTACAGGGAACGAGATATTATGAGTAGCCTCTTTAATTTTTAAATTTCCAGATAACATTGTTTTGCCTTCTGCTTCGGTAAGTCCTGTAATATCAAAACTTGCATTTGGGTACGCAGCAACATTAAAAAAATCTTCAGCTTTTAAGTGACCCGTAAGTTTAGCATTCCCTTCATTATCTGTTGGAATATCTAATACAGTAATAGAATTCATTGCGATAACAAAGCTTCCACTTTCAATTTTAGCGCCATTAGCACTTAAAATACCAGATTGTAACTTTAGTGAACCATTATGAGATCCTGTAGGTTTAAAGCCTTTCCATTCTATAGTAGAAGCATCAATGTCAACATTATATTTTGTAGCTTCTACTTTTATTTCTTTAACGTCTTCTACTTTTGTTGTTTCGGCTTCTTTAGCCTTTTCTTTACAAGATACTATTGTTAATACTATAGCTGATGCAGATAGTATGTTTTTTAAATTAGAATTCATGTCTTTATATATTTTAGTGTTATGACTCAAATGTACATAATTTGTTTTACAGAATACAAAAACACTTAAACAAAAAATGGCTAAATTATTTTTGGTGACAATATGGCATTTTAGCAATATTGGCAGTACTTTTGACTGCATAATGTAATCAGTACTAATTACGAATAAAATGAGTAAAAAAGAGAAAGTAAAAGATATAGAAGCAGAGCAAACCGAAGTCCTAGAAAAAGATATTGAAGGAACAGAAGCTTCCCAAGAAGCGGTTAATGAAGAGACTCAGGAAGAATTATCTGTCGAAGATCAACTTAAAGAAGAGCTTCAAAAGGAAAAGGATAAATTTTTACGTTTGTTTGCTGAGTTTGAAAATTATAAGAAAAGAACATCTAAAGAGCGCATAGAGTTATTCAAAACAGCTGGAAAAGAAGTCATGATAGAACTGCTCCCTGTTTTAGATGATTTTGAACGTGCATTACTTCATATTGAAGATGATAAAGAAGCTGAGGAGCTAAGAAAAGGCGTGTTGTTAATTTATCAAAAACTTCTATCTACACTAGAGAAGAAAGGCCTATCTGTGGTAGAAGTGGCCCAAGGTGATGCCTTTAACGCAGATGTACATACAGCGATAACGCAAATTCCAGCACCTTCAGAAGACTTAAAAGGAAAGATTGTAGATGTTGTAGAAAAGGGCTATAAATTGGGGGATACAATTATACGTTTCCCTAAAGTAGTTGTTGGTCAATAAAATAAAAACATGGCAAAAAGAGATTATTACGAGGTATTAGGCATTAGTAAAGGTGCTAGTGCTGGTGAAATAAAAAAGGCGTATCGAAAAAAAGCGATAGAGTTTCATCCTGATAAAAATCCTGATGACAAAACTGCAGAAGCTAAGTTTAAAGAAGCGGCAGAAGCTTATGAAATCTTGAGTGACGGCGATAAAAAAGCACGTTACGACCAGTTTGGTCATCAAGCATTTGAAGGCGGCGGAGGCGGCGGCTTTAATGGCGGCATGAATATGGATGACATTTTTAGTCAGTTTGGAGATATTTTTGGCGGCGGCTTCGGTGGTGGTTTTTCAGGCTTTGGCGGCGGCGGCGGTCAACGCCGTTCTAAAGGAAGTAATTTACGTATTCGTGTAAAATTAACTTTAGAAGAAGTTGCCAATGGTGTTGAAAAGAAAATTAAGGTAAAGCGAAAAGTTCAAGCGTCTGGCGTAACTTATAAAACATGTTCTACGTGTAATGGTTCTGGGCAGGTTACTCGAATAGCAAATACGATACTAGGACGTATGCAAACGGCTTCTCCTTGTAATGTGTGTAGTGGTTCTGGCCAAGTTATTAATAACAGACCGAGCGATGCAGATGCTCAAGGTTTAAAATTAGCAGAAGAAACCGTATCTATAAAAATACCTGCGGGTGTTGTAGATGGTATGCAACTTAAGGTTTCTGGCAAAGGAAACGAGGCACCAGGCAATGGTATATCTGGAGATTTACTAGTCGCTATTGAAGAGTTAGATCACGAAAATTTACAACGTGAAGGGGATAATTTGCATTACGATTTGTATGTTAGCTTTCCAGAAGCCGTGTTGGGAACTTCTAAAGAAATTGAAACCGTTACAGGTAAAGTACGTATAAAAGTAGAAGCAGGAATGCAATCTGGTAAAATTTTACGCTTACGAGGTAAAGGAATCCCTAGTATAAATGGATACGGCAAAGGAGACTTATTGGTACATGTAAATGTATGGACGCCAAAAACGTTAAATAAACAGCAGCGCGAGTTTTTTGAAACTATGCTAGAGGATGATCATTTTTCTCCAAAACCAGAAAGCTCTGATAAATCATTTTTTGAGAAAGTAAAAGATATGTTTTCTTGATAAACCTATTGATTTAAAATAAACGATAAGAGGCTGTCTGAAAAGGCAGTCTTTTTTTTGTTTAAAATTTCGATAATTAGTAAATTAACCTATAAATCTACATGTAATCTTCTAGACATAGAATCAAGATTAGTTAAATTTTTTATCTGCTAGTTATGATGGTTTAGTTTCCCCAAAAAAACGAATCATAAAGAGAAACCTCAATTTAGTAAGATTAAAAATCAAGGTTAAAGAAAAATTGTTTTCCAATCAAGGAATAGTCCATTGCAAACGCAAATTTAGGGATGTCGAAGCTGTTTTTGTAAACATAATACAAAACATGAACTTGAAATGCTTTATGTTAAAGGGAATTGAAAAAGCTGAAATCGAATTAGGACTAATTGTAATATCGTACAACCTCAAAAAGGTGAAATGGTATAGATAAAAAGCTTGAGTTTGTTTTTTAATTTATACAAAAAAAACCATCGCTAAGCAGTATTGACAACAAGAAAAAGACCATCTAAATACTTTTTAGACCGCTTTTTTTATAAAAAAAATAATTTTCCCTTATAAAACTAAGGAGATTCCCTAATTAACCAAGATAATATATCTATATATTTGTTTTTTATCAAAAATTCTAAATTTCCATAAATGAAAAGTTCTATTTTAATTCTTACCTCATTACTCTTTAGTATAACAATACAGGCTCAACTACAAGAAGCTGACGAAGGACGGACACTAGAAACATCTAAAAATATCCGATTGAGAAACCTCTTTGTGGGCGATGAAATACGTTTACCTTCTAATAGAAATCCTTTAGACCCTAGTATAGGTTTAAATGACAACTCTGGTAATGGTTTATCCCTATCAAATTTAGGTATATCTATGGTAACTGATGGTCAATCACGTCTATTTATAACTAAAAGAGGCGATACATACATAAGAAGCCCTCGTTTAAATGTAAGAGGTGATCTAAACGTAGAGGGTTATTATGACAATGTAACAAAATCTAGCAAGGGGGGGGATATTAGAGCAAGATATCTTTTTGCTACCCATCAAATTAAAGTATACGGAGCCTCTGAATTAGCTGGGACTCTAACAAATCCTCACATAGTTTCTGACTATTTTGCTAGTAACACAGGAATAAATATTAATGGAAGACGCAGATTCGTTAATGGCAAAGCGGCTACTGCGTTTGGTTTTGTAGCTGGAGGTAAACACCTTGCTGAAATTACACATAGAGGTGAACTCATTACAAGACAGTTAACCCTGGCTGATGAATTAAAAATTCCTTCTTCTTATTCTCCTGCTGATCCTGCTATAGGACCTTCTGACAATTCTGCATACGGCATTAATATCAACAAAAGACAAGGCATAGGTTTTGCATTAAACGGTGAGCATAAAGTTAAATTTAAACCTAATGGAAATGTTCGCGTATTAGGTAAAATAGAATCTAAAGAACTTAAAATCACAGCTACACCAACTGCTGATTTTGTTTTTGAAAAAGATTATAATTTGCCAACACTAGAATTTATAGAAGAACATATTAAAAAAAATAAACATCTTCCAGAAATTGCATCTGCCAAAACCATGCAGAAAAATGGTGTTAATATTGGCGATTTTCAAATTCAACTGCTTCAAAAAATAGAAGAATTAACTTTATACACTATTGCTCAAGAAAAGAAAATAGCAGATCTTGAACTTAAAAATAAATCTATTGAATCTCTAACAGAAAAAGTATTAGCGATAGAAAAGTTACTTGAAATAAAAAAATAGTTCACACGTCTATTCAAGGCAACACAGTAGTTAGAGTATATCAAAAATGCCTTTACTACTAATCTTAGCCTTCATCTCTTTTGTTTCAATCCGTCTTTAATTTACGATATTTTTGAGTAGATTTAGTACATTTTTGGTAAATACAAATAAACTCTACCTATCGATATTAGATCCTTTTCTTGAAGTAATCCTAATAGGAAGAATCTCAAAAAAGTAACACAATGAAGTTTATTTAAACATATAAAACCACCATCTTTAACGGTGGTTTTATATGTTTAAAGTTAAAAATCTACCATCAAAACTTTTTTAAGATAGACCTACTTAGAAAAGTAATTCATGTGTATTATGTAAGCTATAATTAACCCATTATTTTCACCAATAAATATCGTTTTCATATTTTAGAAGGAGGGATTGAAATCAAGACCTATAAAATTGAAGAAAAACCATACTAAAATAATCATTTTTGGCAAAAAAATTGTTTTGTCAAGGAAGCCTTCAGAAGAATATTCGGAAATGAATATTTAGTTGATCCTTAAAAAAGTCATTTTAAAAATCAAGATTTGTTTGAGTTCAAGTCTTGATTTTTCATTGAATAAGCTTAGGTAAATATAAAGCCAAGTTTATGAGCTGTTAACTTGGAAATAGTGTGATCATTTGTGCATTATTTTGACATGTTGTTAGCGTAAGTATTGCTAGAAGCAAAAGCGAAGTGAACTAAAGTGCTTAGTTTAAACTATACCTGATACCAATCAAAAATAACCACTAATATTATAAACTTATGCTACTCAAGTAACAAATCCTCTAAGGAGGGTTGAAGGTGATGGAATTTAAATGTAAAGCCTTTATTTTCTATAAATTTAGAACTTACACGTTGGCTTTCAAATAAAATAATATGCATTTCACCAAGTACACAACGCATTAAAAACTTAGGGATGTTAGGCATAAATAGAGGTTTTTTTAGTGTTTTCGCTGCTGTTCTCGTAAGTTCTATATTAGTTACAGGATTAGGTGCAACACCATTATACACACCTTCTAAACCTGCTTCCAACACATACAAAAACAAGCGCGCCAAATCCTCTACATGAATCCAAGACTGCCATTGCTTACCTGATCCAAAAGCAGCGCCTAAACCAAACTTTATAGGCTTTATAAGTTCTTTTAAAGCACCTCCTTTTTGAGACAATACTAGACCTACACGGATTTTAGACACTTTAATATCTAGTGTTTTAAATGCATTTACAGCAGTTTCCCAAGCTGTTACAACGTCTCCCAGAAAAGAACGACTTGCCTTATCATGGTTTTGGTCGTAATAATTTGTTAAAGAATCTGGATAAATACCAATAGCGCTCGCCGCTACTATTTGAGTTATGGTATGGGGCTTATGTTTTAAACTTTCTACTAAAAGTGCCGTACTTTCCACACGACTGTCCAAAAGCGTTTTTTTATAGGCTTTTGTCCATCGCTTAGAAATAGAAGCTCCAGCCAAATGTATAATAGCTTGTACACCATCAAAACAAGTTGTATCTATTTCTTTCTTCTCAACATTCCAATAAAACCCTTTGTATGCTGTTTCATTAGAAATCTTAGACTTTCTAGTGGTTAAATAATTTACATTAATGCCTTTAGCATGGCATAGTTTAACGATCTCCTGCCCTACTAAACCTGTAGCTCCTGTAATTAAAATGCGCATTTTCTTTTTTTACTAAAATTACAAAAAGCAATACGTATTTAACTAAAGTTTATAGAGGATTTAACAGAAGTTGTCTACTTATATAGACATTAATTAATAACTAAAGCGTATTAGATAGGTTTCACGCCTCTTAGCATCTCGCGTTTCCCTGGAGGCCCAGGTAATCGCTCTACTTTAAAACCTACGGCTTGCATGGCGCGTCGTACACTACCTTTAGCAGAGTAAGTTACCAAAACGCCATTAGCTTTTAAGGCCTTGTACATGATAGCAAAAATTATCTCTGTCCATAACTCAGGTTGCACACGTGCTCCAAAAGCATCAAAATAAATAAGCTCATGCTGTGCTTTAGATTGAATGTCATGAAACATTTTGTGTTGCTTGGTTAGTGAAAAACCAGGCCCCAACTCAAATGGTACTTCCCAGGCTGCTGTGTGTATTTTTTCGAATAGCGCATGCTTTTCTTTCACCTTCAAGGCTGAAGCATAATTTAAACATTTCACTTCTTCTAAAGCCACAGGATAGCCCTCCACTCCTACATAATCGACAGCTAAATGGTATTGTTCTGCTTCTAAAAATGTGATAAAAGCATTTAAACCTGTACCTAAACCAATCTCTAATATAGAAATGGACTTAAGTGCATTTGATGTAGCACTCTGTCTATCGATTATAAATCGAAGCCCATGCATAATAAACACGTGGTATGCCTCTTGAATGGCTCCATGCTTGGAATGGTAGTGCTCGTTCCATTCTGGAATATGAATGGTTGTAGAACCATCTGCAGTTGTGATAATTTCTCGTTTCAAAGTCATCTTATATTAAAAACGCAGTGGCCGCAAACCAATAACGTCATTTTTTTAGAAGTTTTCTAAAAAAATTATTTCTAGCACAAGAAAAGGATTATCCTTGATACTTTTTATGATTTTAGTCCTAAATTTTTAACCGTAGATGCTATTTTTAGCCTTTTTTAAAAGGTAAAAATCTCCTTTTCTATACCTTTAGATAACAGCACTCTGCTTTAGTGCAACACGCCTACAAATGTCTTAGCGCTTATTTAATGGTAATACCATGCTTTTTTTGTATGGTTTTACCGTAACACACATAAGATATTGCTTTGGTTTATAGGTCTATATGAACTGTCAATTAGAAGCAACTGCAAATCACACGGGCACTAAAACCCACATTAACAGGGGTATTATAACTTGCATTGAGAAAAACTTTCTTTTTTAACGCATATTATATGAATATAGCAGCATTTTGACAATGAATTTTATAAATTTGTAGGCTAAAATAACAAGACATGAGTGCTATAATCAATGACATTGAGATTATAAAAGCAGAATCTAGCAACATCACTGCTGTAGATTTTGACAATTTAACGTTTGGAAGCGTATTTTCAGACCACATGCTTGTATGCGATTATAAAGATGGTAAATGGCATAAGCCAATGATAATGCCATATCAACCTGTAACTTTAGATCCATCAGCTAAGATTTTCCACTACGGACAATCTGTCTTTGAAGGTATGAAAGCCTATAAAGATGCTGAAGATAATGTCTGGTTATTTAGACCTGAACAAAACTGTAAACGCCTTAATATATCGTCTCATCGTTTAGCCATTCCAGAATTGCCAGAGGCTTATTTTATGGAAGGTTTAAAAGCGTTGTTACAATTAGATAAAGATTGGATTCCAACAAAAGCGGGAAGCTCTTTGTATATACGTCCGTTTATTTTTGCTTCAGGTAATGGATTTCATGCCTCGCCTGCCGATGCTTATAAATTTATTATTTGTACAGCACCCTCTGGTGCATACTTCTCTGGAGACGTAAAAGTACTTATCGAAGAGACCTATTCACGTTCTGCTAATGGAGGTGTTGGTTTTGCTAAGGCTGGAGGTAACTATGCGGGTCAATTTTACCCTACACAACTGGCTAAAGCGAAAGGGTACCAGCAAGTGATCTGGACAGATGACAACAATCATGAATATATTGAAGAAGCTGGTGCTATGAATATATTTATTAGAATCAATGATACGCTTATAACAGGGCCTACAAGTGACAGGATACTTGATGGCATTACACGAAAAAGCATTATTGAATTAGCAGAAGCTGAAAACATTCCTGTAGAGGTACGTAAAATTACAGTTACCGAAGTGGTTGACGCTGCTAAAAATGGGACTTTAAAAGAAATGTTTGGAGCGGGTACTGCAGCCGTAATTTCACCAATATCTGGATTTGGCTATAAAGGCACTGATTACGATTTGCCTAAAAATGACGATACGTATGCAAACTATCTCAAAAAACGGATCACAGATATACAAACTAATAAAGGAGAAGATCCTTTTGGATGGCGTGTTAAAGTGTAATTTAACATCTATAATAGATAATACAAAAAAGAGGCCTTTTACGAGGCCTCTTTTTTGTATTATCTAGATCTATTGTGTTTCATGACACAACACGCTAAGGGGACTTTTTAAGATTTAAGTATTGCAGCAATATCTGGCTTAAAGTAATTAGGGCCTTTAAGTACTTTTCCGTCTGCTCTGTAAATAGGCTGTCCATCTGCTCCTAATTTACTCATATTGCTTCGTTGTATTTCTTCGAATACCTCTTCTATTTTATGTTGCATACCATGTTCTATGATCGTTCCACATAAAATATACAGCATATCCCCCAAAGCATCAGCAACTTCTACCAAATCATTTGCAGTGGCGGCCTCTAAATATTCTTCATTTTCTTCTTTCATTAAATTAAAACGCAATGTGTTTTTTGCCAATCCTAAATCTGCTTTAGGCGATTCTCTATGACCGATTTTAAATGCGGTATGAAATGCTTTTACAGCTTCAATTTTACTTTTCATAGTACTCTCTAATTTCTATTTTATTTTTATGAACCAGATGCAAAAATAGTGCGTTAGTTCTCTTTTCTTTTAATTAAATTTGCATAAAAATAACCATATGTTTAGTAAAGGTCAAATCATTTTCGGGATTATCTTTTTTATTGTTTTTGCAGTAATTATTGGTTATACCTATCGTAAAGACCTCAAACTTCACAAACGCTATTACAAAGGCAGCTTATGGGTTTTAGCTGCATTTATCGGTTTTATACTTTTTATCGCATCGATTAAATTTTTATTGTAATAAAAACTCACCTTCCAACACATCTTAATCCATTAAAATACAATAGGTTATATTGTCACCTCAAAGATTTTGGTCATTATCGTTTAAAAAAAACAATTTTATGACGCAACCTTTTTTTAATTGCGGCATCTAATAGATAATTAAACAAAACTAAACATGAATATATTAATGATTATTAGTGCGCTTATAGCTGTAAATCTAATATTATTGGTTTTTAGTGTAAATAAGAAAACAGATCCTTGAATCTAGATCTGTTTTTCTTGTTCACTTTTTAAATGACCTGTCTCTCCATTTCTTACTTGCTAGATTTTCCTTGATATAGCCTCCTCTCAAAATACGTATATTTGTTTTCTTATCAAATGTTTGAAACATGAAGGTTATCAAGTCTGTTTTCTTTATTTTATCCATCTTATTCATAGGCATTTCTATTTATATTGCGGTACAACCTCACCATTTTAAGGTGTCGCGAACGCGAACCATCAATGCTCCTGCTCCAGTGATTTATAATAATGTAATTGATTTTAAAAATTGGAAATCTTGGTCGTCTTGGGCAGAAACAAACCCTAATATTGACATCAACTTATCTCAGCCTTCTAAAGGCATTGCTAGTACTTACCGTTGGAAAGACAAGCATGGTTTTGGTACCATGACAACACTACAAACTACGGCCTACAGTACTATAAATCAACTTATGACTTATGAAGGCTTCCCGCCGTCTTCAGTACATTGGCAGTTTCACCCTAATAGCGATGGAAGCACCAAGACTACGTGGACGATTCAAGGTAAAGACCTTCCTTTTAAATTTAAAGCTTTTGCTTTAATAGCTGGTGGTATGGAACAACAAATAGGCCCACATTACGAGCGTAGTTTAGAAAAATTAGATAGTATTGTTACAGCTCGTATGCAAGCTTACACCATCACTATTAAAGACCAAACAGAACATAGTGGCGGTTTTTATATCTATACTACGGTATCCTGTAAGATTGCCGACATGCCAAAACAACTCCAAAGCATGAGATCTGAATTACAGACCTATGCCCTTAATCATGACCTAGAAACGACAAGAAACACCTTTAATTATTATCATAAATGGGACGACACCAAGGGTACTGTTACTGTTTCCTATTGTATACCTACTCAAGATAAACTTAATATTCAAGATAGTAAAACTATTTTATCTGGAAAGTTGCCTAGCTTTAAAGCACTTAAAACAACCCTTAAAGGAAATTATAAGTATTTAAAAAAAGCTTGGGATACTTCTATAACCTATTGTGAGACCAATGCGCTAAAAATAGATACTAGCGGCCCTATGTTAGAAGTTTATAAAAATGATGCCACAAAATTAGCTAATCCAGCAGATTGGCATACAGATTTATACATCGCATTACAATAATTTATTGTGCTCTTTATGAGCTTAATATGAATGCGATTTGAACGCTTTAACGCCCGCTTTTACTTTTACTTTTAAATAATTAGCTCTTGGCACAACAGGACAAGAATAGTTCTCGTTGTAGGCACAATATGGATTGTAAGCCGTATTGAAATCTAGTATTAAAGTGTCTCCCTGAGGAATTTTAGTATCAATATAACGTCCGCCACCATAAGTTTCAAAACCATTTGTAGCATCTAGAAAGGGCAAAAACAAGTAGTCTTCAAACCCTTTTGTTGTCATCGTAGCTTCGCCTTGATATAAACTCAAGCGGTACAGCTCTCCCAATAAACGAAATGTTACTACACCATAAATGCGCTCTTTAGATACTCTCGACGTCGTTGTTGGCATTTGAAACCACTCTGAATTTGGTGTTGGTGTCAATACCCCTTTTACAACATATGTAGAATCAAAATCAAAAAAATCTAAGCCTTCAAACACTTCCAAATCTTTTGGTTTTAAGGGAGAAGTCGTAACATCCTTATAAGTGGCATTCATTTTCTTTTGAAACGGTGTGGTCTCATTATGATAGTGCTTTTGTTCTTTGCACGCACAAATAATTATTAAAATACAACCAAAAACACTTAAACGTTTTACCATTTTAAATCTTAAATAAATGTCATACCATTTCTGGTATCACAATGCGTTAATTTATTTTCTATAGAGCATGTAATGTGTAAAACTAATTGATTTATTAGAAAATACGATACTAAAATGCACAAGTTATATTTATTTTATATAGATTTGTACCCAATAAATTATACAATGTATACTACAGTCCACATTTTAACCAAACAATTAAGGTTTTCTTTAAAGAAGAAATACCTGTTGGACGTATTATGTATGAAGCTATACCAGTTATAAATTAATTTCCTCATAATATATTATAAAGTCCGACAGCTTCTGTCGGACTTTTTTTTGGACTCATTTCAATCTTTTCACACACATTAAATTTAATATATGTAGCACATTTAGAACTCATGAAAACACTATTTCAAAATTACCTAAACACGTTTAAAGGCCTATCACAAGAAGTATGGTGGCTTGCTTTAATTACACTTATTAACCGATCGGGTACAATGGTTATTCCTTTTTTATCCTTATATCTTACTGAAGATTTAAAGTTTTCATTATCTCATGTAGGAACGGTCATGGTATGCTTTGGATTGGGATCTGTTATAGGTTCGTGGTTGGGTGGTAAACTAACCGATACTATTGGCTATTACAAAGTCATGCTAAGAAGTTTACTATGTACAGGTTTTCTTTTTATAGTCCTACAATTTTTAAAATCTTTTTATAGTTTTTGTTTTGGTATTTTTATCGTTATGGTGGTAGCAGATATGTTTCGTCCTGCTATGTTTGTAGCCTTAAGCGCTTACAGCAGTGAAAAAAACAAAACAAGAAGTATTACTTTAATTCGTTTGTCCATTAATTTAGGCTTCTCTGCGGGACCAGCTTTAGGAGGGCTTATCATTACATTTCTAAGCTATAAAGGTTTATTTTGGGTAGATGGTATTACCTGTATACTCGCTACTGTATTAATGCTATTGGTATTGAATCCTAAAAAAGCAAAAACTATAGATAGCACTACCGTAGCACAGCCACAATCGGCCTATAAAGATTATCTTTTTTTAGTATTTGTTTGCGCTATGTTTTTGTTTGGGTTTGTTTTTTTACAGTTTCTGTCTACAATACCTTTATTCTATAGCACAATACATAAATTAATCGAATTAGAAATTGGTCTCCTTATAGGCTTAAACGGATTACTTATTTTTACATTAGAAATGCCCTTAATAAGTTGGTTAGAACAAAAACAGCATACAAAAATACGACTGGTACTACTAGGAGCTGCTCTTACTGCTATAAGTTATTTGCTCTTTAATAGTACTAACTGGTCTGGTATATTACTTATAAATATGGTATTTATCACTGTTGGAGAAATGATTGCATTTCCGTTTTCTAATGCTTTTGCTTATGAACGTGCTAAAAAGGGTAACCAAGGCGAATATATGGCCTTATATGCTATAGCGTTTTCGTTATCACATATTTTTTGCCATAAAGCAGGCATGCAAATGATTGCTAATTTAGGCTTTCACATTACCTGGTATATCATTGCTTTAATAGGGCTTATTTGCGTATTTTTATTGTTGTATTTAGACTTAACACTAAAATCAAAACGCAAAAACTACTTATGAAAGATGTTCTTATTATTGGTGGTGGCCCCATTGGTATTGCCTGTGCTTTAGAATGTAAAAAAAACAATTGGGATTATCTTATCATAGAAAAGGGAGCTTTAACAAACTCCCTTTTCAATTATCCTAAAAACATGACTTTTTTTTCAACCTCTGAAAAATTAGAACTCGATAAAATCCCTTTCATTAGCAAAAACCCTAAACCTGATAGAGATGAAGCGCTAGAGTATTACAGACGAGTCGCTACATCTCATGCTATTGCTATTCATTTATTTGAAACAGTGACAGCGCTCTCTAAAACTAAAAATCAATTTCTCATAACCACTACCAAAGCCACGTACCATGCGAAACACGTTATCATAGCTACAGGGTTTTATGATATACCAAATCTTTTAAACGTACCTGGAGAGCAGCTTCCAAAAGTGTCGCACTATTACAAAGAAGCACACCCCTATGCTATGCAAAATGTAATTGTAGTAGGTGCCAGTAATTCTTCGGTAGATGCTGCACTAGAAATTTACCGTAAAGGTGGACATGTAACTATGCTTGTAAGAGATGAAGCTATAGGAAAACGTGTTAAATATTGGGTAAGACCCGATATTATAAATCGCATTAAAGAAGAACATATAAAAGCTTATTTTAATGCCAATATTATAGAAATTAGAAATTCTGAGGTCGTATTTGACACTCTAGAAGGTACGAGATCTATTCCTAATGATTTTGTTGTAGCATTAACAGGGTACATGCCAGATTTCACGTTACTTCAACAATTAGGTGTTCACCTCTCTAAAGACGCTAACAAACGTCCTGAATACGATGAAACAACTATGGAAACTAACGTAAAAGGTTTATATCTGGCTGGTGTTATTTGCGGCGGCATGGAAACCCATAAATGGTTTATAGAAAACAGTAGAATTCATGCCAAAAAAATAGCAACTGCGCTTAGAAAAAATACAGCCTCTAATTAAGCTTCTGTGTTTTAATACTATAAATGTACAGGTCGCTTTTAAAGTAAACTCTATTTAACAGGTAACTAATAAAAAAAACACTTTCATTATAATGAAAGTGTTTGTATCGTTTTTGCTCTATGTATTTTGCCCGAAGAAGTCTCTTTAAACTGTTCTACAAAATAAACCGCTTTAGGCTTTTCAAATTTTTCTAAAACATCAAATAGCGTTTTATCTAAAGCATATGTTTCGCCTTCTATAACTAGGATCACCTTGTCTCCTAAAGTATCATCTTCTACGCTACCTATAAAAAACTGTTGAGGAATAAGATCCTGTAATTTTTCTTCTATCTGTTCTGGGTATACCTTTATGCCTCCCGTATTAATAACATTATCATAGCGCCCTAACCATTCAAATTGATTCTTTGAAAAAATATCTACAATATCATTAGTAACTATTTTTTCATCAGATAAGTTTGGTGCTTCTATAACTAAGCAATTACGCGCATCTTTAGAAATCGTAATATTTGGTAATGTTTTGAAACAATGGTCTGTTTCATTACCTTCAAAATTGTTTAATCGACGCACTGCAATATGAGATATTGTTTCTGTCATCCCATAGGTTTCATAAACTTGAGGTTTCTTATCTTTTATCAATGCTTTGATATGATTAGATACTCTCCCGCCTCCAACGATAACAGTACGAATAGATTTAAGATATTTTGCGAAGTTCTTTAATTGCATTGGTGTAAATGCGCAAAAATCATAATCCTTTTCATAATCTATCCTTGGCAATGCTGAAGGTTGCACCATATCTAATTCTAAACCTAATACAATGGCACGTACAATCATCATTTTGCCTGCTATAAAATTGGAAGGCAAACAATTTAGCACCTTTTTCTTAGGCGTTAAATCAAAAAAATCGCCTGTGGTAATTGCAGAATTTACCATATGCTGCTTTTTAATAATCAACTCCTTTGGCTTTCCTGTAGATCCTGAAGTCTTCACTTTAACATAATCCTTCTTATCTAACCAATCCAATAAAAACAATCCTAAATCATGTTGATATGGTAAACCTTCTTTAACAAAACTATAAGCCACTTCCATAAGTGTATTATGATCGTAGTGGTAACCTTCTAATTTAAACCTCCTGTGTACTTTTGTATAATCTGGTGTCATAAAAATACGTCTCTAATCTTATTAAAATCTATTATTATTCTCAGGTATTTCAATAGGGCCAAGTAATTTCTCATTCCAATTGGACCATTTGTATTTCTTGGATAAGATAAATAAAAGAATTGGAAAGACGATTAACACAGGAATAAATATTTCTGTTAACCCCATAACTTCTGGATCACTTATATCTTTAAGTATACTGTCGGTTTGTAAAGCAGTCCAATCTGATGTGACGAGTAGTGCTGTAAACAAATTATTAGCACAGTGAAACCCTAAAGCAAGCTCTAAACCAGCGTCCATTAACGTTATAATTCCTAAAAACAACCCTGTACCTATATAATATATCATAATTATGTACCCTAGTTTTTCAACTTCGGGATTAAATATATGTAATACGCCAAAAGCAACCGATGTGATGACTAACGGCAACCATCTATTTTTAAAAATCACTCCTAAAAACTGCATGCCATAGCCTCTAAAAGCATATTCTTCAAAACTTGTTTGCAACGGCAATACAAAAAAACCTATAGCGCATAATATTAAAAAAGGTTTCAGTTTCAAATTCCAAACATAATGCTCTGGCGCAATCCAATAATAATCTACCAAAACAAAACTACTGGAAATTACACCCCACAGTAAAAACATAAATACAAAACGATTCCAATCTATTTTAGAACGCGTTGTTGTTAAGACTTTAATGGACTGTCGGTGTAAAAATTTCACACACAAGAAAATAGCCAATAAACCTGTAGCAAAGGATAATAACATTAAAAATAAGAATAGGTTACTTCCTAAAAGCGCTATCATTTTTGGAATAGATCTTGGCACATCTGATAAACCATTAGATGTCACTCCTATTGCTGTTAAAAGCGGCAACATCCCTAAAACTTGCCAGGCTATAATAATAATGGCACCACTAACGACATATCTCCAAGAATCTGTTAATCCTTTATAAGCTTGTTCTATATACATGTATTATAATTTTACATTCCATTTTTTGGTTTCATCATAATGCAAAAACCCATTATCGACATAAAGCGGTGACTCAAAATTATTAGTAAATAATTGTCCAGTCCCTAAACCTTGAGGTAAAGCACTCTGTTTGGTAAACGTATATTGTGCTATCGCATTTAAACCAATATTACTCTCTAAGGCACTTGTAATCCACCATCCTATATCCTGCGCTTCTGCACGATCTATCCACATATCACTACCTTGTATTCCTCCTACTAATGTTGGTTTCAATATGATGTACTGCGGTTTGATCGTTTGTAGTAATTTTTGCTTTTGTGTTACAGTATGTACTCCTATTAACTCTTCATCTAAAGCGATAGCTAGTGGCGTACGTTCACAAAGCGTTGCCATAGCATCTAGCTGTCCTTGTTTTATAGGCTGTTCTATAGAATGCAATTCGAAATCTGATAACCGTTTTAATTTTTCTAAGGCTGTTTTGGGCTGAAATGCCCCATTGGCATCTACGCGCAATTCTATAGTATTAGCATTGAATTCTTGACGTATTGCCTTTAATAAATTAAGTTCAGCTTCAAAATCAATAGCACCAATTTTTAACTTTATACAAGTAAATCCAGCTTCTAATTTAGTTTTAATTTGCGCTTTCATAAATGCTTCTGTACCCATCCATATTAAGCCATTAATGGGTATCGCAGCCTTACTATTCGTGAATTTTGAAGGGTATAAATTAAAGGGCATATGTGCTTCTAAACTTTTAAATGCCATTTCTAACCCAAATTGAATACTAGGAAAATGTTCTAATTCTAATAATAACGCGTCTAAACCTAAACTAATATGATCGCAGACCCATTGCAACTTAGTTTCAAAATCGGGTCTATCATCAATAGACAATCCCTGAAACATCCCACATTCTCCTATACCAAATTGGGTTTCTGTTTTTAGACTGATAAACCAAGTACGCTTTGTTTTTAAAACTCCTCTAGAAGTACCGCTTGCCTGCTTGAAATTGAGTAAATATGTCGAATAGGTGGCTGTCATGTTTTAAAACAAAAATACATATTACTAATAGAATTTTGTTTTTTAAAGCGCACTAAATACTTTTAATATGTACAATTTAATACTGTAATAAACTGACCTCATAATACCAATACGTTTTGTATACTTATAGGTTTAGCACCTCCAAAACATGCGTTAAGTTTTAAACTCTTAGCCCCCACTATGAATGTCCCGTTAGTATTACTGTTAAATACGATTCAAAAAAAAAGACTGCCTTTTCGGGCAGTCTCTTTAAAAATATCAAAATAAATTATTGTCCTGCTTTTATAGCTTCTATTTTAGCTTTAAGCTCATTTTTCTTTGCTGTTTCTCCTAATGCACCATAAATATTCATAAGTGTAGTTGCTGCATTTACACTTTTAGGATTAATCTCTAAAGCCTTAGATAAGAAAGGTACAGCTTCACTATACAAGCCTTTACGCTTCTTTAATAAAACATCATAACGTTTATTATCAGCAGATGATGTTCCTAAACCATTCATCTCATTAATAATAGACTCTTCTTCTCCCAATATCACAACTGCCATATTAATATAAGCGTTTACATATTTCGGATCCAACTCTATAGCTTTTTTGTAATACCCTTTCGCTTCTTCGTATTGTTTAGACTCTGAAGACACAACACCTAAGTTGTATAGTAATTCAGAATTTTCAGGATCTTTTTCTACAGCTACATTCAATGCTTCTTTAAATTTTTTAACATCTCCTGTTTTGTAGTAAATATTGGCTTCAGATATGATAAGATTTACGTCATCTGGGTCTTCAGCTCTTGCATCTTTAATTGCTTTTATAGCCTTATCATTATCACCTTTGTTGATATATATAAGCGCTACACTCTTAACAATTTCTGCGCGTTTAGACGCTGCCTTTTCTGTAGTTGGTTTTATATGTGTCTTTGTTTTAATAGCCAACTGTTGTCCCTTTTTAGACGGAAATGACACCTTTTCATTTGTAGCAACATCTACGGCATAAAACACTGTTTCTATTCCCGTGTACTTTAAATCTTTCAATTGTTCATACAATACTAAAGCACGATCATAATCGGCGACATTTATTGCTGTTGAAGCTGCATAATACAAATAGAATGTATCTCTTTTTTTCAAATTATAGGCTTTTTCAAAATAATAAGAAGCTGGTCCATATTCTTTTGACTCATACGATTTATTGCCTTTGGCTACAGCGGTATTAAGCATTTCTTTTTTAAATACATCTACTTCTGTTTTGTAAACTTTTCGAGATGAATTTAATAACCTAATACCTTTATTTAGCTCTTTATCTGTACCAGCACCATTAGCATAGAGCGCCAGCCCTTTTATATAATTATATTTAGCTTTTGTCTTATCATCGAAAGTTTCTAACTGAGGTTCTATAGATGTCAGTATCTTTTTTGCTTCAGAGAAGTTAGTACTTTTAACGGCTTTTTCGGCAGCTTTAAGCTCTTTCTTTTGTGCAAAAGAAAAGACGCTTAATGATAATGCTAAAGCTGCTATTAATTGTTTTTTCATTATAAATTATTATTCGTTAGTGTTTTCATTTGTTGTATTATCAAGACTTGTGCCATCTTCTGTAGTGCTGTCTTCCAAATCTTCATCTATACCATCTTCATCATGCATAACTTTAGCGACTGCTGCTATAGAATCATTTCCTTTTAAATTAATTAATCGTACACCTTGAGTAGCACGTCCCATGACACGTAAATCTTCTACAGCAAGTCTTATTGCTATACCAGATTTATTGATAATCATAAGGTCATCACTGTCTGTAACATTCTTAATAGATACTAAATTCCCTGTTTTATCTGTAATAGAAATTGTTTTCACTCCTTTACCTCCTCTATTCGTAATTCGGTAATCATCTAAACTAGAGCGCTTCCCATACCCATTTTCAGATACTACAAGAATGTTACTCTCCATATCGTCTACAGCGATCATACCTATAACTTCATCATTATCATGAGCTAAAGTAATACCGCGAACACCAGACGCATTTCTACCCATAGGTCGAGTTTTCGCTTCTTCAAAACGAATAGCTTTACCCGATTTAAGCGCCAACATCACTTGGCTTTCTCCTGTGGTTAATTTAGCTTCTAAGAGCTCATCATCTTCTTTTATAGTAATGGCATTAATACCATTCGTTCTTGGTCTAGAATACTGCTCTAAAGCCGTCTTTTTAACCTGTCCCTTTTTGGTTGCCATGATGACATAGTGACTATTTATATAGTCTTCATCTTTTAGATCTTGAGTACATATAAATGCCATAACCTTATCATCTTGCTCTATGTTGATTAGGTTTTGTATTGCTCTACCTTTAGAGGTTTTAGAACCTTCTGGTATTTCGTAAACACGCATCCAAAAACACTTCCCTTTTTGCGTAAAGAATAACATGTATTGGTGATTTGTCCCTACAAATAAATGTTCTAGAAAATCTTCGTTACGTGTTTTAGAGGCTTTTTGTCCTACGCCTCCTCTATTCTGCGTTTTATATTCGGTTAATGACGTACGTTTTATATACCCCGCATGAGAAATTGTAATTACAACTTTTTCATTAGGAATCATATCCTCTATACTTAAATCTCCACCAGCGTATTCTATAGTAGAACGTCTTTCATCACCGTATTTATCACGAATCACTACTAATTCGTCTTTAATGATAGTCATTCTACGTTCTTTACTCTCTAGAATATCTTTTAAATCTGCTATGGTTTTAATAATTTCATCATATTCTGCACGCAACTTATCTTGCTCTAGTCCTGTTAATTGGCGTAAACGCATTTCAACTATGGCTCTAGCTTGTATTTCAGATAATTTGAAACGCTCTATTAAATTCGCACGGGCTTCATCTGCATTTGAGGATGCTCTTATGATTTTAATAACTTCGTCAATATGATCAGACGCAATGATTAAACCTTCTAAGATATGAGCACGTTCCTCTGCTTTACGCAATTCGTAAGTTGTTCTACGTACCACAACTTCATGACGATGCTCTACAAAGTAATGGATAAGATCTTTTAAGTTTAATAATTGAGGTCTGCCGTTTACAAGCGCAATATTATTAACGCTAAATGAAGACTGTAAAGCGGTGTATTTGTAGAGTTTATTCAATACGATATTAGGAATGGCATCGCGTTTCAAAATATAAACAATACGCATCCCTTTTCTATCAGACTCGTCTCGAATTGTGGCAATACCTTCTAGTTTTTTCTCATTTACCAAGTCGGCCGTTTTCTTAATCATTTCTGCCTTGTTCACTTGGTAAGGAATCTCATCTACGATAATGCATTCACGACCGTTAACTTCCTCTATATTGGCTTTACCACGAAGTACAATTCGGCCTCTACCAGACTGAAATGCATCTCTTACCCCATCATAACCATATATGGTACCACCTGTTGGGAAATCTGGGGCCTTGACATGTGTCATAAGCTCCTCAATCTCAATAGCACTATTTTCTATATAAGCTATAGTACCATTTACAACCTCGGTTAAGTTATGCGGCGGCATATTCGTCGCCATACCTACTGCAATACCAGAAGCACCATTAACTAATAAACCTGGTATACGTGTAGGTAATACTGTGGGTTCTTTTAGTGTATCATCAAAATTTAATTTATGATCTACCGTTTCCTTTTCTATATCTGCAAGCATTTCCTCAGAAATCTTTTGCATTCTAGCCTCTGTATAACGCATTGCGGCTGGACTATCGCCATCTATAGAGCCAAAGTTACCTTGACCATCTACCAACATATATCTTAAACTCCAATCTTGAGCCATACGTACCATAGCGTCGTATACAGACGTGTCACCGTGCGGGTGATACTTACCTAAAACTTCACCTACAATTCTAGCGGATTTTTTATGTGCCGAATTTGCTCTAACACCAAGTTCATGCATACCAAACAGTACACGTCTATGAACTGGTTTTAAACCATCACGCACATCGGGTAACGCACGCGATACAATCACTGACATTGAATAATCAATGTAAGCAGACTTCATTTCATCCTCAATATTAATAGGTATCAGCTTTTCTCCTTCTGCCATATTTAATTATATTATAGTTTAGTTTATCAAAAATTCAAAACACGCTAATATACAAATTTCGTTAGCTGTGACATGATGACCTTTCATGGTTTTTGAGACAATTTATTAACAATTCCCACCTCTATTTTCGTTAATAAGTATCTTACTACATATTTTGAATTTATCGTTATTTTTTCGTCAATTAGCATAACTATTACATTTTCGGGTATACTTTTTGCTGTTCGTAAAATGTTTTAGTATTTTTAATGCAGAAAGGAACTGAATAATATGGATGATAATTTTTCTCCCAGAGTAAAAGATGTAATAGCATATAGTAAAGAAGAGGCACTGCGTCTTGGTCATGACTTTATAGGCACCGAGCATTTAATGCTTGGGCTTTTACGTGATGGCAATGGCAAAGCTATAGATATACTTAGTGCCCTCAATATTGATTTAAACCACTTAAGACGTAAAGTTGAAATACTTAGCCCTGCTAACCCTAGTATAAATATTGCTTCTAACCAGAAGAAAAATTTACACTTAACCCGACAAGCAGAACGCGCTTTAAAAACTACATTTTTAGAAGCGAAACTATTTCAAAGTACCTCTATCAATACGGCACATTTGCTATTGTGCATTCTTAGAAATGAGAACGACCCTACAACTAAACTGCTTAACAAGCTTAAAGTAGATTACGATAACGTTAAAGAACAATTCAAACAGATGATTACAAACGAAAATGATTACATAGCGCCCAAATCGGAATCGTTTCAGGACGATGACGGTAATCTTGGCGAAGAATCTCAAAAAGATAATATTTTTAATTCTCCTTCTGGAAAATCGAATAAGAAGTCTAAAACCCCTGTTTTAGATAACTTTGGACGTGATTTAACGGCTTTTGCTGAAGAAGGTAAGCTTGATCCTGTAGTAGGACGAGAAGCTGAAATACAACGCGTCTCTCAAATTTTAAGTAGACGTAAAAAAAACAATCCTCTTTTAATAGGTGAACCTGGTGTTGGTAAATCTGCCATTGCAGAAGGCCTTGCGCTTAGAATCGTAAAACGTAAAGTGTCACGCATCTTGTTTAATAAACGTGTGGTTACTTTAGATCTTGCAAGTTTAGTTGCGGGTACCAAATACCGTGGCCAGTTTGAAGAACGCATGAAAGCAGTAATGAATGAACTTGAAAAGAATGACGATGTTATTCTCTTTATAGATGAAATTCATACTATTGTTGGTGCTGGTGGTGCCACAGGAAGTTTAGACGCCTCAAATATGTTTAAACCGGCTTTAGCTCGTGGTGAAATTCAATGTATTGGTGCTACAACACTAGATGAATACAGACAATACATCGAAAAAGATGGTGCTTTAGAGCGTCGTTTCCAAAAAGTGATTGTACAACCCACTACCGTTGAAGAAACCATAGAGATTCTACATAACATTAAAGGTAAATATGAAGAACATCACAATGTAGATTTTACACCCGAAGCAATAGAAGCCTGTGTAAAATTAACAAACCGTTATATGACCGATCGTTTTCTTCCAGACAAAGCGATTGATGCTCTAGATGAAGCTGGTTCGCGTGTACACATCACAAATATAGATGTGCCTCAACAAATACTAGAATTAGAAAAGCAACTCGAACAGGTTAGAGAAACCAAAAATTCTGTTGTAAAAAAGCAAAAGTATGAAGAAGCAGCTAAACTTAGAGATGATGAAAAACGTCTAGAAAAAGATTTAGCGATAGCACAGGAAAAATGGGAAGAAGAAACCAAACAACATCGCGAAGTCGTTACCGAAGATAACGTTGCAGATGTGGTTTCTATGATGACCGGAATTCCTGTAAACAGAATTGCGCAAACCGAAATTAATAAACTCGCAGAATTACCAGATCTTATTAAAGGTAAAGTTATTGGGCAAGACGAAGCGGTTGCTAAAGTTGTTAAAGCGATACAACGTAACCGCGCAGGTTTAAAAGACCCTAATAAACCTATTGGTTCTTTTATTTTCTTAGGCCAAACAGGTGTTGGTAAAACGCAACTAGCAAAAGTACTTTCGCGTCAATTGTTTGATAGTGAAGATTCATTGATTCGTATTGATATGAGTGAATACATGGAGAAATTTGCCATCTCGCGTTTAGTTGGTGCTCCTCCGGGATACGTTGGTTATGAAGAAGGTGGGCAATTAACTGAAAAAGTACGCCGCAAACCGTATTCAGTAATTCTTTTAGATGAAATTGAAAAAGCGCATCCAGATGTGTTTAACATGCTATTACAAGTATTAGACGACGGACATTTAACAGATAGTTTAGGACGTAAAATTGACTTTAGAAACACCATTATCATTATGACCTCGAATATTGGGGCCAGAAAATTAAAAGATTTTGGGACAGGTATTGGCTTTGGGACAGCGTCTCAAAAAGCACAAGAAGATGCTAACGCCCAAAAAGTCATTGAAAATGCACTTAAAAAATCTTTTGCTCCAGAATTCTTAAATCGAATTGATGATGTGGTTGTATTTAATCCTCTTGAAAAAGAAGACATCAACCAAATTATTGATATCGAATTAGAGAAACTATTAGCGCGTATTAAAGGTTTAGGGTACCACCTAGATTTAACCGAAAGTGCTAAAAATTATATCGCAGATAAAGGCTTTGACAAACAATACGGAGCAAGACCTTTAAAACGTGCCATACAAAAGTACATTGAAGATGCATTAGCAGAGCAAATTGTATCGTCTAACCTTTCTGAAGGTGATAAAATTATTATCGATTTGGACGATAAAACTGAAGAACTCGATATTAATATTGAGAAAGCGGAAAAACCTGCTGAGTCTTAAGAACCATTTTTAAAAATAAAAAATCCCCAGTACCATTTTGATACTGGGGATTTTTATTTATGTCTATTTTTTAGATCATTCTAATTCTGTAGCATATCTAACGCTTACAAATACGAAACATCAAAACGCCCTTCTGTAATTTCGAAAGAAGCCCCCGTATCTAAAACCGGTGAGGCTGTAAAACTAAATGTTCCTGCAATGCGTCTATTTTCAGTATCATGAGATGTAATTGTAAACGTACCTTCTCCTAAATTAGATTCCGTAAGCGACAAATTATATTGTGCAATTGGAACACTTAAACCTTCAAATGTGTAATCGCCTGGCACTATACTTGCATCAAACGTAAGGCTTATGGTTTCTAAACTGGTTTTAGTAGCTACAATGTTTATTGTAGATGTCGTTGATAATGTGGTTTGTGCGGCATTTATGCTTTCTTGCACAAAATTGTTTCCATCTACCATAGCAGAAAAGGTATTGGTATCATCTGAAGTCACTAAGCCAGAAGCAAAAGATATATTTGTAAATAATCCTCGTGTAAACTCTAAAGGCTCTAATCCATTCGCACTATGTCCTGTAAATGCAAAAGTGCCTGATATGGTTTCATTTTCAAGATCTATTTCTACAATTTCTATTTCCCCTTGAGGCGTTACAAAATCTGTAGCAGCAATCCAAGTGTTGCCCGAACCATCTAAATTGGTAACGTAGCTGGCTGAATTAACTTCTACTTGATTTTCAGTAACTCCTAATACATAAGTGCCTACAGTATTTCCAACAACAGTAAGCGTAATAAGTTCTCCTGTGCTTGTTTTTATTCCTGTGATATTAATTGCATTATCGATAACCGTAGCTACAGGGTTATCTGCAATAAAAGTAGTATTCCCTATATTAGCCGAAAACACAGCTAGACCAGCATCTACTGTATTGTCATCTGGAATGTTCGTTATAACTTCCTCTTCAAACTTTTCTATGTTACATGCTGTAACTCCCGATAATACTATGCTTAGTATAAGATATTTTAATAGTTTCATTATAATGCTTTAAATACGCTACAAACTTAGTAATAAATACGTTTTTTGTTGCTATTAATTGCCTTAATACAACTAATTTATTGAAAATATAGAAATTATACTTTGCTAAGTATTGTTTTTAGGAACACGATACAATAGTAAAATGCTCAAAGCAAAAAATACAACTAAAAACAAGATGGCATTTCGCATACTCCCTGTTATTTGATCTATAGTACCATAAATTACCATACCAATAACAATTCCTATCTTTTCTGCCACGTCGTAAAAGCTAAAGTAAGACGTCGTGTCATTTGTCTCTGGTAAAAATTTAGAATACGTAGATCGTGCTAAAGATTGCACCCCTCCCATAACTAAACCTACACTACTGGCTGCAATGTAAAATTCTACTGGTGTTACCATAAAATACGCATAAATACATAAAAACACCCAAAGTGTATTTATAACAATAAGCGTTTTAATATTTCCCACAATTTGAGATAATTTAGAGGTTAAAAATGCGCCTAAAACCGCTACCAATTGAATCACTAATATGCTTGTAATCAAACCTGTTGTTTTGGCTTCATTACTACCCCATGCAATCTCTTCTTCACCAAAATATACAGCGACAAGCATAATGGTTTGTACAGCCATACTAAATACAAAAAAAGCACACAGATAACGTTTCAATCTTAAATTACCAAGTAAAGCACGCCATACATGTTGCAACTCCCTAAAACCATTAAACACCACAGATGTTGTGACCTTATGCCCTTTGGACGTGCCTTTAGGCAACCAATAAAATGCATACTGACTAAATAACGCCCACCATATCCCTACAGTAATAAAGGAATAGCGCATCATTTGTAATTTGGCTTCTCCAGTATCTTGACTCATCACCATCACTAAATTAATAATCAATAATACCACACTTCCAACATACCCCAAAGAAAATCCTTTGGCACTAATACTGTCTTGTTGCTCAGGAAACGCAATATCTGGCAAATAGGAATTGTAAAAGACCAAACTGCCCCAATACCCAATAAGTCCCATAAAATAAAACAGTAAACTCAGATGTATCTTATCTGGTGTAATATCAAACCAATATAAACCCAAACAACCTGTACTTCCCAAATAACAAAAGAACTTCAAAAAATTCTTTTTATTCCCAACATAATCAGCTATACCTGATAAAATAGGCGATAAAACAGCAACCACAAGAAATGTAAACGCGGTTACAAAAGTAATAAGTGCTGTGCTTTTAAATTCGATACCAAAAGCTGTTAAACGCTTTATTTCAGTTAAAAATAATGCGGCATAAAATATCGGAAAAATAGAAGAGGCTATCGTTAAGGCATATACTGAGTTCGCCCAATCGTAAAATGCCCAAGCATTCAATAGTTTTTGACTTCCCTTTTTAAGTTCTTTCATAAAAAAAAGCTGCTCATTTATGGAGCAGCTTCTAATTTAAACAATTATTTATGTTTATAAACTTTAATTTCTAAAACTTGTGACACCAAATTTCCTAGCTTCTGCTTTAGCGCCTGGCGCCCATGACGTTAAATTCGCAATACGCGTATCGTTAGAAGGGTGCGTACTCATAAACTCTGGTGGTGCTTGTCCGCCACTATTCGCTTTCATACGTTTCCATAATTGTGCTGCCTCATCTGGGTTGTAGCCTGCAATAGCCATCAACAAAATCCCTATATTATCTGCTTCAGTTTCATGTCCTCTACTAAATGGTAACATCCCCCCCACTTGAGTTCCTATACCATAAGCTTGATTAAAAAGTCCTCTTTTTTGTTCATCTTGAATCACTACGTTTCCTGCTACCGCACCAAATTGCTGTAGCATGCCCGCGCTCATACGTTGCTGACCATGATTTGCCAAAGCATGAGCCACCTCGTGCCCCATAATAGCAGCAACACCTGTTTCCCCGTTAGCTATAGGTAAAATCCCTGTATAGAATACAATTTTACCCCCTGGCATACACCATGCATTAACCGTTTCGTCATTTACTAAATTATACTCCCACTTGTAATCTTTTAAGTAACCTTGATTGCCATTTGCATTTAAGTAGCGTTCTGCTGCAACTGAAATACGTTGCCCTACACGCTTTATCATTTCTGCATCTTTAGTGCCTGTAATTATTTTATTATCTCCTAAAAACTGATTGTATTGCGCAAAAGACGTTGGGAATAATTGTGTATTTGGCACAAAAGCCATTGTTTTCTTTCCTGTAAACGGGTTCGTAGCACAAGCTGCTATAATCGCAACAACTGCTGTTCCGAAGAGTAGTGTTTTTATTTTCATAATTTGTATGTTAGGTTTAGCATCAAAAAAATGTAATGTATTTATTTGGACACCTTTTAAATGTATAAGTCACGCTTTTGGGTAATCTATCACAAATTTAAGACAGTTTTATTTATTTTTTTAACCTTTATGCAAATTGTTTAAGTTAATCGGTATTATTTGTCATGATCACCTCTCTAAAGCGACTAATTCTATAAAATTATAGACCATGCATAAATATTTAGCGCTGCTTACTTTAATCGTTTTATTTAATTGTAATTCTAATGCGCAAAAAACAAAAACTGAAGCGACTAAAACCTACGCTGTAACAAAAACAGATGCCGATTGGAAGGCGTCTTTAACCGATATGGAATTTTACGTGCTAAGAAAAGCAGGTACTGAACGCCCCTTCTCTAGCCCTTTAAACAAGAACTATAAAGATGGTGTTTATGTTTGTAAAGGCTGTGACACACCACTTTTTAAGAGTGAACATAAATTTGATTCTGGTACTGGTTGGCCTAGTTTTGATCGAGAAATTAAAGGCAATGTAGATTTCTCTACAGATTATAACTTAGGGTATGCAAGAACAGAAGAACATTGCGCTACTTGTGGCGGACACTTAGGTCATGTTTTTACCGATGGGCCTAGAAAAACAACAGGGAAAAGGCATTGTATTAATGGCGTATCTCTTAAATTTATACCTAAAAGCTAATTTTAATATGAACGGTTACTTAGATAACATTAACACTCATTTTAAATAGTATAAACATTTAGGTGACTGTACATTTGAGCAACTTAGCAAGCAGAAAGAAAACACATTACAAATAATCTTTAATGTTATCACATAAAACTATTTTAGCTTTTCTTAATACCTTTATAGGTTCATGTAGCATAAACATGATACTTAAAGTCATTCTTATCCCTTTTCTAAGCGCAAAACACTAAAATGCTTAAAACATTTAAAATAGGATCTACAATGGTACTTTTACACTACTCTACATGATTTTTTTTAAACGGTCTAATGATTAATCGCGCTTCACGATCAAAGCGTACATAATTATAAACCCAGTTTACAAAAACAACCATACGATTTCTAAAACCTATTAAAAAGAAAAGGTGAATAAACATCCAAACAAACCAAGCAAAAACACCTTGGAAATTATAGCGTTTTAAATCTACAACAGCCTTATTACGTCCTATGGTGGCCATGCTTCCTTTGTCCTTATATTCAAAGGCTTCCATAGGAAGTCCTTCAACCAATCGTAACAAATTATCGCCCAATTGCTCGCCTTGTTGAATGGCGGGTTGTGCCATCATAGGTAATCCATTTGGAAATGCTTCGGTAGTCATGCATGCCAAATCACCAATGGCAAAAATATGTTCAAATCCTTTAACTTGACTAAATGCATTAACAAGCACACGATTGCCTCTTGTAACAAACTGTTCGGCATCTATCCCCTTAATGGTGGCGCCCTTTACACCTGCTGCCCACACTACAGTGGCCGTTTCAAAAGTGAGGTCGGTATTTGTGGTTACTGTTTTACCATCATAGTTGGTAACTCTAACATTTTTCCAGACATTAACGCCTAATGCTTCTAAAAAATCTTCTGCTTTTTGAGAAGCTTGGGCACTCATTCCTTTTAAGATACAATTTCCAGACTGTACCACATGTATTTGTGCTAAGCGCGTATCTAAATCTGGATAATCTTTAGGTAGAATCCCTTTTTTAATCTCAGCCAAAGCACCTGCAAGCTCAACCCCCGTTGGTCCACCTCCAACAATCACAAAATTCATTAACGCGTTACGTTCGTTTAAATCTTGAGTGAGTAGTGCATCTTCAAAGTTCTCTAGAATTAAACTTCGTAAATTTAAAGATTGCGGAATGGTTTTCATAGTCATACTATGGGCTTCAATAGCTGCATTTCCAAAGAAATTTGTGGTAGAACCAGAAGCTACAACCAAATAATCAAATTTTAAAGTTCCAATATTGGTTTCCACCTTATTATTTTCTGTATCAATGGCCTCTACTAAAGCCAATCTAAATAGAAAATTAGGAAAGTCTTTTAGGATTTTACGAATGGGATAGGCTATAGAATCGGGTTCTAAACCTCCAGTCGAGACTTGATATAAAAGTGGTTGAAATGTATGGTAGTTGTGTTTGTCTAATAACACAACTTGCAGCTCTTGCTTAGAGAGCTTTTTGGCTAAAGCGACTCCTGCAAAACCACCACCAATGATAACGACACGCGGAAAACTTGTTCTAGGTATATTCATATCTTAGAAATTGCTGGGTAAAGGTAGTAATAAGATGTAAATTAATAAGGTTGTAAATTCGTTATTCGAATCCGATTTTGTAAATTTGCAGCCTAAATTTTAACACATGAGTAAATACGATATTATAGTTCTTGGAAGTGGGCCAGGCGGTTATGTTACTGCCATTAGAGCATCACAATTAGGTTTTAAAACGGCAATAGTTGAAAAGGAAAACCTTGGAGGTGTTTGTTTAAATTGGGGATGTATTCCAACAAAAGCATTATTAAAATCTGCTCAAGTATTTGAATATCTGAAACATGCGGAAGATTATGGCTTAACCGTTAAAGAAGCGGGACATGATTTTGATGCTGTTGTAAACCGTAGCCGAGGTGTTGCTGATGGTATGAGTAAAGGGGTTCAATTTTTGATGAAAAAGAATAAAATTGACGTTATTGAAGGTTATGGTACATTAAAACCAGGTAAAAAAGTAGACGTTGATGGTACAGAATATAGTGCTGATAACATCATTATTGCCACTGGAGCACGCTCTCGCGAGTTGCCTAACTTGCCACAAGATGGTGAAAAAGTGATTGGTTACCGACAAGCCATGACCTTAAAAAAGCAGC
Source organism: uncultured Flavobacteriaceae bacterium (assembly GCA_947504035.1). GTDB lineage: Bacteria > Bacteroidota > Bacteroidia > Flavobacteriales > Flavobacteriaceae > Jejuia > Jejuia algarum. Next base: position 110,293 of record CANNGA010000005.1, read on the forward strand.
CTAAGAAAATGATTGTTGTAGGTTCTGGTGCTATAGGTGTAGAATTTGCTTATTTCTATAACTCTATGGGCACAGAAGTAACCATAGTAGAATATTTACCAAATATTGTTCCTGTAGAAGACGTAGACGTTTCTAAGCAATTAGAGCGTTCGTTTAAGAAAACAGGTGTTAACATCATGACATCTGCCGAAGTTATTTCTGTAGATACCTCTGGTAAAGGTGTTAAAGCTACAGTAAAAACAAAAAAAGGCGAAGAGGTTTTAGAAGCTGACATTATTTTATCTGCTGTTGGAATTAAAACTAACATAGAGAATATTGGACTAGAGGACGTAGGTATTGTTGTGGATAGAGATAAAATCTTAGTAAACGATTTTTACCAAACGAATATCCCAGGTTATTTTGCAATTGGAGATGTCACTCCAGGACAAGCCTTAGCACATGTTGCTTCTGCTGAAGGTATTTTATGTGTAGAGAAACTCGCTGGACATCATGTAGAGCCAATCGATTATGGTAATATTCCTGGTTGTACTTACTGTGCTCCAGAAATTGCAAGTGTTGGTTTAACAGAACAACAAGCTAAAGACAAAGGCTTTGATATTAAAGTTGGTAAATTCCCTTTCTCTGCTTCTGGTAAAGCGAGTGCTGGTGGGAATAAAGATGGTTTTGTAAAAGTTATTTTTGATGCTAAATATGGTGAATGGTTAGGATGTCATATGATTGGTGCTGGTGTTACCGATATGATTGCTGAAGCTGTACTAGGTAGAAAATTAGAAACTACAGGACATGAGGTTTTAAAAGCAATCCACCCACACCCAACAATGAGTGAAGCGGTTATGGAAGCTGTTGCAGATGCTTATGATGAAGTGATTCACTTGTAGACATTCTTTATAAATATAAAAGCGCCTTTAGTGTTAACACTAAAGGCGCTTTTTTTGTTTCTATATTTTAAATCTAAACTACATTTTAAATATACAGCAACTTACCACTGCCCTATTCTGTAAGACTCTATTTCCCAAACTTTAGATTCTGGTTCGTAATGGTGTACTGTAATGCTAGCATCCATAGGTGTACCTGGTGCAATATGCTCATTTTTTCTAATCATTTTAATAATAACTTGAGTTGCTTTCTCATAGGCGTTTCTGTCTAAAACTCCATTTGTAAAATTAATCCGATTTAAATAAAAGCGGTTATTATCTGCTAAAGTATCTGGCGTTGTTGCGCAATAATACACTTCTGAAGTTCCTCCTTTTTTAATCAAATGAATGTCACAATACGCTAAATTATCCATAGCCATTATATTAACAGGACTGTCTGTAATAACCAAACGACTATTAAACAAAAAATTACCATTTACATCTTTAATATGCAGGTAAGGATGTAGCATCTGTTTTCTAATACACTGACGAATGATAGTGATTAAACTGTAAACAATGTGTCCAAAGCGCTCCGCTTCATCTTCAGGTACCTCATTATCGATAACACATTCCACATTGGGCTGCGTTATTTCATCTACAAATTCTTGAATATTAATCTCTTGTGCCATGTTTTACAATATTAAGTTCTGTTTTTTATACCTGCTCTAAATACAGGGTTTAAGGTCATAGCCATAAATCAAAACCTCCATTTAGCCCTGTAATTTACTACAAAAAGACCAGAGCCTCTCATAAAAAATGCATACGCTTTAAATTCGTTTGTGTTTGGTGTTAGCGCATTTATATAAAATTCACCTTACCCGTCTCCATATTATAAATAGCACCTACTATCTTTATAGCATTTTCGGTTTCTAAAGCTTTTAGCTTTGGTGATGTTACTTTTATATCTGTTATCGTTTTATAAACATTATTAGCGATCACAGTATTGGTGAAATTCACGTCTTTTGAGGAGCGCTTACCATTAGTGGCTGTAGCCAATACAGCAGGCTTAATATCGTTTAAAAGTCCCTGCAATGCATTCATTTCTAGTCCTGCAGCATCTGTATCATCAATAGCATGTTTTACCGCTCCACAAGAAGTATGTCCTAAAACAATAATAACTTTTGCACCCGCAACAGCTGCTGCAAACTCCATAGACCCTATAATAGCCTCATTCTCTATATTACCTGCTACTCGCGCTACAAAAACATCTCCTATACCCAAATCGAAAATATCCTCTACAGGTACCCTACTATCCACACAAGACAAGACGATAGCTTTAGGGTATTGCCCTATGGCAGCCTTACGACGTTGTTCTGAATGATCACGCTGCGTTAAATTATTATTCACAAAATTGGCATTGCCCTTTTTCAATCTTTTGATAATCGCTTCTGGAGTCATTTGGGCTTGATCTTCAGCCGTTAGCACACTTTTTACAGGCTCTTGGTAAATCGTTGTATCCCCTAATACGGTTGATTTCGTTTTATCTGTACAGTACATTACTGTTATTGCCATGCATAGAAGTCCCAAAATTCTAATATCCTTTTTCATATGTAAATTTTTTATGTTAAAAATAATTCTATGAAAAGAAGAGCAGCGAATTTTATCTAAAGCTCTAGACGTTCTCCAATGTCTAATAATTGAAGCGTTTTTCCTTTATTGGAAAAAGCGTCTTTAGCTTTATCATGATCGATTTCTATAAAACCAAATGTATCGAAATGATATCCTAATACTGAATGACACGCTACAAAATCACTAGCTATAACAGCAGCATCTATCCCCATTGTAAAATTATCTCCAATAGGAAGAATTGCTAGATCTAAGGTCGTTTCTAAAGGGATCAATTTCATATCATAGGTTAAAGCAGTATCTCCAGCAATGTAAATTGCTTTTCCTAAAGCTGTCAATACAAAACCGCCAGGTTGTCCACCATAAGTTCCATCGGGAAAAGAAGAAGTATGTATAGCATTAACATATTTAAGAGTCCCAAAGTCAAAATTCCATTTTCCACCATGGTTCATAGGGTGTACTTTAAACCCTTTGTTTTCATAATACGTGGCTATCTCATAATTAGAAACTATGGTGGCCCCTGTTTGTTGCGCTATGGTTTCTACATCTAAAATATGATCTTGATGCGCATGTGTTATTAAAATATAATCTGCTTTTAAGTTTTTAATATCGATATGCGCAGCTTTGGGATTTCCAGATATAAAAGGATCTACAATAATATGGATCTTATCAATTTGAATGCCTAAGGTGGCATGTCCGTAAAACGTTAGTGTCATTTGTTTGTTATTTATACACGAAAATAACTAATTATAACACATTGCAGCTGCCAATTTTTAATTAAAACAATTTCCAAAAGCTAAAAGTAATGCTAATAAAAACGTCGTTAAGGCTACTTTTTTTAATTCTGGATCTAATAATTGAGGCTGTTTATTTTTGACCACAGTTTTAAGATGTAAACCAAGAGGAATATAAGCTAATACATACACTAAATTTAATGGGGTTTTGTAATATGTAACACCAAATAATAAAGAGGCTACTATAGCGCCTATAATTAAAGTATAGTGATACGCTTTCGCTGCTTTTTTTCCCAGTTTAACGGCTAATGTTAGTTTTTGAGCAGTAGCGTCTGATTCGATATCTCGCATATTGTTAAGATTCAATACTGCTGCACTTAATGCCCCTATGGTAATAGCGGGAAAAATAACAATACAGTGTACCGTTTTAACATAGAGTACATAACAGCCCACAACGCTAACCACTCCAAAAAAGAGGAATACAAATATGTCGCCTAATCCTTTATAACCATATGCATTAGTCCCCATGGTATACTTCATAGCTGCTATTACAGAGGCTATTGCTAGACCGAAAAAAATAAAAATAAGCATAATGTTATGCACACCAAAAGCTGTTAGTATTAATGTAAATGCTAGAACACAACATATAAATATGTTTAGCTTAATGGCTTTTAGCATGGATTGGGGTGTAATTGCTCCGCTTTGTATAGCACGCTCTGGCCCTATACGGTCCTCGTTATCGGTGCCTTTAACACCATCTCCATAATCGTTTGCTAGGTTAGATAGTACCTGTAAACTAATCGTTGTTAATAATGCTAATACGCATATACTGATACTAAAATGGCCTTTATAATACGCAAGACTGCTTGCTACAATGATACCTGAAATAGAAAGCGGCAATGTTCTTAGACGCATTGCCGAAACCCAAATGGATACGTTTTTCATTAAGGAATCCATTTTTTATCAAAATTTGGCTTGCGCTTTTCTAAAAAGGCATTTCTACCTTCCTTAGCTTCTTCTGTCATATAAGCCAATCGCGTCGCTTCACCAGCAAATACTTGCTGTCCTACCATGCCATCATCTGTTAAATTCATAGCAAATTTTAACATTTTTATAGACGTTGGTGATTTTGCTAAAATTTCCTGAGCCCATTCGTAAGCTGTACTTTCTAACTTGTCATGAGGAATCACAGCATTTACCATACCCATCTCATAAGCCTCTTGAGCCGAATAATTTCGTCCTAAAAAGAAAATTTCACGTGCCTTTTTTTGGCCTACCATTTTAGCCAAATAGGCAGAACCATACCCCCCATCAAAACTTGTAACATCAGCATCTGTTTGTTTAAAAATAGCATGCTCTTTACTAGCTAGAGTTAAATCGCAAACCACATGTAAACTATGTCCGCCTCCTACAGCCCAACCTGGTACTACCGCGATAACCGCTTTAGGCATAAACCGAATTAAACGCTGCACTTCTAAAATATTTAAACGGTGGTAACCATCTTCACCTACATAACCTTGATGGCCTCTGGCTTTTTGATCGCCCCCACTGCAAAACGCATAAACGCCATCTTTAGTTGAAGGGCCTTCTGCAGACAACAAGACAACACCAATATTGATATCTTCATTAGCATCGTAAAACGCATCATATAATTCACTAGTCGTTTTAGGTCTAAATGCATTTCTAACGTTAGGCCTATTAAAAGCTATTCGAGCAACGCCATTACATTTCTTATAGGTAATATCTTCATAGGGTTTAACTTCTACCCATTTTGGTTCTTCCATAGATCGCTTATTTGGGTCAAAAATAAATTATATTTTAGAAAGCATCAATGTATTGAGAGAATAATAATTTCTTAAAAAGAAATATACATATTTTATAAAATGTTAAGAATCTTTTTTAGAAAACGTAAAAAATAAGTATTACTTACAGTAAAATAGAGTATTGTAGTATTTTATTTCGTAAGTTTGCACTATTAATCGTTATACACTAACATATTACATGTCAGTATATTATAACGTTATATAAATTAAAACGTATTTACTATGTTAATTGCTGCCCTTATTACTATCTCTCTATTAGTCGGAATAAATTTCGCTTTATTACAATTTAGTTGTAATAAAACAGATAAATCTCGAAAAAAAGACAAACAACCTATTGTTTTACATGCACAACAGCTCGCAAATGAAAATAGTGAGCGTTTAGCTCCTACAGGAAGTTAAACTACCAAACAATCTCTGTTTTATTTAAACGCTGCAATACTGCATTCGTTTTACTAAAATGCCGGTTTCCAAACCAGTAGCCTCGGTTTGCGCTTAATGGTGAAGGATGTCCAGACATTAAAATCGTATGCTTATTTTTATCTATAAGCTTAGCCTTTTGTTTGGCAAAACCACCCCATAGCAAAAAAATAAGGTGTTCTCTTTGCGCGCTCATACATTCTATAACCGTATTTGTAAAACGCTCCCACCCTTGTTTTTGATGACTTCCTGCCTGATGTGCTCTAACAGTTAATGTCGCATTTAATAGTAAAACACCTTGCTTGGCCCATCGTGTTAAATCGCCACTTTCAGGATAAGTAACTCCTATGTCGGTTTCTATTTCTTTAAAAATATTTACCAGTGATGGCGGATGTTTAATTCCTTCATTGACTGAGAAACTTAATCCATTAGCTTGATGGAGATCATGATAGGGATCTTGTCCTATAATCACGACTTTAACGTCTTGAAAAGGACAGTATGTAAACGCATTAAATATAGCATCTTCTGGAGGAAAACACTTGTAATTTTCGTATTCGTTATTTAAAAAAGTCCTTAAGGCTTTAAAATAGGGCTTTTCAAACTCTTCCTTCAAATACTTATGCCAACTCGCATCTGGTACATTTTGCATTTAATGTATAATTTTATATAACAATTCTTTTAGTAAATCCCCTTGAGATACGGCATGCGCACCTACCCCTTTACTTTTTACATCAAAATCTCTCAGTACAGAAACAACAGCACTTACTTTGCGCATCGGATAATTTCTAGCAGCAGTAACATATTCGTTTACGAAATACGGATTTATTCTAAGCGCAGAAGCTACACTTCGTGGTGATTTATCTTTTAGACCGTGAAAATGCAATAACTGTGAAAAGAAATTAAATAATAAAGACACCGTAACCACCATAGGATTATCTTTAGGGTTTTCTGCAAAATAGGTTACTATTTTATACGCTTTCGTAACATTGCGATCCCCAATAGCCTTTCGTAATTCAAAATTATTATAGTCCTTACTAATGCCAATATGGGCTTCTATAGCTTCTGGCGTAATTTCACTATCCTTTGGTAAGATAATTTGTAGCTTTTCAAGTTCATTATTAATCTTACTCAAATCTGTACCCAAAAATTCTACAAGCATTTGTGACGCTTTAGGGGTAATCGCATAGCCTTTGGGTGCTAAAACACGTCGAATCCAATCGGCAACCTGGTTTTCATACAGCTTTTTACTTTCATAAACGACACCTACTTTATGCAACGCCTTATACAGCGCTTTACGTTTATCTATTTTTTTATACTTATAATTTATAACTAAGACTGTGGTAGGCTGCGGGTTTTGAGCATAAGTCGCCAACTTTTCTATGGTACGCGATAATTCCTGAGCTTCTTTTACGATCACCACTTGATGTTCTGCCATCATGGGATAGCGTTTCGCATTGCTTACAATATCGTCTACAGTACTGTCTCTTCCATAAAGCACCATCTGATTGAAGCCACGTTCGGCCTCTGTTAACACAGTGCGCTCTATATAATCTGAAATTTTATCTATATAATAAGGTTCTTCTCCCATTAAAAAATAAATGGGTTTTAACTTTTTTTGTTTTATATCTGCTACTAATTGTTTGACCTCGTCCAAGCCTTATCGTCTTAAAGTTATTTTGAAACTTAAAAATGCAGAACTTTTTTTATTTAAATAAGCTCAAATGAGTTTATAATGATAAATTTGTGCGTGCAAAATTTAAATTTCCCTGTATATCAGTTTCGATTCAAAAATAGCGAAAATAAAGTATCTGTTTTTGACATTATACGCAAAAAATTTGTGATTTTACAACCTGAGGAATGGGTAAGACAACATTGTGTCCACTATTTAATTCATCACAAAAAATACCCTATATCCTTAATAAACGTTGAAAAGGAAATTACAGTAAATGCTTTAAAAAAACGCTATGACATCGTGGTCTTTAAACCAGATGGAAGTATACTACTTATTGTAGAATGTAAAGCCCCAAAAATTGCGATCAATCAAAATGCATTCGATCAAGTTGCACGCTATAATTTGGTATTGAACGCCGATTTTTTAATGGTTACAAATGGGTTAGCGCATTATTATTGTAAAATGGACTTTAAAGCACAATGCTATAATTTTTTAAGAGATATTCCAGACTATCAAACTTAAACCTGTAGCCTTTAAAATGTATTAAAAAATGAAAATTGCTATTGTTATATTAAACTGGAATGGGAAAACCTTGTTAGAGCAATTCCTCCCTTCTGTTATTTCATATTCTGCTGAAGCGTCTATTTATGTTGCCGATAATGCTTCTACAGACGACTCCATCGCATTTTTAAAGCAGGAGTATCCTCAAATAACCCTGATACAAAACAAAGAAAATGGTGGCTATGCCAAAGGTTATAATGATGCTTTGCAACACATTGTTGCAGATGTGTTTTGCCTACTTAATAGCGATGTAGAAGTTACTAAAGACTGGTTGGTTCCTATAATAAAAACCTTTGAAACACAGCCAGAAACAGCTATAGTACAACCCAAAATATGCGACTATAATCATAAAACACATTTTGAGTATGCCGGTGCTGCTGGTGGTTTTATAGATAAATATGGCTATCCGTTTTGTAGAGGTCGTGTTTTTAATACTCTAGAAGCCGACACGGGGCAATACAATGATGAGATTCCTATATTCTGGGCATCGGGGGCTTGCTTATTCATTAGAAGTACTGTTTTTTATAACTTAAAAGGTTTTGATGCGTCTTTCTTCGCACATATGGAGGAAATAGATCTTTGCTGGCGGGCTAAAAATCAAAATTACAATATCGTATATAATGGACACGCTACGGTATACCATCTTGGCGGAGCAACCTTGAAAAATACAAATCCCCAGAAAACATTTTTAAATTTTAGAAATAGTCTCTTTACCTTGGTTAAAAATGCAAAAGGACCACTATTCGCTTTAATAGTTACGAGACTTGTACTTGATGGTATCGCCGCTATTAAATTTCTGTTCGAATTAAAAGTTTTACATGTTGTGGCAATAATAAGGGCACATTTTAGTTTTTATAGCTATTTACCACAACTCATTAAAAAACGAAAGAATTCTAAACAATCTGGCACTTATTTTGATAGAACCTCAATTATATGGGATTATTTTGTACTCAAGAAAAAGTTTTACTAAAACCTTTAGAAGGTTCGTAAAAGTTTTGTTAACACTAGTAATTTCAATCGTTTTTTACATACTTTAGCCAATATTATCGGCAAATATTATAATCCATAAAATAACTATTTAACTATGAAAAAAGTATTAGTACTTAGCCTAACGGCTGCATTGGCACTAAGTTCATGTGTTTCTAAAAAAGATTTTTTAGCTCTCGAAGAAAAACAAAAAGAAACTCAAAACCTCTTAAATTCTGCAACAGTAAAACTTAACTCTTGTTTAGAAGAAAAGGCCTCTGCTACTGCTAGGGCTAGCGTATTAGAAGATCGCGTAAATGATTTAAGAAAGAGTAACGACAATTTAGAAGTCCTTTCTGCTAAAGGCGCTAGTAATGTAGAAAAGACTCTCGAAAGCATTAAAGAAAAAGACTTGAAAATTACACGTCTTCAAGATGCGCTAACTAAAAAGGATAGTGTAACACTTGCTTTAGTAACTAGCTTTAAAAGAGAAGTAGGTATCAATGATCCTGATATTGAAGTAAATGTTGAAAAAGGTGTTGTATTTATATCGATTTCTGATAAATTATTATTTAAAAGCGGAAGCTATAACGTTACCAGTAAAGCTAAAGAAGTTTTAGGAAAAGTTGCTAAAGTTGTTAACGCTAAACCTGACTTTGAATGTATGGTAGAAGGACATACTGATAGTGTTGCTTACAAAAGTAAAGACGGCATACTATTAGATAACTGGGATTTAAGTGTAAAACGTGCTACTGCCATTGTAAGAGCTTTAGAAGATTTAAACGTTAACCCTGGACGTTTAATTGCTGCTGGGCGTAGTTCTTATGTCCCTCTTGTGGACAATACTACTGCAGAAAACAGAGCAACTAACAGACGTACACGTATTGTAGTACTTCCTAAGTTAGATCAATTCTATGATTTGGTAGAAAAAGAAATGAAAAATCTTGAAGCTGGAGGTCAATAACAGTTTACAAAAAAAGATTTTTAAACTATAAAAAATGCCCAGTAGTTAAACTACTGGGCATTTTTTCATGTCTATATGTTATCCTCTTTGTATTAAAAAATTTCTAAACTCCCTTTCCCCTCTCGCACAATTACAGGACTATCTTGTGATAAATCGACTATGGTTGACGCCTCATTACCGCCATAACCACCATCGATCACCAAATCGACAAGGTTTCCCCACTTTTCTAAAATCAATTCTGGGTCGGTTGTGTATTCCAGTATTTCATCTTCATCACGTATAGACGTCGAAATAATTGGATTCCCCAACTGTTTTACAAGCTCTAGTGCAATCTCATTATCTGGGACTCTTATACCTACTGTTTTTCGTTTCTTAAACGGATTCGGAAGCGATTTAGACCCTGGTAAAATAAATGTATAAGCTCCAGGCAAAGCGCGTTTTAATATTTTGAACACGCCAGTATCTATCTGTTTTACGTAATCACTTAGATTACTTAAATCATGACACACAAAAGAAAAATTAGATTTCTCTAATTTTATACCCTTTATTCTAGCCACTTTCTCTAGTGCTTTCATATTGGTGATATCACAGCCCAATCCATAAACGGTATCTGTAGGGTATATGATAAGTCCGCCCCGCTTTAAAACCTTTACAACAGTTTCAATGGCTTTAGGATTGGGGTTTTCTTCATATATCTTGAGATATTCAGCCATATTTCTTATATTAATGTTCTTCACAAAGTAATTAAAAAAAACATGAAAGCACCAAAACTCTTATTTATTAATTTTTTATGTGTATTGCTGTCTGTTGCCTGTTCTAATAATAGTCCAAGTGATACATCTGAAACTACTTCTAGTGAAATTGAAATTTTGGATACCAGTACCCCTTACGAAGCACTAGATGTATCTTATGGTCCTGCCGAACGTCAAAAATTAGATCTTTATTTGCCTGCAAATAGAACTGCTGCAACTAAAACCATTATACTCCTTCATGGAGGGAGTTGGATTTCTGGAAAAAAGGAAGACATGAACTTTATAAAGTTATTACTTACCGAAAATTTTAAAGACCTCGCTATCGTTACTATGAATTATAGGCTAGCAGATACTGTAAACCCTGCTTACCCGATGCAAATTGAAGATATTAGTAGCGTTATTAATTTTATAACTACAAATAAGATAAAATACACCATCTCTAATACCATAGGCTTTATAGGATTTAGCGCTGGTGGTCATCTCTCTTTATTATGGAGCTATACTGCTCGTACTTCTGCGAATGTGAATATGGTTTGCAGTATAGTAGGTCCTGTAAATTTTACAGATCCCGCTTACACTAACAGTACTAGTCAAGAATTTAGTGCGCTATTAAACATACTTACTGCCGATAAAAGTACTGCTGCTTTAAGAACTATTAGTCCTTTGCATCAATTAAGTACAACTGCGCCTCCTACGATACTGTTTTACGGCGCTAAAGACCCCTTGGTGCCTAGTAGTCAAGGAATCGATTTAAAAAATGCTTTAGAAAAATTAGAAATCCCTCACGAATTCACCTTATATGAAAACGGCAGCCATGGATGGATTGGGCCTGACCTTGAAGATACATGGCTTAAACTGAGTCAATTTATAAACGTCTATCTGTAAACTAAAAATAGTCTCTGCATAAAAAAAGGGAATAAACGTAATGTTTATTCCCTTTTATATCATAGATTAGACAATTAACTTTGTAGTTTTTTTGCCTTTTTCTCTTCTCTTATTTCTTGTAGTCTTTCAATTAAAGCACCTCCAATCCAATAAGGGATCACAAATGTTAATAAAAATATCATTAACCAGAATCCTATTGTTAAGATGGTCAAGAAAGCTAAAAATCCTAAATATTGGTCAAAATCGAACATAATACAGTTTCATTTTTTAAACTGCTGCAAAGTTAGTATAAAGTAGCATGTTTTACAATAGCTACTTCATATTTATTAACAGTTTTATCAACTAGTCTAAATTTGGCTGAGGCGTTGTTCGTAAATAGGGCTTTACAACTTTATGGCCTTTAGGAAAAAGGCTAGGGATGTCCTCGGTAGCTATCGCTGGAGACACAACAACATCTTCACCATGTTTCCAATTTGCTGGTGTTGCTACTTTATGATATGCTGTTAATTGTAAAGAATCTACAACACGTAATAATTCATCAAAATTTCTACCTGTCGATGCTGGATATGTAATAATTAGTTTTACCTTTTTATCATTACCAATCACAAATACAGAGCGCACAGTAAGCTTACTATCTGCATTAGGATGAATCATATCATATAATTCTGAAACTTTTCTATCCTCATCTGCTATTATAGGAAAGTTAACCGTAGTGTTTTGTGTTTCGTTGATGTCACCAATCCATCCATTATGCGATGCCACTCCATCCACGCTTAAAGCCACTACTTTTACATTTCGCTTTGCAAATTCTTCTGTATATTTTGCGACTGTACCCAATTCTGTGGTACATACTGGTGTATAATCTGCTGGATGCGAAAACAATATCCCCCAGCTCTCTCCTAACCAATCATGAAAATTAATTGTACCTTCTGTAGAATCTGCCGTAAAATCTGGAGCTACATCTCCTAATCGTATCGTTGCCATATGCTATTTTTTTAGTTTTATTATTTTAAGCTTACTAAATTAATAGATTTAATATTTTCAACTGGAATTGAAATCGTTATATTAATGTTAAAAAAACAACTAAAAAACTACTAAAAATTCATATTCGAAAACGCTGTAAAAAAGGTAACTTTGTGTTTTACTTTTTAATATTGACAAGATGAGTTTTAGAATAGAAAAAGATACAATGGGTGAGGTAAAAGTACCTGCCGACAAACTTTGGGGTGCCCAAACGGAACGCTCTAGAAACAACTTTAAGATAGGTCCTAGTGCCTCAATGCCTTTAGAAATAGTATACGGTTTTGCATATCTTAAAAAAGCAGCAGCTTATACCAATTGCGAATTAGGCGTATTAGCTATCGAAAAACGTGATTTGATTGCACAAGTTTGTGATGAAATTTTAGAAGGCAAACATGACGACCAATTTCCTCTAGTTGTATGGCAAACGGGATCTGGAACTCAAAGTAACATGAACGTTAACGAAGTAGTGGCTAACAGAGCGCATCAAATTGCTGGCCATGTTATTGGTGAAGGTGATAAAACCATCCAACCTAATGATGATGTTAATAAATCTCAATCTTCTAACGATACGTTCCCTACAGGTATGCATATTGCAGCCTATAAGAAAATAGTAGAAACAACATTACCTGGTGTACAACAATTAAGAGAAACTTTAAATGCTAAGGCCATTGCGTTTAAAAATGTTGTAAAAATAGGAAGAACTCACCTTATGGATGCGACGCCTTTAACTCTGGGACAAGAATTGTCTGGTTATGTGGCACAATTAGATTACGGTATTAAAGCGCTAAAAAACACATTAGCGCATTTAAGTGAACTTGCTTTAGGAGGAACTGCTGTAGGTACAGGTCTTAATACCCCTAAAGGGTATAGTAAGCGTGTTGCGGAATATATTGCAGAGTTTACAAGTTTACCATTTGTATCTGCGCCTAATAAATTTGAAGCTTTAGCTGCTCACGATGCTTTAGTGGAAACACATGGTGCTTTAAAGCAACTTGCGGTGTCTTTAAATAAAATAGCCAATGATGTAAGAATGATGGCTTCTGGTCCTCGTTCTGGTATTGGAGAGATTATCATTCCTGCTAATGAACCTGGAAGTTCTATTATGCCTGGAAAAGTTAATCCGACACAATGCGAGGCCTTAACTATGGTATGTGCCCAAGTTATTGGTAATGATGTCGCCGTTACCGTAGGTGGTACGCAAGGCCATTATGAGCTTAATGTTTTTAAACCTGTTATGGCTAAAAACGTTTTAGAATCTGCACAACTTATTGGTGATGCTTGCGTTAGTTTTGATGTTAACTGTGCTTCTGGTATAGAACCTAACCATAAAGTTATTAAAGAATTATTAAATAATTCTCTTATGCTCGTTACAGCTTTAAATACTAAGATAGGCTACTATAAAGCGGCTGAAATTGCAAATACAGCTCATAAAAATGGTACAACATTAAAAGAAGAAGCTGTTAACTTAGGTTATGTCTCTGCAGAAGATTATGATGCATGGGTAAAACCAGAAGATATGGTAGGTGCTTTAAAATAAGACCTAATGATCTCAATATAGCTTTATAGAATCAAAAAGCAGGTAAATACATACCTGCTTTTTTTGGTTAGTTGGTTAAAATAAGTCTCCCTTATAAAACGGTTATGAAAGACAGCAAACAAATATATAACTAACAGTTGTTAAAACGATTAACATTTGTTAACCGCATTTAATTTAATTGCTTTTTTATTCTACTCAACTGTACTGGTGTTATGTTTAAATACGAAGCGATATGGTATTGTGGAATAAGCTTATCAATTCCAGGTATGTCTTCTATCAATTTAAGGTAACGCTGGGTAGATTTTAACGAAATAAGGTCTATTTGTCGTTTTTCATAACCCATAAAGAGAATCTCTAAAGCCTTAGCGTATAGGTTACTTATAATTAAGTTTGTAGCGCACAATTTCATGAGCCTGCTGTAATCAATCTCATAGATACAAACTTTAGTTAAAGTTTCATAAACCAATTTCGAAGGTTCTTTTTTTATTAAAGCCGTAAGCGCTCCTACAAAATCTTTAGGAAAAAAGAACTTCTTATTAAATTCTTTTCCTTTTTCTGAAGTGATATAACATCGCATAATACCAGAAACGATAAAATATAACTTTTTGGGTATTTTACCTGATTTCTCTAGTTGTATGTTAGCATCGACTTCTCGATACGTGGATATGCTTTTTAGTTTCAAAAGCACATCTTCGGGGACATTATCAAGAATGTCTTTATTTGTATGCATGTGGTGGTTTAGTTGGTGTTAGCGTTTTTAGCTAAGTTAAAATATATAATCGTTGTTCTAAAAAAAAATCTACATAACACTTAAAAAACTTGTAAAAACAAAGCCCTTGAGATAAATATCTCAAGGGCTTGTAAGTCAAATAATCTATGTTTGTTATTTCAAATAGAATTCTGATGATGAAACAAGATGTTTTTTGTTAAATACATTTACAATGTAACGTCCACTTTTAAATTCGCTTTCGAACTTAGAAGTCACAAATTCACACACATTAAGATTATTGTTTTCGTAATTAAACTTACTAATTACACTATAATTTAAAGTTTTATCATCAAATGTGACTTGCTCGTTAGTCCCTAAAATATTATTTTTAGGATCTATAACCTGTAGGTATAGTTCTTGGTCTCCTGATTGCACTAATGTGTTTTTTGCAACCGTGAAACATACTCTAATTTTATCTGCTCTACGTGCTCGTTCTGTAGGAATGAGTTTTCCTGACGTTCTTTCTATAACGCCAAATCCTTTTAAATCTACAGTGTTAAGAATCGATGCATTTTCAACAACCTCTGCTAAAGCGGTATTTTGCACCAATAAAGAATCGGTAAACATCGTACGTTCTTCCAATCTAATTCTTGTACTGTCTAATGACGTTGCTAAATAAGAATTTTCAATTTTTAAAGAATCATTTTGAGCTAACAAGACATCCATTTCTTTTTGTAAACGTTTATACCTTGCCTTGTAACGCCACAAGCTTTTCACATTGGTTTCTGAAATTCTTAAAGAATCAATAAGTCCTTGAATACGGTCTCTTGCCGCTATCAAATCCTTATTTGTAATTTCATTTTCTCCTATAGCTTCATCATACTGCTTAGCCATAGCATTTAGATCTTTCATGACTAACTCCTTTTCAGCAGTTAATTCCTTTTTGGTATTATTGCTTTCCTTGTAGAGGTTCATTGTATAAAATCCAGTCGCTAAAAATAAAACAAGCGCTATTCCTAAAGCGACCTTTAAACCTGTATTGTCTTTTATATTTCCCATGTGCATTATAATTTTTTAATGTTAATACGTCAGCTTACTTCATAAGCTTTAAATATGTTTAATTATACATCATTTCCTTTAACATATACGCAATAGTTCTTTTTTTAGATGTTTAATTATCATTTTCCGTTTAAAAAAAGCACCTATTACACTTAATACTATAGTATTGATATCAGTTTCGTTTCCTTCTCCTCTTAAAAAAGACGAAAAATAAAACTTAAGATTTAAATATTACACTAAATAATAGAAAAAACAATTACAATAGTGGTATTTGTGAAAAAAATCGAACTTATGAAGTCTTTTTAGTCACTCCTGTTTTAAAAACTGCTTGTTCTGGTAATATTTCTAGTCCAACTACTGTGAACCAAGACCAACGTATTGGGACATGGCAAATTGTTTCTTTAACCGAAGACGGAGATCCTGTAGTATTGTCTGAATGCGAATTAACTGAAACTATTGTCTTTACAAGCAGCAAAGTTACTTTTAATGACGCTTTTGAAGACTTTGAAGGAGAATGCCGTACAGAAGAATTTACATCTCCATATATTTTAGAAGGCAACCAATTATCTACTGGTACAGATTTAGACGATTTACCTATTGAGTTAGAGAATTTACTTGGGGATTTAGTAGATGTGGAAGATCTTGAAATTGGGACATCTGAAATCACTACACTTAATGAAACTACATTAGTGATACGCGACACATTTGAAGATGAAGAAGATACAGAAGTAGATGTTACAACTTACAGAAAACTCTAAAACTATAATTAGTCTAGATGGTTATAATACGATCTAGACTAATTTTTTATATTACAATTGTTTTAACGAATCTATTTTTCGCTGTAACGTTTCAATTGCTTCAGTAGTATTAACAGCAGGAGGTATCGTTTTAGACGTATCTGTAACCACAGAAGGGACTTCAATAGTCTTGGTGTCTTCTGCAAAATAATAGCCAATACCTTCACTTGCACGCCATGCTTCATGTAATTGCTGATATACATTTTTATCCCATTGACTAGGGTGCTTTACGTCTATCCATACCACGTCTCTATATTCACTATCTACTAATACTAAATCGGGTGTAGCCGCGCCATCAAATTGTTGTGCATCTTTATCGCTAATAGAAGATACTGTTCCCATAAAAAACAAACGCTTTCGCCCAGCGATCTGTTTTATATAAGGTCTAAATTCTACAGGCGTATTGGCATTCCAATCGTATTCTTTTCGAGATTCTTTCACTTTTAGAGGCATTGCAGACACTCCTGCATATCCTTGTTTTTTGGCAGCATGGTTGTAATAATAAAGTTTATCGGTTCCATCGGCAGGTACAAAAACGCTAAAACTTAAACTGGTACGCTCATTCCCTACAGGTTCTAAACCAAACCAATGGTATAAACCACTAAAGGCATTCGTATCTGTGTCAGAAAAATCAAAATCTGTCACATAAGGTTGTTGGTTCTGGTCTTTTGGCATTTGCGGAATCTTTACCGCTGTTTTCATATTCCATGGCAATGGATCACTAAAACCACCTAAAAACTTTAAGGATTCGGCTTGCAATCTAGAGACTTTTTCTGCTAAGGTATTTTGTCGTGTTAAATAGCTGTAATTCTTCATATTTTCAGGACTCACATAAGTACCTTTCCCTATGAGAATGCGCTCTATATAATCACTCATATCGTGTGCACCATTATCGATAACCATAACACCTCCAAAAGATGGATAAGGGAATAAGAAGCCTTTCCACTTTATTAAGCTTACCACTTGAACCCATGCACCAGCATCGTTTTTCATATAATAGGTATCACTAGGCTCTAAGGTAAATAACTGTAAAAGATTGAAACGTTGTACTACCGCATTATATGTGTTCCTGCTAAATTTTAAAGATTCGCCTATAGAAAAGGTTACTGGAATTCTATTTTCGCTAGAGAATCGAGGAAATGGCGTCGTACTAGATACTGCAAAGACCTCTTCTGTATTATCGGTAATGCCTTGCCACATGTACTTTTCTGTAGGTTGAATGGCCATCGTCCATTTATTTTGATCCCCTATGCGTACCAAGTGCGGTAAAGAAACATCTTTGGTCTCCCCTACACTTTCATTCGCCATAGAAAAGACATTTCGTAAAGGCTGTATACGTTCATTTTGGGTTAAAGGCAAAGCATTAATCTCTACTTTATTTAATGTGTTAAATACATTATACATTTGCATGTAATCGTACATTTTAAAATGCCAACCTACAACGTATAAACCACCATAAAAAAGAACTAAAAGCACCAAAATGGCCAGTCTTCCAAAAGTGCTCGCAGACGCTCTAAATTTTCGTAATCCCAGAACTAAAAGGGTTAGAGATACTAAAATAATGAAGATAAACTTTCTAATAAATAACAACACTGGTTGATAATCATCTCTCAATACAAATAAAAAAAGTAAAACGACTACTAAAAGAACTAGTGTTACTATTTTTTGTTTTATGCCTTTATTCCAATAATTTTTAATCATTTTTATAGTTTGAAGTTTTTAAGTTTAAAACTCAATATTGATACCGTATTTCAGCTGTAAACATTACAGCAAGCCTTTATCTTTTAAACGTTCTCTAGCGCTTTTACCATCTTGGATGGTCTCATTTTTAGCGGTCTTTTTGTCTTCTTTTAGTGTAGGGGTTTCTGTTTTTAAATCTTCTATAAAGTCTTTACCCTTTTCTAAAGTATCTTGAACCAGGTCTTCTATAACATCACTTTTTTCTTCTATAACCTCGCCCGACTTTAAAATAAAATGAGCAAGATACGTCCCTAACATTACACCTGCCACTGTAGACGCAAACGCAGACACTCCATAATAACTAGTAAAAATTGCAAAAGGCGATAAAAATTGCACCGCTAATCCTATAATGACTAATATACCCGTTACATAAACCAACCGTGGTAAAAAAGCGCGCTTGTAAACAAATCCTTTCTTGTCGCTTGCCTTCATTTGCAAGGTTTTAGTATTAAACATTTTATTTAAAAAACGGTATAACGCATTGCTTTGCGATTCCCGCCAATATATAAAAACCCCTAATACTATTGCTATAATAAAAATGACTACATCTAATCCCATGCTAAACTGTTTTTTATTGTAAGTACCATTTACGTATCCACATACATTATTCATCTTAATATAAACATAACATCTTATGCCTTTATCAAGATGCTACGTTATATAGGTCTCAATGTTTTAAATATTGTTACTAATCGTTGCGACCACCCAATCTTTAAACGACGCGTCCCAAGTCTTAAAATTAGTGTAAAAATCGGCTTTATCGTACCAATACCAATATAAAACATCTTTAGGTGCTATATTTATTAAAAGTTTCCATATTAAATCTTGATGTTTCGGTTCTAAAGACGAATGCGGCTTGTGCAAAGCTTCAAACAACTTCAAATCTATGGTATCTGCTATTTTATGTTTATTGCTCGTTTTTAAGTTTTCTAAATAGCGTTCTACCCCCATTACCGTTTTTCGCGCTTTTATATCTAATTTGTTAAGGTAGCTTTTATATAAGATAGGATCGTTTAAAATATCTTGAATAGGGTGCTGTGTTGTTTTTAAATGCCTGAACATTTCAAATTTCTTAATGCGCTGATAGCGGTCAGTCTGTACTTCGGCTTCTAAATTGTATTCTACAATCATATGACTGCGTAATTTATCCATTAATTCTGGCTGTTCAATATGGTAAATTAAAACATCATAATTCGTGTCTTTAATCGCTTCTTTATGCCATGTAGCGTCTTCAAATACTACAATGGTTTTTATAAAATCACGCAGTACATAAACACCACCAAAAGCTCGGGTATAAAACGAGTCTGTAACAAAGGTAAGACTTGGTAAATCTAAATCTCTAGCTCTTAAATCGCCGTAGCGCTTTGCAGAATCTAGTAATTTTTTATGCATAGTCTCACTAATAAAATTATGCCCCTTTTTAAACTCTGTTACCAATTCTAATTGGGTTTCCTTAACTTTATCAAGATTGTCTATAAGGTGAAAATAAATCTTTACGGTCGTGTACTTTAGCACATCCAAAGGTTCATAAAACGCATCTATACCTTGGTCGAAATCTAGGCAAATGGCTGAATCTCTAGTTATGTCCTTTATTTTTTTACCATGCGTTTTAAAAACCTGCGTCATCATCGCTTTGTCAAACGTATGAAACGGTAAATACACTGGCTTTCCTTGTTGTAGCGGTGAAATGATAATACCATGCGGGTTTGCCTCTCCGTTATTAAGGTAATTCACCTCTTGTTTCTCTTCTGCTACTTCAGGACTCCACCCTATACCATCGATGTGAAAGGTTTGCAACTTTGTGGCTGTAAATCCTAATTTTACAAGGCACTTGTTGTAACGCTCTACTAATTTTCCTCCTATGGGAATTAATTCACTATGGTATAAATTTGCTTCTTTTAGTTTTTTCATTTTATATAGACCTACGTTCTAAAAAGATAAATAAAATTACCTAGCCCCTATTGTTTTTGATCGTTTGAATGCTCAGTTAGGCGTTCTTTTTATGCCTTTAAGGCACTAATTTATGGATTAGCGCATACTGTAACAGCACAATCGTTCTTGTATCTTGTATCTCTCCTGCTTCTAGCATGGCAATAGCTGTTTTAAAAGGCAGCTCTAAAACTTCTATATCCTCATGTTCACTATCTAAGCCTCCACCTTCGCTCACTTTCATGTCGTCGGTATATTCCCCAACAAAAAAATGCATTTTTTCAGTCAATACTCCAGGCGAAGAATAGGCTTCATATATTTTTTTAACCTGTTTTAAGCGGTAGCCTACTTCCTCTTCGGTTTCTCTAATGATACAAGCTTCAGGAGCATCTTTATCAAGCATTCCTGCCGCTACTTCTATTAAAAATCCATCGGAATTATCATTTAAATAAGTAGGCATTCTAAACTGCTTGGTTAAAACAACGGTTTGTTTGGTGGTATTATAAAGTAAAATACCAGCCCCATCGCCTCTATCATACACTTCTCGCATTTGAGTTACCCATTTATCATCGCGCATTAAATAATCGAAAGTAACGCGATTTAAAATGTAATAATTATCAGAAAGTAAAGTGTGCGTTATGTTTTTAACCTGTTTATCTTTCATTTTCAAAAGCCTGTCTTGCTTTGGTTTCTATGTGTAATTGGTTCACTCTTGCATCTACCTTACGTTTAAAATCTGTATCTGCAATGGTCGCTACATTATCTAAATACCGTACCACTTCTTGACGGCGAATTTCAGAAAAATCTAAGCCTTTCATATTGGCACGCATCAAATCTTGCAACATATTAAATTTAGTCGTATAGTCTTGTTTAAAGTAAACCTCAGGAGTTTCAAACCAATCCTCTTCGAGATTAAAATCGGTTAATCGCAAAGAAATGGCTGATTGTATATTACGGACATCTCGGGATGAGAAAAATGGAAATACAGCTTGTATCTCTTTATAAAGGTTTGCATAAAATAAATGCTCATGTGTACCAAAATCTTTTTCTACCTTATCGTAAACCTCATGCACGCGTGCTTCTGTTGGTTTTGTTATTTCCTGTAAAATAGCGCCCATATCTTTTGCCAAACCTTGCTCTTGTAAATAAGTATAGGCTTCTGGGCCTTTCATGTTTACAAAATCGGGCATGGTATTGTCAATCTTGTTCCACCATAAATGGTCTTGATCTAAAAAATCGTTTGAGGTACGTGCGCCATCAATTTTAAAGCGTCCTTGTACACGAGACAGGACTGCTTTATCAAGCATTTCTGGTAAATTGGTAAACATTCCAATAGAACTATTACCATAATTTACAGCATAAGCGCCTTCTGTGTATCTTAAAAATACGCCTATAACCTCTTTAACACCAGCAGATACACCTTGTGCCGTTCGTTCCTGTAAATTGTTCTCGGCATCATCTATAGGTGCAAATATCAATTTAGAGGGGTCCTGCATGGGCTTCATCCATTCTACCATCTTTTCTGCCGATCCTCCCTGAAATGTAGAGATTAAAGTATCTGGCATAGGATGGAATAAAAATGGAATATCTAAAACATCACAATGTTCTTTTAATTTCGTGGCTATTGCAGCAATAAGCATACTTTTTCCCGTTCCAGGAATACCGTAGCCCATAAAAACGGGCATAAAACCGCCCAATTCTTGAAATGGATTTTTCTTCGCTGTAAAATCGTAACTCAATAAACGTTCGGTAAGTCGTCTCGCAAAATGTTTGGCATCGCGATTTCCTACGATCTGCTCAAATTTAACCTTATTAAATTCAACACTTTTAGCAGCGCCTTGAAAAACATTATTCCAACCTGCGATGGCAAATTCCGACTGCTCTAATTTATAAGTACGATCTTCGATAGTCTCTGTATACTCTAAACTACTTTTACGCAGTTGTATTTCTGCAATTAAAGCTTCAAAATACACGACGGTAAAATCGATAACATCTTTATCTGATTTTATAATATCTGGATGTCCTAAATACTTATCGTAATAAAACAAACTACAGGCAACACCTTTGGTTGGAGATAAGAATGACACTTCTGGAATGCCTGCGAATTTTTGTTGCATCACACTTAAATCGTCTGAAGCATGTGGCTTTAAATCATGTAAAATTTTATAAGCTTTAGCAAATAACATAAATGCTGTTGCGGTATGCATTTTGCTTTCAAACTCACGCTTCCCATTGGTGTCTAATGCCGATTTGTTCTCATTTAAACTAGACAGTCCTGAAGCGTCGTAATAACTGTCTTTAATCCAAATCCCTAAAGTAAGGCCTTCTTGTACGGCATATAGGGTTTGGTTCAAATAGATTGGCAATGCTACAGAATCTGGTAGCAACCGCTTTTTTAATGCTAAAATTGTTTTAGAAACCGACGTGATTTCGGCAGCACTAGACCCTTGATTGGCACGAGATAAATACAATAAGATCGATTCATCTTTAGCCTCTTTATCTCGTTGTTTAGCACGTGCGCCTTGCTCCCATTGTATACTTTTTAAATAGGATGCTGCTTCATCTCTAAGTAGATCTAATTCGGATAATTTTATAGGAAATGTTGAATTTTGATTCATAGTTTGGTCTTGTTTCATTTACAACTCAGTAGCACCTACTGAATGCGAAATACTAATTTTAAATGTCTATCTCTACCCGCGAAATTTCTATAGGTGGTTTCGCTAGACGATTTATAAGCTCTGGTGTTTTGTTGTATAACAATTGTATGATACGATGAGGCGCCAGCGCATAACGTTGTGTTAAGGCACTGCCCCAGCGTTGTAGCGTTTGTTTTTTGAAAAAACTGCCTTCTTTAAATTCACTTTCAGAAACGACTTCTGTAACATGCAAAGACACGGCATAAGATTCTAAAGGAATCTCTTTTTTACTAATCCCCTCTAAGATGGTGTGTGTAATTTCATTTTCATCCTTAGCAAACATGTTATGAATAGGGCCTAAATCTATACGCTTAATACGTTTAGGAAATACTTTTGGCAAACGTTTATCAATAGCATATGCCATTGTAGCAATAGGCATATCTCTATCTGCTGTCGCATTTAATACCTGATAAATGTCATCTTTAGCGTCTCTAGCATCGGTACCCTCATAATCAAAATACATAAAACATATAAAAGGGCGGTTTTTCGACACGTCATAAAAACTCCAACTGGTCATATACTTTGCGTCAATATGTTCTGGTGCATTTAAAATTTTACCTTGTACAAATCGATTAAAGATGTATTGTTTCTCTACCGATGCATAATAAACAATAGATGCCGCTTGAAAAAGTTTGCTTTTCTTAACAGGTTCTTTTTTACGCATTAAAGTATCTAAAAACTCTTCTTTTAAAGTTTCGATAGGCGTTAATTTATTTATATACGCTTCACGAAGCTCTAAATCATTATACAGGTAACGAAACTCTAAATAATTAGGAAAACCAGACTCTGTTAGATCTACTTTCATGTTGTCTTCATCATCATACATATATTTGATACGCATGGCCTCTACGGAATATAAAAGCAAATCACAGTATTGCTTAAAAAGCGCAACTTCGTCTTCATTACATATGTTTTCGTGTTGTACAGCAACGACAAGCTCTTTAAACACAAAATCAACCATTTTATGATAAAAGGTATAATGCGCCTTAGAGTCTAAAATTGCAGAGTCTAATGGTGTAACTATTTGGTGTATGGACATGGTTTTCGTTTTTAGTTTTAGTACAGCATTATCAATACGCGCACTAAAACTATCTACATGATATTACATTTAAATTGGGCGTTACCACAAGGGTCGGGCTTTCCGCAGTCGCTTTTTTGTAGTGCATAGCTGCAACACTACAAAAAGAGCTCCAACATTGCTGCAATCCCTAACGCAGTCTTAGCCCAATTTTAATACGTTCTAATAGAAGATGGACGTTCTATATTTGTATCCTATTCTACTTCTTATAGCGTTATAAAATTTATAGTAATCCTAAAATTTTGCTCTTAAACTGATTAAAATTAATTTTAAAACGCAACAGTTTTCACATTAAAATTAGCATAAGAAATACCCCTAAGACAACAAATCATCTTCTGTAGCTTCAGATTTAGGTTGTGCTTTTGGTGCCTCTCCATCACCTTCTTTTGGTACATTTGCATCTGCTTTATAGTATTCTTCAAAAATCTCTTTCATATCAATACCGTAACGCTCTGCAAAATTTTTCTGTATGTCTACATCTTTCTCTCTAATCTCTTGTAAAGCTTCTGCATAACTGCTGTATACGCCTTGCATTACTTTTTCATGTACAGGAATATTGTCCATCATATCTTGGCGTGCACGTGCACTTGCAGTGTGCATTGCCGCAAGAGTTTCTCCAATATGTTCGTCTGTTTTTACACCTAAATGTTCTAAAATAGCCGCGAATTCTTGATCTGTTCTCGCTTTTAAAGCCACTACATAACCATCGTAGTATTTTAAACGTTCTTCTGTATCACTCTTTAACTTTGCACGGTGTGTTTGCAAATTACTTCTTAAAGAAGTCAATACTTTTATAGTAAGATTGTGTTTATGTACAAAACTGTCTTTACTTGCTGCTAAAGTAGTATAGGCATTTTTTAAACCTTCTAATTCTTCTACTTTTTGCTCCACTTGAGTCACTTTCCCTATAGCCTGCGCATATTCTGTAGATTGTTTATCAGCGACATCTTCTAAAGCTTGTCTTGCTTGCTTTAAAAGCGCATACTGTTCTTCTAATTTCGCTTCAACTTCATTTTTCTTCTCTAAAGCTTTCGTGTGGTTTTTAGTGGCTTCTACAATAGCAACTTGTAGTTTATCTTCCACTTCTTTAATTTCTACTTCACGATTTTTTAAACGTGTTACCGCTGCTTGAGATTTGTAAGAAAGTTCCGTAAGCAAAGTTTGTACATCTGCACTTTCTATACGCTCTTGAAACATTGCTTTGGCTTTATTATCTGCCGATGCTCTTACCTTTTCCGCACCTGTTAAAGCCTCTTGCGCTTTCTTTATTTTACTTTTACGTCCTAAAAGGTTATTCCACCAATTGTCTGGCTTTGCTTCGGCATCTTCTAGTTCGATTTTGGCACGTTCTAATGCTTTTTGTGCGTCATCTATAACTTTTTGTTCTGTAGTATTAAGAGACGAAAATTTTTCAAATAAGATACCAACCTCATCTTGATAATCTGTTAAATCCTTAATAGCATCTAAAAGTGTTGTTCTGTCTTTTTCTGCCATATTTACAACATCGTCTAAAGTGGCATTTAATATCTTTTGACGTACTTCTGGATTATCTTCTTGAGCTAACTTAGATTTCATAGTGTCAATGGCTTTTCCCCAATTAACATCTACTTTTCCTGTATTCTCTTTAGAATTGGTTTCTAATAAATCGAAATCATCAGACATATTATATATGGTGTTTTTAAGTTGTACATTTATAGAGGTAGCAATTTCGTTAAAAAAGATGACTTTTAAAATTTAATACCTCTAAAATATTTGTAGTTATTTATCCTAAGATGTTACATGCATTCCTTTTTAAAACAAAATCACAAAGAAATTATACAAAAACGCAGTGTGATCAATACAACAACTCCTTTAATTTTAAGGGATTACCTCTAAATGTAAGATGTTTTTCTTTTTTTAACACGTCTACTCTATTCATTTTAAAGTAATTACTAACAAAAAAAGAGTATATTTGTTCAGCTATTAACCCTTTTTATAAAACAATGTGTTTATCTTGCGCGTCTTTAATTGCGTTTCCTGTACTTTTAGGACAAGTCCAAATTGTAACCTTACTTTTTATTGTTGTTCTATTTTTTTTAGTCCTTCTTATTTTAGGGGTTAGACGGTCTTATATACTTAAAAAAGAAAACGAAGAAATAAGTCAATCTGCAGATTTATTGGAACGTAGCGAAGATCAGAAGCGTTACGACAACTTTAAAGAGGGACATCTTTACGATAATAACTAAACACTAAAGGCTATTAAAATGTTAGTATTCTTTCTAACGTTTGTCTTGCTATCTGTAAACATAAAATTATAGTAAATTAGCGTTTTCTAAAAATTTAATTTGTTTAACCAAGAATGTAATTTTGTTTAACATAGTGTTTGTTTACTTTTTAGGAAACTACTTTAATATTTCGTAAACACAACTGATATTTCTATTCGTTTTGCGCATTACAACATCTATCTATTACAGCTTATAAACTACTTTAAATAGTATAATGGCTTGTGCTCTTTCCATGTAAACATATAACTAGTACGCGATTAAAGTTTAGAACGTATATATAGTCTACTAACGTTTTAATAACGCTATGACGTGGTATAACACAGGTTTAAAATATATTCTGGTATACCCCAACAAAAAAAGAGCGCTAAAAGCGCTCTTTTTAATATATGTTCTACAAAAATTAGCGTACTAATTTCTTGTATTTGATACGTTTAGGCATAATATCACCTCCCAATCGTTTCTTTTTATTCTCTTCGTAATCTGAAAATCCGCCTTCAAAGAAGTACACTTGGGAATCGCCTTCAAAAGCCAAAATGTGTGTGCAAATTCGGTCTAAGAACCAACGGTCGTGACTAATCACTACGGCACATCCTGCAAAATTCTCTAAACCTTCTTCTAATGCTCTTAAAGTATTAACATCTAAATCATTTGTAGGCTCATCTAAAAGTAACACATTACCTTCTTCTTTTAGTGTCATTGCTAAATGTAAACGGTTACGCTCTCCACCTGATAGTAATTTTACTTTTTTATTCTGTTCACTTCCAGAAAAATTAAAACGACTCAAGTAGGCTCTTGAGTTTACCTGCTTACCTCCCATCATCACCAATTCTTGCTCATCACTAAAGTTTTGCCAAATGGTTTTTTCTGGATCTATATTAGAATGGCTCTGATCTACATAGGCTATCCTAGCCGTTTCACCTACTGCAAATTCACCTTTGTCTGGAGTTTCCTCCCCCATAATCATTCTAAAGATAGTGGTCTTACCAGCGCCATTGGGCCCAATAATACCAACGATACCAGCCTGTGGTAAACTAAATTTTAAGTCATCGTATAATAACTTATCATCATAAGCTTTAGCAATACCCGTAGCATCTATAACGTTCGTTCCTAAGCGCGGTCCATTTGGAATGTAAATTTCTAATTTTTCATCCAATTGTTTTTGGTCTTGGCTTAATAACTTATCGTAGTTCTTTAAACGCGCCTTTTGTTTGGTTTGACGCCCTTTCGCTCCTTGTCTTACCCAATCAAGCTCACGCTCTAAGGTTTTTTGACGTTTAGAAGCTGTTTTGCCTTCTTGTGCCATACGTTTAGACTTTTGGTCTAACCAAGACGAATAGTTTCCTTTCCAAGGAATACCTTCTCCTCGATCTAACTCTAAAATCCAACCTGCCACATTATCTAGAAAATACCTATCGTGTGTTACCGCTATAACGGTACCTTTATATTGTGCTAAGTGATGCTCTAACCAATGTACAGACTCTGCATCTAAATGGTTAGTGGGCTCATCTAAAAGTAACACATCTGGTTCTTTTAGAAGCAAACGGCACAAAGCAACACGTCGTCTTTCACCTCCAGATAAAACTCCAATTTTTTTATCTCCATCTGGCGTGCGCAACGCATCCATAGCGATTTCTAGCTTGGTGTCTAATTCCCAGGCATTAGAAGCATCGATTTGATCTTGTAGTTCTGCCTGACGGTTCATGAGTTTCTCCATCTTGTCAGGGTTAGAATAGACTTCTTCTAATCCAAACTGATCATTAATTTTATTGTATTCATCAAGAATAGCTACAGTTTCTGCGGCACCTTCTCGTACCACTTCCATTACCGTTTTAGTTTCATCAAGTTGTGGTTCTTGCTCTAAGTATCCAACAGAATAGTCTTGTGAAAACACGACATCCCCTTGATAATTTTTATCGACTCCTGCTATTATTTTTAATAAGGTGGATTTACCAGATCCGTTAAGTCCTAAAATACCAATCTTAGCACCATAGAAAAAACTTAAATAAATGTTCTTTAAAACAGGGGTATTTGCACTTTGAAATGTCTTGGTTACACCAGACATTGAAAAAATTATTTTTTTATCGTCACTCATTATATTAATCTGATAAGATGAAACGTTTCTTTTAGCTTGTGTTGCTTAAACGCTAATTGTTTTAAAATACATGTATGTGTTACACTCTACCTTTTAAAGCATTAAATACCCAAGCAATAGCAAAAAAACCAATACCTACAGAAGCGAATCCCCATCCTGCAACGTCATCGTACCTAAAGGCACCTAATGCTATTAGTGCTAAACCTACAAAAATCATTATCCATGTAGCCAGAGCCAACACCGTGTTCTTATTCATCGTCATATCCTTACTATTAAAATTTGGTTAGAGAAACGCAAATATCGTTGTTTTTATCAAAAAAGCATCCTAATCATGAGGCTTTTTCTCTATTAATCGCAATTATGTATTAGTTCATCGGTACTTCAATAATGATTACATCTGAATTTTCCTTAGCTGTTAGAGTAACGGTATCACTATCCCAAACTCCTATGGCATCACGTCGTTCTAAATGGTGATTTGCAACAGTAACTTTTCCTTCTGCTGTAAAGATATACACTCCATTTCCGGCAACCTTAGGTTTTATCTCCAGAATATGATCTGCTTTAAGTGTGGTCTTATAGATATAAGCTTGTTGGTGTATAGGTAATGCTTCTCCCTCTAATTTGTCTGCTGGTGCTACTACCGTTTGTAACCTATTGATTGCTTTTGAATTAGCAAAAAGACGTTGCTCATAATTTGGTGTAACGCCTTTGGTTTCTGGAAGAATCCACACTTGTAAAAAATTCACCTCATCTGTAGTACTGTCATTAAACTCAGAATGGGTTAATCCTGTTCCTGCACTCATAACCTGTACTTCACCGACTTCTATTGCACGTGTATTTCCCATACTGTCTTTATGTGATAAAGCGCCTTTTAGTGGTATAGAAATGATTTCCATATTTTGATGCGGATGTGTTCCAAACCCCATTTTTGGTTGTACAACATCGTCATTTAAGACTCTTAGTTTTCCAAAATTCATACGTTCTGGGTTTTGATAACTTGAAAAACTAAATGTATGTTGTGACTTTAACCAACCGTGGTCTGCACGTCCTCTTGTATCTGCTTTATGAACTACTGTTTTCATAGTGTATTTTAATTGTAATTATCTCTGTTATTTTAGTATAGGTGTAAGAAGTGTTTTATCGTATTGGAACGACTTCAAAAGCTACCATATTCTAGTAGCATTTGTCCTTCTAAAATACCGTCTTAATTTAAATTATGATGTTAAAAATCCCATTTTCCCCATTTGATAATCTCTCATAGCCTCCATAATCTCTGTTTGTGTATTCATAACATAAGGGCCATAGGTTGTTACTGGTTCCTCCAAAGGCGTTCCCGATAAACACAATAGCATACTGTCTTCATTAGCGTGCAATGCAAATCCTTCACCATCTTGATGAAAGCATACCAATTGGTTTTCGTTTAACTTTAGTTCGGTTTTAGTATTTACTGTAACTGCGCCCTTAAGCAAATAAACTGTAGATTGCTGCGCCTTTGGTATGGCAATATCGTACTGCCCCCCAGCTTTCATATAGATCATAAATGCATTTACTGCTGTTTGTGTTTGTATGCGTCCATAAACCCCCTCTAATTCTCCGGCAATGATTTGAATGTCTACTTTGGCATCCTTAGAACTCAACGTTCTAAAATCTGCATGAGCGACATGCTGGTACTGCGCTGGCATCATTTTTTTAGCTGCTGGCAAATTAAGCCAAAGCTGAATCCCTTCTAAAACTCCACCTTGCTTTACAAATGCTTTTGTAGGTGCTTCGGCATGAATGATGCCGCGTCCTGCTGTCGTCCACTGTACATCTCCTGCCTTTACAACACTTTCATGGCCTAAAGAATCTCTATGCAATTGCTCCCCTTGTATTAAGAACGTTATAGGTTCGAATCCTCGGTGCGGATGCGGTCCTAAATCGAAAGGGTTATGTGTTTCAGAAATTTCATAAGGTCCATAATGGTGTAGAAGAATAAATGGATCTATAGTATCTATATGTTGCGTTGGAAAGGGCTGCCGCAATTGTATAGGCCCCATGGCTACAAAATCACTTCGCCCTACTGTTCTTATACTGTTTAATATCATGACATTTTGTTTTTAACACTTTAAGTGCTGTTAGTTAATTATTTTCCATGGAAAATAAAAGATCAAAAAAATACAATTATCGCATTTTATCTAGTAAAGCACTAAGCTGCTCTGCTTCTGCTTCGGTAAGTTGCTTTAATAAAATTTCATTTAAGGTATTTGGTATTGTACTTAAAAAGGTACTGCCTTCTGCAGTTATGCCTATTTTAACAACACGTCTGTCTTCCTGAGATGGACAACGTTCTATATAGCCTTTAGCACATAATTTATCCATTAATCGCGTTGCATTAGGCGAACGCTCTATCATTCTTTCTTTTATAGTTTGTACCTTTAAAGCTGTACCTTCTGCGCCTTTTAATATTCTTAAAATATTATATTGCTGCGGCGAAATTCCATAAGGTTTAAAAAAATCATTTTGATGACTCGCTATCCAATTGGCAGTGTAAATAATATTGATCAAGGCCTTTACTTTACTGGTCTTGAATGTTGAATTGATGTCTTTAGATAAGTCGCCCATAACTCTTAAACTTTACTTATAATGCCGTTTGGAATGCCTTTACTTTGGTTTGTAATTCTGTATTTAAGTCTACATTTGTAATTTTACCTTCAGAAAAATTTGCCCCAAAAGCAGGTAACGAAAATATCTCTATTACTTTAGCATCGTAGTATGGAAAATGCGCTTCTGCCATACTTAGCACGGAAGCTCCGCCTCTACCCCCTGGAGATGTCGCCATTAATAGCATAGGTTTCCCTACAAACAGTTTGGTATTTATACGCGACATCCAATCAAATATATTTTTAAATACCGCGGCGAACCCACCGTTGTGTTCTGCTAAGGAAAGTATAATGCCATCGCTTTTTTGTATCAAATTAAAAAATTGAGTAGCTGGTTCTGGAATACCATCAGCAGTCTCTATGTCCATGCTGTAAATAGGCAATTCAAAATCGTTTAAATCTAAAACATTAACGCTTACATCACTTAATAGTTGACCTGCATACGTTGCTAATTGTTTGTTTATAGAATTTTTACTGTTGCTCCCTGCAAAGGCTATCACTTGTGCCATATCTTTTGTCTTTTAGTTTAAAACTTATGTGTTCGTACACTTCAAAGGTAACAAAAAACAATTTATATTCCAAGGAATATATTTCCATGTTTTATATTTTAAAAATGATTCACTTTTTATACAGCGTTTGGTTTCGTAATTTCGTCAAAAAATTAACAGTTTACTATGGATATCAACTTCAATAAAAACGAAGATCACAACAAACTTCTAGTTTCAGAACTCAATAGAAAATTGGCTAAGGTAAGCTTAGGTGGTGGTAAATCTCGTATTGAAAAACTACATAGTAAAGGCAAACTTACAGCAAGAGAGCGTATTGCTTATTTGTTGGATTCTAAAAAACCGTCGATAGAAATCGCTGCTTTTGCAGGAGATGATATGTACCAAGATCATGGCGGCTGTCCTTCTGGTGGGGTTGTCATTAAAATAGGATATGTAAAAGGTAAGCAATGTATTGTTGTTGCCAATGATGCTACGGTAAAGGCCGGTGCTTGGTTTCCTATTACTGGTAAAAAAAACCTTCGCGCTCAAGAAATTGCCATAGAAAACAAATTACCCATAATTTATCTTGTTGATTCTGCTGGCGTTTATTTGCCGTTACAAGATGAGATTTTTCCTGACAAGGAACACTTTGGTCGTATTTTTAGAAATAATGCGATTATGAGTAGTATGGGCATTACTCAAATAGCAGCCGTTATGGGCAGTTGTGTTGCTGGAGGGGCTTACCTTCCTATTATGAGTGATGAAGCTTTAATTGTGGATAAAACGGGGAGTATTTTTTTAGCTGGTAGCTATCTTGTTAAAGCGGCTATTGGCGAACGTATAGATAATGAAACTTTAGGCGGCGCCACCACCCACTGTGAAGTGTCTGGTGTTACCGACTATAAAGCTAAAGACGACAAGGCAGCTTTAGATACTATAAAAAACATTATTGACAAGATTGGAGATTACAATAAGGCAGGCTATAATAGAATTGAGGCTAAAGCACCTATTAAAAACCCTGAAGATCTCTTTGGTATACTTCCTAAAAGCCGTGTCGAGCAGTACGACATGAATGCTATTATAGCACGTCTTGTAGACGATTCGGAGTTTGAGGAATACAAAGCAGGTTATGGTCAAACTATTATTACAGGCTATGCCCGTATTGATGGTTGGGCTGTTGGTATTGTCGCCAATCAACGTAAACTTGTAAAAACCACAGGTTCTAAAACAAAACCTGCTGAAATGCAATTTGGTGGTGTTATTTATAATGACTCTGCCGATAAAGCTACGCGTTTTATTGCCAATTGTAACCAAAAGAAAATCCCTCTTGTGTTTCTACAAGATGTAACAGGGTTTATGGTAGGTAGTAAAAGTGAGCATTCGGGCATTATAAAAGATGGGGCTAAAATGGTAAATGCTGTTAGCAATTCTGTAGTTCCTAAATTTACAGTAATTATTGGCAATAGTTATGGTGCTGGTAATTATGCCATGTGTGGTAAAGCCTACGACCCAAGACTTATAGTTGCTTGGCCTAGTGCCGAATTGGCTGTTATGAGTGGTAACTCGGCAGCTAAAGTACTGCTACAAATAGAAAAAGCATCTCTTGAAAAGCAAGGGGAAACTTTTACTGCTGAAAAAGAAGAAGCGCTTTACTCTAAAATTAAAGCACGTTACGACAATCAAATTTCACCGTATTACGCTGCTGCACGTCTTTGGACAGATGCCATTATTAACCCACTAGATACCAGAACATGGATTAGTATGGGGATTGAAGCGGCCAACCACGCTCCTATCGAGAAACCTTTCAATTTGGGGGTTTTACAGGTTTAATCTTTTAGAGTCCATTCCAACATCTTTGGTGCTTTTATCCTTTAAAGACCTCTTATCTGTTATAGTGTAAGTGTGAGTTAGAGGCATGCTTAGGTGCGTCCTAATTGTTACAGAACAGCTGTGTTGCTTTTGGGCTTGTTTGGATAAGGGGGTTAATTTTAATAAAACCATGTATACAAACATTTTGGTTAGTGTAGTCATGTGTGTTGTTTTAAGTGTTGTTATAAAACTATAGCACATGCGTATCTTATAAAATGACCAATGCGTCAACCTACCAAACCAATGCGTAAAACACACAACAACGGATTTTAAATCCGTTGTTGTGTGTTTTTGAATATTTAATCTATTATTAGTGTATTTCTGTACTGAACGGAAATAGCAACTGGGCACCTTCGCGTTTGGTGTAACGTTTTATCTCGTTATACAACTTATAACTCTCTTCTCCCAATTCTGCTTTTAAAAGTTCTGTTTTGGCCTTAACGAGTCCAAACTCTTCTAACATCTCGTCTAATTTCTTTTCAAAAACTGGCAGACTTTTTATTTTGTAGTCTTCAATTTCGGCAGCTTCAGCCGCAAACTTTAAAGCCAAATCTAATCCCCCTAAGGCATCTACCAAACCTCTTTGCAAAGCATCTTTACCTGTCCAAACACGCCCTTGTGCTATCGCCTCTACTTCTTCTGCCGTTAAGTCACGACCATCTGCAACACGTTTAGTAAATAAACCATAGATGTCTATAATACCTTCTTTTATAAAATCGCGTTGCCTGTCATTTAAAACTTCAAAAGGGCTGTAAGTTATAGCATTGGTATGTGTGACCACCTGCTCTGCATTAATCCCAAGGTCTTCTGCCAAATTTTTAAAATTAGGAAGTACACCAAATACCCCTATACTACCTGTTATGGTTGTTGGTTCTGCAATAATTTTACTGGCATTTGCTGCAATATAATAGCCTCCAGATGCTGCTAAATCGCCCATAGACACAATTACAGGTTTTTTGCGTTTTGTAAGTTCTACTTCTCTCCAAATCAATTCGCTCGCTAAAGCGCTACCGCCGGGTGAATTAATACGTAATACAATCGCCTTAATGCGCTTATCTTTCCGAGCATTACGAATGGCTTTATTTAACGTTATATGTCCCACTGTACCTAATTCACCTTCACCATATATAATATCACCTTCTGCGTAAATAACAGCTATTGTATTAGGACTTGATTTGGTTTTTAATTTAGAAGCGACATGTTTTGCATAGCGTTTTAAGGTAATTCCGTTTAGTTTTTCGCCTTTAGCACTACCTAATGCACTTTTAAGACGCCCTATGTATTGGTCGTAATAAGCAATGCCATCAATCAACTGTACAGCCTTTGCCATCTTAGGCGTTCGTGCTAATAAACTATCTGCGATGCGGTCTAATTGCGGTGTAGCGATGCCTCTTGCCGTCGCAATCTCTCCTTTAAGTTCTGCCCAAAGTCCATTTAAATACACCGAAATCTGTTCGCGATTGTCTGCGCTCATTTCGTTCTCTAAAAAAGGTTCTACGGCACTTTTGTATTTACCATGACGTATCACTTCCATTTTAATACCTGATTTTTCTTGAAAATCTTTAAAATACAAACGTTCTGTGGCCAGACCTTTAAACTCTAACATTCCCACAGGGCTCATAAAAATACTATCTGCTACAGAACTCAAATAGTAACTTTTTTGCGTGTACACATCGGCATAAGACATTACAAATTTTCCTGAACTTTTAAAATCTAATAGCGCTTCTCTAAGGGTCTTTGTTTGCGTAATTCCTGCAGAAATAAAACTATTGTCTATTGAAATGCCTTTAATCTTAGGGTCGGTTTTAGCATAAGCAATTGCATTTACCAAATCGAACAGTCCATTTTTACCATCCTCATTTAAAAACGGATAGTCTTTATATATGGTCTTACCACCATAATCGCGAATCGGATAGTCTAACTTTAATTTTAAAACAGAATTAGGCTTTACATGTACCTTTTGTTCTTTAGCGCCTCCAAATACAAGACCTATAAGAATTAATCCTACAAAACAAATGGCCAGAAAGACAAAAAGCCCTGTGACTGTAGATAATACTCTTTTTATAAAACTCATGAGTTATTGATTTTAGTTTGTTAGTTCATAAAACTTCAAAATGTTACACCTTATCGGTCTCTTTTTAAAAGATGAATTGGTTGTATTGAATTGTGCAAATCTAGGAAAACTTACCATAAAGAATTCATAACTTAGCACTTTCATTATTGATTTTGATACTTACGAATGATACACATTCACGAAAAAACCTTACAAGATTTAGAATTCCCAACAGTATTACAGCATTTAAGCGAATTATGTATTACACCATTGGGACACAAAGCGGCATTAGAAATTGTGCCTTATAAAACTAAAGAAGATTTACAGTTCCAGTTGCAACTTACCAACGAATATGTATCTTCATTTTATAATGATAACCGCATTCCTAATCACGGATTCGATACAATTACTAAAGAGCTACAATTACTTCAAATAGAGAACACCTTTTTAGAAGTACACAGTTTAAAAAAAATTGTATCCATAGCGCTTACCACCAATACTATTGTTCGGTTCTTAGAAAAGTTTGAAGAGTACTACCCTACCTTATACCAATTTGCTAGACCTATAGAAGTAACTAAAGTGGTGATTGAAAAAGTAGATGGTATTGTAGACCGTTTTGGAGATATTAAAGATAATGCCTCAGATGTGCTATATGACCTAAGGCAAGCATTAAATCGTGTAAAAGGCAAAATTAATCAAAGCTTTTCTACAGCTCTAAATATGTATCACAATTTAGAGTATTTAGATGATATACGAGAATCTGTAGTCGATAACAAACGTGTATTGGCTGTAAAAGCAATGTACAGACGTAAAGTTAAAGGCGCCATAATGGGAGGCAGTAAAACGGGAAGTATCGTTTATATTGAACCAGAGACGACGCTTCAGTACACGCGAGAACTGAATAATTTAGAATATGAAGAGCAAGAAGAAATTGTTCGTATTTTAAAGGAAGTTACCGATTTTATACGTCCGTTTTTACCTCTTTTAAAAGCCTATCAAACATTTTTAATTGCTATTGATGTTATTGCGGCTAAAGCAAAATATGCCAAGTCTATGAATGCTATTCTTCCAGAAATCTCTGAAGACCGTAGTATTTATTTAAGAGACGCCTACCACCCGCTTCTCTATTTGGCCAATGCAGAACAGAAGAAAACAACCTTTCCTCAAACCTTAGCTTTAAGAGAAAATAGTAGAATTATTGTTATTTCTGGGCCTAATGCAGGTGGTAAAAGCATCACATTAAAAACAGTAGGGCTTTTACAAGTCATGCTACAATGTGGTATGCTTATACCTGTGCATGAGCGCAGTACAGTGTGTTTGTTTGATCGTATTTTAAGTGATATTGGTGACAATCAATCTATAGAAAACCACTTAAGTACCTACAGCTACCGCTTAAAACAAATGAATTACTTCTTAAAGAAATGTAATAAAAACACCTTGTTTTTAATTGATGAGTTTGGAACAGGAAGTGATCCCGAACTTGGTGGTGCACTTGCCGAAACTTTTCTAGAAGAGTTTTACCACAGAGAAGCCTTTGGTATCATTACAACGCATTATTCCAACTTAAAAATTCTAGCTACAGAATTGCCCGATATGATTAATGCCAACATGTTGTTTAATGAACGTACGTTAGAGCCTATGTTCAAGCTTATTGTTGGCCAAGCTGGGAGTAGTTTTACCTTTGAAGTTGCTCAAAAAAACGGTATCCCCTATTCTTTAATCAACAGGGCAAAAAAGAAAATAGAACGCAGTAAAGTACGTTTTGATGCTACTATAGCTAAACTTCAAAAAGAACGGTCTCGCTTAGAAAAAACGGGGAAATCGCTTAAGGAAAACGAAAGAAAGAAAAGTGATGAAGCGGATAAACTTGAAGAAATTAATGCTAAAGTTCAAAAGAAATTAGAAAGCTATCAAGAACTTTACGACAGCAATCAACGTTTGATTTACTTAGGACAGAAAGTGAATGATATTGCCGAAAAATACTTTGAAAACCACAAGAAAAAAGACTTGATGTCTGAACTTTTTAAAGTCGTTCAAATTGAAAATTCGAAACGCAAACGCGTGTCTGCGAAACAAAAACGCGCCCAAAAGGCTGCGGAAGAAAAAGTAAAGAAAGAGGCCGAACAAAAGGTAGAGGTTATTCGCAAAAAGAAAAAAGAAGCCAAGAAAAAAGCCGCTGAAGCTCCCGAAAAACCTAAACCAATCTTAAAAGTTGGAGATCGCGTACGTATGCATGATGGCAGAGCGGTTGGTAGTATAGATAGCATAGAGAAAGAAAAAGCTAACGTGAACTATGGCATTTTTACGACAAACGTAAACTTGGATTTATTAGAATTGGTAGAGGCTAAGAAATAACGGTACACATCGTATATTTGCGGTATGAATTTAGATTTGCCTAAAGACAAAAACGTTATTCTTTTTGATGGGGTGTGCAACCTTTGCAATTCTGCTGTGCAGTATATCATTAAACGCGACACCAAAGGGCATTTTAGATTTACAGCATTACAAAGCACTACTGGCAAAGCTATTGTAACGCATTACGCTATAGACACTTCTAAAGTAGATTCTATACTGGTATACACGCCCGAAAAAGGCGTGGTTTCTAAAAGTACAGCGGCTCTTAAAATCGCTTCTAAACTAAGCTTTCCCACACGGCTACTCGCTGTTTTTTTTATAATCCCTAAGCCCATACGCGATTGGGTTTATGATGGTATTGCTAAAAACCGTTACAAATGGTTTGGAAAACAAGACGCCTGTATGATTCCAACTCCAGAGTTAAAACGTCTATTTTTAGACTAAAACAGTCGTTTTACTACATTTTAAACCGCTAATCCTCATTCAAAATAGGATTTCACTGCTTTAACTGGCCTGTACACGAATACTTGGTTTTAGGAACACAGTTATGTCTTTAATTTTGAATACACGAAACCTTTAGAAAACCCTTACCATGAAGCACTTTGCCTTTATGTGCCTTTTAAGCACTACCCTTATGTTTGCCAACACCATACCTAATCCTACATCTTCTATAACAGCTGTTACTGTGTTTTCAAGTGGTGCTGAAATTACCAGAACAGTTAAAGCCTCTTTAAACAAGGGGATCACCGAAATTTCGTTACAGCAACTCTCCCCTTACATTCAGGAAAATAGCATACAAGTTTCTGGTCTTGACAATACCTCTGTTGTTGCCATAGAATATGCCATAAACCATATAAATACCTTAGAAACAACCCAAGAGGTGAAATTACTTAAAGACCGTCTTAAGGCATTAAATAGGCATATTTCATCTCAATCTAATTTAATTCTAGGCTACAAAGAAGAAATTACCATTATAGAAAACAATAGAACACTTGGCAACAGTACTCAAGTTGTTAATTTGGAAAAACTAAAACAATTTGCAACCTACTATAGAACACGTATTACAGCCCTTAATAGCCTTATTTTTGAAGCAAATCAGGAGCTTAGAACTTATAAAGAACAAAAAAAGGCTATTACGAAGCAACTCGCTCACTTAAGTGCCCAAGACAAAATACAAACAGGAGCACTTAAATTAAAATTAGAGTCTAATGTAAGGACTTCCCTCAATTTAATCATTACATATAATGTAACTCATGCGGGGTGGTTTCCTGTTTACGACCTAAAAGCCACTCATATTAACAAACCGCTTCATCTTAATTACAAAGCACACATATACCAAAATACAGGCATTAACTGGAACGCTGTTACGTTAACACTTTCTACGGCAGATCCTAATGTAAATAACGTTAAACCCGAATTAGACACTAAATATTTAAACTTTACAACAAAAAACTACACCTCTACTTCAGCAGTAAGGAACTACCGCTACAAATACAATCCGTATGTTAAAAAAATATCTGGAATTGTAACGGGAAGAGACGGTGTACCTTTACCAGGTGTAAAGGTTATGTCGCCAGGAGATTCTAAAAACGCTGTAACCGATTTCGACGGCAATTACACTCTTACAAATTTACACAGTAAGGTCTTAGTGTTTTCATATGTTGGTTATAAAACGAAAACCATACCTATCCATTCTAGCGCTATTAATGTCACTTTAGATGAAGATCTAGCGGTTTTAGAAGAAGTCGCGGTGATTGGTTATGCTTCTAAAAAAAAGAAACAAGAGCAGCAAAACTTTGACGTAAACATTAGAGGCACGAGCACATTTAAGCAAGCACTCCCCCTGTACATTGTTGACGGTCAACATGTAGAAACGTCTGAATTTGAAAAGCTAGACCCTAATCGTATAGCTAGTCTTGAAGTTTTAAAAGATGCCACTTCTACTGCTATTTATTGTTCTAGAGCTAGCAATGGTGTTATTGTGGTCACCACTAAACAAGGACAGTATACTTCTAATGGCGATTTTGTTAACGAAGGCATTACGACTATTAATTTTGAAATTAAAAAACAAGCTTCTGTGGTGTCTAACACAGATACAACTGTTATTCCTGTTGATAGCTTTACAATTCCTGCTCATTTTTCATATTATGCAGCTCCTATAGTTAATGAAAATGTATTTTTAACAGCTAAAATTGGAAACTGGCAGCGTTACAATTTACTCCCCGGAGAAGTGAATGTATATTTTAAAGGACAGTATTCTGGCATTACCCATATTGATCCTTACAAAACAACTGACAGTTTAACGGTGTCTTTAGGCATCGACCCTAATGTTGTAATTAAAAGACGCCAAATAGATAACTTTAAGAAAACAAATTTTACAGGACAAAACAAAGTCGTGAATACGGCTTACGAGATTAAAATTAAAAATACTAAAACAGTGCCTATACACATCGTTATTGAAGATCGCATCCCTTTAAGTCAGCATAAAGACATTAAAGTAGAAGCTATTAATTATGGCACTTCAAGTTACGATGCTAAAAAAGGCCTTTTAAAATGGAAATCGCAAATTGCTCCAAACCAATCTGAGACCTATCCGTTTTCATATACCATTAAATATCCAAAACACAAACGGATTACACTTTAAAACTCCTAGTTACACATAGAAAACTAAAAAACGTCTTAGCAAAAGATGTTTTTTAGTTTTTCACTTTAAGCCTAAAGTATCCTATAGCAATTAGGGGGCATTACACTCCCAAATACCTGTTATTAAGGTATTGGACGAATTTCTTTTTCCTTAATCACTCTAGATAACACAATTTGTGTTTTCGATTCCCCGTAAATGATTAAGTTATCGATAAAGGCTTCTAAATGCTTTTGATTTTTTAGCACCACTTCCATCACGATATTTTCATCGCCAGTAATACGGTAACAATTCACAACTTCATCAAAGGTTTTCACTTTTACCAAAAAAGGTTTTAATTTTCCCATAAAAGCACGAAGCGTTATGATGGCTTTAAGTTGATAGCCTACTTCAAATGGCGACACCAAAGCCTTATAGCCTTCTATAATACCTAAATCTTCCATTTTTTTTATCCGCTCTGAAACTGCGGGAGAACTTATCCCTACTTGCCGCCCTATTTCGGCGTTTGATTGCCTTGCATTTTCTTGCAAACACTTTAAAATCTTTGAATTAAGGAGATCGATAGTCATTTAAAGAAATATTAGTTATAATAATTAAAATTTAAATCAAATATACGTTTTTACTTTAATTTTTAAAGTTGAAAACAAAATCTTGTGAGTAACTTTGAAAGTAGTAGCTAAGTTACTCACATGCATATGAACACGAATCACGCAAATCTATCGGAATTACCGATATATCAAAAAGCCATAGAGATTTTTGATTTATCGCAGAGTATTTCTGTGTATATGAATGATGAGTTGGCAGTGTTAAAAAATGATGGCTCTGAAGACATGAACATCTATTTCTCTGGAGATATTGTACAACAATCTATTTCCTTAGCTCCCGAAATTGCTAATGCAGAACGGGAGCGTCATTCTGATAGAAAACACAGACATATTGCAACGTTAAGACGTCTCACAAATTTACTTTACAGAAACTCTTACCGTTTAGAAAAAAGTGACGGTAATGGCAAAGACTTTCTGCCTATTTTAAGACGCGAATTACGAAAGTTTAAAAAACTACAGCACAATTGGATGCTCACGCTTTAAATTCCAAAAACAGCAAATCGTTTCCTTAATATCAGTCTTACGAACACCTTGCTCCTTTTTATAAGCATTAGTCTAAACTAAAACGGGATTTTAATGCGTCTTCCTAGACTGTTTTCGTAAAAAGTAGAACTGTTATTACTGAAAAATGAATGTTTTCACAAAAAAACTTGTAATATCTCAGTATTTGAAAGCTTCTTATGAAAATTATGTAAAATTAATTCTCACACAGTACTACAAAAGGTTTTTATCTATTTTTGGGCGTAGAAATTGAACTGAAGATGACTAAAATCACCATTTTAATACACTGTAAAGACCGCCCTAATATTATTGCTACGGTGACCAACTTTATAGCTGAAAAAAAAGGCAATATTGTATATTTAGATCAACATGTAGATACACAGGAAGATATTTTTTTCATGCGCTTAGAAAGTGAATTCTACGACGCTCATTTCTCTACAGAAACGTTTAAAACATGTTTTAAAACGGAATTGGCAGACCAACTGCAAACGAAATGGCGTATTTATTCTTCTGAAAAGAAACCTAAAATGGCACTTTTTGTTTCTAAATACGACCACTGTCTCTATGATATTTTGGGACGTTACAACTCTGATGAACTCAACTTAGAACTACCGTTTATCGTTAGTAATCACAAAGATTTAGAGCAAATAGCCGTTAATTTTAATATTCCATTTTACCACATTCCCGTTACAAAAGCGACAAAAGCAGAAGCTGAAGCAGAACAATTAAAACTTCTTGAAACACATCAAATAGATTTTGTTGTACTGGCAAGATATATGCAAATTATATCTCCTAAACTTATTGATAGATACCCCAATAAGATTATTAATATACACCATTCGTTCTTACCTGCGTTTGTTGGAGCAAAGCCTTATCATTCTGCGTACAAACGTGGGGTTAAAATTATAGGCGCTACCAGCCATTACATTACAGAAGAACTCGATGCTGGACCTATTATAGAACAAGATGTAGCTAGAGTTACCCATGCTTATGCTATTAAAGATTTAATTGCAAAAGGTAGAGATTTAGAAAAAATTGTGCTTTCTAACGCTATTAAACAACATTCAGAACGAAAAGTTATGGTATACAACAACAAAACAGTGGTCTTTACCTAATCTTAAGGTATTATGCGGCGTTACAACCGTCTTTCCTGAGATGTGTATGTTTACTAGCGATACTATAAAACTTAAAAAAATATGACAAATTATTACCATTGCTTTAAATAACTTAAAACTTCTAAAAACATTTTTCGCTTTATTTCTATAATATATTGTTTTTCAAAAACTTAACAACATAAAGATTTATACCTCTTTTGCTACTTTAGGTATATTCTTTCTATTTTTAAAACATAAAAACTTACAAAACTCAAAAAAACTACACCTATTAGAAAACAACTTGTGACTCTTATTAGTATCTTGTGTCCAACTAATAGAAATATGAAAATCCATTAACTAAATTTCTAAATTTTATGAAATCAAATTTTATTTTAAGCCTAACTGTATTATTGGGAATCGGCGTATCTCAAGCACAAAATTTACCTGAAAATCCAGATCCGGGGAAATGCTACGTTAAATGTATTACTAAAGATGAATTTAAAACTGTAGAAGAAACTATAGAAGTATATCCTGCTTATACAAAATTAGAAGTAATCCCTGCAACATACCGTACTGTTGAAGAACGTGTACTTGTCAAAGAAGCTTCTAAAAAATTAGTTTATGTTCCTGCAACTTATGAAACCATTACTGTCCCTTACGTAAAAAAAGAAGGTAGAACTGACTTAAGTGTTGTACCTGCTTCTTTTGGTTCTGATGCTAGAACATTTGAAACTTATCCTAAAACATCTGGATGGGAATATAAAGAAACAGCTTGTGATTCTCCTAACAAAGAGGATTGTATGGTAGCGTGTTTCGTAGAGTATCCAGCGCAATTTAAAGATGTTAAATTTACAACTTTAGCAAACGATGCCTCTACAAACAACAGACCTATTCCAGAAAGCTCTGCGTCTTATACTAAGCGTGTTATTAAAACACCAGCGCGTATGGATGAGGTTGAAATTCCTGCACAATACGCTACTATTAAAAGACAAGTAGTCGCTACTCCTGCAAGAACTAAAAGTGCAACTGTTCCTTCTAGAACTCAAACTGTTAAGAGAACAGTATTAGACAAAAAAGGTGGTCTTACAACTTGGGAAGAAGTAGATTGTGGTTTATTAAGCTCTAACGTATTACCTATATTTTACGAATTAGGAAGTGCTAGAATTACACCTGCATCTAAGAAAATTATTGATAACACATTACTTCCTTTATTAAACAGCAAGCCTGTAAGCATAGAGTTAGCTTCTCATACAGATTCTAGAGGTAATGACGATTTTAACAAGTCTTTATCTCAACAACGTGCAAACGCTGTAGTGAACTATTTAGTATCTAAAGGTATTTCTAGAAGCAGATTAACTGCAAAAGGATATGGAGAGTCTCGTTTAGTAAACCGTTGTGCTAATGGCGTTGAATGTTCTGAGTCTCAACACCAAAAGAACAGAAGAACTGAGTTTAGAGTGATTAATAACTAAGCGCTTCGTATAAACCTATTTGAAGTTACATAACTTTAAATTATAAATTTATAAAAGCCGATAACAGTAATTGTTATCGGCTTTTATGTTATAATATGGGTAAGGCATAATCATAAAATGTACAGATATGATTTTACGCTCAAACCACCACAACCTGCATAAAGGTCATTCTTTATTCTAATCCCTAAGGTGATAATAAGGTAATGCAGTAAATCTCTTCAAAAGGTGTTTTTAGACAATTTAAAGGCAAAGGTATCTGCATACTCAATTTATGTACTGGCTATTGGAATACCATCTGTAATAGTATAAGATAGATATTATTGTTACGGCATTACTTGGCGTTGAAGTATTCCTAGAAAGAACAAATAAAACAGTCAGTTTTATCAAAATTTGGATAGTGGCATGTTTCATATTCAGAACTAAACCATTCTGTATCATATTTTACAACATTAGATGCTCCTAACTCAAGTCGCGTTAAATTGTCCAATTTAAGAGCGCCCTTTTGTCTGTTACAAACATACCCA
Organism: uncultured Flavobacteriaceae bacterium; assembly: GCA_947504035.1. Lineage (GTDB taxonomy): Bacteria > Bacteroidota > Bacteroidia > Flavobacteriales > Flavobacteriaceae > Jejuia > Jejuia algarum. Next base: position 154,712 of record CANNGA010000005.1, read on the forward strand.
GTGCTTTCTATTACCTATATAACAGTCTCAACTGTTATTTCTATTGGTAACGATTCCATAATTAGTATTACCCCACTTACTGTACAGTACGCTCCTGCTCATTCTACTTCGGTTTTTAGTCATGCATTAAAACGATCTTCGTCCTCTTCATAACTAAAAGTGGCTACTATCAAGATAACACATCTATTTTTTAGAACTACTTTGTTCGTAGGTTTAAGGTTTTAAATACTAATGTAGATATTAAAGACATGCAATATGTTACATGTTTTTTGATACTTTATGAAATTCAAAAAATAAAGTAAAAGCGTACTATTTATGTACTAACACTACGGTAGTTTCCAAAACTAAAAAATCCTGTGCTGTAATGCCACAGGATTCTAGTGTTCCTTTTAAGAGTATCAGTCTACTTTATGAGTCGCATTATTTTATGCCACCTTAAAAGTAAAACATAAGTGTTTTACATCAACCTAGTCTCTTATCTTGTATTTGCGATACGTCCCTACTTTTTTCTCTATTTTTATACCATAGGTATCTTCCATAGCTGAAGCCATGAGATCAAAATACTTATAATGCACATTCCAATCATGAAGCTCATTCAACAGCTCTTTATTATTTGTTAGAATAGGCATTTCTAATAAATTGGCTAACTTATAGTTCAATGCGCTTAAAGACACATCATCTGCTTGTATTTCGGTCTCTCCCACAAGAAAGTTTGGAGTATCATCGCCCCAATTTATTTGGTTAACATCCCAAAAATGTGAGTTTTCTAAATTAAAATACAACAACTCTCCTTCTACATCTTTATGACTTTGTTTTAATTTTAAATATTTCAAAACTGCTTTGGTCTTATGTTCATACGCTCTGGTATTGTATTTAAACCGTACGCGGTAGGTTTTATTTAAATCCTCTGGCACTTCTATTCGCTCTTCAAAAATATGATGTGTATACGCCAAAATTGCACGTAAAGATCCCGTAACTTCTAAATAGTCTGTTTTTTTAAGAGCAGAAAGAAACGCCTCTTTTTGAGGTAATTCATCTACTTCTATATGTCCCTTAAAATCGTAAGCCACCTGTGCCGTAGTATCTACAGGGGTTTCATAGGCTTGTACTAAAAACATCTCATCTATAGAAGCACTTGTTTTTTGCTGTTTCAAAAAACGTTTTAAGTGGTACCATTTAAACTCTGCAGGGTGGCCTTCCCAAAGTTTCTCCCCTTGAGCATTTAACAAAATACCATGAGGCAGACTTGTAACATTATAATGGGTAAAAGCGCCTCCTTCATAATCTATAGCAACAGCCAATTCTAAGTTGTGCTTTGAAACAAAACGTTTTACCACATCTGGGTTTTCTTGAGATAAAGACATGATGTAAAAGTCTTCGGGATATTGCCGCTGTAAACCTGTTAAATATTTGGAGACCGTTATACAAGGGCCACACCAGGTTGCCCAAAAATCTACAAAATAGAGTTTGTAGTTGGTGTTTGAAGCTATTGAAGACCGTTTAATATCTTCAGAAACCTTTATTTGTGCTGTACCCGAAAAAGATAACAGTATCCCTAACAGGCCTAAAACGAGAGTTCTATACATCATGAACTTTGACTATTTATTTAACAGAAGCCGATACGCAAACGCATTTAACGTTATAAATCATTACAAACAAACGATGGCGTACTCTACTACTAACAATTACTGTGCTAAAATAGTATTTTAAGAAAAAGTACTTTTAATTTTAGACTATAATTTCCAAAATCACGTTAATATGTAAAAAAAATGCTTTTATATGTGACCTATCAAAATATACAGTGTCTAAACTGTAAAGACGTACATTAAAAACAAGAATTTACACACGTAAAGCAAAGAATATAAATTTTAAAATATCAATTGCTATATATTAGAATCAGATTAATTGAGGGATTAAAATGATCTAAATTTAAGACACTCATTTCAAGAGTGTCTTTTTATTTCGTGTATAGTGGTATATTTGACAAACCAAAAACGCAAACATCATGATTCGTAAACTTATAGTATTATTCGTCCTTCTTAATATAACATCTTGTGCCGAACTACAAGGTGTTATTAACCAATTACCACAAGGAGGTGGCATCACCAATTTAGAAATAGGTTCTGGACTTAGAGAAGCTTTAGATTTTGGAATTGACAAACAAGTCACCAAGCTTACTCAAAAAGATGGTTTTTATAAAAATGAATTGGTTAAAATCGTAATGCCTCAAGAACTACAAAAGGTAGATAAAGCTTTAAGAGACATTGGTTTGAGTGTATTGGCAGACCAAGGTTTACAAGCCCTTAATAGAGCTGCGGAAGATGCTGTAAAACAAGCAACACCTATTTTTGTATCTGCTGTTAAGGACATTACTTTTGCCGATGCTAAAAACATATTATTAGGAAGTGATAATGCTGCAACACAGTATTTAACCACTAAAACACAATCCGCATTGTATTCTAAATTTAACCCTGTGATTAAAAATTCATTTTCGAAAGTTGGTGCAGATGATATTTGGAAGAACCTCATTACGAAGTACAATGCCATACCGTTTACAAACAATGTAAATCCAGATTTAACCGATTATGTAACGACAGAAGCCTTAAAAGGTGTTTATACCATGATTGCTGTTGAAGAAAAAGCTATTAGAACAGATCTAGGCTCTAGAACGACCAGCTTATTAAAGCGTGTTTTCGCTTTACAAGACTAGAAAAACATACGTCAATATAGTATATAAAAAGTCAGGTGATTTCATCTGACTTTTTATGTTTTTGTCATCTAAACTCATTTTTTTTCATAAAGAACGCATCTTATTAGCGTTTCTTTAACAGTTCTGTAACATCCAAAATTATCAAAAATGCGTAAATGATAACAAAGCAGTAGGTTATGAACACACATTTTTGTAAAGTAGGAAAGATAAAAGCTAAGACGGACAAACGTATTAGTGTAAAAGATCTAGAAAAACGTATTTCTAATTTTGTTGAAGATATTAGTAAAGTTGAATTTATAAAAGATATTAATGGTGCGCTCTAAGGCATCTCAATACTTTTATTAGCCTGCACCCAACTATATACTGAACCACATTGACTTTAAAGGGTTAGTCTTCGTTAAGGAAACTATACTTTGAGTTGTCTACTACAGCGTGTTTTTAAATGCGCCATGACATATCTAAAGGGATACTTGATACATCACCATTCACATACTTTAATACTGTATATCCTCTATTAAACGTCAAGTTCAAACTCAACCTGCTTTACCATTTCCCTGCACTTCTATTCTAACATCCAACCTGAAATTGTTTATGACACACAATATTAGCACGCTGTACATTCATATTAAGCATTAATTTTAGATTTAAAAACACATAATATCCTATATTAGCACAAAAAAATTGAGATGTTAAAAGCTGTAATTTTCGATATGGACGGTGTGATTATAGATAGTGAACCTTTACACCACAAGGCTTATCATAATATGTTTGCAGATGTTGGTGTTAAGGTATCCAGCGCACTCTACGAATCCTTTACGGGACAATCTACATTAAATGTTTGTAAAGCTGTATGCGACCATTTTAATTTAAAAGCAACTCCAGAGCATCTGGTGGCTTTAAAACGTAAACATTACAAGCAATTTTTCACATCAAATTCTGGTTTAGAGCTAATTGATGGTGTTTTAGAGCGCATCAAAGACTATCATAACAATGGATTGACGTTGGTTTTGGCTTCTTCGGCTTCTATGCCTAGTATCAATATGATATTTGAACGCTTTAATCTCAATCCCTATTTTAAAGCAAAGCTAAGTGGTGCCGATTTGAAACAATCTAAACCACACCCCGAAATTTTTGAAAAAGCAGCAGAAGCGTCTGGTTATCAAAAAAACGAATGTCTCATTATTGAAGATTCTACCAATGGTATTAAAGCGGCCAAAGCTGCTCATATCTACTGTGTGGGTTACGACAGTTTGCATTCAAAAAATCAAGACTACAGCCAAGCAGACACCGTCATTTCTAACTTTAATGCCATTAGCTACGCCAAACTAACCGCTATGTTTAATTCACTTTAGACTTTAGTAAGGCATTCTGTTCTTCCATAAGTTGTGTGAGTTTGTCTAACAACTCAATATCTTTTGGCGTCACTACTGTGGTGTCTTTTGTGTCTTGCGATTTTCGTTTTAATCGGTTCATAAATTTCACAACAATAAAAACCGTAAAACCTACAATGAGAAAATCTAAAAATGCTTCTCCAAAAGCCCCATAACCAATAGCAACTTCATCACTAAGAGGCGTCCCGTCTGTCTTTAAAACAGCCGCTTTTAGAACTATTTTTTTATTTTGAAAATTAACGCCATCGGTAAGTAGAGACAACGGCGGTAACATTACTTTTTTAACCAGTACATCGATCACCTTATTAAAAGCTGCACCAATAATGATACCAATGGCCATGTCCATCATGTTTCCTTTAACAGCAAACTCTTTAAATTCTTGAAATAATTTCATCATTTTCACTTTTAGTATGACAAAATTATTCATTTAAAATTGAAATACTCTTAATCCTAATTTCTTTATTTTAAGAGCGCCATAGTTCCTCACACAACACTACCCCTAATTTTTAATGACTTATTATAAAAGCTATTAAACAATTATTTTTTAGATTTGCCTTACATATATTTAATATAACTTACTTATGAAATTTTTTAACAAAACCCTATTTGTATTCCTTTTTTCAATGTTCGTACTATCGTGTTCATCTGATGATAACGCTAGCGTTGAAGAAGAAATGGTTGAACAACCAGAAACACCCGAAACTCCAGAAGAGCCAGAAACACCTGAAACTCCAGAAGAACCGACAGATCCAAATGCTGCAGAAGACCGTATGATCCCTTTACAAGAACTCGAATCTGGATTGGTTATCGAAGCTGCTGTAAAACGTACAGGAACACCTCCTACCCCCACTAACAATCTCGATTTTAAAATTAATACGGCTAAACAGGAAGCCTTTTTAACTAATGGTTTTAACATTTCTTTTTCTTCTGATGATGATGTTACTGGAGCTTATATCTTAGTACAAGATACAGAAGGAAACGCATCTAATAGTTATTTTGAAGTGCCTTTAACAGACAACCAAACTCTTAAATCTAAACGAGTAAAAACAACTCATAGTAGAAAGCAAGAACTGTCGCAAAAACGTGTTGATGACGATTTTACAATAGATATTGATTTTAACTCCACCATACAACCAGGACAATTTTGCTATGAAATTTGTCTTTTTGATGCTAATGGTAACATTAGTAGTATTCAAAAAATATGCGTTGAAGTTGAAGCTTGGGGTGGTAATACCGCTATCGTTGGTGAGTGGCTAAACATATCTACAAGTACTAATGGTGAAGATATTACAACGAGTTCGACTTCTATAAGATGTGATAATGGCGAAGACATTACCGTTTTATACCCTGAAAGTGATTGGGTATTAACACTTAAAGCCAATGGTGATTACGAAGAAACTTATACAGCAACCTCAAATAGCATCGATTTTGAAGCTTCTAGAGCATCTTGTTCTCCTCAGTATGACACTATTGCTGTTAATGAGACCTATTCTGGAAAATGGGCCTATAATGAAGAAAAACAAACCCTAACCATCATTGATTTTGCATATGTAAATAATTTGAACAGTTCTGAGAATTCGACTTTTCCAAATGGCAGCGTTTATTTTGATGGGAACGCTACTAAAGCTTCTGTTACGAATAATCAATTAACTATCGTCGAAACTTTCATAGAAGGCAACGAAACGTTTAATGACATTACCGTTTTCAACAGAAAATAATACAATACAACTTATACAACATTAAAAAATCCCCATGTTTGGGGATTTTTTGTTTTTAATTGGTTCTTTTATTAAAGTTATGATTGTTTGTAATGCTTAATAACAATAAGCCAGTCTAAGCATTAGCCTTACTGTAAGATAATCTTCAAAGGAAAAATTAAATTGTCAATAAGACTTTAACCAAATTAGTAAACGGATTATATTAAAAAAGAAAGAAACAGACAACCATAGAGGTTAAATTCAATATATTTTCTCTTCATTCAAAAATTGAATACATTTATGAAGTTCCGTTAACTTTTTAAGTTGGGCTTTTAGAATAAAAACGTATCCTGTATTTAACACATTAAATCTTATTTATTTACAAAGCATTATTAAGAAGAATTTGAATACTAAATGAAAAAATTTGAATTTATATCTGATGATGCCTTTTACATTTGGAACCGCTGTTTTTGCTTTCATGGTGAAGTCAATTTTGGCGAGATTTCAACCCATGAAGACGTTATGATCGAAACAAAAAAAGGGCCTTTATATGCTAAGGTTGATTTAATTGTTAATTTGTCGGATCCTAAGATCATCGAAACGTCAATTACAGAGAAAAGAATTGCAATCGGTCTACATAAATTCAGTAGATCAGAATTAAATAATATTGATGAAAAATTTGATCCTGATGTTGACAATGAACCTCCTACTACTGAATTTATTGGAGTAGAATACCCAATACGTATTCAAAACTCTAATAGAGTGAAAAGTAACCCCTCTCAACAAAAGGACAACAATTCATTTTGGCAACAAGTAAAAAAAATTTTTAATCAATAGTAATTAAAATTTAAAATCTTACTCTTATACGTTTCATACCCTCTGCGGTTTCTATTTTTCGTAATTTTCAGATGTCTTTGATAAAAAAATTTCTTTAGAACAAATAATAATCTACAAAATCAAAAAGTAAATTTTAACCTTTAATTTATACGAACCATTCTATTTATAAACATCATGAAAATCATTAAACAAATAGTGCTAGTCTTTGCTATATCAAGTAGCGCTTTTGGACAGGAGATTCTTTACGTTAATGCTGACAATGGGCTAATTATAAGAGAAAAACCTAATCAACAAGAATTGGTAAATTCAAGTATTCTGAAAAAATCACTATTTTAGAAAGGACTGGAATTGAGTTTAATATAACGGATAATGGAGAAGAAATAAATGGCGAATGGATAGAAGTTGAAGGGCATATAAACTTCAACCTTGTCAATGGTTATGTATTTAGTGGTTACCTTACTAAAAATAAAGTGATAAACGATGTTTTAGAAATTCTCGAAGTTGGAAAATTTAATTTAAAATCCATGAAAGTTAATAGAACGCATAAATATGGTGCAGGAGATAGTGAAGGTAGAATTACCGAATTCTCATCAGAACAGCATATTATTTCTATTGATTCAACCTCATTCGGAGAATATGGATACAATAATACCCTCTATGTATTCAATCCAAAAAAAGTATTACTAAAAGTATACGAATCAATCTGGGATTCTACTATGGAACGTTCAGGTGATTATATCTATGTCCTAACTGAAACCATTCATGATTTTAAACACTCTAAACCAATCAATCTAGAAAGAAAAGATACTTTAGATACGCACTATTTTTTTACTTCCCCTAAGCCTTCAACAAAAAAATATATAAAAGTTAAAACTGGTAAGGAGAATTTAATTTTTTGGAATCATCGTTATTTCGAAACTTGGAAAATGACATATGAAGGTAATTAACACCAAAAATAATAACGCCATAATACGTTTTTAGCCTAAGTGAACTATAGAAATTTTAGGATAGACTCTCTCATATAAAGACTTTATATACATAATGCTTCATGGTTAATTTTCCTTTATGTATTAAAAATAGTATATCACAACTACATAACGCTAATACCTCATACAAATAACAAAACATCCCCGAACATGAGGATGTTTTGTTTTTACTCTATTTTCAATCGTTATTTTTTGTAATGCTTAGCATAGCCTCGGTAACCAAAGAAACCAAGTATGGCTACACATACACATGCTATAGCAATAAACTTTAAACTTACAATTTGATCGCCACTAGCATAAGAATGCAGGCCTGCCAAGTAAAAATTCACACCAAAGTAGGTCATTAAAATACTAGCAAAAGCGACAACAGACATTAAATTATAAAACCAACGGCCACGTAAACCAGGTACCAATCGCATGTGTATTACAAAAGCATAAATCATAATACTAATAAGTGCCCATGTTTCTTTAGGGTCCCACCCCCAATAACGGCCCCAACTTTCGTTGGCCCACATTCCTCCTAAAAAGTTCCCTATGGTTAGCATTACCAAACCAACCGTTAGCGCTAATTCGTTAATTATAGTTAACTCTTGGATGTTGAGTCCCATAATTTTTTTATTCTTTTCTGTAGTAAATGCCATGAGGCATAAGGCCACAATACCCAAGATCATACCCAAACCAAAAGGCCCATAACTCGCTACAATAACAGCTACGTGTATCATAAGCCAGTAACTGTTTAAAACGGGCTGTAAATTCGCTATAGCAGGATCCATCCAATTCCAATGTGCTATCATTAAAATCATAGCTGTAACAAAGGCTGTAGAAGCTATGGTTAAATTACTCTTTCTACCAAAGGCCAAACCAAAAAACATGGTAGCCCATGCCACATAAATCATAGATTCGTAGGCATCACTCCAAGGTGCATGACCAGAAATGTACCACCGCACAATTAATCCTGCTGTATGCAGTATAAACAGTCCCAAAATAATCCATTTAGAAACCGCAACCCCTACGTCTACAGCCTTGTGCTTAGCATTAAATATTTGAATGATTAACAGTACGAAGAACAAAGTTCCTACATACATATACCAACTGAACAATTTTTTAAAAATATCGTATCTGTTGTAACGAACTTCGGTTTTAACCTTATCATCACTAAGCATTACAGCACTCCCATAATTATGTTGGGTTTTCTTAAATGCTTTTAAAAGTTTAGAGGGTTCTGAAAAATCTCCCGATTGCTTTGCTTCGTTTAAGGTAAAGAGATACGCTCTAAACCCGTTTTTTACAAAATTATTATATAGAGAATCTTTAATTTTTGTAGGGTCTAAACGGTAGTCGTAATGCGATATCCATGTGTTATTAGGGTCTTCTGGCACTGGAAATATCTTTAGCGAACGCCCTTGAATGGTATTGTACAGTAAGTTAACACGCTGGTCGGTTTCCTTAAACTCTTTTTGAAACCCGTTAGGTATTTGTGCTTTATAAGCCTCATCCAAATAAGGCGTTAATTTGTAACGGCCTTCATTGGTAAAAAAGTCTGCTAATTTTATATACTCTTCACCTTTAGGGACACCTATCAATTTCCGAATAGAATCGCCCTTTTTAAGTCTTAAAAAAATAATTGGTACGTTGTACCACAACTGCGGACTTTCCTGAATGGATAAAAATACCTGATTGGCATCAAAGTCTTCATAAGTATCACTCTTACTCAGTTTTCTAAGCATTTCAGAAGCATAAGTATTCACAGGCATCATACGCCCACTTAGATCTTGAATGACCAAATGACCAAATTCATCTGCGTGCGCTTTTGGGGTGATATTAGCGCGCAATACCGAGTCCACTTGAAATTTTGTTGGCCCTTGAAATGCATGTGCTTCATGGTCATGTCCATCATCTGCCGTATGCGTTTCTGTTTGTGCAAAACCATTTAATACACTACATAAAAGCGCTATAGACAACAACTTTGCCTTTTTTACTTTTACTTTTTCTAATCGTACTTTTAAATCTCCAAATCGAGAGCCTTTGCTAAACAAAATGGCCATGAGTCCAAAATACAACAGGATATAACCTATGTAAGTAATTAAAGACCCCCAGTAATCATGATTTACAGAAAGTATGGTGCCTTTTTCATCAGGATCGAAACTAGATTGAAAAAAACGATAGCCACCGTGATCTAAAATATTATTCATGAAAATTTTATAGTCAAAATTTCCACTTTCTTCGTCCATAACCGTCACTTTACTTGAATAAGCAGAATAGCCTTTTTCGGTACCTGGGTAACGCTCTGCTTCAAAATCATTTAGTTTTAGAGCAAACGGTAATTTTAAACGCTTCGAACCATATTTTAAAGCAATTTCTAAACCACCTACTTCTATTTCCTCTTCTCTATTATCTCTACCCTTACCCCCTATTAATCCTACGCGTTTGGTCTCGCCGTTAGAGGTTACTGCTAAAACAACACCATCTTCATCGTTTTTTAATAGTCTCGATTTTTGAACCACATCAAAAACCCCTTTCACAACAGGCTTAGGGAATACCAATTGCATATTACCAATCACATAACGCGAACGTAAATGTAGCGGTTGCACACTGTCTTTAACCAATTGCCCTTGTGCACGGGTCGCCATCGTCATATACTCGCCTTCAAAAGGTGATTTTATAGTTAATGAATCGCCTTGGTACGTGATATTTATAGCGCCTTCAGTGGGTTTGTTCAACGCAAATAAAACATTATGGACACTTGCAACCTGTCCTACTTTTAAAAAATGATTGTGAGGCCCTCTATTGCCTGCTTCTACCAATTTTAAATACGACACGCCATTTTCATCAGGAATAATGTCCTTTTCTGCGCCTTTAATAAATTTTTCTAAAGCAATGGTAACGTTTTGCTTATCATACGAGGTCTTTAACGTAAATACATTATCTAGACGTCCAGAGAAATCAACAGCTTCATTAAAAACACGCATTTGTTTTACCCCTTCTATTTCATAATCTCCAAAGATCGTTCCCGATATGTATGTTTTTTGAGATAGGAATTCGTTTTCAGTAGCACCTTCACGTATGGCCATCATACCTTCGTAACTCACATAACGCGTAATAAAGGCGCCTAATAAGATAAAGATAAAGGACAGGTGAAGTACCAACGTAGCCCATTTTTCTTTTTTAAACAGTTGATACCTTACAATATTTCCCAAAAAGTTAATGATAAAGAATCCCATAATGGCCTCGAACCACCATGCATTATAAATCAAATTTCTAGTATAGGCCGTTGGCGATGTTTCTTGTCCCGCATCTAAAAATGTACCAGCAGCCATAGCGGCAGCAAAAACAATAAACAAAACAGCAGTAAGACGTGTGGAGAATAGAATTTTAGAGAGTTTCTCTAGCATAATAATTGCGCTTTTTTTACAGCTGCAAAAATACGGATTAATGTTTATTTGGGGGCTTTTTTAACGAAATATAACAGGTCGTAAAGTAGCATTTTCTCTGTATATTTTTTTACAGCTGCTATTCTCAAAAAAATGAGGTAAAGATGACTTTAAATCAAAAAAAAACACAGTCTAAAAATGGCTACAAAAACAATTCTCCCTTAAAAACAATTTGTGCTTCGCTTTTCAGTAGCATTTTAGATGCATTTAAAAGTTCTACATCCATAAATCCAGAACGCTCAGAACACTGGTAAGCCTTCATTTTGGTTTTATCTAAACGGGTGCCCCAATATTTTGCCAAAAACGTATGTGTACCTCCTGTAACGGGATCTTCATTAGTGCCACTCCATGGCCAAAAGTACCTCGATTCAAAATCATAGGTTTCGGTCTTAGACAATGCCGTTACAAGCACCCCATTAATACTATCATGTGCGCGTACTAAACGTTCAAAGTCTGGAGTTAACTCTCGAAGTACTGTACTATCGTCTAGTTCTAAAAGTAAGATACGTGTTTCAGTATTGTAAGCACTGTTAACAATAGCTTCAAGGCCTAGAGCCTCTAACACGGCTTTGGGAGCAGGTTGTGGCAAGGTCTCATAGATAGGGAATTCCATTTCAATATATTGTCCTTTTCTAGAAATGTCCAGTATGATATGTCCTATGGTTTCAAAACGAATTGTATGCCACTCTAAATGAGATTCGAAAATAACTTTAGAGGCCGCTAAAGTGGCATGCCCACAAAGCGGAATTTCCATTTTAGGCGAAAAGTACCGTATTGCATATTTAGAAACGTCTGCGTTATAGTGTACAAACGCAGTTTCAGACAAGCCTAGCTCTTTGGCAATAGCTTGCATATCCTTTACTGCCAAAGGAGCTTCTAAAAGACATACCCCTGCAGGATTGCCTTTAAAAGGTTGATCTGTAAATGCATCAACGATATACGTTGCAATAGCCTGTTGTGTTTTCAAACGGTAGTATTAGGTATTTAAGCCTATAAATATAAGAAAACTAGCCTTCAATAACCTCTTTGTATTCTAAGAAAAATGCTTCAAACGCTGCCATGGTAGTATTAAAGAATACCATCACCTCTTGCCATGTGTTTTTATTGTGTATAGACACTTTTTGTTCTAAAGGCACATAGATTCTAGAAATTTCCTTATGATTCTCTAAGACATAAGTCTCTTCATAGCGTGCTTCTGGCAAATAATCGGCTTGTAAAATCGCTTGCAACGCTTCTAACTTTTCCCAGTATTTTATGCGGTATTCTAAATCATCCTCAATATCTAAAGCGACTAAAGCTTTTTTGGTATCAAAATGAAATTTAAAGCTTACGCCTTTAAGTTTGGTATTGTACAAGATCCATTTTCTAGGAAATGATTTCCCAAAACTTGTCCAAAACGTTTCACGTAAAATTCTTGATTCTTCCTTACTAAACACGCCTTATGTTATTAAAATAATACTACTCTTATAAACTCTAAATAAAATAAGCAATCCCTATGCCTAAAATAATTGCCACAAATTTACTCAAGTTAAATTTATGTCCTTCGCCACTTTCAAATAAAATAGTGGTAGAGATATGAAAAAAGATACCTATAACCACAGCATTTAAACACAGCGTAACTTGCGAACTTAAATTGGTATGATTAGAAATTAACATCCCCATTGGAGTCATAACGGCAAATACGGCTAAAAACGCGCTAATTTGAAATTTACTATAACTACTTTGTAATAAAAATATACTAATTAAGGTGGCAATAGGAATTTTATGTATCAATACCCCATACATCATATCGTTATGTTCGTGTATAGGAAAGCCTTCTAAGAAGCTATGAAAACATAAACTTAAAAAGAGTAACCAAGGAAAACGCGTAGAACTCTTATCGATATGCACATGCCCATGCTCTGCACCTTTAGAAAATAATTCTAAAACAATTTGCAGTAAAATGCCTAACATAATAAACAAACCCGTCTGTTTAGCTTCTAAGTGTTCGTAGACCTCTGGAAGCAACTCAAAAAGTGTTAGCGCTAACAAGAAAGCTCCACTAAAAGATAACAAGAGCTTCGTAAACCACGACTTTTTAGATTTAAAAAAAACAGCAAGAACAATACCAATACATACTGCTATTACTGGAAGGAGAAATTCATACATTTTATAAACACCTTTTATCTAGGTCATTTACTTATAACAACTTTACGGCTGTAAATGTAAATGCTTTCTAAATAACTTTATGCATTAAAACTATTTATTATTTAAAAATCATAACCAAACGCTCAGATGTTTTGGCATCGTAGCGATCTAAAGCATAATTTCCAAAGACATCTAATAAATGGACACCTGCAGCTTCAAATAAAGCTTCAAAATCTGATAACGTAAATGCTCTTACACGCTCTTCAAAATTATAAGTTTCACCGTCTGCCTCAAAATGTATCGTTTTTACGATATACCCGTCTTTCACAAAGCGCTTTAAATGAAACGTTATACCATCTATTGTTTTGGTATTTTCAGAGACTAAATTAGCAATAACCTGTTCGGTATTCATAAAATCTATAACCGCAAAGCCCGTTTCATTTAAATTAGATTTTATGGCTTTTATCGTATTTAAATTATCGGCTTCATCATCAAAATAACCAAAACTGGTAAAAAGATTGAAAACAGCATCAAACTGCTTTTTATAAGGCTTGCACATGTCATGTACATCGAACTGCAAACGTTCATTCTCGAATTGTTTGGCAAAAGCAATGCTATTTTCACTTAAATCTACTCCTGTAACATCGAAACCTATCCCATTTAAATATCTAGAGTGGCGCCCTTTGCCACATGCCAAATCTAAAATGGTTCCCTCTTCTGGCAAATTTAAATATTGGCTAAGGTTATCCATAAAGACTTGAGCTTCTGTATCGTCTCTATCTTTGTATAAAATGTGGTAAAACGATGTATCAAACCAAGATACAAACCATTTTGTAGTATGTTCTATCATAAATTCTATTTAGGGGGTTCCCTATCGGGTCGGGCTTTACGCTATATCTTTTTTTGTGTCTTAGGCTTTAAAAATAAAGGTTTAGGCCTCTAACTTCGTCACTAAGACAGGTTTAAAACGACTGCTATTAAAGCACAAAAAAAGGATGCCGCTACAATCCCTAACCCATTATTTGCGATTGCTATTTTTTTGCCGCAAAATTACACTATTTTTGCAACTTATCTCATTTTAATATATTGGACGAAAAAAATGGCCGAAAATTTCAACATGGTAGCAAAAACCTTATTTGGTTTTGAAGAATTATTAGAAAAAGAACTCACACAACTAGGTGCCTTATATGTAAAAAAAGGGGTGCGTAGCGTTTCTTTTTCTGGAGATAAAGGCTTTATGTACAAGGCCAACTTAGCCTTGCGTACTGCCATAAAAATTTTAAAACCAATACATACGTTTAAGGTACGTGATGAAAAAGAGTTGTATGACAAAATATATGCAATCCCTTGGGAAAATCACCTTAAACCCACAGGTACACTTGCTGTAGATGCCACGATACATTCCGATTTATTTTCGCATTCTTTATTTATTGCTCAAAAAACAAAAGACGCTATCGTAGATCGATTTCGCGAAACATCGGGACAGCGCCCTAATGTTGATTTAAAATTTCCTGATCTTAAAATTAACGTACGTATAGATCGCAACCAGTGTACTGTTTCTTTAGATTCTTCTGGAGAGTCCCTACACAAACGTGGTTACAAATTAGCAACCAACATCGCTCCTATTAATGAGGTTTTAGCAGCAGGATTAATTTTGTTATCGGGCTGGGATGGCCAGTCTGATTTTATGGATCCTATGTGTGGTTCTGGTACCATTCCTATTGAAGCTGCTATGATTGCTTGTAATATTCCCCCAAATCTTATGCGAAAAGAATTTGCATTCGAACGTTGGCAAGATTGGGATGTGGAATTGTTTGAAAAAATAGAGGAATCCCTCCTTAAGAAAACACGTGATTTTCATCATAATATTTTTGCTTACGACAAAGCTCCTAGTGCTGTTCGTAAAGCTCAGGATAATATAAAAAATGCGCAATTAGACGATTTTATAACCGTAAAACACGAAGATTTTTTCAAAACTCAAAAGGGAGGAGACAGCAAACTACATATGGTTTTTAACCCTCCATACGGTGAACGTTTAGATATCGATATGCAAGCGTTTTATAAAGACATTGGAGATACCTTAAAACAAAATTACCCTGGTACAGACGCTTGGTTTATCACTTCAAACCTAGATGCCCTTAAACATGTTGGCTTACGTCCTTCTCGAAAAATACAACTGTTTAATGCCAAATTAGAATCGCGTTTGGTAAAATACATCATGTACGAAGGCAGTAAAAAAGGCAAATACATGAACTAATCGTAACGCCTCATTCGCATTCGTAACCTCCGTTTGTTTGTCATGTTTTAGTCTAACTGTAGACTTCTTTCGAGATGTATTTTATGACTGTGCTTTTAAAAAGCTCTAATTCTACGGGTTTAGCTAATACGGTTTCGCAACCTACTGCTATGGCTTTTTGGATGTCTGCATCTGTCGAATAAGCCGTAAGAGCAACCACTACTAAATGCGGGTGCTTCTGTTTAATAATACCTGTCGCCTCGTAGCCATCCATTACAGGCATTCTTATATCCATGAGAACCAGATCTATTTCTGGGTGTTTATCGCACATTTCAACTCCTATTTTACCATTTTCTGCATGTAGTATGGTAAAATCATAGCCTTTCATTAATAAGAGGATCGATTTTACCAATAGAAAGTTAATATCTGCATCTTCTACAACCAAAATAATATAGCCTTCTGGTTTTAAAACAGTACCATTTACGGTAGAATCGGTACTGCTTTCACAAGGTATTTCCACTGTAAAAACAGACCCCTTATCTGGTGCCGACTCAAAGTCAATTGTCCCCTGTAACGCATTCACATTCTCTTTAACAATAGTTAAACCTAAGCCTAAACCATCCAAATAAGTAGTATCATCTTTTTGCAACTTTGCAAAAGAATCAAAAATCACCTCTTTATCTTCTTCTCGCACACCTCTTCCTGTATCTGTTACTTTTATATTTAAAACAGTCTCATCAATTATATCGTAATGTACCGTTACGCTCCCTTCTGTTGTGAATTTTAAAGCATTATCTATTAAATGGGTTACAATTTTTTTAATTCTATTCCTGTCTGTAAGCACAAGTGTATTGGTCGTACTATTTGATGTAAAGTTTAAAGCGATAGCTTTCTTTTTGGCTATACTTTCAAAATAAGAGGCGATATTGTTAAACACAAACTTTAAATTAACCGTTTCAAGGTTTACTTTCACATCTTCAGTATGAAAGCTAGAAATTTCTAATATACCATCTATTAACCTTATGAGGTGTTTGCCATTTTCTATAATACAGTTGATATGATTTTGAGACTCTGTCTTAGAAATATCTTCTTTCTTTAAAATTTCAGAAAATCCTAAAATACTATTCATAGGCGTTCTTATTTCATGAGAAATATTTCTTATAAATCGTGTTTTAACAGCATCGCTTTTCTCTAAATTAGACATTGCCGTTTCTAAAGCCTTTGTACGTTCTTTTATCTTTTGCTTTAATAACCTATTAAAATAGGCAATGCCTATTAAAACGGCTCCAAAAAGAAACATCATGCCTACCCAAAATGCTATTTTTTCGTAAAATGGCTTTACTTCATCGTACAACCAATTGTTTAAAACAACTTCCTTTTCGCTTTTTGATATGCTGTTAACAGCTTTCTTTATAATTAGAGATAGTGGTTTATTATGTTTGGTTACCGAAATAACAGGTTTGTAATAAAAAGGTGTAGCATCCCCTATCACTAAATTTGTAATATCTAAATCGTGAATAAAATTTTTAGCTACCAATTTAGGGCCAACATAAGCATCGTATGCGCCTTTAGATAAGCGTTTTAAACACTCTTTTTCATCAGATAAGATGTGTATTGTAGCCAAGGGCAAGTTTTTTTCAAGCACTTCTGATACGGCATAGCCCTCTGGAATAACAATATTCGCTTCTTGTATATTTTTATTTGTAAAGACATGATCTTTTCTCGAAACAATCACATATTTAGAACTAAAAAAATCACCATAGAAATCAAAGTTTTTCTCACGCTGTTCTGTCTTAGGAATGTCTAAAACAATATCTATTTTCCCATTAGAAGCATCTCTGTAGAGCTCTGGCCATTTGTTATAGGTTACCCTTTTAAACTTGTAATTTATTTTTTTTTCTATAAGATTTAAATAATCTATAAATACGCCATCTGCCTTGCCTTGCTGGTTGTTGAATAAATAAGGAGGTACATATCCATATATAGACACTTTTAAATTAGGATTATTTTTAAGCCAAGTTTTATCTTTTTGGGTTAATAGTTCTTCTTTTTTACAGGAACTCAACAAGACAAAAATTACTATAAGTAGTCTAAAATAGTTAGGTTTCATAGGTGTTAGTTATTGTTACTAAGATACAGTCTATTTTGTTGAAAACAAAAAATCTAATTTCTAAGCACTTTTAAGACCGATACATTGTAATTTTAACTTTTAAAAGACGTCTAAAATATAAAGCAAACTCATGAAAAGTAATTTTAAAACCATCGTAAATTCTAAAGACGTTGTTTTAGTTGATTTTTTTGGCACTTGGTGTGGCCCTTGCCAAGCCTTAATGCCTATTTTAAAAGACGTTAAGGATGAATTAGGTGATGCCTTAAAGATTGTAAAAATAGACATCGATAAGAACCGTGAACTGGCCACACAATACCAAGTAAGAAGTGTTCCTACTATGATTTTATTTAAAGAAGGGCAACCCAAGTGGCGTCAATCTGGTGTTCTACAAAAGCGTGCTATTATAGACGTTATCAACACTCATAAGTAATATAAAAGCTACAGAGAATAGTATGTAATCTGCATCCAATGCATAATGTAAGGCGAGGGTTAGTTGTTTATACACAAAAATTTGTAGTTAGTGTATCCTATACTTTAGAGCTGAACTTTTTCTATTTTTAGGCGCTTTAGTTACTTATTGAGCGTTTGGCGTATCATCATCGGTAGACCTGTCATCATCGTCTTCCTTTTTTACTTTTTTTCGCTTCGCTTTTTTATAGAAAGGAATGCGGTAAGATATGGTATATCCATAACCAACACCTATACGCGTACTGTCGTACGTTCTATTAAATCCTGGAATGTAAATATTATCGAAATTTTCGGGTTCTGTATCTGTTATTCCTATCTTCAACTGTACATTTAACCCTAAGTATAGGTTTGTAAATAGTTCTGCTTTTATACCTAATATCAACTCTAGCCAAAACGCACTTAAATCGTTAAGCTCTAATGCATCTGTAACTGTATTTTGAGGGGCCCAATATTGATTCCCGGCAAAGACCTGATATTCGTTTATAGTATGACTAAAGGTACTCGCTCCTATTCTCGTTCCAAAAAACACCAAATTATCCATATCTAACCAGTTGTCATAGAGGTTAAAATCGATACCTGCTTTTATGTAACTTCCGCTAGTAAATGTGTTTAAAAAATCGGTCGTTAAAGTACGTTCTTCATTTCCTATTTCGGCAGCAATATAAAGGCGTTCAGAAATTCGATAGTCGCCTATTAACTCGATACCTTGGTAATCATCATCTAAAAAGCTACGCGCTATTTTTCCAGAATCAAACCCCAAACGCAAACCATACTTCAATTTTATACTGGTAGAGTCTGCAGGTGTTGTAGCCGTTTCGTTCTGTGCAAAGAGTGAACTTACACAAAACATCATAAAAACGCTTAAATTAATGAAGTAAAAAAAAGTGCGGTTCTGCCTCATCCTCTATAATTTGATTATCATTTTCTGTTCTTATCTGTGTGATCCACAAATCATCATCATTGCTATCTTCTATGCGAATAGAAATAGTATTATATATGGTACTAAAACCACAGGCTCTAGATACAAACCTGTCTTCTCTAGTGTATCTAACGGTTATGGTATCTGGGTTTCCTCCGGGAGGCATCCCATTTACACCTTCGGTATACATTAAATGCAATACATACATGGTAGAGTCTACATCTGTTCGTAAAGGCAAAGCAAGCGTGCTTGTTGTACTCACTTCTTGTAAGCCATCTAAGATGAGAGGCGCATCATTGCCTACACCTTGAATGCGTAATCCTTGTATGTTTAGACTTTCTGTTGGGGTATCTTCATCTACAGCTTCGATAATTAAACGCGCCGTAGTTTGTGTAGTTGCGGCACAAATATCATCACGCTCGCAAGCTAAACTGCATAGCACCATAATAATGAGAATACATAAACTATTTTTCTTCATGGCAACCCTATAAATTATATCATTAACGTTTTTCTAAAAGCACTACATTTTCAACATGAAATGTCTGCGGAAACATATCTACTGCTTGTACTTTAGTAACTTTGTACATACCATCTAACAGTGCTAAATCTCTAGCTTGTGTGGCACTATTACAGCTTACATACACGATCTTTTCTGCCGCTATGTTTAGCAATTGCCCAACAACATCTTTATGCATGCCATCTCGAGGCGGATCTGTAATTACAACATCAGGATGTCCATGTGTGGTAATAAATGCATCATTAAAAACCTGTTTCATATCTCCAACAAAGAATTCAACGTTTGTAATGCCATTTAATTGTGCATTTTCTTTTGCAGCCGTAATTGCATCTGGTACAGATTCTACGCCAATTACTTTTTTAGCATGTTTAGAGACAAACTGAGCAATCGTTCCTGTTCCTGTATACAAATCATACACTAATTCATCTCCTTTTAAGCCTGCAAAATCTCTGGTGATTTTATACAGTTCGTAAGCTTGTTCTGAATTTGTTTGGTAAAAGGACTTGGCATTAATCTTAAAGCGTAAGCCTTCCATGGTTTCAAAAATATGATCTTGCCCTTTGTAACATATTACATCCTGATCGTAAATCGTATCATTACCCTTACCATTTATGACATAGAGTAACGCAGTGATTTCTGGAAATGTTTCTGCTAAGAAATTTAATAAGAGTTCGCGTTTGGCTTTATCTTCTTTAAAAAACTGAACCAGTACCATAATATCTCCTGTCGTAGACGTTCGAATCATCATGGTTCTTAAGAAACCTGTTTGCTGCCTCGTATTGTAAAAACTTAAATCATTTTTAACCGCAAATGCTTTAACGGCATTTCGAATGGCATTAGAGGGGTCGCGTTGTAAATGGCATTTATCGATATCTAATATTTTATCCCACATGCCAGGAATATGGAACCCTAATGCATTTCTATCTCCTAAATCTTCGTCAGATTGAATTTCTTCTAATGTCAACCATCGGCTATCACTAAATGAAAATTCCATTTTATTTCTATAAAAATACTGCGCTTCAGATCCTAATATAGGAGTGACCTCTGGTAATTCAATATGGCCTATACGCGTTAAATTATTAACAACTTCCTTCTCTTTATAATACAGCTGATGCTCGTAACCCATATTTTGCCATTTACAGCCTCCACATGTTCCAAAATAGTCGCATTCTGGAGCTACACGCTTTTCCGAACGTTTATGAAAATGAGTGGCTTTCCCTTCGTAATAGGCTTTTCGCTTTTTAAAGGTTTGCACATCCACGACGTCTCCAGGCACGGCATTTTGTAAAAATACAACTTTACCATCTGGAGCCTTTGCTACTGTTTTCCCCTTAGCTGCAGCATCTATAACTTCTAACTGTTCGAAAACCTGTTTTCTTGATTTTTTCCTTCTAGACATGCTGCAAAAATAATAATAGCAACAGATATAAATGCCTTAATCTAAAAATAGTTTCCACAAAAAAAACCAGTGCATAAACGGCACTGGTTAAATTTTAAATATTCTAAATACGACTTTCTTTACAAGCCGTGTTTACAGTATTATTTCTTCTCATTAAATTTGTCTAGTATCTTTTCCATTTGTTCTCCTGCAGCTTTACGCCCACCTAAGCCAAACGAAAGTATTACCGTTAAAGCTATAGTACCCAATGAAATACCAAAAGCCAAATTAATAATATCGTCTGCTATTCCCATTGTTCTTAAGCCAATAGCTAAAAATAATGCAATAATCGTAACACGAATTATAGACGAAATAAAGGTATTACCTTCTTTCTTTGCAAAATTGCTTGCAGCCAGGTTCGATAACCAGTTTCCTACCATTAGTATGATTAAACCAAATAAGATCTTACCAGAATAGTTAGTTACCGTATATAAGATCTCAGATAAATGCGAAAACTCTAGTTTTTCTACGGCTGTAGTAAGTCCAAATAGTACGATAAAGAAGTATACCAGATTACCTATTAAACTCACTGTATTCGCACTTCCAAATATAGCATCTAAACCTATTTTTTTAAAGATTTCGTTTAAATTCATACTGTGTAGTAAGTCTTTAACCAATTCGCTTAAAAAACGTCCTCCTACTACAAATAAAATCAAGATTAATGTTGCTAGAATTACTTTAGGTATTGCCGAGAAAAATTCTTTTAACATGTCTGTGGCTGGCACCGAGATAGCCTCCATATTAAGAATATTAAATGCAGCTATAAGTAACGGAATAAAAATAAAGATGAATACAATTTTTTTAATGATTTTAACAAAATCAATACTTTCCGATAGTTTTAATTTAGGCACTAATTTCTTAACTGAATCTCCAGAAAGCTCCACCAATTCAGAAACAATTGTTGCCAGCATATAACCGATATAGCACACCAAACCTGCTCCTATAATGTTTGGAATAAATCCTGTGAAATTATTTAGCATATGTTTTAAAGGGTCTAAAACATCACGCATTCCTAATTTTTCTAAGGCTAGCATAAACACAAAAATCATCACTAAAAAATACACCAACTTACTAATAAATTTAGATAGACTGATACTTGAATTTTTTAATTTATCATCTATTCCTGTCTTTTTTATAAGTTTTAAAGAGATACGCTTTAAAAAACCTGCAATAAACCAACCTATAATAATAATTAATAAGGCTGCTAATGCACTTGAGAGTTTTCCGCCTAAAGAAGCCGTTAAATTGTCTAACACATTTGATAAGTAATCCATTTGTTTTCGTTTTTAATTAGTTAATTATACCTTTGAGACACACGATTTCAACCAA
The DNA here is from genome assembly GCA_947504035.1 of uncultured Flavobacteriaceae bacterium. Classification (GTDB taxonomy): domain Bacteria; phylum Bacteroidota; class Bacteroidia; order Flavobacteriales; family Flavobacteriaceae; genus Jejuia; species Jejuia algarum. The sequence goes on from CANNGA010000005.1 coordinate 176,908, forward strand.
AAGACACATCTTCATTAAAATAAAGCGCCTCTTCTACAGGTATCTCTAAACATATCTTCTAAAAAAACACTGATAATACGCCATTGTAAAAACGATGAAACAACCGTATTAAGCCAACAAGCCTCCAAAATCGCAACGTACAGTCTTTCCACATAAAATATATCAATTTCTATTTTACAAATTTTCTTTAATTTGCTAATTTCGTTGGGTATTAAATATTAAAATGCCTCTGTAAGCTTAGAAAAAAGTAGCATTCCTTTTTGCAAGATGTTATAATTGCTTGCCCTTTTTATTTTAAAATTAGAACTCTAAAATATGTCATCGATACCCCCTTTAACCTCAAAAGAAGCCATTGCTCTAGAACAACATTATGGGGCAGATAACTACCACCCCTTACCTGTTGTTTTAGAACGTGGTGAAGGCGTATTTGTATGGGATCTTGAAGGCAAACGCTACTACGATTTTCTCTCTGCATATTCTGCGGTAAATCAAGGCCATTGTCATCCTAAAATAATTGACGCCCTAGTAACGCAGGCCAAAACATTAACATTGACGTCCAGGGCCTTCCATAATGATGCGTTGGGCCAGTTTGAGAAATATGCTTGCCAACGTTTTGGATTTGAAAAATTACTTCCAATGAATACCGGTGCTGAAGCTGTAGAAACAGCACTTAAGATTGCTCGAAAATGGGCCTATGACGTTAAAGGTATCTCCGAAAATAAAGCTGAGATTATAGTATGCGTAAATAATTTTCACGGTAGAACGACCTCTATTATTTCGTTTTCTAACGACCCTGTGGCTAGAACCAATTTTGGCCCTTATACTGAAGGTTTTTTAAGTATCCCCTACGACGATGTACAAGCCTTAGAAACTGTTTTAAAGCACAATACGAACGTAGCTGCTTTTTTAGTAGAACCCATTCAAGGAGAGGCTGGAGTCTATGTACCTAGCCCAGATTACCTTCAAAAAGCAAAAGCCTTGTGCGAATTTTATAATGTGCTCTTTATCGCCGATGAAATACAAACAGGTATTGCACGTACAGGACGGCTTTTAGCGACATGTGGCCGTTGTGAGTGCACAGATAACATCTGTAACAATACGCCAGAGGTGAAACCCGACATTTTAATTTTAGGTAAAGCTTTAAGTGGTGGTGCTTACCCTGTAAGTGCTGTGCTATCTTCTCACGCTATTATGAAGGTTATCACTCCTGGCAGCCATGGAAGTACTTTTGGTGGTAATCCTATTGCTGCTCGTGTTGCAATAGCCGCTCTAGACGTTGTAAAACATGAAAAGTTAGCCTTAAATGCAGAGGTGCTTGGTCAACTTTTTAGAGAAAAACTCAATGCCTATATTTCAAAAAGTAAACAAGTTGCACTGGTAAGAGGTAAAGGACTCCTTAATGCTATTGTAATTAATAGTAGCCCAGAAAGTCGTACGGCTCTAGACATTTGTCTGGCTTTAAAAGACAATGGCCTTTTAGCAAAACCTACACACGGTAATATTATACGCTTTGCACCTCCGCTCGTTATCACGAGATCTCAATTGCTAGAAGGTGTGTCTATTATAATTCGTACTCTTGACATTTTTGAAAACAAACGCATCGAATAAAAGTATGTTTCTGTAGTTGAAATGACGCAACAAATGCTTTAACACTTTTGTCACTAAGTTGTTATGTCCCTATAAGGTATATCTAGCGATAGTATTCAAATTGAAACCTTATTATTAGAATTCATTTGTGTATCATCTCATTTATAAATTAATCTGGTATAAACCGTATTTCTTCGTTATTTTTGCACTTATGATTTCAGTTACTCTCTTAGGCGCTGGTAATGTCGCTTCCCATTTATTTAAGGCATTCAACGCAACAAATGCTGTTTCTATTACCCAATGGTATAATAGAAATTTAGAAAAAATAGCCATCGCTAAATCTCAAGTAGAGGTTATTGATGATCTGGCAGCATTGCAACCCGCCGATGTCTATATTTTAGCCGTTAGTGACGATGCGGTCGCAGAACTATCTGCCGCAATACCTTTTGACAATGCTTTGGTTGTACATACTTCTGGAAGTGTTAATATTCATGATCTGGATAGAAAACACAGACGTGGTGTTTTTTACCCTTTGCAAACCTTTAGTAAATCTTCAGATTTAGATTTTAAAACTGTTCCTATTTGTGTAGAAACAGAAGACAAAAAAGACTATCCCATTTTAAAGGCTTTGGCTTTAGCTTTGGGAAGTCCTGTAAAAAAAGTAAATAGCGACCAGCGTAGCGTACTGCACCTCGCGGCTGTATTTGTGAACAATTTCACCAATCAATTGTATCGGGTAGCCCATGAAATTACAGAATCTGAAGCTGCCGAATTTGATATGCTTAAACCTCTTATTTTAGAAACAGCTCGTAAAGTACAGGATGTATCGCCTTATATGGCACAAACAGGCCCTGCCAAACGTAACGATACTAAAACGATTAAAAAGCATCTTAAAAATTTAAAACAAGACCAACACCAAAAAATATACAAATTATTAACCCAATCAATTCAAAAAACACATGGCAGATAAAAGCTATAAAGAATATCTCAATCAAATTACAACATTCATTTTTGATGTGGACGGTGTATTAACAGATGGTAGCTTACACATTACCACGTCTGGTGAGATGCTACGTATTATGAATGTTAAAGATGGCTATGCTTTAAAAACAGCACTTCATAAGGGGTTTAATGTTTGTATCATTTCTGGAGGTAGTAATGAAGGGGTGCGCTCTCGACTAGCGGCACTTGGTATAGACGCTATTTATTTAGGTGCGCATAATAAAATCGAACAGCTAGATGACTATTTTACGAAGAAAAATATTTCTTCTGAAAACGTCTTATACATGGGAGATGACATTCCAGATTATCCGGTTATGAAAGGCATTGGCTTGCCCTGTTGTCCTCAAGATGCTGTACCAGAAATTAAAGCCATTTCAAAATACATTTCACATAAAAAAGGGGGTAAAGGCGCGGTACGTGATGTTATAGAACAAGTGCTTAAAGTACAAGGCAAGTGGAGTGGTAATTTTGATGCTAAATACGATTAGATTGTATTTATGGCCTTAGTAGTCTATAACAGGTTAAAATACAACTAACGTTAACATCTATAAATCGCATCTAGTCCCTTAAAGACTAGATGTACCATGGCTATCCAATTAAACTGTAATCCTTTTGAAATTTTTAAATCTTATCCGGTGGCAAAATTTAGTACTAATTGCATTTGCACAATTGGTTATAAAATATGCGTTATTAGACCCTTTTAATGTACAAACCGCTTTAGATGGTTGGGGTATTTTTTGGCTTGTCATGGCAACGCTTTGCATTGCTGCTGCTGGTAATGTTATTAACGACATCTATGATCGTGAAGCAGATGCTATAAACAAACCTCATAAGTGTACTGTTGGCTCCTTCATTACTGAAAACACGGCCAACTATCTCTATATTGTTTTAAACATGATAGGTGTAGGTATTGGCTTTTATGTATCGCACCGCGTAGGTAAAAGCCCTTTCTTTACCCTATTTGTAGTTATTTCGGCTTTACTTTACCTCTACAGTTCGTATTTAAAGGGTATTCTCTTGGTGGGTAATAGCGTTATTTCTGTATTAGTTGCATCAAGTATACTTATTGTGGGATTATTTGAACTTACTCCCACACTAAACACCCTCAATAAAGAGATACAGTTCACTTTTTTTAAAGTTATAGCAAACTATGCTTTTTTTGCTTTTATCCTCAATTTGTTGCGTGAAATTGTAAAAGACATGGAAGACATGGAAGGAGATCAAAAAGTAGGTCTCGTTACATTTCCCATACGTTTTGGTATCTCAAAAACAAAGGTACTGCTATTCGGCATACACCTTATCGTACTTTTAACTTTGGGGTATTATACCATATCTGCATTGTACACACAACAAATGGTATTGCTTTATTTTCTCATATTTATCATTGGTCCCCTCCTCTACATCGCTCTAAAATTACCTAAAATTGAAACTAAAACCGATTTTCATCATATAAGTACGGCATACAAATTAGTGATGCTCTTTGGTGTATTGTCTTTATTACGTTTTAAACTTATGCTTTGAATTAGAAGTGCCTAGAATATTTAAAGTTTAGAATTGATATTCGTTCATCTCTGTAGTATTCTTATCCCAACTTTAGCGCACTTTAAATATTCCCAACTTTTAGGCATTTTTTTATACCGTCAAAAACTATAATTCGTTCTCCTTAGTAGCATTTCTACCCTAATTTTAGCGTACTCTAAAGACTTAAAATTTTAGGCTCTTCCCCCCTCAACACAAAACCCAACAAAAACTTTAACTTTAAAACTTAAAATAGTTTAAGTGAATTAGTGCCATTTTAGAATAGTGCTTCTAAAACTTAATAATTACTTTTTATTAAATTAATAGAATACCCCACTTTCGTAAGAATAACGACATAACTTTAATGATCTGTTTAAAGAAGACTAACATGGAGATAACTTCAAACAAAAAACGATAAGGTTACTTTGAAAAAATAACTTTTAAACATTTTTGAATTATGAATATAATGCATTTTAGGCGATTTAGTATCGTAATTGCCTTGATTATCCACGGATTAATAGCTTCGCAAACTATGCTTACACCAGGTGATGTCGCCATAGTAGGCGTTAATACAGATAATCCTGATACCTTCTCCTTTGTTACATTGACTGATATTACCATTGGTACAAAACTATTCTTTACAGATAGTGGTATACAGACCGATGGAAGCTTTAGAGGAAATGAAGGTGCCATTTTATATACGGCGCCCTCCAATTTAAGTCCGGGAACAATTGTTAATTTTTCTGGGATTTCTGATGATTTCACCAATGCTAGTGATGGTCATGTAGGGACTAACGGATTTAACTTGTCGACATCTGGAGACCAGATCATTGCCTTTACAGGTAGTACAGAGAACCCAACGTTTATTTTTGCTTTACAAACCAATAGCAGCATGTTTCAGACGAATTCTAACGACTCTAATCAATCGGATTTACCTCCAGGTTTAGAAATTGGAAGAACAGCAGTTGCAGTTGGTGCTGGGCAAGGCGCAGAATCAGAATTTGATAATGCAACATACAACCTTTCTGTAAATTCTGGAACTAAAGACGAATTATTAACTGCTATAGCAACTAATACGAACTGGGATGGCACTAATGATCGAATTGATGATTTACCTGCTAATGGTACTATTTCTGTGGTATCGCACGGTGTTTTTTTAAATGAATTGCAAATGAATACTACAGGTACAGATTGGGAGTTTTTCGAAATACAAGGTATGGCAGGGGAAGACCTTTCTAACTTGACTTTAATTACAATAGATGGCGATACGGGTTCGCTTGGAACCGTAAATGCTGTAGTAGACTTAACAGGACAAAACATCCCAGCAGATGGCATTTGGGTCGCTTCTAGTCCTGCAGCTAACGGTGCGTATCAAATTACAGGAAATTTAACTATTGCGAATAATACATTTGAAAATGGAACCACTACATTCTTATTAGTAACTGGATTTACAGGAGCAAATGGAGATGATTTAGATATTAACGATAATGGTATTTTAGATGTCATGCCGTGGACGGAAATCATAGATGGTGTTGCTTTGACAGATGCTGGCGCTACAGATTTTACCTATGCCGGAGTAACGGCAATAGGTCCAGATGGTACATTTTTGCCTTCAGGAATTTTTAGAAATACCGATGCGCCAACAAGTGAATTCAACACCACAACCTTTCTCTCGTTTGATATTCCCGATGGTACTCCAGGAAGGTCTAATGCACGTATGGAGGACGTGTTTATTACGGGTAATGGTATTAGAATTGATACTAATACTAATATACCCAATACTGCTGATGGGACTGATTTTCAAAATGTAGAAATTGATACAAACAGCTCGTCAACGTTTTCAATTGAAAATGCAACGACTGAGGCGATTCATTTAACAGCAATCGAAATTGTATGTACCAATGCAAATGATTTTTCGTTAAATACACCAGCACTTACATTACCAAAAGTCATCGCAGCCGGTTCTCGCCAAGATTTCATGGTAAACTTTAAAGCTGTAACTGCTGGACAAAAAAATGCTATTGTAAAAATTACAACAAATACAGGCGACTTTACTTTTGATATAACGGCCAATGCCATTTCCCCTGCAGAAGTCACTTTAATTAGCGCTATTCAAGGTGCTGAAGCGGCAAGCCCATTTACAGAACAAACGGTTGTTATTGAAGGCATTGTTGTTGGAGATTTTCAAGATGGCGCAGGAAAAGGCATTAATGGAGACCTCAATGGTTTTTTTGTTCAAGAAGAAGATGTTGATGCTGATGCAAATGGAATGACTTCAGAAGGTATTTTTATTTTTGATGGCTCGAATTCTACAGTAGATGTTACTGTTGGTGACTTCGTAAGAATTACAGGTACTGTTTCTGAATTTTTCGGTGCTACTCAAATTTCCAGTACGTCAGTACGTATTCTAAGTTCTGGACATACTTTACCCACAGCTGCTCAAATAAATTTACCATTGCCTACAACCACAAACTCTAATGGAGAAGCAATACTTAATCTGGAACATGTAGAAGGCATGTTAGTGCATTTTTCTCAAACTTTAACTGTCACAGAACTTTTTCAATTAGATCGTTTTGGAGAATTATTATTAACTCAAGGCCATAGACCTGTACATTTTACACAAAACAATACGCCTAGCGTTGCTGGTTTTTCAGCTCACTTACAGGATATCGCAAGCCGTACCATACTTTTAGATGATGGTATGAATACTCAAAACCCTATACCAATAGTATATCCAGATGGAGCACTTAATAGTCAAGATGCCTTTCGCATGGGGCATACTACGGCTAACCTTACTGGGGTTGTGGCCTATTCAAGGGCGAGTGGTTCCAGTGGTGATGAAAATTATCGCATTCACCCCACTATAGCACCTGCGTTTACGGCTACAAACCAAAGACAAACCACGCCATCTCCTGTAGGCGGAACTCTAAAAGTAGCCGCTTTTAATGTTCTAAATTATTTTACAACTATCGATATTACAGATGCAAGAACTGCTATAGGTTCAGATCCCAGAGGTGCCGATACGGTTGAGGAATTTAACAGACAACGTAAAAAATTATTACAGGCCTTAACCGCTATTAATGCAGATATATTTGGAATCATTGAATTAGAAAATGACTTCTTAGTAGGTTCTTCTGGTAATGCTATTGAAGACCTTGTTGAAGGTTTAAACACACTTTTAGGTGCTAATACCTATACTTGGGTTGACCCAGGCACGCAATTTGTTGGAGACGATACTATTGCTGTTGGTATTATTTATAAGCCTGCCATAGTCTCTATTTCAGAAGGCTCTACGATTGCGGTTTTAGAAGACAGTGTCATACCTGCACTTAATTTGGATGTTCCTCAACTTACAAGCCCTCTTCCTGCCGTATTTAATGGCCCAAGAACAAATCGAGCGCCTTTAGCGGTAACCTTTACGCAAAACTCTAATTCTGAAAAGTTCACTGTCGTTGTAAATCATTTTAAATCTAAAGGCAGTGTTGGTCCTGCGCCTGGTGATGAAGTCATTAATGATGGGAAAGGAAGTTCTAATCAAACCCGCTTAAATGCCTCTATTATTTTAGATGCGTGGTTAGCTACCGATCCTACACATAGTACTGATAGTGACTATTTAGTGTTAGGCGATTTAAATGCCTATGCCAGTGAAAGCCCTATCACTTATCTAGAAGACAGGAATTATACCGATTTAGCTAGACACTTTTTAGGAGATGATAGCGCTTTCTCTTTTGTTTTTGATGGGCAAATTGGCACTCTAGATTATGCGCTTGCGAATTCTAGTTTGACACCTCAGATAACAGGTGCTACAGAATGGCACATTAATGCCGATGAACCTGATGCTATAGATTATAATCTAGATTTTGGAAGAAGTCCTACTATTTTTAATGGAGATACACCATTTAGAAGTTCAGATCACGATCCCATACTTATAGGTTTAGATTTAAACGCTTCTGTCTTAAGTGCGCCAAATTTAGTTATTAGCAAAAATGCTCCCCTAGTGTATCCTAATCCATTCTCAGATCTATTAAACCTATTACATCTTAAAGGTGAAACGACTGTTTTAATATTTGATACATCAGGTAAAAAAGTCCTAGAAACATTTTTTGAAGATGCTTCAGCGCTTACATTAAAAACGACAACCTTAGCTAAAGGTACATATCTGCTATCTATTAAAAATAGCACCACAACATTTTCAAGAGTAGTCGTGAAGCCATAGTATATTTTCTATACAAACTTTAAGACTCTCTATGTACTCTAGGCATTTTTATCAAAGTTTAAAATGCCTAGAATACTTAAAGTTGAAAAGTAATTACCAGTCGCCTTAGTACGTTCCTACTCCAACTTTAGCTTACTTGAAGTACTTATAAACTTTAGGCCTTTTTTTATACCGTCAAAAACTACAATTCGTTCATCTTAGTAACATTTCTGTCCTAACTTTAGCGCACTCTAAATATTTCCAACTTTAGGCATTTATATAAAAACTAGAAGCGCCTAGAGTATTTAAAGTTAACATCCAGTCACCTTAGTACATTCCTACTCCAACTTTAGCGCACTTTAAGTATTCCCAACTTTAGACACTTCTTCCATAACATAAAACCCAACAAAAACTTTAACTTTACAAGGCTTTTAAATACGATATACATGCTAAATTCTAAACTTAAAAACTACAACCTTATTTTAGCGTCTGGTTCGCCAAGACGTCAATCTTTTTTCAAAGATTTAAACTTAGATTTTGAAGTGCGCTTAAAAGCGACAAAAGAAGACTATCCTAATACATTAACTCATTTTGAAATCAGTAATTACCTTGCAGAGTTAAAAGCCGCGCCTTTTCAGGAAGAATTAAAATCTAAAGATATTTTAATTACCAGCGATACTATTGTTTGGCATGACACCACAGCACTAGGAAAACCAAAAGATGCCCAAACCGCTTTTCAGTATCTAAAAGCATTAAGCAATGCCACTCATGAAGTAATCACATCGGTTTGTTTTACCACTAAACGATCTCAAAACACTATATATGACAGCACAAAAGTAACGTTTAAACCCTTGAGTGATGACGAAATTAACTACTATATCGACACGTATAAACCATTTGATAAAGCAGGTGCTTATGGTATTCAAGATTGGATAGGACAAATTGGAGTTACCAAAATAGAAGGTTCCTATTTTAATGTTATGGGGTTGCCTGTGCATCTTGTTTACAAAACGTTAAACGCTATGGTTACTGCAATTTAAGTTTGTATTTTTATAAGAGAAAATCACCATTATGAAAAGATTACGTTATAATAGCTATGCGGTTCTATGTGTTGCTCTATGTGCCATGTTATGCAACGCTTGTAAAGATGCAACTTCCTCTAAACGGGAACCGCTCTTAGCCATAAACACTACTGAAATAAAAGAAAAAGCACCAACACCTTTAACAGAAACTTTTAAAGCTTATTGGTATGCAGGACAAGCAGAATTAACATCTTACAAATTAGAACAGGCCCGTTATGGAGAAATCCGTGAAGGTCATGCAATGTTAATTTATGTTACTGAAAATTTTCTACCACAGCTACAAGTAAAAGCCGATTATCCAAACGCCAAAAACATTCCTGTTTTAAAACTCAACAGTACAAAGAAATTCAACACAGGTATTTACCCCTATTCTATCATGCAAAGCACATTCTACCCTGTGGCAAATACCCAACATGCGTTAAAAGTGTCCAGTAGCATGCAAGAATGGTGTGGCCATGTGTATGCCCAACTTAACAACAAAACGCAATTTGAAATCACCTCGCATTCTTACTTTGAAGGTGAGGCCGATAAAGCCTATCAAATCAATAAAGCCACTTTAGAAAACGAATTGTGGGTACAACTTCGCATAGATCCAAAATCGTTACCTGTAGGTGCTATTTCATGCATCCCCGCTTTTGAATATACCCGTTTAAAACACAAACCCATTAAAGCTTATAATGCTAACGCCTCACGTAACAAAAACACCTACAGCTTAACCTATCCTGAATTAAATAGAACTTTAAGCATTACATTTAATCCCGATTTCCCTTATGATATTTTAGGTTGGGAAGAAACATTTGTAAGTGGTACTAAAACCCTAACCACTAAAGCGACTAAGCTTAAAACTATAAAGGCCCCTTATTGGCAAAAAAACCACAATAAGGATCAAGCACTTAGAGATCGTTTACTTCTAAATTAAATTGTTAAAAATTTGCGTGTATATTTGTTGTTATAATAGCCAAGATTAAAATGACAAATTTTTTTAACGTTTATAAAGACCAACTAATTAGTACTACAATTTTAATTGTCGTTCTGTTTTGTATTGGGGCTATCACAAACCTTCTTGTTAAAAAAATAGGCACGCGTAATCATATAAATGAAGCTAGAATTAGCCTTATTTGTCGTTATGTGAGTGTGAGTTTATTTCTAATTGGTGCTTTAATAGAGGGCTTTATACTTGGTGCAAGATTTGAAGATATTGCCGTTATATTTTCTTCTGTGTTTGCCATTCTTGGCATCGCTTTGTTTGCGGTATGGTCTATTTTAAGCAACGTTACATCTGGTATTATCATGTTTTTTAACTTCCCGTATAAAATAGGAGATAAAATAGAAATCCATGATAAAGATTTTCCTATTAAAGCAATTATAGAAGATATTAGAGCCTTTCATTTGCATTTGAAGTTAGAAAATGGCGATTTTGTTACCTATCCTAATAACCTTATGCTACAAAAAGCGGTAACACTTGTAGAAAAAGACGCTATTGAAAATGATGCTGATGACGGAAAAGACGCCATTTAAAATGATAAAAAGAACTAAAGCTGCCTCCAAACAATTAGGGCAAATTCCTGGCAGTGTGATTTACACAGGACAAAATCCTAAAGAAGAATTATACATTGAAGTATTCGATTACGACAAAACGCATTGTGATGCTCTAGAACTTGACAGCATTGAGGAAAGCTTTAAGTATAAACTTACCGACTCTGTCACTTGGATAAACTTAAACGGTCTTAATCATGTTAAACAGATAGAAAAATTAGGAATCCATTACGAACTTCACCCTTTGGTTTTAGAAGATATTGTAAATATATCGCAACGCCCTAAAATTGATGACTACGACTCCTATTTATTTATTGCTTTAAAAATGCTGTATTACAATGCTTCTGGTGTCATTACTTCAGAACAAGTTAGCTTTGTATTAGGCAAAAACTACGTACTTAGTTTCCAAGAAGCGGAAGGTGATGTTTTTGATAGCGTTAGAGAGCGTATACAAAAAGCAAAAGGGCGTATTCGAAATATGCGTTCAGATTATTTATTATATGTTTTAATAGATGCCATTGTAGACTATTATTTTAATGTTGTTGAAATTTTAGGAGATAAAATAGAAACCTTAGAATCTCAAATTTTTGATGGCGCTGTGGAAGAAAATACCAGTAGAGACATTCAAAATTTAAAACGAGAAGTTCTTCGCGTACGTCGGGCCATTTTTCCGCTTAGGGAAATGATAGGTCGCATTGAAAAAAATGAAACACCGCTTATACAAAAAAAGATAATTACCTATTATAAAGACATTCATGACCACCTTGTACAAGTTTCTGAAAATATAGATATCTATCGCGAAATGATATGGAGTTTAATGGATATGTATATGACGACAATTAGTAATAAAATGAATGAGGTTATGAAGGTACTTACCATTATGGCTTCTATTTTTATCCCTCTTACATTTATTGCTGGGGTGTATGGGATGAACTTTCAACATATGCCAGAATTACAATCACCATATGGCTATTATATCGTTTGGGGCGTTATGGCACTTATTTTTATAGGAATGCTTTATTACTTCAAACGAAAAAAATGGCTGTAAGCGATACCTAACGTCACATCTACATCTCCGTTTATAATTTTTTTATGGAAACTCAACGGTTTCTCAACTTCTTAAACTAATAAAATCATTGCGTTAAAGAGGTTTGATGTGTTCTTTGTTACTGGTTACTAAAATCTGTAAAAAAAAAAATACGGTTCTAGATCGAAACATTAAGACTGTACGTCTACAATAGCAACGCATGTACCGCAGTTAATGCTTTTATTCAAGAAAATGCAACATGAGTGTAAGGATTACAACATTTTTATCATATAAAATAAAGCGTTCTAATCTATCATATCCTTAATTTTATTGTTGTATGTATACCAAGCTATATGCCACTAGATGTAGTGCTATAGTACACAATAATTACAATGTTATTTTAAAACTAAATACTATGAACAAAGGAATTAAGACGCTTATATACTGTATTAGCTTTTTTGCACTTCAAAATGCCCTCTTCCCTTTAAATACAACTCTTAAAATTACTGTACCAAATGCAACACATAGCGTTGCTGTTTATAGCTCCATGACATCTTACAATGTCACAATAGCTGATGTCTCGCTTCTTATACAAGAACAAGATAACAAGTTTAAGAAAAAGCGCATTCCTGCTACTTAATTTATCTATTGGTTACTTTTGCAATAAGATTTGTTCTAGTTACAATACTTCTAATATTCCTTTTTAAGAATACGTCATTATATCCTCATATAGCTTATCAATATTTTGTACTATTCTTTCAATTTTATTTTTATGCTGCCAGGAAACCATGGTAAAATCCCCGTTGCTTTAAATTGCTTATGATATCTGTTGATATCATACATCTTACCTGAAATTCTATGTTTAGCAGACTTGGTAATACTTACACACTAAACTTTGAGGCTTATAGAGCCACTTTATCCATTTTATTTCTTGCTGAACTAGTTATTCTCGTTCGTTTCGTCAATTAGCGTAATAGTCAGCTTATTTTTTTGTTGCGTAATTGTAATTTCTTTTCCAATTTCAAATCCAAGTTCTTTCAGCCATTTTCCTTGAAGTCGAATTTCAGGAACAATCGCGTAACTACCCCATTCTCGAGGTTGATATTTTTGATAGATTTTTAGTTTTCTAAATCGGCTCATTAAGCTCATGTTCGTTATTGCGAACACAATATATAAATAATTTATCGAAATTCGGTATAGTGAACACGAAAGACTCAAAATATTTTCAAAAATTAGGTGCTAAAATCAAGCAACGACGTGAAGAAAAAGAGATTGACCAAAAGTCATTTGCTTTTGATTGTGAAATTGGTCGTACTCAATTATATATGATAGAAAAAGGCAGAACAAATCCACGCTTACTTACTTTGATGAAAATTGCTGATGGGCTTGAACTATCGATAGATGAACTTTTAAAAATATAATGACACTAACTCTCTTAGTTTTTATAAAAAAGGGACAATATCATAATCAAATACTATAATTTAGTTTTCATTATTTTAATTGCTTTCAACGATTTTATCACAACTGCTAATACGTTGTTTATTCAAAATCTTTTTCAATTAAAGTCAATTTGTACTCTACTTCATCCAATGAAAAAAAACTGCTTTTTAACACCTTATAGTTCCAGTTTTTTCGATTAAATATAGCCTTTACCAAGATTCGATGATCCATTTTTACAATTATCGTATCTATCCTATTAAGAAAATTGCTTCCTTTATCGTGAGCATTTCCGATTTCTCCATATTCCCTAATTAATGATTTCGTTCTGGGTTTTAATTCAACTATATTTTTAGTGTCTTTTTCAGTTGTATTTCTATTTTCATATTTCAATAATGACTTAATTTCCAAATCGGATTCAGTTCTGTTTTCAACAACGTATTTATTTATTACTCCAGGGTCACAAGAAGTAAAAATCATTATAAGTAGAATTGAAATTATTATTTTCATTTGTTTTACAGTTGTATAATGGTTATCAATATTAAATTAATCCTCGTAATTCACATGTTTTAAGTTGCAACAAATATTAAGACACCATATCCTAGACAGCTTATAAGTATTTTGTGTTTTTTACAATTACAAAATGCATTCATAAACTCAATAAAAATAGTTTTATAGTTTAAGATTAATGTATCACATAGCAGTATATACCCCTAAAATTCATCTAGGTGCAGACAGACCATTATTTATAGCATGACTCTTAGAACAGTTAACCCTATTAAACACTTAGAACAACGCCTTAAATCTATTGTTTAAAGCGGTATTTAAAAAATTATAACAAAAAAATCCCGCCTTTCGGCGGGACAAAAATTGGAATGTCTTATTAATTAACACTACATTATAATTTGATTTCCAATTTATTGAACACAGAATCTTAATTATTTTGTTCCGTTGAAAAACTTAGGCTTAATAACTAACATCGCCCAAGCCCAGTTTTGGATATCTTTAACACCTGGTATATCTGAAATATCGCTTGGCTCGAAGAAGTGAGAATACCCTCCTACTAATTTGAAACCTTTGAATTGCTTCGCTAATACTAAATCTATTTCAGTACCTAAATCTTTACTATCGAAAGCATCAAAATCAGAATGTTCTGTGAAATAGTGTCCAGATACTGTCACCCCTACACCAGAGATTTTTGTTTTATACGTAATTTGTAAATCTTTTAATCCACCAGCATTACCATGGTTCCCTACATAAAATCTATCGATTAAACCGTTAAATGCGTGGTTTGTTCCATACAATGGAAAGAACGCTGCAGATTCGCTATTTCTACCAGAGATCACTTCGTAAGTTACACCAAACCAATTGTTATCATCAGCTTTATATCCTGCTGCTATACTTGCTAAAAATGCACCTTCTACATCTACACCTCCTAAACGTTCACCTTCTTGAATGAATAGGTTAGATGTTAATTTTAAATTACCTACTTTATAATCTGCATGTAAACCTGCTGTGATTAAACTTGACTTATTTGCAGGATCTTCTGCTTCTGCATTAATTGGGTTGTTAGGATCTTGAAAAGTATTAACCAATCCTAATACAGAAATATTAAAACCACCATATTTCTTATTAGCTCTTAAGAAGCCCATATCTCTATAAGAAAATAACGCAGACGTTCCAAATACTTCGTCTGTCGTAGTATTTAAAGAACCACCAATGTCTAAACTGTATCCGTTATTAGCGTACTTGTAGATCGCTGCATCGTGAGTTCTGGCCTGTTGTGCCCATCCAAGACCCCCTAAGATTCTTTGATCGTCATAAGATAATGGCAAACGTCCTAGTTTTAAGCTCGAATTTGCACCTAATTTTAAATCTGCCCAAGCTTCTTGAACTCTAAAATTACCATTACCTGCCGCTGATATTTGTGGTCTATCACCAAAAGCAAAAACTTCTTGAAGACTTGTAAATACAGTATACGTGTCTGTTTTGTACTTTGCTTTAATTGCTGCTCTAACTGTAGTTCTTATAAAACCTTCGTCTGCATCTGTAGCGGTTTGTGCAGGAAATGACCCCCCTGTAAAGTTACCTCCATTACCAAAGTATTCTGAACGTGGTCTAAACTCACCTTCTAATGTAAATTGTGCTTGCGAAAATTGAACTGCCAATAAAGCCATTAGGGCTAGTATAATGTATTGCTTTCTCATGTTTTCTTGTTTTAAAGTTTAATTTTTGTTTGTTACTAATTAATATAAAGTCATAAATAATGTGAGAGTATGACAATCTCTTAATGCTTTGGTTTTAAGATACGACTAAGATTAGTGCTAACAGGATCAATTGATTAGTGCTCTAAAAAGTCTATCAAATGTTTTCTGTACGTGTAATAGTCATCATGTTCTAGCACCGATTTTCGTGTTCTTGGCCTTTTGAAATCTATATCTAAGATATCCCCTATTTTTGCTTTTGGTCCACTAGTCATCATTACAACGCGATCTGCTAAAAATATGGCCTCATCAACATCGTGGGTAATCATAACTGCTGTGATTTTCTCTTTGTTCCAAATCTCAATAAGAATATCTTGTAATTCTCCTCTTGTTAAAGAATCTAACATTCCAAAAGGTTCGTCTAATAACAGTACTTTAGGCTTAATTGCAAATGCTCTTGCAATTCCTACGCGCTGTTGCATCCCTTGAGATAACTCGGAAGCCCGTTTATGAAACGCGTCTTCTAAACCTACTTTTTGCAGGTAATACTTAGCGATATCATTACGTTGCCCTTTTGTAGCATGAGGAAATACTTGATTTACACCCAATAATACATTTTGTAAAGCGGTCATCCATGGCATTAAACTTGGTGCCTGAAAAATAACCCCTCGGTCTGGCCCTGGGCCTTTAATATTCTTTCCTAAGACAGAAATACTACCTCCTGAAATTTCGTTTAATCCGGCTATCATAGAAAGCATTGTGGTCTTTCCACAACCCGAATGCCCGATAATAGTCACAAACTCTTCTTTTCGAATTTGAAGGTTTAAATCTTCAAGAACGACATAATCTCCTTTTGGTGTTGGGTATACTTTTTTTAATTTTTTTAAATCTAGCATGACCTCCTTAGAAGGAAAAGTGCTTGTATTTGTAAAACTTGGGGTATCTTTTATAATAGTACTCATGGCGTTCTTTATTTAAATTGATTAACAAAATCTTTAGGACTTAATTCTGGAAGTACAAACTCTTCCTTAGCTTGAGATTTTCGTTCATCTCCTATGTCCATTAAGTACTCGATAATAGCATTTCTTGTTTCCTTGAAGTTCGCATTATCGTTCATTTCTGTTTTATCACGCGGACGCTCGATATCTATTTTAAATTCAGGCCCTAGAGTGGCGTTCGGCCCTGGTCGTAATGGTATGATACGGTCTGCCATATATATGCCCTCATCTACATCGTTGGTAATAAGTAAAGCCGTGCGCTTATCTTTCCCCCAAATGTTTAAAATTTCATCTTGAAGATTCCCCCGTGTTAGTGCATCTAGTGCTCCTAAAGGTTCATCCATAATGATCATTTCAGGTTTCATGGCCAAAGCCCTTGCTACAGCAACACGCTGGCGCATACCACCCGATAATTCTTTCGGTCTTTTATTTATAGCTGGTGTTAAACTTACCATTTCTACATAAGCAGATACGATCTCGTTCAGCTCCTTTTTGCTCTTTTTAGGAAATGCTTCTTTAACCGCCATAAAGACATTCTGCCCTACGGTTAACCAAGGTAATAAAGAGTAATTTTGAAAAATCACACCACGTTCGTGGCTTGTGCCCTGTACAGGTACACCTTTATATAACACTTCTCCCTTTGTTGGCTCTAGTAAACCGTTAATTAAGTTTACCAATGTCGTTTTACCGCTTCCTGTAAATCCTACAATTGCTACAAATTCACCTTCTTCTATCGATAAGTTGATATTAGACAACACCTCTGTTGCATTATCACCTTGCCCATACGTTTTATGTATATTATTTAACTCTAAGTATGCCATTTTCTTTGATTTAAGCGTTTATTCGTTTTATTGTTTAATCCTAATTTAGATGAAACAATTTCTAACAAATTAACAGTTCAACATTATTATATAGCATCTGTTTTATCGAAAGACACTGCATTCTGTATGGTTAACATTAAGCGGTCTAATAAGAAACCTATGATACCAATTACAAACATGGCTACAATTATTTTGGCATTAGAATCGTTAGCTCCATTTTGGAACTCTTCCCATACAAATAAACCTAAACCTGGACTTTGTGCTAATAACTCGATAGCAATTAATACCATCCACGCTACAGATAATGTAATTTTCAACCCTGTGAATATTAAAGGTAAAGATGATGGTAATACGACTTTAAATATTTTTTGAAATGGCCCTAGTTTTAAAACCTTAGCTACATTTATATAATCTTTATCTACCGATGATACGCCCATTGCTGTATTTACAAGTGTAGCCCACATAGAACATAAGCCCACACTTATAAATGAAATGGTAAAAGAACTGTCTTCGTTAGAATCGATTAATAATGTTTTTACAATCATAAAAACTAAAAGGTACCATACTACTGGAGATACTGGTTTAAAAATTTGAATGAACCAGTTGAAAGCGCTTTTAAGTGTTGGACTTAAGCCTATAAATATGCCTAGAGGTACTGCTATTAAAAGTGCTAATAAAAACCCTGCAAATACCGTTTTTAGACTTCTAAAAATTTGATCTACGAAAGAAGGGCGTCCTGTATAGGTAATCGCTTCTTTACCTGCTGCAATACGCTTTTCATTAAGTGCAGCAGTCTTTTCTGCAAAGGCAGCTTTATCTGCACTGATAATGTTATGATCTCGTAAAAGAGACTTGTAAGAGCCCCATACTTGCGCTGGAGAAGGCAAGGTGTTGGGTTGACAGCTAGATTCTCCCGAAGCAATGCATGCTCGCAAAGCTTCGGCAGCCTCTGGCCCTTGGTCGGTTAGTGCTTTTTCAATTTTAAATTCAGCTTCAGTATTATAGAGTGACTTTGCCCCCATATGCCACAGTCCAATAAATAATAGAATTGATGCCAATGGTACAAACACTTTGCGTAAGAAGCTTATATAATCTTCCTTTCCCAACTTACCTGTAAACAGGTCTTTAAATGTGCTCAAAAATCCTAACCCCATGAATTTGGTTACTTTTCCTAATGTTATACTTTGTTTCATCTTTTTAATATTTAGTGTTCTGTATGCTTCTGTGTTCTATAATTCTGTATGCTGTACTTAATTTAAATCTATTGTATTGCTTTGTCTTTGTTTCCTATTTTAAAACTATTGATGTAAGCAATTGGATCTTTAGCGTCATAAGTCGTTCCATCGATAAAGTCTGCTGTCGCTGGCTTATAGCCATCTGTTGTTGGGATGTCTCCTGCTGGAATATTACCTTCCTCTACTAAAAGTTGAGCTGCTTTTGTCCATATGTCTGGTCTGTAAATATCTTTGATCGTACTTGCATACCAATCTGCTGGCTTTGCTTCAGGAATTTGTCCCCATCGTCTCATTTGTGTTAAGAACCAGATACCATCAGAGTAGAATGGGTACGTTGCATTGTACTTGTAGAATACATTAAAGTCTTCCATCGCTCTTTTATCTCCTTTTTCGAATTCGAAAGTTCCAGTCATTGAGTTCGCAAGTACTTCTTCTGGAGCCCCTACATATTGAGACATTGCTAATATTTTCACAGCTTCTGCTCTATTTCCTGGCTCGTCTAACCATTTTCCAGCTCTAATTAAAGCCTTAGTTACAGCTATAGCAGTATTAGGGTAGTCTTCAACAAATTTCTCTGTCATTACAAATACTTTCTCTGGATTATTTTTCCAAATGTCATAGTTTGTTGTTACTGGTACTCCAATACCTTTAAACACGGCTTGTTGGTTCCAAGGCTCACCTACACAGTAGCCGTAAATTGTACCTGCTTCTAATGTTGCCGGCATTTGTGGCGGAGGCGTTACAGATAATAAAACTTCTGCATCTATTTGTCCTTGTACGTTATCTGCAGTATACATTCCTGGGTGGATACCTGCTGCTGCTAACCAATATCTAATTTCGTAGTTGTGTGTAGAAACTGGGAATACCATACCCATTTTAAAGGCCTTACCTGAATTTTTATATTCTGTAATTACTGGCTTTAAAGCATCTGCTTTAATAGGGTGTACTGGTTTACCATCGGCACCTTTAGGTACATTTGGCTTCATTTTAGACCAAACATCATTTGATACTGTAATACCATTTCCATTTAAATCCATAGAAAAAGGTGTTACTAATTTAGCTTGACGTCCAAAACCTGCACCTGCAGCAATTGGCTGCCCTGCTAACATATGAGAACCATCTAATTGACCATCAATCACACGGTCTAAAACATTTTTCCAGTTAGATTGTGCTTCTACAGAAACAAACAACCCCTCATCTTCAAAGAACCCTTTTTCTTTTGCTATGGCTAAAGGTGCCATATCTGTTAATTTAATAAAACCAAATGTTAATTGTGGTTTTTCAATTTCTAAAGTTTTTGTTTTAGACGCTTCTGCAACCACAGTTTCTTCAACAGCTGTGTTTTTCTTCTCTTTACCACCACATGCAAAAAGCACCGCAGCTACAGGTAAAATCCAAGTTGTTCTTTTTAGTAGAGATTTCATAGTGTATATTATTAATTAAACTAAGTATTTTTACTTATACACTGCAAATATATAAGTAGCCATACGTTTCATTCATGTTAACACACATGTCCAATTGCCTTTTTTGACATATTAAAACCTGATAAAACACATAAAACACACATAAAAAACTCATAAACAGCTTATTACAACTAAAAAATCATTACTTATATTCATATTTACATACTAAGTAATCACTTAATTTTCTATAAAAAACTAAAAATCATTAGTGATTTAAGCTTGTTTTTAAATAAAAAGCGCTGCTGAAACAATTTAAAACTACGTAGTTTTAAAAATAACATAAGTATAACAAGAAAATATTGTAAGTATTGACTTATATTTAAAAACATTGGGAAGAAAACAGGACAACAATGCGCTATTACAATGCTATAGTAGACGTACTAGAGTATTTAACAAGGTATCTGTAATGTACTGTAAAGTTCGCTTATAAAACTCTCGTAATTAATACCACTGTTCTGCTAATACATCTCTCACTACAATTGTGCTCTTGTTACCTTTTGATATCGTAGACTTATTTGTGTATAGAGGATAGACTAAAAAAACGCTTATAGCATAACTCTTATTAGAACTATGAGTCTTGTATACTACTTTTCTAATGTTTTTATCCACTCTTCTTGGGATAATGCAATATATTTTTTAACAGCACTATAAGGATCTTTTCCGCCATCAAAATACGCTTGAATAGCTTTCATAGGAATGGTATCTTTTAAATGTTCGGCAACCTCATATTTATGATTCCCATGAAAATCATGACACTGTATACAGGTTAACCATTCCTCTTTAGCAATCAAATCTTTATGAGAAATATCTAGAGGATCATTTTCAACCTCTAAATCCTGATGGCAATTCATGCAATAATTAATAGGTGTTATAGACACACGTTCGCCGTGATGTTCTGCATGACAGGTTATACAGGTGGTTGCATCTACATTTTTAATAGCGTCTTTAAATCGGGGTTCAGTAAAACGATGTGTGGGATGCCTATCATTTGGCCTATCGTGACATTGTAAACAATTATCTAAAGTAACATCTTGCGTACCAAAATCCACACTTTCTGCCCTTGCACCAACAGCATAAGAAATATTAGATTGCAGTTGTTGTGCGAGGTTTCCTTTTGCATCTGCATGACATGCAAAACAAGACAAATCCTCATGACCTGTATTCATAGGACCTACAGAAACATAATCTTCTGTAGCATCTAAAGTGAGGACATAAAATAAAGACACACCTAATACCAAACCTATAATACCTCCTAAAAATTGTCGTTGTCTTAATGGATTTACTTTAAACATATACTGTGCTCCTTTTAATTTATATTTCTATAACTACTTTTTCACTTACGGGATAACTAATACAAGTTAGAATAGCCCCGCTAGCGACCTCACTTTCTGATAATAAATGACCATCAGTCATTTTTATAGTCCCTTCTACACATTTCGCTTTACATGTAGAACACATGCCAGATCTACATGAATAAGGAATTACAACATTATCAGACATGGCTTGCTTCAAGACAGAGGTATTCCCTCTTACTTTCAATTCATGAACCTTACCCTTTACTTTTAAAGTGACATTACTTAATAAATTTTTACCACTTACTTTAACAACAGGGCTTTTAAACACTTCTAACTTAATTTGCTCTCGTGTAACGCCATTGGCTTTTAGTATTTCTTTTATTTTTTCCATGTAACCAAAAGGCCCACATATCATATACACGTGTGCTTCGTATGCTAAATTATTTTTAAGTAAAATACCATCTA
Source organism: uncultured Flavobacteriaceae bacterium (assembly GCA_947504035.1). Taxonomy (GTDB): domain Bacteria; phylum Bacteroidota; class Bacteroidia; order Flavobacteriales; family Flavobacteriaceae; genus Jejuia; species Jejuia algarum. Next base: position 198,773 of record CANNGA010000005.1, read on the forward strand.
TCAACCTTTTGGTGGCTAATCCAGAATGGTAATTACCTTTAAGTGTTTCTGTAGCATGAGATAAGATGTGTGCTATCGCAAATTTATCTGGATACGCCGTTTCTAAAGCTTTTAGCTCTTCATGAAATATAATTGAGGCTTCACTTTGGTTGGCATATATTAAAAGTACTTTCGATGCTTTCTCTTCGGTGAGTATAGATTTAACAATAGAAAACATTGGAGTAATGCCACTTCCACCAGCAAACAAAACATATTGCTTTTCCGTTTCTGGCTCTGGTTCTACATAAAAAGAGCCCGCAGGATCGTCTACTTTTAATTTGTCCCCAACTTTAAGGTGATCATGCACATAATTAGATACTACCCCCTTCTCTACACGTTTTATCGTTATTTTTAAATCTTTATCAGTATAAGGGTTACTACTAAAAGAATAGGCCCGCTTTTGCACCACATCGTCTATAGGTACATGAATGGTTAAAAATTGTCCTGGTTTGTATTTTAGTTTTTTAAAAAAATTTCCATTTTTAAAACTAATACTAACCGCGTCTTCTGTTTCTCTAACTATATTTTTTATCTGTAACTTCATGTTATCTTTTTCTATTTATAGTAAAACACCATTACAATATGAAATACCATTAATAAGGTAACAATTAAGGATAAAGCCACATGGCTAATCATCCACCCTTTAAATAGGAATTCACTGTTATTTTTTATTACATCCAAATTAAAATACCCTAATAATGTGTTTGCTATAAATATGTAGGATAGTAATGCTAAATACCCATATCCTAGTTCCATACAGTGTATGTAAAAAAACAGAGGGCTTAAAGCACCTATCCATTTATGAATGCGTTGCATTTGCATGGCGTAGGAACGCCATTTTTTTACGGTACGTGTAAGGCTTAAAACCCATTGAAAAGCAATAAAAATAGCTAAGACTAATCCAGACCAGCGTTTGTACATTTCTCCTTGCTGCAACTCGTATAACCAGTGCCATTCTAATTTCAATACAAGTTGAACCAAAAAAGCCAAAAATAACGCGAGGCCTAATAGGGTAGATTTATTATTGCTTAAAACCATATTAATGTATTAATCTAGTAAGTTAATTGGTGATGATATATTACATATAATTGCGATAGGCTCACGTTAAGGTTCTGGAGAGGAATGAGCACTATCACAATTATAAACACTAAAAAAATTATTTATTGACCACAACTAAATGCTTCATTGTCTCATAAGATGATAATTTTTTAACACTATCTAAGAACACTTCCGCTGTAGGTAAGTAGTTGCCTTCTGCAGGCCATTTAGTCCCTATTTCTGGTTTTTCACTGCTTTTAAAGTTCTTTATTTCATCTAAGTACTCCATATATATATCTACAGTACCTTTAGCATAAGAATTTAAAACAGCAACCGTTTCTTTATACGTTAGAGAATCTTTAGGATATTGCCACGTTGTTGCCCCCATAACATCTCCTAATTTCCAATCGGATTTTGAGGTTTGCGGATGGTCGTTATGACAGCTCACACAAGCACCTGCACTAGCCAAATCGGCAAACATGGCGGTGTGTAATTTTTGATCTTCATCATAGAAAAACTGTGGTTCTTGATCTTTTTTAATCTTTTGAAATAAATCGGCCTGTTGTCCTTCAAATTTATTAGCAGCGTTAATTGGGAAATCCGATCCTAAATACAAACCTAAAGGCACTGGATTTTTTCGAATACTAGACGCTACACCTCTTAAGAATAATGCTGGAAGCGGTCCTGCTTCTACATCATCCTTACGCCAATCTTCATCAAATTTCATTCCCTGCTTTTTGCCTTTTCCAACAATTGCTTTTGTATATAGCGTACGTGTTACATCATTTTCTTTTGCAACCATCTCTAATACTTGTGCTACCGAAAATGCGTTTTCCGCACCTTCTGTCGTTGTTTTTTCTTCTGGCACGCCTCCACAAGCACTCATTACAATTGCGGATGCAAAGACTATTACTTTAGATCTTATTGTCATAATTCAAGTTTTTAGATATTAATATGCTGCTTCTATCATTACATTAGCCATAGTCCCATATACACTGGTCCAAGCCTCTTTAACTTCAGGTGTAAAATCATCGCCTAACCCCGCTTCTAAAGTACCCAATAGAGCAGCACCAACAGTATCGTAATGAGACGCTTCTACTTTGTATGCGACATGTCGTTTTCCTAAATCTTTAAGCACGGGAATTAAGGCATCTAAATTACTTAAACCTGCTACGGCTGCTCCTAACATGGTCATAAGCTTATTGCCTTGAACTTTCATCGCCGCTTCATCATTAGGGAATAACGGTTTAAGCTCAGGGTCTAATTCAAATAATTTAGAATAAAAAATACCAGCTGCTGCTGGTGCTATTGGTTTTACTTTTTCAAATGATTCCTGTACAAGAGAGACTGTCTTTGCTTCCATAGTTTTATAAATTAGTTTGTATACTTAAACATAAGTATTAGTACTTACTTATGACAAAAATAGACGCTAGCTTACTAACTATTCATGAAATAAAACAGTTGCAAATCATCTTTTACAACATCTTTAAAACTGATAAAAAACAGGTAATACTTTAAACCTTTGATATAAATCACATTAGACCTGCGAAAAACTACGTATCTAAGAAATAATTATGATCGTTTATCTCCTTTTTAAGGCGTTGAAGATCTTTAATGCCTATTTTTTTACCTTTAGCGGTAATCAGTTCTTCCTTTTTTAATGCTGAGAACACGCGAATCACTTGTTCCTCTGTAGTTCCTGCATAGTCGGCATATTCTTTTCGGCTTAGAGGTAAGTTTAAAAAGCCATTAAGATCACCAAACTTACGGTTGATATAAAGCAATGTATCGATAACACGTTCACGTACCGTCATCTGAGAAATAGATTTTACTTTATTTTCACTGCGATTGAGTTCGTTAGCGTAAAACAACATCATATCGTAAGTAAACTTAGGGTTCTCCATAAGAGACTCACGAAGATGCTCTTTAGAGAAATAGTGCAATTGCGTATCTTGTAATGCAATCGCACCAATAGAATAATATTCCTGTGTCCCAAATCCTCGATGTCCTATAATTTCACAAGGTTTTGCAAAACGCACAATCTGTTCTCTTCCATTAATTCCTGTTCTAAATACTTTTACAGTACCACTTTTAATAAAAAACAAACCATTTACTGGAGCACCCTCTATAATAAATTGTTGTCCTTTTTTGCATTTTAAAATCGTGCTGGTTTGTGGTTTTGATGTATTAAATAAAATAGCTGAATTTCTATGAACTAAACAATCAGAACGCTTACAAATCTTGCAAGAGGTATCCATTGTAAAATTAATATCTGAATTTTTATGTTCCAAAACGTGAAGATTACTTAATTAAGAGTATCCAAAAATAAGTAATAATACTTATTTTTGAATACTTTCATGAACAGTTTTAATATAACCTTAAAATTACAGGCTTATATTATGAGCTTATAATTTTTATAAAGTAAAAAATAACAGATTCTCAAATAGAAGGACTATAGCGCCTCTTTAAATCATTCATTGCCCTACGTAAGTACACTATTAGACCTACAAAACAAAGCTTTAATAACCATTTAAACCTGTATTACATCTATTTGGAATACTAAAAGGTTGCTTTGAAGCAATAAATACGAGATCCACAATAGGCGTATAATTTACAATATCGCTATATTTGCAAAGATATAACGCTAATTACTTATGATTTCAATTTCCGAAGCTATTGCAATAGTGTCCTCCAACAGCGCGGCATTACACACATCTAGTATTAAAACTGTTGAAAAAGCAGGAGGTTATACTTTATTTAAAGACATATCTGCTTCTATAAATATGCCTCCTTTTAGACAATCTGCAATGGATGGTTATGCTTTAAACTTACACGATAGTTTGTCCTACACCCTTATTGGAGAAGTAAAGGCAGGTGATGCACAGCAATTTGAATTAAAACCAGGTGAAGCTGTTCGTATTTTTACAGGAGCGCCTGTACCAGACACTGCTAATACGATAGTCATGCAGGAAAAAGTGATAAAACAAGATGCTTCAATTACCATTACCGCCCCCATAGCGCTAGATCAAAATATTAGGCCAATGGGAGAACAGGTTAGAAAAGGGGCTGTCGCTTTACAGAAAGACACAAAACTCACCCCAGCTGCAATTGGGTATTTACTATCTCTAGGCGTTACAAAAGTTTCTGTTTACAAAAAACCCAATATTGCTCTAGTTACAACAGGAAACGAATTAGTGCCCCCCGGTCAGGATCTTCCCTTTGGAAAAATTTATGAGAGTAACTCTAAAATGTTACTAAGTGCTCTATACAATCTTAAATTTTACGATGTCACCTTATATAAGGTTAAAGACGATTACACTAAAACCGTTAGCACACTTAAAGAGGCGCTAAATGCTAATGATTTGGTACTGATTACAGGTGGTATTTCTGTTGGAGATTATGACTTTGTTGGTAAAGCTTTAAAGGAGTTACAGGTTAAAGAACTGTTTTATAAAGTAAAGCAAAAACCAGGTAAACCTTTATTTTATGGTAAAACGGCAACAACCCAAGTATTCGCCTTACCTGGAAATCCTGCAGCTGCATTATCCTGTTTTTATGTTTACGTTTATATTGCGTTACAACAATTTATGGATAGAGCAATTACAGAACTACCTAGAGTAAAAGCAAAGTCTCTTTCCCATTTTGAAAAACGAGGTGATCGTCCTCAATTCCTTAAAGGTATCTTTAATGATGGTAGGGTAGAAATATTAGATGGTCAAAACTCCTCTATGCTTCAAACGTTTGCCCTGTCTAACGTTTTAATTGTAATGCCTGCTGAATCGTCTAAAATTGAAGTAAATGATACTGTGGAAGTTATTGTATTACCCGTTTAATTAGAAACTTATGAGCTATAAAATTAAAAGTCGTATATGGATTGAGTCAGACAACAATGTGCTTTTAGGAGAAGGTAGAGTACACTTATTAAAAGCTATAGAGGCTACAGGTTCGCTTTCTAAAGCCGCAAAATCTTTAAACCTCTCGTATAAAAAAGCATGGCAATTGTTAGATTCTGTAAATAAATCCGCAAAAAAACCAGTAACAATAAACAGTATTGGAGGCAAAGGTGGTGGCGGTGCACAATTAACACCCTATGGTAAATCTTTAATTTCTGCTTTTGATGTTATTAATAAAAATTGTTGGGCGTTTTTAGACGAACAATTGGCTAAGATTGAAGTGCTTTAGACGTGCCTGAAGCCTACTAAAATTGGCTAGAAATGATACTAAAAAAACATATGCTAACTTTTTAACTTTATAAAATGCCTAAAGTTGTGAGTACTTAAAGTGTGCTAAAGTTGTACTGAAATAACAATAATGAAAACAAATACTAACTTTTAATTTTAAATACTCTAGACACTTATAACTTTATAAAAATGAATAATAAAACGTTTGCAAGACAATTAGAACAAAGAACACGACAGTTTGGAATAACTATTCTCAAATTATCAAGTTCTCTTCCAAATACAGTTGAAGCAAGGGTTATAAAAAATCAAATCACTAAATCTGGCACTAGTATTGGAGCGAATTATAGAGAAGCCAATAGATCTAGAAGCAAAAAAGATTTTAAAAATAAAATTAAAATTTCTGAAAGTGAAGCCAGTGAAACAGAATATTGGATTGAAATAATTAATGATATGAATTGGATTGCAAAAGAAAAACTAAAACCTGTTTTTAAAGAAACTAGAGAGCTTTTAGCTCTTTTTACTTCTATAGCAAATAAGCTTTGATAAATACGATAACTTTTAAATTTACATAAAAAGTGCCTAAAGTTGTGAGTACTTAATGTGTGCTAAAGTTAAACAGAAATAACAATAATGAAAACGAATACTAACTTTTAACTTTAAATACTCTAGGCACTTATAACTTTATAAAATGCCTAAAGTTCTAAGTACTTAAAGTGTGCTAAAGTTGAACAGAAATAACAATAATGAAAACGAATACTAACTTTTAATTTTAAATACTCTAGACACTTATAACTTTATAAAAATGCAAAAACTAAAAACAAGCATCTAAATTTAATGTTACAAATAGAAAACACATACCTTTTCTTAACGATACTCCCTATCGTAGCCTTCCTGTATTCCAGTGTAGGGCATGGTGGAGCTAGTGGTTATTTGGCATTGATGGCATTGTTTTCTTTCGTGCCAGAAACGATGAAACCCACTGCCCTTCTGCTCAATCTGTTCGTAGCGGGTGTTTCGTTTTATTACTACTACAAAGTAGGTCATTTTAACAAGCGGCTTTTTTTAGTCTTTGCCCTAGCTTCTATTCCTTTAGCCTATTTAGGCGGTACAATCACCATTGATGCATCGGTTTATAAAAAAATATTAGCTGTATTACTCATTTTTGCCATTCTTAAAATGCTTAATGTTTTTGGAAAAGAAAGTGACAACACGACTTCTGTTAAAATTTGGCAAGGCCTTATTACAGGTGGACTTATAGGCTTTTTCTCAGGGCTTATAGGTATTGGTGGTGGTATTATTTTAACACCACTAATCTTACTCTTCCATTGGGGAAATATGAAAGAAGCTGCAGCTGTATCTGCCCTATTTATATGGGTTAACTCTGCCGCAGGACTCATTGGACAATTGCAAACAGGTATTACAATAGCACCTGCTGCTTTTTTGCTTGTAGCTATTGCCTTAATTGGTGGTATTCTAGGAGGCTTTTACGGTAGTAAGCGTTTTCAAAATAAAGGATTACGCTATATATTGGCTTTTGTACTTTTAATAGCCTGTGCTAAATTAATATTGACTTAAATGATAACACCGCAACACATAACAGGAATTATACTCGCTGGAGGTAAAAGCTCTAGAATGGGTACAGACAAAGGCTTTTTAAAATACAACGGTAAAACATTCGTGCAATATAGCATTGATGCTTTACACCCTTTAGTTTCTGAAATCTTAATTGTATCCGATCACACCGCATACGATAGCTTGGGGTATAAACGCATAACCGATATTGTAAAAACAGCAGGCCCCATTTCTGGTATCTGTTCGGGGTTACAAGCCTCTAAAACAGCCTATAATCTAATATTAAGCTGTGATATTCCTCTAATTTCGACAACGCTATTAGAACAACTCATCCAAGCGCAAGATGGCAATTATGATATTGTACAAGCCGAAAGTGACGGTAAATCCATGCCGCTTATTGCTTTATACAAAACACATGTAAAAACAATATTTCGCAACCTTTTACAAACTGGCGAACGGCGCTTACGAATAGCAGTAAAAGCATGTACACATAAAAATATGGTTTTAGATCCTGCTCATAAAAATGCCACTGCAAATATGAATACTAAAGACGACCTTAAATACATACAAGATGCTTATAACGATTAAATATTTTGGTCAGATAGCAGAAGCTACGCAAACCCAAGAAGAACAGTTAGACCTACCTCAGCATTCAATAGGTGACTTGCTTACGGTACTCTACTCTAAATACAGTGCCTTGCAACTCAAAGATTTTAAAATCGCTCAAAATCAAAAATTAGTTGGGCTAGACACACTACTCACAGGGGAAGATATTGCCTTATTACCTCCATTTTCTGGTGGTTGATCGCTTTGTTTAACGAAATCTCATTTATAACTAAATATATACCGCAATTATAATACCGCATCATGACAGATAAAAAACCCAAAAACGTATTCCAAGACGGTGCCATAAGCTCCGAATTTATTGGTAATTCTATTTATAAACACCAGACTAAAACCAGTATAGGTGCCCATAATATATTCTTAGGACAAGTACGTGCAGATGTTATTGAAGGCAAAACCGTAGCCGCTATAGAATATACCGCTTATGAAGCTATGGCCAATACTAAGTTTCATGACATTAGAGAAACTGCTTTCGAAAAATTTGAACTTACCTGTATGCATATTTATCACAGTTTAGGGACGGTTAAGGCAGGAGAAATATGTCTTTTTGTTTTTGTGTCCTCGCCACGTCGCAAAGTTGTTTTTGAAGCCTTAGAGTTTATCGTTGAAGCCATAAAAGCAGACGTCCCTGTATTTGGCAAAGAGATTTTTGAAGATGAAAGCCATCAGTGGAAAGTTAATTCGTAAATGTTGATGCATTTATATGTTGAAGTGTTGATACGTTGAAATGCTGAATTGTATAATTATTAAAGACTAGATCATGGCATATACATTTTCATTTGAAAAATTGAAGGTTTGGATTGATTCAAAAGAACTCATTAAAGCAATTTATTTGATTACTAAAGAATTTCCTAGTGAAGAAAAATTTGGATTAACAAATCAGTTAAGACGAGCCTCAATATCTGTAGCCTCTAACTTAGCGGAAGGAACCTCAAGAGAAACTCATAAAGATAAAGCCCGTTTTACAACTATAGCTTATAGCTCCTTAATGTAAGTTCTAAATCAACTCATTATTGCTAAAGAACTAGGATTTATAGATGCTGTTAATTACCAATCACTTCGAAAAACTATTGAAAAAATAACAAATAAGCTTAATGCCCTAAGAAAAGCACAATTAAAACAATATAACACATAAACAATTAAACAAATCAACGATCAAACACTTCAACACATAAACACACAATGGTAGACATCACACATAAAGGCACCACATTAAGAACCGCAGTCGCACAAGCTGTAGTTAAAGTAAGCACTCTAGAAACTATTACCGCTATTAAAAACGATACCGTTCCTAAAGGCAATGTATTAGCGATGAGTAAAGCCGCAGGCTTATTAGGTGTGAAACGCACTCCAGATATTCTTCCAGATTGCCACCCCTTACCTATTGAATATACAGGCATTGCATACAGTTTTGATGGTTTAAACATCACCATAGAATTTACTGTAAAAACAATCTATAAAACAGGAGTTGAAGTAGAAGCCATGCATGGCGCTAGTGTTGTAGCTTTAAACATGTATGACATGCTAAAGCCAATAGATAAGGGCATCGAAATACAGGCTATAAAATTGATACACAAAAAAGGGGGGAAATCTGATTTTAAAGATAATTTCAGAAAAGATTTAACGGCTGCTGTTGTTGTGTGTAGCGATACCATATCTGCTGGACATAAAGAAGATAAAGCCGGAAAAGCTATTATTAGCAAATTAGAAGATTGCAATGTAAAGATTACTGAATATGTGATCATTCCAGACGAAATTGAAGACATTCAACAGAAAGTAAAAATCTATGCAGATCAAGGGACAGATCTTGTGATTTATACGGGAGGAACAGGATTATCAGGAAGAGATGTTACTCCAGAAGCCTTATTACCTATACTAGACAGACGCATTCCTGGTATTGAGGAAACCATTAGAGCTTACGGCCAAGAACGCATGCCTTTTGCGATGCTCTCGCGAAGTATAGCAGGCACAATAAATAACACTCTTGTTTTGGCCTTACCGGGGTCTACAAATGGTGCTAAAGAATCCATGGATGCCATTTTCCCCGCAGTATTGCATAGTTTTAGAATTTTAAAAGGGGTTAGACATGATTAATATTGAATCGAAAAGGTGTTTAAGCATTGATTTTAATGGATTATAAAACAAATTAAGTAAACCTATAACCAATTCAACACATCAACGCTTACACCTTTAAACGTTTCAACGATTAAACCAGTTAAACCAAAGAAAACAGTTCAACGCTCAAAACAGTTCAACAATGAATGACACCAAAAACATATTACAAGATTTACACGGTAGAGCCCACGCCTACTTACGCATTTCATTAATAGAGCGCTGTAATCTGCGTTGCACCTATTGCATGCCTGCAGAAGGGGTTAAATTGTCTCCTAAAACCCATTTAATGACCTATGAGGAGATCTATAACATTGCAAAAACGTTTGTGGATCATGGAGTTACTAAAATTCGCCTTACAGGAGGAGAGCCTTTAATACGCAAAGACATCCCTATCATTTTAGAAAAACTAGCTACGCTTCCTGTAGAACTGTCAATCACGTCTAATGCGGTTATTATCGATAAGTTTATAGATATTTTACAAACCCATGGAGTCCAAAAAATTAATGTTAGCTTAGATTCCTTAGATGCTTCTAAATTCAAACACATTACCAGACGTCATGAATTTAAAAAGGTCTATGCCAATATCTTGTTACTAGTCGCTAAAGGATTTACGGTAAAAGTAAATGTAGTTTTAATAAAAGGTTTTAATGACAATGAAATTATTGACTTTATAAACTTTACTAAAGATTTACCAATCACTGTGCGTTTTATAGAGTTCATGCCTTTCGATGGTAATAAGTGGGATATGCGTAAAACCGTTTCATATGCAGATGTATTAACGCATGTCAATGCAGCATTTCCTAAGGAAAACGTTATACGCTTAAAAGACGCGCCTAACGATACCTCTAAAAACTATACGATAGCAGGTTATAAAGGTACGTTTGCAATTATTAGTTCTGTCACTAACCCATTTTGTGATTCTTGTAATAGATTGCGTTTAACTGCTAATGGTCAACTTAAAAATTGCTTATTTTCTGCTACAGAAGCAGATCTGTTAACCACACTTCGTGAGGGTAAATCCATTACACCTATCATCCAAAAAGCTGTACAAGCCAAATTTAAAGTAAGAGGTGGTATGGATACTTTAAAAAAGCTTCAGGAACCTAAATTACATAGCAATAACAGAAGTATGATTACCATTGGTGGTTAAACTCAAAACAACAACTGATTGCTTATTGTAAAACAATCAGTTGAGGCTTTGGTTTAAATGAATAACTAGAATAAACAGTTTATTCTACGTTGGGTATTATTTATTCCAATACACAGACGTTTGTCCATATTGAAAGTGAATAGGATTGTGCCCTGGATCATTCTTAAACATGTAAAGTTCTGTAGGTGGTTTTTGGAATAACATGATGATGTCTGAGCCTCCAAATTTAAATTTTCCAAATTCTTGTCCTTTTACAACACGCTTTCCTTGAAGTTCTGTATACATATCTACGCCAGATACCTGACACATGCCTATTGGTAAAATAGCAACTTTACCAACTACAGGCCCTGCATCTATAATCACTAAACCACGTGCCTGCGTAAACTCATATCCGTTTTCTGCACCATCTGGAGCATCCCATTGCCCCTCTCCTTTTTTTAATTCAACATTAAGATACACCTTACCTTCAATAGGTATGATTTCTAAAATAGCGCCACTAACTGGCGTATGAAAACGGTGGTAATCGAACGGACTTAAAAAATAATGTACAAACGTTCCTCCATAAAAATCTTCTGCATACTTGCTGTATTGTAAAAGTTCATCTACTGTTCCAATACTATGGGTATGCTTTAAGGTCATTTTTGTCTTAGCACCTGTTTCATCTATAACCTGCCCTGTCTTATCAATAGCGTAATTGGCCTTATAGGTACAATCTGCTGGCGAAACAATAGTTTCATTATTATCTGGATCTGCTATAGGACGCAACGGGCTAATACCAGTCTTTGGGTCTGCACCATTAAACTCCCTATAAAAAAACTGATTAAATGTTTTCCAAGTGCTTTCATGCGCCGCATATAATGAAAAATTGTACATCACATCGGCTTTAAACGATGCTAGACTCTCTTCTGTTAAAGACGCTTCAGTATCCAAAAATACTCCCCAAGAATTGGCAAAATCTACCAACCAATCTGAAAACACCTCAAAGCTTTGCAAGGTTTTATCTGTGCCTGGGATGTTTTGATCAATTAACCAATACGATTGGCATAAAAGGTCATAGACTTTTTGATTGTAACCGTTTTTAGTCCCATCGCTTTTCCAAGCGTTAGGGAAATTAGGAGCGTTACTTTCATTAGGTATCAACCGCACATAAATATCTATATAATCTAAATATGCATCTGCCGTTGTAGGCCAACCATTGCATTGAAATACATGGTCTATAGCATGATATAATTCAGCATTTAAATATTTTTTTGCTTGGGTAACAGCTGCTTTTAAAGTGCTTTCTAATGCTGTTTTTAACTCTGGACTTTGAGCTAAAATCGTTTTAAGTTTTTCTACTACTGGTGCTTGAGCTTGCGCTATCATACAGTATTTTTTTTTGTTTTCCTACTCTATTTCAATGGGCTTTTCAGAATCCCCCCGTCAGTTTAAACGCCCGATAGAACAGTTCTAAACCTATTATCTAAAATTAGCCAAGCGCCACAGTAAAATGTAAGAAAATAGAATGAAATGTGTGTTTTTAGGTACCAAAGCCCCTTTTTAAGGTACCACGAAACTTTAACGTTTAAAGCAAATTTAAACTGTTCTTCTATCAATCCACATCAAACCGTAGTCCTAAAGAGAAGTTATGTTAAGCGTTATCCTGAGCTTTAAAAATTGGAAAGTAAGCATACTTCGCGTACAAAGACGTCTAGTATATTATAAAGAGGCTTAAAAACATAACTAACAGCATTGAAGCTATGAGTAGTAAAAAAACAAAAGCGCCAAAACTGTAAAGGTTTTGGCGCTTTCAAACAAAGTAGGAAGCTATTACTTATTTCAGGACTAATTTTAAGGTTTTATATTCTGTTAAATCTGCACTGAGCTTACAAAAATAAACTCCGGAAGCCATACCACTGCGTTTTAACGTTATGGCATTAGCGCCTATTGTTGCATCTACGGCAATTTCTTTGACCAAACGACCAAGTTGGTTATATACTTTTAAGGTTACGGTTTCGTCTACGATAGAGGTAAACTGGATGTTAGTAACACGTGTCATTGGGTTTGGCTGTGCTAGAGTTGTACTACCAGGATTCACATTTCCTGTTGTAGAAGCTGTACTCGTTGCAAAACGCACTTGCTCCAAACGCATTGTTTTTGTGCTTTGTTCTCCATTTTCTGCAGTCATTGTATATACGATAGAGGTTATATCATTAGCGACAATGGGCGCACCACTCGAAGCTGTAAACTCTGAAAACAGAAGCGTATGTGCGGTCAGGTTTTCTGTTAAATTAATATTTACACCGTATTGCGCTTCCCAAGCGTTAACGCTCGCTTTTATTAAACGTATGTTTAATACACCAGAGCCTTTTGCGTTTAATTTCAAGCTATTGTAAGCAGATACATCTATAGGGTTAAATCTTGGCGTTAAAGCTCTGTATGTCGCCACATAATCGTTTGTAGTCGCCACTAAATTCACATTGCGTTCCACTGGAAACTCATCTGCATTATAAGCCGCAGTATTGGCTTCTACATCAAAACGCTTAATCTCTGCTTTAGAGTCATCATATCCCCAAGGACCATCCGATAAAAACAAATCATCTGGTGTTTGTGTGCCGCTGCTAATTCTAAAGCCTATATCAAATAAACTGCCTGCGTCTACTTCTACATTAGATATATAATTTCCATCTAAATCTATGGTTGTAGATACGGTTTCTATGGCTTGAGTTTCTGTAGCTCTTACACCAGCATTAAAAACTATTGTATCACTTGCATTCGTGTTTACAATCTCTAAATCTAGTTTTCCATTATGGTATTTGCCTTGTCTTACAAAAACCGTCGGCGGTGTTGAATTGTTATAACTTTCTATAGGTTTTTGTACTTCTAAAAGGCGTACAACTTCTTCTCCTAAGCGTACCAAGTCATCTAAGGAATTAGACCAAATTTGGAAATTATAATAAGAGGCGCCTGCTTCGTACTCATCTAAATTCCAATGGCTTTCTATCTCGAATTTACTGCCATTAGCAACAGGCTTTGCAGACAAGCTCAATACAAATTCTAAACCACCTTCACTATTACGTATCAAGGCTTTTATAAATTGCTGTTCTCTAATTTCTATAGTAGATACCGAAACTAATTGAGCTCCTAATAAGCGATCACATATGTATTTGGTATGTTCGTATACACCATTATCTGTTTCTAAAACTAATATAGAACCTACAGCTTCACCTTGTTTCAGGTAATCTACAGAATAAAGCGCCTTTGCATTAGTAATAGTTACTAAGTCTTCTGGAGACGATTCTATAACTTGGTCTTCGTTAATAACAGACAGCGGTATAAAATCTTGTAATCCTGCTACTTTTCCTTTTCCAGACACACTTTTTCCGTATTTAGAAGTCTTCGTAAAGCGTTTTGCTGTTGTTTTATTAAATTTATAGCTCTTTTTTACACGGTTAAAATTGCGTTTATTAACTAATTCTGATAATCTATTGTTACTTTCTAAACCGCCATCATTAGCACTTGAAGCCGTAGACACTTCTATAACTGGACAGTCTGCATATCCAGAACATGAAGGATCTTCACAATCTATCAAACCATCACCATCGTCATCAATACCGTTTGTACAATCTTCTTGTGACACTGGTGCTGTTGGACAACGTGCCCCATCATTAGAAGAACTGGAAGGTCCAAATGCAAATAAATTAGAATCCATAGCTACAACGCCGTCTAAATCCTGTACATTTTGAATTACATAAACAGTTCCTGTTTGATTTGCAGACACATAAAAACGCCCAGAAATATCAAAATACACAGCGCCATAGGTGTAATTTAAACCTGATAGTATAGGCACTTCTCCTAAACTTGTTACAACACCTGTTTCTGCATTGATACGGTATAGTATATTGGAATTTTTTTCTACGGTATATAATTGGTTGTCTACAGCATTAAAAGCCCAATCATGAACACTTAAACTTTGAGACAAGGTAAGGTTAGCTATAAATTGACCATAATTTTGAGAATTAGGGTCTACATCCACACTGTAATAAGTACTACCGCCGCCTTTTAAGTAATAAATACCTGTGGCGCTTATACCACCAACATAACGGTTACTCGTAGGCAATTCATCAATATAAAAAGTTTGTGTTGTAAAATCTTTACCAATACGAACAATTGTTTTTTCTGGTGTACTTAATGAGCCCCAGATAAAACCGTCGGCGGGGTTATAGGCAGCTGCATTTATATTACCAGGGGTGACATCGGTAGCTACCGTATAGGAATTACCAGAAGCTAAATCTATGGCATAAACATCATTAAACTGAAATAGATACGCGTTGTAATCGCAATTAAAAGGCGTGTCTTGTGATTGTACATGGCTATAGAAAGCGCACACTAAAAATAGGTTTAGTAGTATTTTTTTCATCGTATTTGGGGTCTTTATTGTAACAAACTTATCGTTTTAAGCCTGTTTTTAACCGCCATATTCGTTGGATGCCAATTAACTATAGACGAATGGTCTTTTTTTAAAGTTGAAGTGTTTTTCTTACAAATAAAATACAATTGCTTTTAGAGGGGCCTTAAATATCTCGGTGAAGTATAGTTATTTTAAACAAGAAGTGTAATTACACCCTTAAGTTAAGACATAATCATAGGGTACTTAATGTTATAATCTTACGTGCACTATAAACAAAAGCGCTAAAAATTGAAAAAGTACTTTTTACAAATGCTCTAATGCTATTTACGTTTTAAATTTAACAGCACAGCATATACTCATGTTTTTAATTTACAACATGGGCGGTATAAAGCACATAGATTTGTCCTTCCGTGCTATTCTGAAATACAAAAAAACGGGGATCCCATATCATTTTAAATACTGAATGGTATTATAATAAATTTAAGCGCTTCATCAGTTCTGGCCTATTGGAGCGGCTCACTGGAATTACATCCTTTTTAATTAAAACGCTATTGTCTTCAATATCAATAATCTTTTTGATATTGATCACATAAGACCTATGAATTTTCAAAAAAAGATCATCTGGTAGTTTTTCTTCTATCTTTTTTAAGGTAGAGTGTACTGTATAATTTTTTGTTTCAGTTTTCAATTGAATATAATCACCTTTTGCTTCAACCAGATAAATACTAGCAATATCTATTTTTATAAGGCGCCTATCTATATTAATATACAGATGGTTATCTGAAATACGTTCAGCACGTTCTGTAGGCGTCGTTACTGTCACTACAGAAGTGGCTTTTTGAACGGCTTTTTCAAAACGGGACAAGGTCACAGGTTTTACCAAATAGTCCACAATACAATCATATTCAAAAGCTTCTATAGCAAACTTAGAATCTGAAGTCGTTAATATAATTTTAGGAGGATTTTTAAGCGTTTGAATGAAATCAAACCCTGTAAAACCAGGCATTAAAATGTCTAAAAAAATCAAATCTATTTCGTTTTGATTAAGATATTTTATGGCTTCTATAGCATTAGAAAACGTACCTTTAATCGTTAAATTCGGTAAACCAGCACACAATTGGGTAATAATAGTTCTTGCTGTAGCCTCATCGTCAATAATTATACAATTCATAAAATTACATTATAACGTTTCCAGATAGTCGGTAATGGTTTGAAGTATCTCATGAAATGCTTCATACCCTACAGTTTGCTTTTCTTTTAAATGATCTTCAAAGCGTTCGGCTATCTTATAACTTTTTTCAAGGCCTAAAATACTAATTTTATGTTTAAGTTTGTGTACATTTTCTGCAGCATAGTTATAGTTTTTAGCTGCAAAGCTTTCAAAATACACTGCTTTTTCTTCAGGGAATTCTGTTTTAATAATCCCTATTAACTTGTTTTTAAATGCTATATCACCTCCAGAAAGCTGATTTATATAACTCATATTAGGGGCTTCCATAATTTATTTTTTTAATGTAAAATAAAACGTTGTACCTCTATTTACTTCAGATTCTAACCAAATAATACCTCCTAGGCCATCTACAATTTTTTTAACTAAAGACAATCCCATACCTGTGGCATTGGTATTGGTCTCTAATTTCTCGAAAGTTTTAAATATTTTATCGAAATATTTTTTGTCGATGCCTTTACCATTATCTCTCACATAAAATTCCCAAAACTTATTGGCATTTTCGAAACCTATTTCTACCAAGCCCTTCTCTTTATTGTTGTATTTAATGGCATTTACAATAAGGTTTTGGAACAATTGCTGAAGCCTATATTTATCGCCTTTTACCGTTGGCATATTATCGTTTTTAACAATAACAATATGGCTGGGCACATTAATATGTCGTATCACTTCTGCTAAGAGTTTGTCTAGATCTACATCGTAAATGTCAACTTGATTTTTACTAATGGTAGAGTACTCTAGTATACCACTAATTAGAGTGTCCATTTTCTCGACATTACTTCTAATTAGCGTTAAACATTTTTTTCCTTCCGCATCTACGCTGTCCTTATAATCTTCTTTTAACCAAGACGATAATGCATCTATACTGCGTAGTGGTGTTTTTAAGTCGTGCGATACCATATGAGCATAATCGCTTAATTCTTGATTTTGGCGTTCCAATTCTTTTAAAAGCTTTTCACGTTGGGTATCAATTTCAATAATTTTTTTAGCCTGTGCTGTGATAAAGTCTAATAATTCAAGGCCATCAAAGGCTGTACGGTCTTCGTTTTTATTGTTTTCTTCGGGAATATCATAAAAATTTAATGTCTTTACAAGGTGCTTTAATTTTTTAAACACGGCGCGTTGTTCCTCTGCTTCTTCGCGTAATTTTTGATTGGCATTAAACAATTCTTCCGAACTAATAGCCATAGCACGTTGTTGCATAACGTACTGCTCGTCATAGTTTGTATAAGACCGGTCTACAGCATCCAAGAATTCCTTTAGCTTAGGATCGCTTGCTAGTGCTTCTGGCACATACTTTCGTATTTGGCGTTTTAACAGAGAATTCATTATTCACTAATAAGAGTTATCGTCATTGTTTGATTATGCAATTTACAGCTATTTTCATCATGAAAAGGTGCGATTTCACCATAAGAATAAAACCCGCAGATTACAGTAGCATCTCCAACGACTGCAACAACTTCTTCTATTTCTTCTTCCACACGTTGGTCTAACACTAATTTTCGGCCTATACAACTTACCAAAAGGGCCAATTCTGGTTTTGTTTGTCTGCCTTCTGCGGCTTGTAGGGCAGCGCGTTCTGAAGCGCTAGCAATATTATCAATATTCGTCATCATAAGCTGTACCTTAGAATTTTCAGGAATGTCTCCTGCTAAAATCATAGAATTATCAGCTTCGTTTATATTTAAGATGGTGCGTACTATAGACTTTTGCTCGTTTGTTGTTATTACATTTAAAGGATATAGCAATGCAGCACTGGGCAATGCTTTTGCTTTTTCACCCAAATATTTTTTATAAAGGTCTAGGGCTGGTTGTCCATCTAATTCGTAGAGTACATTGGCTTTCGATTTGGTCACAATACGTTGTGGTCCAAAAGGGCTCCATCCCCCGTGTATAGAAAATGAGGCTTCTAAAGTCGTTCCATAAAACCCTATAGCGACAACTTCGCCTTCTTTAGGAGTTTCATTATAACTGGCCAAGGTTTTCTCAAAACGCGCACCGTCCCCACAAAGACCTCCTGTAATAAATACGTTTTCATCGTTTAAGGTATTCATTCCTTTTGTTAATTGACTTCCATTCACGAAGCTGCCTTCAGAAACTACAAATATGAATTTTAAACCTGTCGTATCGAATTGTTTAACGAGAGCTGCCCCTGTTTTAAAACTTTCCTGCCCCGTTTCTAATAGATTGCTTGTTTTTATAACAAAATGAGACCTTTCAAACTCAATAGCCGTTACGGTAATACTATCATCGTCTACTACAGCCGATGTAATGTCACCACTGGTAGATCCAAAAACAATATGACCATCTGGAAATAGCGCTCTCAAGGCCGTATAAAGTTGTTTATCTTCTAATAAATAGCGATTTCCAAATACAAGAACCAAGGGCGCCTTTAACAGGTGTTGCGCTGATAAATACGTCCATTCTTTATCTTTTTGCCGCTTTAATTGTACAATTTTCAAAATCCTTATTTTTTTAAAGTGAAATAAAATGTAGTACCTGTTCCTAATTCCGACTCAATCCACACTGTACCTTTATGTAAGTTTATAATCTTCTTTACGATAGACAAACCAATACCTGTGGAATCTTTGCGCTTATTTAAAGCGTGAAATACTTTAAATACTTTATCATGGTATTTTTTGTCTATGCCTATACCATTATCTTTAACTGAAAATTGATAATACTCTGGCTGTTCTATAACATCTATGTTTATATGGCCTTCAGCCTTGTCATTAAACTTTACGGCATTGCTAATAAAGTTTTGAAATAACTGCTTTAGTTTTGTTTTATCGCCTTGTACTTTCGGTAAAGGATTTAAAATAGTTATCGAAATATGTGCGGGTATATAGAGTATTTTTTTAAGTTCTTCAACAGTGGCATTTAAATCTACAGTCTCTTCTTCCATTGCTTTAGCACCAACACTAGAGTACATTAAAACGTCTGAGATGAGTTGCTCCATTTTTTCTAAGGTATCTTCTATAAGTTCTATGTTTGTGACACTCACCTCGTCTAACTTATCCTTATTGTCTTCCTTAATCCAATTTACCAAAGCATCTATACTGCGTAAAGGTGATTTTAAATCATGAGAGACAATATGGGCATACTCTTGTAATTCATTATTACTTTTCTCGAGTTCTTGAAGTAATTTTTCTTTTTGAAGTTGCAATGTTTTTAAGGCCGTAATGTCTAGATATATACCAATAGAGCCAATAACCTCTCCGTTGAGATTGTAATTTAAGGCTCCGCTAATCAAGCAGTGTTTTATAGTGCCCATTTTTGTTTTACACCTTACTTCGTAAGAATGGGACTTGCCTTTAATGCGTTCGGTATTATCTTCTCGTATGCTTTCCAAATCGCCTTCTACAGGAAAAACAGATTGAGCAGACTTCCCAATCAATTCGTCTTTGGTATACCCAGAGATTTTAAGGAAGCTTTTATTTACCATAAGAATTTTATCCTTGGTATCCAGCTCCATTAATCCTAAATTCATATTTGCGATTACACTACTGTATTTTTGCTTTTGTGCTTCTAATCCTTTTCGGTATTTTCTACGTAACGTAACATCTTTATACGTCCATAAATGGCCTTTATAAACGTTACCTTCATAGATAGGGACATAATCACGTTCTAAAATTTTACCGTTGCGCATTTCTAATTCATCCCCTAAAACTTCTTGTTTATGTTTTAAAATAGAGGCGATTTGAGCAATAAATAGCTCTGGATTTTTAAATAAAATTTTATGTGTTTCCACAACCGTTGTACAATCTTGCCCTTTTAAAGCTTTGGGCGTTTCTTCTATATTAAATAATTCGCAGAATTTTTTATTAGTCAATACCAATTTTCTATTTTCATCTTCTAAAAGCACACCGCTATCTAAATTGAGTATAAGGGTTGCTAAACGATTTTCAGATTCTATTAACTGTATTTCTGCTTCTTTAGCTTTCGTAATATCTCTAACAATACCTTGGGCAGCTACAGGCTGTCCGTTATCGTAGATGATACTGCCATTGAGGTGTAGTAATTTTTCTTCTTTTTTCTGCGTAATGATTTTTAAATTGAAATCTGTAATACTCCCTTTTACCAAAAGCTTTTGAAAGGACTCTGCAACAGACTGCAAATCTTCTGGGTGTACTAAATCCATGAGATTGAAATACGACTTGATACTATCGCAGCCCAACAAATCGACAGCGGCGTCGTTCATCTTTAATACGTTTCCAAACAAATCCATTATCACATACGGGTCCACAATATTCTCGAAAACACCTTGCAATTGAGAATCGGTTTTATTGAGCAAACTTTCTAGCTCTAAGTAGGATTGTTCTAACTCTTGTTTGGCTTGGTATAATTCGGCGGCCTTATTTTCGAGAATTTTTTCAGCTTGTTTTCTCGCTGCTTTTTCTCGAGCTAATGCACGCTCTAAAATGTCAATCTTCTCTTGACTCATTAATTCTTTTTAATAATAAACATCACTTCGGTACCATCATCCTTTAATTTTTCTAATGCAATACTTGCTTTAGCATTAAAATACGCAAACGTTTTATGCATTAAACCTAAACCAAAATGATGCATTGCTCTACTGGATTTATACACCATGGTCAATTCATTTTTGGTTTTTTTAATAATTTCGAATGTTGGCAGTTCAGCTTCAGGGTAAATTTTTTTAACTTCTATATGAATATGATTTTCTATAGAGGCCAGCATTTCTATAGGATCTTTGTAGGTGGCTAAAAGGCCTGGGTAACTGTCTTCTATAACACTAAAAAAATGTTCAGCATAAGCCTGTAATAAATCATCTTTAGCGATACCTGTATTTGTACTTAAATGTTGTAACAATTGTAACATTTCAGAAAAACTATACGTGCCTACAGAGGTATATATACCCCCTGATTCTAAATCTGAACTTGTTAAAATCTTATCGACCATTTCTAGTCCAAATTTAGTCTCTACTAAATCTAAAAATTCGGTAAAAATTATCCCCTTCATTTATAACTGTTTTAGTTCATTAATACTCCAATACGCTAAAAGGCGCTCTACTTTTGTCACGTAGTCTTCATATTTTAAAGGTTTCAAAACATATCCTGCTATGCCTATCTTATAACATTCTAACAAATCTTGTTGATTATTAGATGTTGTTAATATGATTGTTGGGATATATTTAAGGACGTCATCATTCTTAAGAATACTCAAAAACTCTATGCCATTTAATTTTGGCATATTCAAATCTAATAAAATTATGTCAGGTAATTCATCTTTTTTTTGTAAAAATTGTAGGGCTTCTTCCCCATTATTCGCTTCAACAATTGTATGTGGTAGTTCTAGTTTAGAAATTGTTCTGTTCAATTTCATAACTTCAATCATGTCATCTTCTATGAGTAAAATGTTTAAGCTTTTCATAATGTCCTTCTAATTAACATTATAAAATTACTTCAATCCTGTAAGTAATTATTTAAATATCGATTAGTCAGAACTAGTTATAGACGAATTACAATTAAGTGTCGACGAGTGGTATAAATACGATCAAGTAGTACTGCTAATCCCAGTAATAGCCTAGCTTAAACAGTAATATATATCTTTCAAAATTATTAAAAAAGAAAGAAATTTCAACTTAAATATAGCTTGAAATTATAGGCTTAATACACCTATAAAAAAGAAAAAGCAGATCAAAATAAGTATTGGGCTTCTAAAGTGACCATCAACATAGAGCTGTCTCAATTTTAGGCCTAAAAAAACTCCCAAGTTGGGAGTTTCAGACAAACATAATTGTAATAGCCTATTATTGAAGCTAAACAACATATAAGTATACTATACGCGCTGTTTACGTATGGTTTTTTTCTCAAAACTGCTTTTATCAGCTTCACATAAAGAACAGGTATAGGTCTCTGGTAAATCCTCAAAACTAGTATGTGCCGGTATATTTTGTGTAATGTCCCCATAGGTTTCATTATATACGGTTAAACATTCTGAGCATTGGTATACATCTTCTTCTGTACTTTCTTTTTTCAGTGCTTTTACGCTTTCTTCTTCGCGTTCTGTGCCTAACTGTTCGAAGTAAAGTTGACTTAATTCCATTAACAAGCCTGGTAATTCTATTTTATCAACATCCTGAACATGCATGATATAGTCACGAGTGTTAGGGTCGAAATTTTTGGCATACAATAAATTATAGGTATCTCGTATGGTAAAATTACCTACGGCTTCTGGTTGTCTGTTCTTTTCTATAACTATAGACGTGAAATTATAAGTATCACTATCAAAACTTGTAATTCCAAAAGTAAGTCCATAAGTACTAATATCGTTTTGATCGAAATTAGTTACCAAATATTTTTTTAGATTAAGGGCTTCTTTATCATTTACAGGAACATGCCAATTCATCTCTAACATGGAATGTCTTACATTAATACCATATTTGCCTAAGAATTTCTCCCATTGCAATTTAAAGCGTTCTGGAATTCCCTTTACAATAAATGATTTCCAAGGTGTGATTGAAATCTTTCCAATTTTATTCTCAGAACACAACTCGCACATCGCTTTTAGAAACTTTAAATCGTACCTATTGTTTCTCCAATACAACCCTAACCAATAACGGTCTGTCCCTATTCTATTCATCCCTTCGTAATACGGAAATGGATAAAATGGCACTTCTAAAGGCTTATCTACAGTTCTATTATTAGTATCTGTAGCATCGCTTACCAAGTCAAAAACAGTTTCTATCGTTTCTGGCTCTTCTATCAAGATATTTTCTATAGCCAATTCAATCTTATCCATATCCCAGCTGTAGATTAAAGCAGGGTACATTTCTGTCTTCGTCCAACCGGGTAATCTTAGGTATAAATACCAATAGTCATCATGCTCTGATGCTATAAAATTTACATTTCCTGTAAATAAAGGCACAAGGCGTTGCTTAGGATCGGTAACATTGATACGCAATTTAGGAAAATGTTTAAACTGCTCTAAAACATATAAGTATTGATCGCTGGTAAGCCATGACGTACTGGGAAGAATTTCGGCAGAAACATAAGACGATGCTATGTTCTCAACACCATCTTGTTTTGGCTTTACAAACTTAATTTTATCAAACTGACTAAATTTACTTTCATCAATTTCTTCTGGAAATATGATATCCTGACGCGATCCAAAAGAAATAGCATTTAAACCTAAACCTTCTGCTGCTTCACAAATATACTTTAACTCTCCTGGTGATAATACACCTCCGTTTATTCTTAATCTATAAGGTTCCATTATGCTAATACTTTTGAATTTTGAAGTAGCTCTCTTACTTCGGTCTTACAACTACCGCAGCCTAATCCTGCTCCAGTTTTGTTGCATAATTCTGTGAAATCTGTACACCCTTGTGCTATGGTATCTTCAATGTTACCGGCACCTACTTGGCTGCATGAACATACAAGTTTACCAAGTACAGGAGTATCATTAGAAGCGCCTCTAAGTAAGGTGTCTCGTTTATCTGCCATTTCGATTTTACTTTCAATCATGGTTTTAAATTCGGCAAATTCGTTCTTATCGCCCATTAAAACCGCACCTACTAATAAATCGTCTTTAACTATACATTTTTTGTAGTAGCGTTTCTTTAAATCTGTAAAGATAATTTCTTCATAACTTGTGTCGTGTTCTGGCACATCTATGTCACCTATACTACAAAGGTTTAAATCATTAAATTTTAAGATGTTCATAAGGACAGACCCATTGTAAGCCTCACTAATGTCTCCTGCTATAAAATTAGCTAAAATGGTCGCTTGCTCTTCTGCGGCAGAAGTGATTCCAAATAGCTGATTATTATATTCTGCAATTTCTCCAATAGCAAAAATATCTGGATGTGACGATTGCAAATGTTGATTTACAATAACCCCTCTTCGACATGATATGCCATTAGAGCGTGCGATATCTACATTAGGTATGGTACCTATGGCATAAACTATCGCATTTGCGGTTATAAATTTACCACTTTTAAGTGTTATGTTTAATTCGCCCGTCTCTTCATCATCAAAAACCGTACTCACTTCATTATCAAAATAGATTTGAATGCCACGTTCTTGTACGTCTAAGGCTAACAGTTTACTAGAAATTTTATCCAACTGACGTTCCATTAAACGCGATGCACGTTGTACAATGGTTATTTTGACATTTTTGTGTTTCATTGCTGCCGCAAGCTCTAAACCTAAGAGCCCACCTCCTACAATAACAACATGCTGCTCTTCTGGTGGTAATCCCGTAGCGTCTAAATGCTTTTTAAATTTATCGGCATCGGTTTTATTACGCATTGTAAAGCGTCCTGGCAACTCTATTTGTACATCTTTAGGCACAAAGGCGCGACTGCCCGTTGCTAAGATTAATTTATCGAACGTATGGGTTTCTCCATGACTGTCGGTAACTGTCTTTTCACTTTTATCAATGCGAGCTATAAGTGTTTCTGGATGTAAATAGACGTTTAATTTCGCCAGTTCTAGTTTCTTTATTTTAAGTAACTGTTCCCAAGTTAATTCTTCGGTAACATACTCTGGTAATAATACCCTGTTGTAAAATAAATGCGGTTCTTTAGAAAACACATGAATCTCATCGACTTGGTTGTGTTCTCTATAATTTTCTACAAAACGAAATGCTGCAGCACCTGCACCTACTATTATAATTTTTTCAATAGGTTTCTTGTATTTAGAAACCGCTACACGTGTGTATTTAAAATCGGGTTCTTTAGACGTAGGGTCTACATGGGTATTAGTTAAATTATTAGCACGATTTAAATTGCTTTGCAATTGTTTTCCCCAATGCATTGGTAAAAAGACCACACCTTTTTTAATGGTTTCTGTAATCTTAGCACGTACTCTAACCACACCATTTTCACCTTTTATTTCTGTAATGTCTCCATCTTTAATTTTATAAAGGTAAGCGTCTACTGGATGTATTTCTAAGACAGGTTTAGGGTAATGTGTTTTTAAACGCGAAACCTTCCCTGTTTTGGTCATGGTATGCCACTGGTCTCTAACACGTCCTGTGGTAAGCACCAAAGGAAATGCATCGTTTGTGGCAACAGAGGTGTTGTGTAACGCTGTTGGAATATTAAAGATTGCCTTTTTAGAGGGCGTATAAAACTGTTTGTCTTGAAATAAGCGTGGGGTTCCTTGGTGTCTGTTTTCGGGTACTGGCCACTGAAACGTGCCTTCTGTTTTTAAACGCTCATAATTTAAATAAGACACATCTATATTTGTGCCTTTCGTCATTTGCGCATACTCATCGTAAATTTCGCTAGCACTATTAAAATTAAAGCCTCTAAAGCCCATGCGTCTTGCAAAATCACAGAAAATTTCAACATCTGGTCTTGCTTCGCCTGGTGCTTCTATTTCTTTTGGAAGGTAAGACACCCGGCGTTCTGAGTTTGTCATGGTACCTTCTTTCTCTAACCATCCTGCGGCTGGCAATACCAAATCTGCAAAACCAACAGTATCAGACTTATGAGAAATCTCTTGAACGACTACAAACTTTGCGTTTTTCATAGCGCGCTCTATACGATTAGAGTTGGGTAAACTTACCAAAGGATTGGTACATGCCACCCATATCGCCTTCATTTTTCCACTTTCTAAGGCATCGAACATCTCTGTTGCAGTGAGTCCTGGCTTAGGGTTTATTTCATCAACCCCCCAAAAATCGGCCACTTCACGACGGTGTTCTGGGTTCATTAAATCTTTATGTACCGCTAAAAGGTTGGCCATACCCCCTACTTCACGACCGCCCATAGCGTTAGGCTGCCCTGTTAATGAGAATGGGCCTGATCCTGGTTTTCCAACCTGACCTGTTATTAAGGATAGATTTAATAAGGCTACATTTTTATCGGTACCTACTACACTTTGGTTAAGCCCCATAGCCCACATGCTAATAAAGCCTTTAGAAACACCAATGTATTTCGCCGCTTTTTTAATAGCGTCTACAGACACTCCACAGGCTTTAGATGCCTCTTTTAAGGATGTCGATAAGATTAACGCTTTATAATCTGCAAAACCATCGGTATGTTTTGCTATAAAATCTTCATCTATAAGGCCGCTTTTATATAAGCAACGCCCAATAGCATTATACAAGATCACATCTGTTCCTGGAAATAGTTGTAAATGCAAATCGGCATAATTAGCCGTATCTGTTTTTCTAGGATCTACAACAATAAGTTTTACATTTGGGTTTTCTTCTTTATGCTTTTCTAAGCGTCTAAATAAGATAGGATGGCACCATGCAGGGTTTGCTCCTGTGATTAGAAAAGTATCTGCCAATTCGATATCTGCATAAGAAATAGGCACACTATCCTCACCAAACGTTTTTTTATAGCCTACTACTGCAGAACTCATACAAAGTCTGGAGTTCGTATCTATATTATTAGTTCCTAAAAACCCTTTTGTTAGCTTATTAGCAATATAATACTCTTCTGTTAAACTTTGTCCAGACACATAAAACCCAACACTGTCTGGGCCGTATTTTTTGATAATGGATTTAAAAACGCTGGCAGCTCTATCTAAAGCATCATCCCAACTTACGCGTTCTCTTGGGTGCGAACGGCTCCATCGCATTTCTGGATATAGTATCCTGTCTGAGGTATCGTTTGCAACATAATGCAAATTCATACCTTTAGAACATAGCATTCCTTTATTTACAGGATGATCTTTATCTCCTTCGACAAAAACTTTATCATTGGTGTCTTTTTTAACTACAATTCCGCAGCCAACGCCACAATACGAACATGTAGTTTTCACTTCACTTTTAATCATCCTGATCTCTTTTTATACTAAATAATACATTTTAACTTCACTATACAAATACGGGCTCTATTATTCTGAATCTTGTAAAAAACAAACTCTAAATTTTAAATTTGATAAAAATCGACATCTAAAATTAGATTTTATTTTACACCTGCCAAATCAGCCTCGTTTGGGTTTACAGCCGTATCTGCTTTAGCTATGGCTTCATCTTCTGAGGAGAAACGAATCGTTAAAGACACTACAGCTGTTACAATAACAACAATACCTATAATAAAATAACCTCCGGATACTGCTGTCGATGCTGCTGCCGATTGGGCTGCTGCAATAACATCTGCACTTTGACCGCTATTTGCTGCTATCGCTGCTTTTTCTGCTACTGCCGATTGTGACTTTAATAACATGGCTGCTAAAAAGGCCCCTACGTTTCCTCCTGCTCCTACAATACCAGATACAGAACCTATAGCTTTTTTATTGATAAAAGGCACTACAGAAAATGTAGCTCCTTCTGCCATTTGAACAGATAAACTAAATAGAATTAAAAACACAATACCAACAATGATACTTGTTGCCATAGAAAACGTCATTAACATTACACCCTGTAACGCTAAGATGCCTACTAGAAATAATACGCGACCTCTAAGACCTTTTAATTTTCCAAATTTATCACCAAAGAAACCGCCTAGTGTTCTTGCAAAAATATTCATAAGCGCAAAAGACAATACAATATTACCTGCTGTAACGCGCTCTAATTGGAAGGTATTCTGTAAATAATCGTCCATAGTACCATATACCGTTAACTCAATACCAAAACAAGAGGCATACACTAAAAACAGAATCCATGTTCTGTAATCTTTAAGCACTGTAGCAAAACCTACTTGATCTTTCTTTTTTTCTATAGTAACTCCAGAAGCTTTTAAATCTTTAAAGTTACCTTGTGGTGTATCTTGGGTAAAGAAGAAGTATACCAATCCCATTAAGAAACAAACCACACCAGCAATAACCATAGAATAACGCCATGCTTCAGCTTCGGCAACGCCAAAACCGATTACAGCAGCAGCTATTAAAGGCATTCCTAAACGGTTAGCACCGCCACCAAGGTTACCCCATCCTGCAGAAGTTGCATTTGCTGTTCCTACAATATTAGGAGCAAACATTAAAGAGGTATGCACTTGGGTAATTACGAAAGACGCTCCTATAAATCCTATAAATAAGCGACATACTAAAAATTGTGTTGGGGTTTGTACCAATCCGCATAAAACCACAGGAATAGCGCCTAACATTAACAGCCAAGTATAACAAATTCTCGGCCCATATTTATCACATAATTTTCCAATAAGTAGTCGTGCAAAAACAGTTCCTGAAACGGCTAATATAATAGAGTTCCATTTCTGGTCTGGTGTTAAGCCTAAATCTCTAACAACATCTGGCATAAAAGGCACAATGCCAAACCATGAGAAGAAGCATAAAAAAAATGAAATTGCTGTGATCCAAAATGTACGTATTGAGACGTTTTTAAGATCATAAAGTTTAAGTGTTGTTGATTTCGTCTGTGTTGTAGTGTCCATAATTAAGTAATATATAGGCACAAATCTACGTATTAATACTTAATTTAAAACTATGTATTACGTAATTCGTTGAAAAAATACGTTTTCTATAGTTTAGGATTGTATTTTTTAAAAAAATCGAAAAAACCAAGGTTGACTTCGTATTTTAATATAAATACTACAAAATAAAAAAGGTTACGCCATACTCGTATTGACGTCTTAAAGGCATTTTAGTTTCTACTTACAAGTTATACTGTAACCTAAAGTGGCTGTACAGTATGAAAGCTATTACAGCTCGAAAAACATGTTTAAATACCTCGGAAGTTTCCCATTTCTATATGCATTAGAACAGTTTATTACGTCTCAAATAATAGGCGTAAAAGCACACCATAACTATATACACTTTTACAGCCCTAACGCACACTAACATTCTAATGCATATAGCGGGATATTGTTAGTTTGTTGTAGGAAATACGATTTTTTCTAATTCTTGCTTGCGCTTAGCAACAGCTGCTTTTCCTTTATTAATCGTTTCTTCTAACGCTTTTAATTTTTCTTCTGCTTTAGCTATTTTTTCTTCTTTTTCTAGCGCTTCTTCCTCTGTTATCGTTTTAGTTTCTTTTTGCGTTTTAACTTTTTCTTTCGCATTCTCTATTTTAGCTTTCCCTTTTTTTACAAGTGCACTCTTAGTTTCAAGTGCTTCCTCTTGAGCTTCTAATTTTTGTTTTGCCTCTGTAGATCTCAGCCGTCCAAATTCTTTCCCTGAAAGTCCATTTTTATTCTTGCCATAAGCCTTTCCTTCGCTTTTAACCGCTTTTTCTACAGCTTCACTTTGATCTTCTTTGCCTTTTTTGATCGCTTTTTCAGCTTTTTCAACTTTCGCCTTGCCTTTTTCTAGATGTTTATCTTTCATCGCTTTCCCTTTACCTTTAGCGCTATCTATTTGCGCTTCGGCATGTGCTTCCAAATCCTCTACAGCTTTTTTGTTCTTTTTTACTTTTTCTTTCCCTTTTTGTTTAGCAACTTTTAGCTGTCCTTTAGCCTCTTGCGATTTACCTTGAGCTAACGCATTTGTAGCGCTTAAAGTGATGCATATGCAAGCTATGATGTATATATATTTTTTCATGTAATTGTAGTTTAATAAAATAGTAGAAATGTATTAAATAAGACTATACGCTAGTTTTAGTAGGATTATCACATCTTAACTCTAACGCAGTTAGAGCATCTAAAGATCGTCTAATGCACTTAAAGCCGCTTCAGCGTCTTCAGCTTTAGCATCTAAATCATGCGTGGTTGTTTCTATATTGTGCTCTATGTTATCGATTTTCTGTATACTTTCGTTGGTAACGGTAGCCTCTTCTGCCTTTGCCTTTTCGTCTCTACAAGACACAAATAGCAGCACGACAAACATAAAAGCAATCGTATTTTTAATGCATTTTCTCATAATAGTTTAGTGTATTTAAATTTTAGATATAATAGTAAATACACAATATAAGAAGTAATTCCTACGTATACAAATAAGCTGACTTAGTAGAACTAAGACGTGAAATAAAACACTAAAACCGACAAGAAAAAAGCCTTTTAAGCGTATCAGATGGCGCGTCCATCTTATACAACTGTCGTCTATACCAACCCATATTCTATAGCTTTACTGCTAAGTTCTTTAAGGTTTTTAACTTCTAATTTCTTCATTAAGTTAAACCGATGTACTTCTGCTGTGCGCTTGCTTATGGCCAATTCTTCGGCAATATCTTTATTGTTTTTAAGTTCTAAAACCAAACCTAAAATCTGCTTTTCGCGTTTGGTAAGTTTAAATGGTGCCGTTTTAAGGGGGGGTTTAGGGGTACCTTCTACAGGTTTATTACCGTTTACAAAATTATCCATGATAATCGCAGACACATCGCCTGTAAAATATTTCCCTCCAGAAGCGACACTGTGAAGAGCCTTTAAAAATTCTTCTTTACTCGCCCCTTTTAGCAAATACCCATCGGCACCTGCTTGTATGGCCTTCACCACATATTCTTCAGAATCGTGCATTGATAACACCAGTGTTTTTACATCAATCTGTTGCTTCGTAATTTCTCCAACCACTTCTATACCATTCATTTCTGGCATTCTTATGTCCACGATTAAAACATGGGGTTTGCTCCTGCTTATCACCTCCAACGCTTCTTTTCCATTCGAAGCTTCATCAATAACAACAATTCCAGATTGGTCTTCTAATAAGGCTCTTATACCATCTCTTACCAAAACATGATCGTCTGCTAAAACAACGTTAATTCTATCCATAATATCGTAATATGGACTAAAGATAATAAATTAAGTATAAGTACTTAATTCTTGAGTACTGATTTTTTTAAAGACATGACAAACAGCAACTCAAACTATCTAAATAACAACATATTACGTTTTAATTCAGTGTATGCCTTGGAACAGCATCATGAGGATCTCAAATGCCATAAACGCTACTATTTTCTTAATTTAACCGTAGTGATCACTACGTTTAAATTAAGAAACATAGCCTAACGGTAATGTTTGCTGCAGTTTAAAACCCTATTAGATATTGTAATGTCTAATTGGGGTTTAAACATAAGATATATGCCATATAAAAAACGCGCCCTATGGTATTGAAATACTACCATAGGGCGCGCTTTATACAAACGTACAAAAAAGTGATGCACTAAGCTTTTAAAGCTGTAACTTGAATTTCAATTTTCATTTTCTCATCCAATAACTTCGCTTCAAATGCAGTAGCAGCAGGCTTTACAGTACCTAAATATTTTTGAAGTACAGGCAAACACAATTCAAATTCTGAAGCATCTTTAATAATATACGTTATACGTACAATATCTGCCATACTCGAATTGGCCTTCTCCAAAGTTGTCTTGATATTTAGTAAACATTGTTCTGTTTGCTCGGCAATAGCATCGCTTATAGTCATATCACTATAATCGTATCCTGTTGTTCCTGATACAAATACCCAATCGCCTTGTACCACGGCTCTAGAATAGCCCATTTTATCTTCAAATTCTGATCCCGAGCTTATTAATTCTCTTTTCATTTTTACAATTTATTTATATAATGATTTATTAGTATTGTTTTAATACCATGGTGTATAATAGCTAAAAACCCTCACAATTTTAATTGCAAGGATGTTATGTGTTTTAGCTGTATACTGGACGTGTATTACTGATTTCTATAAGCATCTAAATACCGATTACAGGTACTTAACTCATTAGACAAACGCTCTAGCTCTTGACTATACGATTCTAACTTTGCTTCTACATCTTCAAATGTTTTCAACTTTGTTTTTAACTCCTGAATGTCTACATAAGACTGTACTGAATTCACATACATATCATAATTATATGTAGAGTCTTTTTGAGGAATGCTTTTTTGCAATTCTACAATATTAGAATTGATAAGCGCATTAAAATATTGTGCATTTTGTCCTGGCACATCTAATGAATCGATTAAAGCTTTAATTTCATTCGCTTTAGTAGAAAATTTTTCTTGGTATATTTTTTCTTTATTTACAGCTTCTATTTTAGTTCGTAAAATTTTATTCTCTTTTGAAGGCAAACTGTTAAAGTCGAAAAAGGCTGCTAATAATATAAGTAGTATTGTGCCTAATAACAGTCCAGCAAACTTTAAAATACGAACTGTTCTTTCTTTTTTATTTTTAGGTTCCATGATAGTATGTCTAATCTTTTAATAAGGGGTGATGCTCTAATCTAATAAAAAACTACGTCTTTGTTTTACATCCTGTTTGGCAACAACTTCTTCTTTTACAAAAATATTCGAATCAGATTTTTTACCAATGTAATCGAGATCATCCAATTTCTTGAACAATGATAACATTATTTTTGAAAACTTAGACACTGTAGCTAAAGATAAATTAACATCATGGTGTATATAAGTCACATCTACCATATTTGCTAAGACATTTTCGAAGTCGCCTTGCGTGGTAGCACTCCAACTGGTAATATAATTAACTAATTCTTCTTTTCCAGACCCTGTATAGACATCGATACTATTTTTCATGATACGCCCTAAACCTTGTAGTTTGGTAATCATCTTAACAGGAGATGCATTGCGATCTTCTAAAGTAAATTCTGGAAGTATCCCCGAGACATACTGCAATACATTTTGAGAAATACTAAGTACCATATACGCCAATTCATTGGTTTGTTTTTTCTGAAATATTTTTTGTATAATTTGTAACGCATGGCGCTCTATACTTCCAAAAAACACAAGCATTTCAGAATAAATATACACAAGATCGATATGGCTCTGTATCGAATAGGAAGGTGGGATATAATTGGTTACCAATGCAGGTATTCCATTTTCATTTTTTAGCTTCCCGATAACCAAATGCGTGCCGCCTAAAGCTGCTGTATTTAAACTATCTGCATCTATTACAGACAAGGTATACTTAGGTAAAACATGAGGATGTCTAGGAGGTTCCTCTTCATTAGCATCCCCAAAAGGCTGTTTTATATAAGGGTTAACCGCCAATATGATATAAAAATCTTCGGCATCGTTGTCTTTTAAGTTGACTAACGTTGTAATCTTTTCAAAACTACCGCTAGCCCCTAAAGTCGCATTAATAGCATCTGTAATGTATATATAATGGCCTTGCGAACTTACTGCTATACAATTATTAAGTTGGGCTTTTAGTGTTTGTTGTGCATCTAAAGACAAGACAATATCTTCAGGTTTATGCTTATAATCGGCTACAGCCAATAATCCATAACGGTTTGCATCTACAGTAACAGCTGTGCTTTTAGCGATTAAATCTATGGTGGCATTATCGGTGTCTTGGAAATGAGATTTTGTAATCTTCATCCCATCAACCCAATTTACAAAGCAATGATTTTTAGAACGTGATTCCATATTTAAAATAAGCTTTTAGAATAGTCAATAGAAATATATTCGATACAGTTTGTTTTTTTGTTTCGCAATATCTCTAAAGCCTTTATTTTTATATTTTTACCTTGTATTTTACTACAAAATTCTACAAAAGTAAGTTGTTTCCCTTTAGTGTATACTGGTATTTCTAAGTTCCCACAAACATAAGGGTCAAAATCGCCTGCATTGGCCTCTTCATCACTAACCTTTATAAGCATTTCTGCAAAGGCTTTTCTGCTAATTATGGTTTTCTCTATATTGGCCTGTTCGTTAAGGTTTGGGACAACACTTACCGTTCCTACACCTCCTGGCTTAACAGGCAATCCCTTACTTTTTTTCTTTTTATGAGTCTTGATTTTTGGTGGTGGCAGGGCCATTCCACCGTTGCGAAGCACATTTATTTTCTTTTGTGTGCTGTATCTTGGATCGCCATTAACAATAAGCGTTACTGTTTTTAGACCTGGCGTTTTATAAGCATAGGTGGGGTTTTGGTAAGTAGAATTCACTGCTGCCGTTTCGCCAAAACGCCATTCCCAACTGGTTGCATTTTTAGTAAGATCTTTGGCCGAAAGCAGTTCTCCTACTTTTATGGTACTTGGTATTTCAAATGCTGCAATGCGCGAAGAATCTATAACAAAGCGTTTTTCGGCGATAACCACTGTTTTTGTATAATCGCAGCTGCCATTTACTGTTAAGGTAATATCGTAAGTTCCTGGTGCTTCGTAAGTATGAAACGGGTTGGCATCATGTCTGTATTCAGAATCATCACCGAAATCCCATTCTAAACGTTCTGCCTGTTCAGAAAAATCTTTAAACCTTATAATCTCACCAACGCGGTAATGCTTTGCTTGGATATCAAAATTAACGATTTCACAGGGTTTATGTGTGATTGCTTTAAAGCTAAAAACAGTCAAAGCGACTAACATGATCCCTGCAAGTAGGACTAAAATACTTTTATCTACACTTTTATTAATAGGTTGAGGTGTTTTCATCTATTTTTCTAATTTATGAGTAACTTATAAGGCAAAACATTTGTTGAACGTTCTTCCAAAAGTAACATTATATTATTTTTTAACATATCCCATTCTATAGTTGGGGTAGGTACTGCCGCATTTTTAAAAATGCGAATCACTAAAGTAGGCAACTTGCCTTTGTTAAAAGCCTCATGCACTACAAACTCTTTGCGCACATCTACACGTTCAATTTTCTCGCCACAGATATCAAAACACAGCGCTTTAACGTCCTCTCGAGTCACAATACGCTCTTGAGACAGCACACTATGTCTGTATTTTAGCATTTGTTCTTTACTACTTAATGTATTGCGCCCTTGTAATGTAGGGGTTACCAAATAACAAGATTCACTATTTAATTCTGTGCCTTTATAGACTTGTAAAGGCGTATTAGAGCGTATGGAATTTGCATCGCCCCCCACGGTAGACCAAAAATCTATAAAAATAGATTCTTTTTTATTATAAGGGTTAATAGAAACATAATGGGTATTTGCTTTCATTAAATTTGCTTCCTCTAATTTATTTTCTATTACAGAAATGATTTGGTTAAGCTTCCCCACATTGGTTTGTAAAAAATCGCTACCAAACACAGAAAAAGCAGAACTTTCATTTTTTAATAAATCTATGAGATGCAATAGGTAATCTTTAGCTTTACGCGAATCTAATTTACTTACGTTTTCGGTTCTTAGCGCATAAGCTCCTTTGGTTTCTCCAACATTTTGCTCCCCTAATAGCGTGTAGGTTTTACCTGTATCGTTTGAGATTTTACGTATGTCTAAAAATAAATCTGAAGTACTAAAAGGCACAATATGCGTAAAGTGACTTAACTGATACGTTGTATGCTCTAATTTTCTATTTAAAACAGGAAACGTATTAAAAGAGGTATACACACTCTTTAATACGGCATTACTTAGTGTGCTAGGAAACACTACTTTTATCCAATGCAAACCCGACAAAGCGTCTCGTACCTCTTCGTTAACCGCTGCCATAACATCTGGTGTTTCTGTAGCAGCATTCAAGTTATGGTCTGAATTAAAAGAGATGTAATGTTGTTTGTAATTGGTCGCCGTTTGCTGCTCTATAGACAGCATTTTTTTAGAGGTCGCCGAAAGGCGTTTTTTAATGTAATTTGCATCATCGGCATGGCTGTCGTAATACCCTGCGCTCACTTCCATTTTTTTACCGTTAAAATAAAAATCGGCCTGTCGCAACTGGTTATAAAACAACGCTGTATGTGACATATCACTCAGCTCGAAAAACAGCGAAGTGCCTTTTAAAGAAATGCGTTCTTCAGAAGCTGTTACGCCAATATATAAGGTAGATGGTGCAGCAGTATATCCCTTGGAAAACTGTACATTGCTTTTTTCTATCGCTTTAGACTGCGCTTCAAATTGCATCAAATGGTCTCCACTTAAAGCCGCTGCCACATAAGTGTCGACAAGTTTAAAAGAACGTATAGGTGATAAAAACACAGATTTAAATGCAACCTGTCCTTCCTTATCTTTTATCCGTTTCTGCGTGTAAAACTGATGAATAGGCGTAATTCTAGTACTGGGTTCTGTTGGAGCTGCATGTACAATCGCATTACACGGTTGCGCGCCATTAGAACTTTCTGGTGTCATGAGCTGGACCAACTTTTCTGTAAGTCGGTTTTGTGAACCATTAATTTCATGAGAAATCTTAGCCAGTTCAGAAGCACAAGCACCTATAAGTAATGAGACAATAGGATCAAAAGAACTTTCGATATCATTGGGACTAACTCCCCAAAGCTCGGCCGCCTTTTTCACCATTCTATGTTTTATATCTGTTTTAGTTTCTACCTTCATACTATTGGTACGCTAAGGGCGCTATATAAAATTGTTCCACACAACTAAATGCTTCATTGGTTTGTTTTACGATACCTGCTACCTTTATATTTACGCTTTTCTTTACACGATTATTATTCTCAGTACCTCTGTATTCATCCTGCGTCACCTTTACAGTTACTGTAATATCGGTTAAGCGTTTTTCATGCAGATAGAGTGTAGATTCTAAAGAATCACCAATAATATATCTAAGTTTATTGGTACTGGTAAGATTATCAAAATCAACATTCCAAACGTTACACCCAAATGTTGCATCAAAATTATACTCTCCAAAATGCGTTGTCGCAATGAGATGTACAAATTGCGCTATAGACTGCTCTATAGTGCACACTTCAGGTTCATCGTTTTTTATGATTTTACCTACTTGTAACGGTAATTTGTAATAAGAAATAGCCATATCTGAGTGAACAAAAGTAAACGAACTTCTGGTTTTAAAGAAAAAAAAACACATTTGTTTACCGATTTTTTTAATCAATTGGTAGAAATTTAAGATACAAGACCGAGAAATTTCTATTTTTGTTCAAAAAGAAATAAATGCAATTACTTAAATACTCCTACATTGCTTTAAGCTTAAGCTTAATCGCCTGTGGCAGCAGTAATATTCCAGATTTTAAAGAAGACAATGTGGTACTGCCTTCTAAGAAGAAAGTACTTCCTATTCAAAAAAAATACGCCGCTATTCTAGGCATTCCAGAACGGCAAGCCAAAAGCATTGCGCTTTACCGCTTTATAGATTCTTGGATGGGCACCACATATAAAATGGGAGGCGAAAATAAAGCCGGTATTGACTGCTCTTTTTTCTCTCAATTTTTATACCACGACGTTTACGATACGCTTATAGAGCGTACTGCCGAAAAACAATACTTAGCGCCCAATTCTGATAAGTTTATCGGTCAAGAATACATAAGAGAGGGCGATTTGTTATTTTTTAACCTTAGTGGTTCACAAGATGAAAAAATCACACACGTAGGTGTGTACATAGGTCATAATAAATTTGTACATTCCACCTCTCGTAGAACATCAGAAGGTCATAATGGCGTGCAAATAAGTGATTTTAAAGATCCACATTGGCAAAAACTATTTGTAGCCGCAGCCCGAAAAACAAAATAATACAGGACATCTCATTTTTTGAAAACTTCAGTTAACGACATACAAACACAACTTGATGCCTTTTTCTTAAACTTAAAGGCAGAAGTTTTAGTCTCGGAATTGCTAGAGCATGCAGACCTATCTTGGGAAGACATTATCGTACTTAACAAAAGCACCTTTAAAAGAGGCTACCGTAGAGATGTTATAGAGGCTAAAGTTAATATTAACGATAAACTGGAACTACAAATTTCCAGAAACGGCATATACGACGCCTTACCTAAGGGGCTTTTTCATGTTCCCATTACTACAAGTACAGGTCTCACCTTTAGTGAAATTAGGCAACGCAGCAAAAAAGAAGAAAAAGAAGCGCGTTTACTCTTTGCGCCCATAGAAAATGAGTTCTTTTACCAGCGTGTAGCTATAGAACAGCATGAGCAACAGGTAGAACAAGAGCTATCTCATACCGACAGCTCTTTTTTAATCGACTTTTGGGGGGTTAAAGATTTGGTCGACCACAGCTATGTCATGGCTTTGATAAAATTACTGCCATCGGCTCATAAAATTTCAAGAAGTAAATCATTATTAGCACATGCGCTTTCAGAAATTTTAAAAGAAACTATAACTATTGAAAAAGTATACCTGCCCTTTGCTGCTAAAAAACCGCAAGAAGCAGAAGCTTTCGTTTTAGGAGCAAATACGGTACTTCACGCAGAAACCACGGACGAGTTATACCCGCATTACAACATTATAATTACCTTATCTGACTTGAAAAACAAAGCCTTGTACGAAAAAAAAGGCGTTGGAATGCAGCTCATTGAAGTATTTTGTAGTTACTTTGTACCCTTAGAAATCGATTGGTCCATTATATTGGAACACAACACAACGCACCCAAATATAACATTAAACACAGAGCAGGCTATTTTAGGCCTCTCTACAACACTATAATTTTTTTACTTATGTTTTTAATAATCGCCCCAGGTTTTTTAAAATTAGGACTTATCATGCTTATCCTAGGAGGACTCATTATGGGAGTTGTCTCTAAATTACGCAAACTATTTACTAAGAATAAAAAGAAATTCTTTATCTACACCATTGTTGTGCTTTTACTCTTTGCGCTTACGGCACTTTTGGCTAACGATAATGTACTGAACAACGCCCCCTTAAGTAACTTTATTTCGTTTCAAATACTATTTTTAGTTTTTGGTAGCGGTCATGTATGGGTACTTCGAAAATTTTTCCCAGACCTCAATACAGAACTCACCGATTTTTGGCCTGAGTTTATTTATACGATCGTCATCACGCTTTTTGGTCTTATTGGTTTTATGTGCGTTGTACAAGCCTTTAAAATAGAATACACCTACATCTTTCTAGCAGCTGGAATTTGCTTTATGATTCCGTTTTTAGGCACCAAGCTATACGAATACGCTTTAGCTGTACCTGTGCCTGTGTATAAAACATGGGAATACCCTATAGATGCTAAAATTAAAGATCCTAAGGAAAATGAATTTAAAAATTTAAAGGTCATTTCTTTTGAATTTAATAAAAGCATAGACAGTGAAGAGATTAGTAATTTTAGACTAAAAGCACCAGAAGACATGGAATTTGGACGTCTCTTTTACTTTTTTATAAACGATTATAACGAAAGACATCCCGAACAGATTATTAACGTTACAGATAGTGATAATACCCCTTACAAATGGTCGTTCTTTTCCAAACCCAATTGGATGGGTACTCGAAAACATTTCGATTTTAACAAAACCGTAGAATTTAATGGTATTGTAGAAGACGACGTAATAGTATGCCAAAGGGTACTCTAAGTAGTATATACGTCTATTTAAATTAAAATTTGGGCTACCACATATAGTTGCAATGCAAGTTATATAGGGTAGCCCAAATAGTTTTAACCGCTTAGTGATAAGGTCTAAATTTAAGCAAATACCACAAGCCACTCCCCTACTCGCATAGCATACTATGACCTACAATGCGTACTGCAACCTTACAACAATTGCTTCCCATATACCTGTTCTATGTACAAAATGCTAAGGTCATTATTAAGAATAGGATCTCAAATTGAAATGTAAAATCTAAGAAACACATTTTTAGAATAGAGTCCCGCTACAAAAGTGCCTTACGCTAAGGCTAAAGCCCTGTAAAAAAAGCTATTACAATATGTAAAGTCTTACATTACAACAACGTAAGACTTTTTTATCGATAAAACACATAAGGTCTTACGTTTTATTAACAAACTATAATACAGCTATTTAACACTAAATCTTATCTTTTAAAACACAACACCATGCGTAAATTCACATAATTTAACATTTTTGTACGCCCTTACATCATAAATTTTAATAGATTAGCAGCGTGTTAGTCACATTTATCATATTTATTATTATTATTTTTATTAACATTTAAAATTAAAATTTATGTCTTTTAAAGCAAAATTAAAAGTAGCAGGAAACGAGTACAATGTATTAAATTGCAATTATGGCTTAAGCCAAGAAACAGATGCTACAGGCCGTCCTTCTTCGGTTACACGAGGTGGTATGATTACCATTGAAGTAGAGTCTACGTCTGATACGAGTTTATCTGATTGGATGTTCAACAACTTCGAAATGCGTTCTGGATCTATCGTATTTTTAAAACGCGATACAGAAGCCACATCTAAAGAATTAAATTTCTCTGATGCATACGCTATAAAATACGTTGAAAACTTTGACGCCACAGGAGAAAACCCGATGATTGAAAAAATCACGATTTCGGCACGCGAAATTTCTGTTGGAAATGGTGAGCACGTCAACGAGTGGGTGTAATATAAAAACATCACACGTCAAATATGAAAAAGAGGAACTTTGTAAAAAGTTACCTCTTTTTTTATCTTATTTATAGACAAAAACTTGGCGTATAGCAACTCAAAACTATAGGCGATTTTAACACATTAGCCTTCACTTAGGGGTATCTTATTATCTATTTATGTAAAAATGATGCATGTATAGTCATATAAAGTAGCTATTTATGTAACATCTATATTAAAATTTACACAAACCTATAAATACAAATTAATATGTCTTTTTTAGCAAAATTAAATCTCGATGGCGAGGAATTCAATATCATAGACTTTGAATACGAAACACATCAAAACTTAGATCCTAGTGGACAGGTCTCTTCGAAAGTAAGGGCTGGCACGATGAGAATACTCCTCGAAAGTAATATAAAGGTCGATTTTTATGAATGGGCCATTTCAGAGACGGCCACCAAAGATGGTGAAATTATTTTTTATAAACGCGATAATATTTCAAGTCTTAAAAAAATAGAATTTAAAGACGCCTATTGCGTCAGTTCTAAAGAAAAGTTTAACGCCGAAGATAACAAACCGTTACGTACGATGCTTTTTCTTTCGGCTAGAGAAATGTCCATACGAGGGACCACACACACTAACAACTGGCCTTCTAAAGTACGATAACCAAACGCAACTTATCACTATGGGAAAAGTAAAATCTAAACTGGAGCGCAAAGCAGAGTTAAAAGCAACCTACGATGTCTACATCAACGCATGGGGTGGCTATGCCGACGAACCAAAAGAGAAAAAAATTGTCACGCTTATAGAGCAGATTGCTATTGGCCTAGACATACGTCCTTCCTTTTTTTATACTATTGCTGTGGGAGAAGGTTTAGGTAAATTATATCTTGATTTCGATTTTAATTACACCAACAATCAATTGATAACAGATAAGACTGTAAATGGATTTCAAACGCTTGGTTTAGATTTTTTTAGTGCCCCCGAAGAATTCAACAGGTTTAAAAAATACTTGCCAAATGACTATAACATTCATGACGAGTACGAGCCTTACATGGCTGAAAGAAACGAAAGAAATGGCAAAGAAATCGTTCCCAGTGCCAAATTTAAAGATTTAGAAAGTGCTTTAAAAGGCTTTGGTGCAGTATTAGCACACCGTCGTGATCTGTTTGTGAGGTACAGAAAACAATACGGTTTACCCGCGCCTAGCGAAGATGAAAAAGCCTATTGGATGTACTACTTTTTTCAGGCCGAAAATGATGCGAAACTGCTTTTAAGCCAAAACAAGAGCTTAAATATCTATCACAGCAAAACACGTTCTAGAAAAAGCATCCATATTAAAGCTTTAGAAAGGGTTGCCGCATGGCGCTACATATTACATTATACTATTTTTTCAAACTAATAATTGTTATGAAGTATCTATTAGTTATTTTAGGGCTCCTTTTAATATCCTGTGCAGACACTACTAAAAAAACAACCATTAATAGTAGTGCCAGAAACAGCTCTGGGGCGGTAACAGATACCCTATACCACACTACAGATGGCGATACCCTACAACTCCAAAACGTTAATTTATACAATACGCCCTATACTTGTGTGATAGCATCGCATCCCCTAACATCGCAAAACATAAGTTATAAGCTTGGTGATACTGTACACATTCATCCTCGCAAATCTGTAAAAATAAGCACACTGCACCAAAAGGATACTGTAGCAACGCATACTTTAGATCTGGCTGTATTAAAGCAGCATTACGATGTGTTTTATGACAAACTCAGTCAAAAATATCCTGAGCATAAAATACTAGCGTTTCCCGAGATTTCAAAAACCCGTTTAGACTCTGTAAGACAAACAGGAGCTAGAGGAAAGCACATCTATTATACCGCTTATATTACAAGCTATAACACATCAAAAAAATATGCTTTAGACGTAGGGATTAATTATGTTAAGCCTACCAGTAATGACTACTTAATGAGTCAACTGCAAGCCTCTCATTAAACGTAATCTACAACTCGACTCTAAAAAAAACTTTAATTTTAAATCTAAAAACGCATGATTTACGTGAAACCCCAATTAAAAATAAAACACCTATACGCCTTACTTTGGGTTCTAGGTTGGGGCTTTAGTTTGCATGCACAATCTTATACTAAAGATCGGTTAACGACACTCTACATTCAAATTTACAACCACAGACACGATTATGAGCTTAAAACACAGCTCCTAGAGACTTTTAGAACCACTTTAGTAAGCACTTTAGCATCTACACCCATTTCAAAATTAAATTTGAAATCCATTAACAAACACATTACGCAGGTTAGCGCGCCCGATGGCAAACTTACAATCATCTCTTGGAATACCTTTAGTGGAGGCTCCTGGCATAGTTATAATGCCGCTTACCAATACGTAAACGATTCGGGCCATTTAGAAGCACACAGTATCGGTAAAAGCCCAAAAGCACAAGATGACCTTATGTATGCAGATGCCTATTACTTAAAAATTCATCATATAGAAGCTAAAACATACCTTGTAAAAGGCTATGGAACTCATGGTTTTGGACATGATTTTTACACGTTTAGGCTCTTTAATTTCAATTTAAAAACAGCGCCTAAAGACTGTAAAAACGGCTTTGATGGCACCCGTATCTTTTGTTTTGAAAAACCAAGAGCAATGCATCTAAAACCAGAATATAACACTAAAGAGCAGCGCATTACATGCCCTGAACTTGTCCCCCAAATTTTAGACGGTGACGCCACAGGGTATTCTACACCCAATGGAAGCTACCAAAACTTAATGTACAACAACGGAAAATTTACAACATTATAACAGTTATAATACAAACACTATGGCAATACAATCACATGTAACGATACGTATTAAAGGCGAACCTATACACGCCATAAAACGCATGTTTATTCATCAAGATATAGACAGTCACCATTTGGTAGAGTTTGAGTGTCGTACCGATATTGTAGACGATGCCTCTCAATCTATCGCTGCCACCAGCAAAAACTACATTGGCGAACTGGTAGAGATTAACATCGCTTCTCAAACCCCATTAGACAACTATGGTAACCTGTATTTTAAAGGCGTTATAACCACAGTAAGTTCCCAAAGTGCCTCACAAAATGGCACTGGTGAAAACACCTTATGTTTTAAAGCCCAAAGCTGTTCGATACTGGCAGACGATGGCATGCATAACGGCTCTTTTAGCGAAAGCAACCTCCAAGACATTATAAATACGACCTTTCGTCCTTACGATACCGCAAAACTAGAGCTGCAATGCAACCCTTTATTTAGATCTCCCCTATTGTACGCCGTACAACAAGAGGAAAGCGCTTATCAATTTGCCTACCGCCTTGCAGCGCAATACGGCGAATGGTTTTATTACAATGGATCTAGCCTCGTATTTGGTTCGGCAGACCGTACCGATATTACTTTAACTCATGGCGTAGATCTTAAGAAATTTACTTTAGAACTTAACCCCGCGCCTAATGCTTTTAACTACTTTACGAATGACTTTTTACAGGAAACACAGCACCAAAAAGCATCCGACGAGGTCTCTACAGTAAATTCTGGGTTTAACAGCTTTACCGCGACCAAAAGCGATGCCTTATACCCTAATAAAACCGAGGTATTTGTAAACACCTATAACGCTACCGACCAGAGGCAGCGTTTTGATGCCTTAGTAGCCCTTGATAAAAAAGCCAATCAGGCCAAAGAGGTCTTAGTAAAATGTATCTCCGACAACCCAGGTGTCGTTTTAGGAGGTATTGTTACTTTAAGAGGTGCTGCCGATGGCACTTACCGCGTTATTAAAATACGGCACCAAATTGCCCCTAACGGCGATTACCAAAACCATTTCGAAGCTATTAATGCCGAGGCCATAAGCCCAAATACAAGCATTAATGCCTATCCTAAAAGCGAAACGCAAATTGCTAAAGTTACCGATAATGTAGACCCCGACGGTCTGAGTCGTATCAAGGTACAATTTCCTTGGCAGGCTAGCCGCAACCAAAGCACCCCGTGGATTAGAGTATTAACCCCACACTCTGGTGCCGATAAAGGCTTTCACTTTATTCCAGAAATAGGCGAAGAAGTTATGGTAGGCTTCGAAGGTGGTAATGCCGAACGCCCTTACGTTATGGGCGCCCTATATACAGGTGTAAATAAAGCCGGAACTTGGCAAACCGATGCCAATAACGTAAAAGCCATACGTACCCGCAGTGGCCACACTATAGAGCTTATCGATACCGAAGGCGAAGAAAAAATTAAAATCTACGATAATAAGGCGAGTATTATTGAATTTGATACGCAGGCGAAATCGTTAACCATTAATGCCACCGAAAACCTGCTCATTGGTGCTAAAAACATAAAAATAGTTGCCGAAGAAAATATAGACATTCAAGCCAAAGGTAATATTACCAAAGCGGCCGAAGGCGATGTTGTCGTTTTATCG
Organism: uncultured Flavobacteriaceae bacterium; assembly: GCA_947504035.1. Classification (GTDB taxonomy): domain Bacteria; phylum Bacteroidota; class Bacteroidia; order Flavobacteriales; family Flavobacteriaceae; genus Jejuia; species Jejuia algarum. The sequence goes on from CANNGA010000005.1 coordinate 243,533, forward strand.
CAAGGCAATACTACAATAGATGCTACTGGAGATCTAGACCTTTTAAGTAATGCTAATATTGCTGTAGAAGCTAAAGGAGAGGCCATACTAAAAGGACAAAGCCTTACTGTAGAAGGGCAAACGAGCGCTACTTTAAAAAGTGTTCAAACTAAGGTTGAAGGCCAAATGACAGCCGTACAAGGCGCTGCTGGTAAATTAGATGTCATGTAGGGTTGTCATGCAAGTAAGGTTTAGCACATATACGTTAGCATATTATTTTAAAATAGGAGTACTTATTTTAAATTTTACCGCCTGTGGCTTTTTAGAGGATAAAACCAAAGGCAACGAAGCTATGGCAGCAACAGTACAAGACACTACAGCGCAAAACGCCCCTAAAGATGACTATATCGTTACACCTCATGTGGCACACCCCCAATTTAAAGCCCTTAGTGCCGCCTTCGAAACACAAGAACACCGTTTCGAAATAGACCGTTGTGCATTTAAATACAATGGCACATCGTTTTTTATTGGGGATACTGAAGAAAAAATTATAGAAATTTTTGGAGAGCCAAACTCCAAAATAAATACTTTAAAGGGCGAAAGTTACGTTTTTGAATATAAAAAATTAAAAGTAGAAATTTGGTTTAACAATAACAATAACACCGTAAAATCAATAGGGCTTTTAATGAGCAATTATGAAGGTCATGAAAATACGCCTTACAAGGTTGTTACATTCAGAAAAACACCTTACCACTTAGACATGACTTTAAATGAGTTTCTGGAGTTATCCGATTTGAATCATGAAACGAACCTTGGACATACTTTGCATTCATTTTATATCAAAAATGAAAAAAAATGCTCATCAATACCAATTAAAACTTCTATTGGCTCTACCCCTTCATACAATACAATAGGAGGAGGACACATAACTATGAAAGGTGATTTTGACACAAAATATTCTAAACCAATTAGAAATATAGGAATGAGTTTAATTAAAAATAACTAAAATCATGGCAGGACAACCAATAGCAACCGTAAGCAGCATGCACATCTGCCCCCATGTGCAGTAGCACTATTTTACATGAATTTACAAACCAAAAACAACAAATAGCACTATAAATGCAATTCATAAAACACCTTATTTTAAGCGCTTTAGCTCTCAACATGCTCTCTTGTGGCTTTTTAGAGGATAAAACCAAAGACAACGAAGCTACGGCAGCAACAGTACAAGACACTACAGCGCAAAACGCCCCTAAAGATGGCTATATCGTTACACCTTATGTGGCACACCCCCAATTTAAAGCCCTTAGTGCCGCCTTCGAAACACAAGAACACCGTTTTGAAATAGACCGTTGTGCATTTAAATACAATGGAAAATCTTTTTTTATTGGGGATACTGAAGAAAAAATTCTAAAGATTTTGGGTAAACCTGATGAAATAATTAAAAATGATATAAATAAAAATTATCATCTTGAATATATAAAATTTAAAATAATATTAAAATTTAATTCAAAAAGTAAACTATTAGAATCATTAGTTATGCTTTTCACTTATTATTCAAAAAGTATAAATACTACTTATAAAATTATTAAGTTTAGGAAGACCCCTTATAAATTAGACATGACCTTAAATGAATTTATAGAATTATGTGATTTAAATCATGAAAAAAATCTCACTCACGATATTTCTTCATTTTACATCAAAAATGAGAAACCTTGTTCTATTGAAACTGAAACATCTATAGGGTCTACTCCCAATTATCATAGTATAAGTGGTGGACATGTCACCATGAGAGGAGAATTCAACCCTAACTCTACTGGCCCCATTAACATTTTAGGAGTGGGATTAAAAACAAACAATTAAAACTATGGCAAGAAAACCAATAGCAACCGTAGGCAGCAGGCACGTCTGCCCCATGTGCAGTGGTACTGTACCACATAAATTCGTAAACTAAAAACAGCAAAGAGCACTATAAATGCAACACATAAAACACCTTATTTTAAGCACTTTAGTACTCAACATGCTCTCCTGCGGCTTTTTAGAGGATAAAACCAAAGACAACGAAGCTGTGGCAGCAACAGTACAAGACACTACAGCGCAAAACGCCCCTGCAGATGGCTATATCGTAACACCTCATGTGGCACACCCCAAATTTAAAGCCCTTAGTACCGCCTTCGAAACACAAGAACACCGTTTTGAAATAGACCGTTGTGAATTTAAATACAATGGAAAGTCTTTTTTTATTGGGGATACTGAAGAAAAAATTATAGAAATTTTTGGTATACCTGAATCTAATAAAAAGTCTATAAAAGGTAACAATTCTATCTTTAGATATAAAAAACTAAACATAGAACTATGGTTCGATAGTATTAATAATACTATTATATCATTAGGCTTGTTAATAAATGTCTACAAGAAAAATCCCCCTCCTTACGATATAATAAAATTTAGAAAAACGCCATACCACTTAGATATGACTTTAAATGAATTCATCGAGTTAAATGATTTAGATCATGGTACAAGTCTTGGTCATACTCTACATTCATTCTATATTAAAAATGAAAAAAAATGTTCTTCATTACCTATAGAGACTTCTATCGGTTCTAGACCAATCTATCATAGTATAGGTGGTGGACATGTCACCATAAGAGGAGAATTTAATCCAAAATCAACAGGACCAATTAACATCTTAGGAGTGGGATTAAAAACAAACAATTAAAACTATGGCAGGACAACCAATAGCAACCGTAAGCAGCATGCACATCTGCCCCATGTGCAGCGGCACTATATTATATGAATTTACAAACTAAAAACAACAAATAGCACTATAAATGCAACACATAAAACACCTTATTTTAAGCATTTTAGTATTTAACATGCTCTCTTGTGGCTTTTTAGAGGATAAAACCAAAGACAACGAAGCTATGGCAGTAACAGTACAAGACACTACAGCGCAAAACGCCCCTACAGATGGCTATATCGTTACACCTCATGTGGCACACCCAAAATTTAAAGCCCTTAGTGCCGCCTTCGAAAAACAAGAACACCGTTTTGAAATAGACCGTTGTGAATTTAAATACAATGGAGAATCTTTTTTTATTGGAGATACAAAAGAAAAAATTATAGAAGTTTTTGGAAAACCTGATGAAGCTCCTATTTTCACTTTCGATGAAGAAGTTTATAGTTTAGTCTATGATAAATTAAAAATTACACTAAGGTTTATAGCAGAACTCAATACTCTAAGATCTATAACTATTAGAATGAGTAATTATAAGGGGCATGAAGATACGCCTTACAAAATCATAAAGTTTAGGAAAACACCCTACCACCTAGACATGAACTTAAATGAATTTATAGAATTAACTGATTTAGAACATGGTGAAACTTTGGGGCATAGTTTACATAGTTTTAGTATTATTAATGAAATACAGTGTGATAATAAATTTGAAATAAATACTTCTATAGGCTCTACACCAATCTATCATAGTATAGGTGGTGGACATGTCACCATGAGAGGAGAATTCAACCCTAACTCTACTGGCCCCATTAACATTTTAGGAGTGGGATTAAAAACAAACAGTTAAAATCATGGCAGGAAAACCAATAGCAACCGTAGGCAGCAGGCACGTCTGCCCCATGTGCAGCGGCACTATATTACATGAATTTACAAACTAAAAACAACAAATAGCACTATAAATGCAATATATAAAACATCTTATTTTAAGTGCTTTAGCACTCAACATGCTCTCTTGTGGCTTTTTAGAGGATAAAACCAAAGATTTTAACAAGAATAAAGCTACAAAATCTCAACCTGAAGTACAAAAAAACATGAATGATTATATCGATAGTTATGACATAATTCCTAATATGACACATCCAAAATTAAAACTATTAAGTTCTGCTTTTAAGAAACAAGAGCATCGTTTTGAAATAGACCGCTGTGCATTTAAATATAATGGGAAATCATTTTTTATTGGAGATACTATGGAAAAAATAAAATCAATTTTTGGAGCCCCTGACTCTCCTCATGTTCCTACTCAAAATATAAAAACTGTTAGAATACAATACAAAGAATTAAAAATTTTATTCAAATTTTCTGAATCTGATAAAAAACTCAAAGCTTTTAAAATATCATTCACAAACCAATATGATGGATTACTTCCTAAGTTTAATATTATTTTATTTCATAATGTTCCTTATGCGCTCAGTATGACACTTAATGAATTTATGGAATTATCGAACCTAGATCACAATAAATTAAGACATAATATAGCGGCATTTTACATTCGTCAAAAAAAATGTTTCCCTACAAATAGCGAATATACAATTTACACTTCTTTGGATTCTGAACCAATATACAATAGTGTTGGAGGTGGGCATATCACTATGAGAGGTGATTTTAAACCAGAAAGTTCAAAATTGATAGAAAGTATATATATCAAAAAAGAAAAATTAAAGTAACCAAAGTAATTTTATTTATGGCAGGACAACCAATAGCAACCGTAGGTAACATGCACATCTGCCCCATGTGCAGCGGCACTATATTACATGAATTTACAAACTAAAAACAACAAATAGCACTATAAATGCAACACATAAAATACCTTATTTTAAGCACTTTAGTACTCAACATGCTCTCTTGTGGCTTTTTAGAGGATAAAACCAAAGATAACGAAGCTATGGCAGTAACAGTACAAGACACCACAGCGCAAAACGTCCCTACAGATGGCTATATCGTAACACCTCATGTGGCACACCCCAAATTTAAAGCCCTTAGTGCCGCCTTCGAAACACAAGAACACCGTTTTGAAATAGACCGTTGTGAATTTAAATACAATGGAAAATCTTTTTTCTTTAAAGAAACCTATGATGATATCATCAAAATTTTTGGAAAACCTAATGAAGCACCGATCTATACATTTGATGAAGAATTATATAGTATAAAATATAAAGAACTAAAACTTACAGTAGTTTTCACATCTGGAACAAATAGCTTTATGGCATTATCCTTAAGAGTTAGCGATTATAAAGGACATGAGGATACTCCTTATAAAATAGTAATGTTCAGAAAAACACCGTATCATTTAGACATGACCTTAAACGAATTTATGGAACTATCCGATTTACAACATGGCAGCACGCTAAAGCATGATACTGCAGCTTTTTATATCATAAATGAACAAATCTGCGATTCTAAACTAAAAACAGGTACAGGAATTGGGTCTACTCCTAATTATCATAGTACAGGTGTTGGACATGTCACTATAAGAGGAGAGTTCAATCCCGAATCTACAGGTCCTATAAAGAATTTTAGCATAGGGTTAGAATAACAATTTATGACCACTAATATATAAACAATTAAAATCATGGCAAGAAAACCAATAGCAACCGTAGGCAGCAGGCACGTCTGCCCCATATACGGTACGCCATACCACATAAATTCGTAAATTACAGATCATAAATAACACTTTTAAATGCAACACATAAAACACCTTATTTTAAGTGCTTTAGCACTCAACATCCTCTCATGCGGCTTTTTAGAGGATAAAACCAAAGGCAACGAAGCTATGGCAGCAACAGAACAAGACACTACAGCGCAAAACGCCCCTGCAGATGGCTATATCGTAACACCTCATGTGGCACACCCCAAATTTAAAGCCCTTAGTGCCGCCTTCGAAACACAAGAACACCGTTTTGAAATAGACCGTTGTGAATTTAAATACAATGGAAAATCTTTTTTTATTGGGGATACTGAAGAAAAAATTATAGAAATTTTTGGAAAACCTGACGAAACATTTATGCCGACTCACAAAAAAGTTATTTATTTTGACTATAAAGCATTACACATTACCATAAAAATTGATTATAAGACAAAAAAAACACTAAATTATTCTCATAGATTTAGAGATTATAAAGGGAAATTTAAATTACCTTTTGATATAGTTTTATTCAGAAAAGTACCTTATCAGCTAGATATGACCTTAAACGAATTTATGGAACTATCCGATTTACAACATGGCAGTACACTAAAGCATGATACTGCTGCTTTTTATATCATAAATGAACAAATCTGCGATTCTAAACTAAAAACAGGTACAGGAATTGGGTCTACTCCTAATTATCATAGTACAGGTGTTGGACATGTCACTATAAGAGGAGAATTCAATCCAGAATCTACAGGTCCTATAAAGAATTTTAAAATAGGATTAAAATAACAGTTTATGACCACTAATATATAAACAACTAAAATCATGGCAGGACAACCAATAGCAACCGTAGGCAGCAGGCATGTCTGCCCCATATACGGTACGCCGTACCACATAAATTCGTAAATTACAGATCATAAATAACACTTTTAAATGCAACACATAAAACACCTTATTTTAAGCACTTTAGTACTCAACATGCTCTCTTGTGGCTTTTTAGAGGATAAAACCAAAGACAACGAAGCTATGGCAGTAACAGTACAAGACACTACAGCGCAAAACGCCCCTGCAGATGGCTATATCGTAACACCTCATGTGGCACACCCCAAATTTAAAGCCCTTAGTGCCGCCTTCGAAACACAAGAACACCGTTTTGAAATAGACCGTTGTGCATTTAAATACAATGGAAAATCTTTTTTTATTGGGGATACTGAAGAAAAAATTATAAAAATTTTTGGAAAACCTGATAAAAAATTTTTGAAACCTGAAAAAGACAGATACTTTTTAAAATTTAGTAAGCTTAAACTAAAATTGTGGTTTAGTAAAAAAAGTTTTAAGATAATTTCTCTCTCATTAAACTTAAACGATGATGAAATGAGTGAAGAGTTACCTTATAAAATATTGAAATTCAGAGGTGTTCCATATCAATTAGACATGACCTTGAACGAATTTATAGAATTAAGTGATTTGGAGCATAGCGAAACTTTAGATCATACTTTATATTCTTTTTACATAAAAAACGAAAAAAAATGTTTGTCAATTCCAGTAAAAACATCTATTGCCTCTAAACCTGCTTACGACGCCATCGGAAGTGGTCATATCACTATGCGAGGGGATTTTGATCCTAAATATTCCTATCCAATAGAAGGATTTTATATAACATTAAGAAAATAAATTAAAATCATGGCAGGAAAACCAATAGCAACCGTAGGCAGCATGCACATCTGCCCCATGTGCAGTGGCACTGTACCTCATGTAGGTGGGCCTATAAGCGGGCCTGGCGCCCCTAATATCTTAGCGAATGGTAAACCTATTGCTTTAATAGGCGACATGTGTGTGTGCGTAGGCCCACCCGATGTTATAGCCCAAGGCCACCCTTTAGTTAAAGCCAATGGGGTACCTATAGTCTGTATGGGCGATTTAACAGCCCATGGCGGTAGTGTAGCTGGAGGCGAACCTAATATTACCATTAGTACCGCTGTACCTACCCCTCCTGTAACTTTAGCGAAAGAAAAGATTCCCTTTCCTAAAATTACGTTTTTCAATAAAGCCATTGCGGCATTTGCCGGGCATTCCTTAAACGAAGCCGAAACCAACATCGCTACATTAGCAGCGCAAGCCGAAGCTACTCCTGTAGAAGAAACAAGTGAAACGGTGAGCTTTACCAGCAGCTTTCCCCAGGGCCAACTGCAGCATTTTGCTACCCATAGCACTTTTCAGACCTTTTATACTAAAATGCTGTCTGTTTTTGGTACAGACATCCCTTCTAAAGCCTACGAAGACTTGTATAACGATGCTAAAAATGGAGGCACTGCCTTACAGCCCACGTGGCTCGTAAAAAAAAGCGTGCCTTATACAGGCAAAGCCCTGTTTTACAGCACAACAGCACAGCAAGAAATTTGGCTAGACGAAACGTTTATCACCCAAGCTACAACAGATAATGACACGGCTGGCGAGCTGCTGGCGGCTATAGTGGAAGAATATGGGCATTGGGTGGACTATCTGTTGCGCAACACCTATGCCCAAACCGAACGCCCCGATGCACTACGGGACGAAGGGGCCTATTTTGCCTACCAACTCATGCTATTAAATAGTATGGACCAAAAAGACCAGCACTTTGCAGATGCCACCATACAAGGCACCCAGCACCAATTGCTCTGGGACTACGAACCCCTACAAAAAAGCATTCACAGCTATGTGAATGAAACCCGTTGGTATAAAGACGACCACTTTGGGCCTTTTGAGTTTTATAAGGCGGGGTTTTTAAAAGAAAACGGAGATTTTGGACATGGTGACATTGAATTTTCAGGATTAAAGAACAGTTTTTTTTCATCTGGTTTACTAGATGAATTACTTATTGATGAAAAAGATTTAGACACAATAAAATCCTACCTCCTGGGCATTTATTTTGGGAATTGGAAACGCGATTTATCCCAAGGCATAGACCCCATGTTCACCCGTTTAATCACCAACACCTTAAAAGCCTTTGCAATACAAAACGACAATGGCAAAGCGGCGGGCACCCCCCAAGAGCTTTTAGAGCGTTTTGATATAGAAAGGCTTAAAACCGATACTGTTACAGAAAACGAAACCGTAAACTACAAATTTTCGGGTCTAGGTTTTACGCTTATAGACACGACGTTTAGCCCTGTAGAAGTGTCTACTAGAATTATTAGCACCTGCATAGAAATGTTTGCCGTTAAAGAATTTGTTTATAACCCTATGGAAGACGCTGGGCAGATTGATAGTAATATCAATTACAACCAGTATTTACAGCTTTTAAAAGACAATTTCTCGCCCGTAGATAAAGCCCATATGGGCGTGTACATTCCTGCCGAGCACATCGATAACCCTATCGAAGTAGGTAAACCTTTAAAAGAAGGCAAGGCCAACGATGATACTGCCATTATACCCGAATTTATTGGTATCGATGGGCAAAATCCAGAACTGCACTATGTAAATAGAGATTTTGGCTTAAAAAATTACATTCGCAAATCGCAATTAGCCCTGCCAAAAACAGTAGTTCCTAAAGCCTTTTCTAAACCAGATAAAGTCTTATTTTCCTATAGTTATATTATAGACCAGCTTAAAAGCGCCTGCAAACCTGGGGGGTACAACTCTAGCGTTTGTAAAGACCATCTAGGGGCGGCTTTACATACTATAGAAGACTACTTTGCCCATAGTAACTATGCCGAAATCGCCTTAATAAAAGAAGGCGAAACCAGAGTGTTTCCTTGGGTAACTAAAGTTGAGCAAACAAACAATTTAGGCCTAGATTACATGGCCTATATAAAAAATCCCGAGTATAAAACAAAAGTACAGCGCAATCCTAAAGCATATTTTGTCCTTAACCAAACCGAGGGTATAGACTACAACAATAACCTCGCTGCCATGTTGCCCGTAGTTACAGGCACCTTTGGTATGTTAGACACCATGGCAAGTTTGCTGCCTATAGTAGCCCACTTTTTTAATTACGAAGCCTTAAAAACCAAAAAAGACATGGCTAAAGCTAAGGCCAAAGCCCAAAAAGAAACCCAAGGCTCTTTTTATTTTGAAGACAATATTAATGCTAGAAATTTTAATGATGTTTTAGCCTTAGAACTCCTAAGAGACCTTACCAATACGAATAGAGATGAACCCAACGAAGAAGATAGTGCCGTTGTAGAACGCTTCCTTAAACTCTTAGCTGCTAGAGATAACATCTACGAAAATTTAGATAACACCAGTAAAACAGCGAAAGAAATCTATGACAAACTCCCCCAAGAGGTAAAAGATGCTTACCATTGGCTAAAAGAAAAAGTACAGCCTGTAAAAGATGGTATAAGTCATATCAAAGACGAAGCCATAGACTTTATTCTAGAGCCTATATACACTCTATTTTATAATGTTATCATAATGATCGCCTCTAATATAAACGATGCACAAGTTTCCTTAGCCTCTACCATAGAAACTCTAGAGACCGAAACTAAAAATAAAACGTGGCGCTTAAATATTGGAATGAACCCTACGCACACCCAAGTCGCTAAAGACGATCCGCACCACCCCATGCATACCTTGTCGGCAGAATTAGCCATAATAGCAGTAGAAAAAGTAGGAACGGCCGTATTTAATTATTGGATGGGTAACGACAAAAACTTTAGTACTGTAGAAGCCCAAGTGCAAAACATTATAAAACACCCTGCACAAAGCAAATGGCAATCATCTACGGTTAAAACATGGGCTAAAGATCCTATAAATAGAGAACAGCTTTGCTTAGCCAGCAATCCTTCTATTGCCATACATCGATTATTACATATCAATACAGAAATAGAAGAGCTCATTGAACAATTAGATCGCGTTTCAAAACAAAAGGAATTCAAGAAAATAAATGCAACACTAAAAAAACTCTATGAAGACACTAAAGCAGAACACCAAAAAGGCTTTGAATCTCTAGAAGATACATTAAAAGTTATTAAAGGTACCATCTCTAAGCAAAATGCCCAATTAAACAGCATTCAAAACGCTTGGGACACCCAGTTTCCTAAACCTTGGTATTGCCAAATAGGAGGTACAGCGCCATTAAAAACATACCACTATATCATAAAGAAAGATGATACCTTATACAAAATAGCCCAAAAGGCCAATACAACTGTAGACGATATTATCGAACTCAATCCCTTTTTAGATAGAGAGCTTATCTTCCCAGGTGTAGACATTAAGTTACCTAATCCCATAATAGAACAAACTAATTCAAACATGAAATTTTAAACCGTTTTACTTGTAACCTATAGTACTGAATGCCTTCTTTCCTAATAGAATCAGGTGCAAGGGAGGTATCTCAGGTGGTGTAAAATTGAACTTACGAACTAACACACCCCTATATCCCCTCTTTATAGAGGGGACTTTAGTAAGGGCTTTTATTTTGAGAGTTAGTGTTTGAGTGTATTTCTCCTAATAAGATCAGATTAAGAGTGGTGTTATATATGCCATAAATTAAACTCATGAACTTACACACCCCTATATCCCCTCTTTATAGAGGGGACTTTAGTAAGGGCTTTTATTTTAAGAATGAGCGTTGGAGTGTATCTCTCCTAATAAGATCAGATTAAGAGTGGTGTTATATATGCCATAAATTGAACTTACAAATTAACACACCCCTATATCCCCTCTTTATAGAGGGGACTTTAGTAGTCGCTTTTAATTTTGATAGTTGTCATTTATAAGCTTCTATGAACCATAAATTTACAGCTCTAAAAGTCGAATGAAAAGCAATAGAGCATTCCATAAATCATCTTCAATCCATCTTACGGTGTGTCTTAGGCGTGCAAAGGAATATTTAAAGTCACTCGGGTCCCTTTGCCTTTTTCAGAGGTTAAGAACAATCTACCGTTAATGTATTTTATACGTTCTTTCATAAAGGTCATTCCCATACCTCCATCGCCTGTCTTTACGCGCTTTACGTTATTGGGATCGAATCCAATACCATCATCGTCTATAACAATGCTTAAAATGGACTTACTGTGTGATAGGGAAACGATGATATGAGACGATTCAGCATATTTAATAGCATTATTAATGGCTTCTTGAGTAATGCGGTAGATGTTAATTTCAGATAGCGAATCCATACGCTGATTGAAATCTGTTTTATTAAATAATACAATCTCTTTATTCATGAGTTTTGCCAACTCTTGCGTGAGTTTGGTTAATGCTGGTACAATACCATGATCGCTCAATTCTGGTGGCGTTAAATTAAAGGTAGCTGTACGCACGCCTTTAATAATATTGGTGGTAAGCGTTTTTAAATGGCTAATTTTATCTGTGGTTTTCTCTATATTACTGGGGTCTATACTTTCTAAATTATACTTTAAACCTGTGAGCATTTGTCCTATACCATCGTGTACATCTTTAGCAATACGATTTTGCTCTTTTTCTTGATTTTCAATAATCTTGCTTGAGATTATTTTTTGCTGATTCATTTTTTCCTCAAAACTCTCTGCAGTAAGCCTACTAATTTCCAGTTGCGCCAACTTTCGCGCTGTTATATCTGAAGCGATAATTAACAATTCTGATTTTTCGTCGGTTGGATTATAGGGAATAATAGCCATTTCAAGCCAAAGGTCCTCTCCGTGTTTGGTGCTAGCTTTGACTTCACCCTGCCACCCTATTTTTTTATGCTTTTCAATAAGCGCTTCTATGGCCTCTTGTTCAGTTTCTACAGGAGACAATAAATTCCAAAATAAAATAGTATCATTAAACTGCGAAAATCGAAATAACCTAGAGAATTTATTCCCCATATGTACTAAAGCGCCACTGGGCAATATACGAGCGAACAATAAGGTATCGTCCATGGCACGACTTAAAGCTCGCAATTCCCGCATAGACTTTTCTTTGGCCTTGCTCAATTGATCGGCATCATAAGCCATTTTTTTAGCGCGCTTCTCTGCCGTTAATAGCTCTGAAAGGGTGTAACGCACCGACTTTGCTGCGGGCCAGAAAATAAATAAGACCTCTCCTAATAAAATGAATAGGGTTAAAACAGTTAACCACAATTCCAACTTACGCAACCAAGATACTTTCTCTTCTGCTTCGCCATCAAATTGGTTAACTATAGCGTCCATCTGTAGCAAAAATTCACCTTCATTGGCCTTTACGGTATCTATATGCTCCTGTAAAACTGCTAAAGACCATAACGTGTCTGTCTCTATAGTTTTAATAATGGCTTTAGAGGCATTTGCAATCGTATCGAAAACAGGGTTAAGCGTCGCAAATTTTATGGTAATGTCCAGACTGCTTTTTTGAGGCAATCCTAAACTATCGTTTCCTTTTTGAAGTGCGAAATGAGAAAACTCCCAAAGTCTTAACGTTGCTTTTAAATCGTCTTTAAGCGCTTGTAAATCCTTTGTCGCTACTTGAGGAGAAGATAGAGACACTACATTTTTAGCCAGCTTCTGACTCAACATACGCTGGCGCCCTGCAATATTTATAACTGTAGAATCACTTTGCTGTCCGCTTAAATGGGTGCGAATTAAAATCTGACTTACAATTACAGACAGTGCAATGGTACTAAACCCCACAATATATAAACGGCGTAACTTATCAAAAGTACTTTGGTCTAATGAGTTCCCGCTTTTCGCCATATGGTAATGTATATTACGCTAAAGCTTTCTGTACTAAAGCTAAAGCGGTTTCTGAAAAATTAAGTTTCAGGGCAGCTTGTTGTCCTGCTTCAGACATTTTTACCCATGTTTTTTGAAGAATATCAATAACTTTCTCTTCGGGGTGTTTTGCCGCAAACGCTTCAAAATAATAATCTAAGAATACCAGACAAATTGTATCTTCTAAAGCCTGAGATTCTTCGTTTTTCTTAATCAATTTTTTAAGAATAATCTTAGAAATACGCTCTACAAAGATAGTATCGTACCCCACTTGTTTTAAAATATCTGCTGTGATTTCAGCATGCATCTTTTTTAATGTTTCACGCCACTTTAAATAGCCCACACGATCCATAGGGTATTCGTCTCGCGCTATTTTCCATCTGCAAATGTGTTGTGCTCTTGCTGCAATTTGCAAGGCTTTAGAAGCGTCTGGCTTAAACTGCAACAACGTTCGCGTCATACGCTGCGAGTACAACAACTCTTTAGGGTATTCTAATCCAGATACTGGATATGTATTTATGTCTTTAGAATTTTCTTTATCAATTAATGCAATGGCTGTTTCAAAACGCGTAGGCTTCATAAGCTTTTTTTAATTAGGTTTACTAGTTACGTCTCGGCAGTTGTAATAGACCAAAAAACCCCTATAGAATAGGGGTAGCACCAATTTAATAATATACATATTGGTCGTATTTTTTATGTGCTATCACAGACTTTTAATCCGAGAAGCCAATATACACATTTCCGTCTTCAATTTTAACAGGATATGTTGCAATTTTTAAATCTTCGCCTGCAAGGTTAGAACCGTCTTCTAAAGAAAAATTCTTCTTATGCATAGGACATGCGACTTTAGGAATATCATCTTTATCTCCTATCATCCCTAAACTCAATACCATTTCCATTTTATGAGGACATAAATTTTGAGTAGCATACCATTTATCTACACGCTTAAAGTTATAAACTGCAATTTGTTTGGTTTTATATTTAATACATGCGCCGCTATTTTCTGGAAAATCAGACACCTCACCGACTCTAAACCATTCTTTCACGGCGTCTAATGTTACTGTTTCGTATTGACTCAATATATCTTGCATAATTACTTCTGTTTTATAGTTTTATTTGGGCTCATTTAGTCCTGTAAACGTTTTACAAAACGCTACATTTCTACAGGTATTAGCTCCAAGCTTTAGGCATTTTTTGTTCACGCATTGGTACGAATACCAAGTTATCATCGGTATCATCAGAATTTACAAAGTGCTTGAAACGCTTCATCATTTCTGGATTCTCAATCGCTTGTTTCCATTCACATTCGTAGCGGTTAACTAAGCCTTGCATTTCGTTTTCTAACTCTTCTGCAATACCTAGGCTATCTTCGATTACAACTTTCTTAAGATAATCGATACCACCATCTAGTTTATCTAACCAAGGTGCCGTTCTAACCAAAGGCCCTGCGGTACGGATGTAGTACATTAGGAATCTGTCTAAATACTTAATAACCGTTTTGTCATCCAACTGTTCTGCAAGCAATACCGCATGCTTTGGCGTAGCTCCACCGTTTCCACAAACATACAAGTTCCATCCGCCGTCTACAGCTATAAGTCCGAAATCCTTACCTCTAGCTTCTGCGCATTCTCTAATACATCCTGAAACACCGCCTTTTAATTTATGTGGAGAACGTAATCCTCTATATCTATTTTCAACTTCTATAGCAAACGTTACACTTTCGTGCATACCATAACGACACCATGTAGATCCTACACAACTCTTAACGGTACGTAGTGATTTACCATAGGCGTGCCCACTTTCAAAACCAGCATCAATCAATTCTTTCCATATGGCAGGCAATTCATGTATTTGCGCACCAAATAAATCGATACGCTGTCCACCTGTTATCTTTGTATATAAATCGTATTTCTTAGCGACTTCACCAATTGTAATTAATTGCTCTGGTGTAATTTCACCCCCTGCAACTCTAGGCACTACAGAATAGGTTCCATTACGTTGTATGTTTGCTAAGAAACGATCGTTTGTATCTTGTATTTCTGGTTGGCGGTTTGGTGTTTCCATCGTAATGGTTGCAAAGATAGAAGCCAAGAGCGGTTTACAAATCTCACAGCCATTTCCTTCTCCAAATAAATTTAGCGCTTCATCATAATCTGCAACTTTGTTCACTTTAATTAAATCGTAAAGCTCTTGTCTGCTAAAATTAAAATGCTCACACACTGTTTCTTTAACTTCTTTCCCAAGAGACTTTAGAGTTTCGTTAACCAAGTCTACCACCATAGGTTTACACCCACCACAACCTGAAGTTGCTTTTGTTTTTGCAACAACTTCACCTAAGCTATTACATTCCTCTTCTGTAATGGCACAGCAAATATCACCTTTAGAAACGCTCTCACAAGAACAAACTTGCGCTGTATCTGGCAAGTCTAATACACTACCAAACGATGCACCACCCTCACTTGCTGGCAAGATTAATTGCGATGGATCTTCTGGTATGGCCATACCATTTAAATACACTTGGTGTAACATGTTATAGTCTGAAGCATCCCCTACTAAGATTCCTCCTAATAAAGATTTTCCATCAAGACTTACATTGATACGTTTGTATAAGTGTTGTGTTTTATTTTCGAAAATTATAGAGTGTCCTTTAGATGCTGGCATGAAAGGCTCACCAAAACTTGCTACATCGACACCTATTAATTTTAATTTCGTAGACATGTCTATATCGGCAGGCATTACCGTGTCTGTCTGTCCTAAAATTTGCTGTACTGCGATATCGGCCATCTCATAACCTGGAGCCACCAAACCATAAATCATTTGATTGTACAATGCGATTTCTCCAATGGCATAAATATTAGCATCTGAAGTTTTCATCGTGTTATCGACAACAATACCACCACGAACCCCTACGTCAAGACCACAGGCACGTCCCAATTCGTCACGAGGACGAATCCCCGCAGATATCACTAACATATCGACATCTAGCATATCGTCTTCTCCAAATTCCATTCCTGTAATGGCTTCATCACCTAAAATTTGGTTTGTGGCTTTGCTTAAATGTATGTGTAATCCAATAGATTCTAATTTCAATTTCAAGACTTGAGAACTTCTAGAGTCTAATTGTCTTGGCATTAGTTTAGGCGCAAACTCTACAACATGTGGTTCTAACCCCATATCCATAACAGCTTTTCCTGCTTCTAAACCTAACAAGCCACCTCCTAAAATAGCAGCTTTACCATTTGGCTTTTCTGCATTAATCTTAGCGGCATAGGCTAACATATCTTCTAAATCTTCTATTGTTCTATATACAAAAACACCTTTTTTCTCAACCCCTTTAATTGGCGGTACAAATGGTGAAGATCCTGTCGCTAACACTAAATAATCGTAAGCAAACTCTCTATCCTTAGCCGTTGTTATTGTTTTTCCTGTTCTGTTAATTTCTGAAACGCGTTCTCCAGTAATCAATTCTACATTATTGTCTGCATACCATTCTGCTGGTGCCATTTCTAAGGCTTTTGCATCCTGATTTTCGAAAAATTCACTTAAGTGCACTCTATCATAAGCAGGTCTTGGCTCTTCACCAAAAACAGTCACTTTAAAATCTTTGCTTCCGTCTTGAGCTACAAATTTCTCGCAAAATTTATACCCTACCATTCCATTTCCAACGACAATAATTTGTTTCATCTGTGTAGTTTTAAGTATTAAATCGTTCAGATGTAATTCGCTATACCTTTTGTACCTGAAGTACATGACCGATAACGCATTTCATAATTACGTATTTTGAAACAAATCTAAGTATTTATACTTAATTCTAAACCACATCCTCATGAGAATTTTATACAAAACATTCATTATTATTAATTTCTCAACGAGAAATATCATTAATTGCTTATCTACAAAATTTAAGGTTTAGTTTTTATAGAAACACTAAACAGGATGTACCGTAATTTTAACACTTTTAGACGCAGGAGTCTTTGCTGTATGGGCAAAACTATCTAAGGGCACTAAGACATTCGTTTCGGGAAAATACGTGGCACAACAGTTTTTAGGAATGGGATACGGCACGATTTTAAAGTGCTTTGCTTCCCGTACTACGCCATTAAATTCTGACTTTAAATTTACTATTTGCTCTGGTTTTAACTGCCGTGCTTTTATGTCGTTTACATTCATAAAAATAACACGTCTGCCATTAAATATCCCTCTGTAACGGTCGTCTAAACCGTAGATTGTCGTGTTGAATTGATCGTGACTTCGTATGGTCATCATGACCAACTCATCATTATGTAACGTCCAATCTGGCAATTTATTTATAGTGAAATTTGCCTTGCCTGTTTTGGTTTTAAATTGTCGTACCCGTGCCCCATTAGGCAAATAAAATCCAGAAGGTTGCTCTAATTTGGTATTGTAATTGGTAAAACCTGCGACCACCTCTTCAATGGCATCGCGTACTTTAGAATAATCTTCTTGATAGCCCAACCAATCGATTTGAGTACGCCCTTGTAATGTAGCATGAGCCACGCCACAGACCACAGCAACTTCGCTTAGCAAATGCGTTGAACAAGGCTCTAAAATGCCTTTAGTAGACGACACAACGCCCATAGAATTTTCAACACTTTGGGTTTGCACTCCTGTTTTTTGATAGTCTTTTTCTGCACGTCCCAAACAGGGTAAGATTAAAGCCTCTTTGCCCGTAACCAAATGTGATCGGTTTAATTTCGTACTCACATGTACTGTTAAATTACAGTTAGACAATGCCTCGGCAGAATACATTGTATCTGGCACCGCTGAAATAAAATTACCGCCCAAACCAAAAAAGACTTTCACCTTATTTTCGTACATGGCTTTAATGCTTTCTATAACACTATAGCCGTGCTTTTTAGAAGGTTTAAACCCGTATTTTTTTTCAATTTTATCTAAAAAAGCCTGGGGTGCAGCTTCCCATATTCCCACCGTTCTATCGCCTTGCACGTTGGAATGCCCGCGAACAGGACAGGTGCCTGCTCCTTCTTTTCCTATACTGCCTTTTAGCAATAACAGGTTGACCAATTCTCGAATATTATCTACAGCATTTTGATGTTGTGTCAAGCCCATTGCCCAGCATATAATAAGCTTTTGTTTGGTCAGTACGAGTTCAAAAACAGCATTAAAAGTGGTTTTAGAGACGCCAGAGGCTTTCAAACAGGTTTCAAAATCGTAAGTCTTTAAATCGGCTAAAAACTCCACCAAACCAGAGGTATGTGTTTTTATAA
The DNA here is from genome assembly GCA_947504035.1 of uncultured Flavobacteriaceae bacterium. Lineage (GTDB taxonomy): Bacteria > Bacteroidota > Bacteroidia > Flavobacteriales > Flavobacteriaceae > Jejuia > Jejuia algarum. The sequence continues at coordinate 261,821 of CANNGA010000005.1, forward strand.
AATCGGTATCAAAAACGCCGCCTTCACGCTCTTCCTTTTCTAAAAGTTTTAAAAGTAAAGCTTTAAAAAACGCGACATCGCCGTTTATAGTTACAGGAACAAATACATCTGTTAGTGCGGTACCGCCTTTAATTAATTTTATAGGACTTTTAGGGTCTGTAAAACGCATTAAACCAGCTTCTGGCAAAGGGTTTATACTTATAATTTTACCACCATTGGCTTTTGTTTTCTCTAAAGCCGAAAGCATTCTTGGATGATTTGTAGCTGGGTTTTGCCCAACTACGATGACCAATTCTGCTTTATAAAGGTCCTCTAAAGTTACAGAGCCTTTACCAATACCCAAAGTTTCGGTAAGGGCTTTGCCACTGGCTTCATGACACATGTTGGAACAGTCTGGTAAATTAGATGTTCCAAATGCTCTAACAAATAATTGGTATAAAAATGCAGCTTCGTTTGTAGTACGTCCAGAGGTGTAAAATGCAGCCTCATCTGGATCCGTTAAAGCATTAAGGTGTGTGGCTACTTTTTTAAAAGCGACTTCCCACGAAATAGACTGATAGTGCGTCGCACCTTCAGGCAAATACATAGGTTGGGTTAAACGTCCAGATTTCCCAATTTCAAAATCTGATAACGCAGCTAGCCCATCTACACTATGTGTTTTAAAAAAATTGGCATCAATCTGTTCCTTTTGCATGTCTTCTGCCATGGCTTTTATACCATTTTCACAGTACTCGCCTATTACAGATCTATCATCATCTGGATCTGGCCAAGCACAACCAGGACAATCAAATCCCCCTTTTTGATTTATATTTTGTGTAATTTTTAGAATATGCTCTGGTTTTATATACTTCAAAGCATGTGTTGCGGTGGCTTTAAGCCCTCCTATACCTGCCGCATTAGTTGCAGGTGCTTTCGTTTTAAGTTGTTCTTCTTTCTCTGGGGTTAAGGCTTTTTCTTGGGCTGTTTTACGCATACTTACAATCTAAACAATTTTAGAAAAAACAAGATAAGTATTATTATGGAATACACTATACTATTGCATTAAATTGAATCCTAAATTAGGTATTCTTATGGTTTTCTCAATTTAAATACAACCTACAGAACACGTGTTTTAATTTCATCTAAGCGTATTGTACTACCAGAAACCATAACATAGACCAAAAAGCCGCCTAAATATAAGTTTTAGACGGCTTCACTTTTTTTGATTCTACACTATAATACATTGTTTATTATGGGGTATCAACCACAAGACTCTTATTATTCCTGCACAAAATTACGTCTTGGTCCTCTTGGTGCTAAAGTAGCACGCATGCGATTGCGTTGCCCTATTGTAAACATTTCGAGAATAGAATTATAAGATAGCCCCATATAATTCATGAACATATCTTGAGAACCACAAGTTGTGCTTTGGCTCCCCAGTTCAGGTTCAGCATCATATAACTCAGAACTGTTAGGCGTATCGCCTACTCTATCGTCAAATCTACAATTTTCAGTTTGCAGTCCAGGCAAATGAAATA
>CANNGA010000006.1 GCA_947504035.1 uncultured Flavobacteriaceae bacterium
TCTAACAAAAAACACACAAAGTATTGTAAACATTAGGGGTGTAAAAATATAAGTAGAAAATCAGCAAGCCCTAAATATGTTTTAAGAACAGATATAATGTATAAACAACGCTAAAAAGAACTTTGTTATTGGAGACATCCATAGTGGTCCAAAAGCTTTAATTCAAGTTTTAGAGCGTGCCAATGTTATACAAGAATAACAATTCGTTACACCATTTTTACTTCATTTTAAATTATAAAAATAAGAGCTGTTTTTTTAGGCTATTCCTTGAAAAGTTAATTAGAGTTTAATCAATTTTATGTTATTAAAGCCATTAATTGTTTTGAGTTCAACAAAATAGACTCCTGATTTAAAAGGAGAGGCATCTATAATGATGTTGTTTTTATTAGCAGGTAATTCTATAACTGTTTTGCCAAGGTTATTTATAACACGTACAGATTCTATAGTGTTGTTTGGGTTTGAAATGTGCCAAGTATTTTGTGTAGGGTTAGGGTATGCTATGGTGTTATGTGATGTATTTGTAAGATCATTAAGTGCTAGCGTATTTAAACGTTGCGCAAACATCCAGTTCCAAACGTCTTGGTTGTTATAGGTTTTTGTCCAAGCATCATGTCCACCATTTTTATATAGTGTAAATGCTAAATGATCTACAGGTGCATTTACACCAGAAGCTGTGGTCCAAGTGTTAGAGGCTGTATTGAATTGCATAGAATAATCAGCATCTGCTACGGTTCTATTTGGCCCATAAGGATACACAGACATTACAGAAGTTTCAATAAAAGCAATTCTATTCATATTGTTAATAGTTTGCCCAATCGTAACGATTTTGTCTTCAAAATTATGATGTGCCCAAATTGGAGTTTGCTGTAATGTCGATGCATTATCTTGTACTCGACCCGCTCCACAAATAGGAACAGCAGCGGCAATTTTGTCACTGTGTTCCTTTAAAGCATTCCATGTACTCCCACCACCTGCACTCAAACCTGTTACATACACACGGTTTGCATCTATGGGGTAGTTGCTAATGATATAATTGTAAAGCGACAAAAAATTAGCAGAGCTAAACCAACCAGAACTACTTTGAGGAGAAATAACAATAGCTTCAAAGGTATTTCCTTGTGCGATGTATCGAGGAACGCCTGTAACTAACAATTTAGAAAGTTCTGTAGTGCCATTACCTTTTTCGCCTAAACCGTGATAAAATAAGATTAAAGGGTAGGTTTTGGATGTTGTTGGATTAAAGTCTGTTGGTAAATATTCATAATATCCAAATGGAATATTAGGCGTGTCTTTAGGAACAGCAGTATGTGTTCCAGCGGTTCCAAAAGGAGCTTGGGCATAAAAATTTTGAGACACAGTAGATAAAAGAATGAAATATATTAAACTATAAAGTATCTGTTTACTATACATAGCGGGCTAAATTTAGTAGGTACATCGAGCACTTCTAAAACGAATTAGAGTTGTAAATTATTTTCAATCAAATATAGTAAAAAATTTAAAATGTTATTATGTGAAGATTAATGCAATTTGTATTTATGTGTCTTGTAATTAAAGTGTTATCATCTAAAGTTTCTAGTTATAGCACCTTCTCTCCTACTCAATTCACTTTAGTTTTAGGGGTTAGAAATTGGGTTAGTTTACCACCTTAATACGTCCGCCTAAAATTTTACTTTGTTCAACGTTTTTAGGATTGCCATAGATATTGATGTCCCCTCCCGCTCTAACTTTAGCAATAACTTTTTCAACGGCAAAAACATTTGCCTCTCCAGCGGCTCTTATAGAAACTTCAGAATGTTGTGTTTCTAATGATTTACCGTTATAAACACCTCCTGTGTATATAGAGATATTTTGATGTTGTGCTGCTCCCGATGTGGTGACATGAGCCCCTGTTACGGCTCTAATTGTTGCATAAGTAACTTTTAAGTTGGCGTTAATTTTAGCCCCTTCCTGTGCGTTGAGTTTTATTTCGAATTGATCTATGGTGTCTTTCGAATGGATTTTTGAACCTTCGTTAGCATCTATGATGTCTAAAGACGTATAATAAAGCTGTACTTGCGTTTGGCCCCCATCGAAAGCTTCTTCAAGCTTCATTTTTATTTTAAGTGTACCATTTTTGTTGTTAACAACGACTTCATTTTTGTTTTTTCCAGAGATGATAACTTTATTGATATTGGATTTTATTAATTCTACATCTATTAAATCATAGACTTTAAGTTCGTTAAATTGTCCAACAGTTTTTTCAATTTGATTTTGTGAAGTTAAAGACAGACTGATTATGCTTATTATTAAAAGAGCGATGTGTTTCATTGGATGTTTATTTTGATGTAAAATTACCAATTATTATACCATGCTTATTGTATTTAGGAAAATTTTATAATTCTAAGTTGTTCTTTAGTTTAAGTTTTGAGAAGCTTAAAAACACAACACCGTGTTTAAGTCTTAAGGCCATTTCAACATGGACCACAAGCGTCTAAGTCATAAAATAGGGCCGAACTTAAGAATAAAGTTCAACCCTAGATGGTTCTCTATCTATACTGTTAAAACAGATATAGGATTATTGTTATTTTGAATTTTAAGACTATTTAAGCTTCTAAAGCTTCTGGTTTTCCAACCAATGTGAAATCTAAATGTTTTTTTACTAAGTCGGTATTTTTTACTTTTACGATAACCTCATCGCCTAGCTGGTATGCTATTTTGTTTGTTCTTCCTACCATGGCGTATAGGTCTTGGTCGAAAGCGTAATGGTCGTCAGTCATGTCGCGAACACTTACCATACCTTCACATTTATTCGCAATAATTTCCACATAGATACCCCAGTCTGTAACCCCCGAGATAACGCCTAAGAACTCTTGGTCTTTATGGTCTTCCATAAAGCGTATTTGCATATATTTTATCGAATCGCGTTCGGCTTTAGTGGCTAACATTTCCATACTACTGGAATGGTTGCATTTTTCTTCGTAAAGTTCTTCATTAGCAGGTTTACCACCATCGATATAGTGTTGTAGTAAACGGTGCGCCATCACATCTGGATACCGTCTTATGGGAGATGTAAAATGACTGTAATAATCGAATGCTAAGCCATAATGACCAATATTACGTGTGGTATATTCGGCTTTACTCATACTTCTTATGGCTAAAGTATCCACTAAATTTTGTTCCTTTTTACCTACAACCTCTTTTAGCAATCCATTTAAAGATGCTGTGGTAGATTTTCTGTCTGTAAAATTAAGCTTATACCCAAAACGACTTACCACATTTTGTAATGCTGCCAACTTGCTTTCGTCGGGTTCGTCATGCACACGGTACACAAAAGTTTTTTTAGGCGATTGCTTGCCAATAAATTCTGAAACTTTTCGGTTTGCCAGAAGCATAAACTCTTCAATAAGTTTATTGGCATCTTTACTCGTTTTAAAATAAACGCCTTCTGGATTATTGGCTTCATCTAAATTAAATTTCACCTCAACTTTATCAAACGAAATGGCGCCATCCCGCATGCGTCTGCCTCTCATTATTTTGGCCAGTTCGTCCATTTTTAAGATGGCATCTGCTAGTTTTTGATCGGTTTGATAAGCTTTTCCTGTTAGAGACACATCTTCTGGAATGGTATTGGTTTTAGATTCGATTACAGCTTGCGCTTCTTCATAAGCATAACGAGCATCACTGTAAGTTACAGTACGTCCAAACCATTGGTCTTTAATTTCAGCTTTATCATTCATTTTAAAGACTGCAGAAAAAGTGTATTTTTCTTCGTGAGGCCTTAAAGAACAGGCTTTGTTAGATAATACCTCTGGAAGCATGGGGACAACCCTATCCACCAGATATACAGAAGTTGCACGTTCGTAAGCTTCGTCGTCTAGTACGGTGCCTTCTTGCAAATAGTGTGATACGTCTGCGATGTGTATGCCAATTTCATAAAGGCCATTGTCTAAAACTTCAAACGAAAGCGCATCATCAAAATCTTTAGCATCTTTAGGGTCGATAGTAAAGGTTAAGTCTTGACGCATATCGCGGCGTTTGGCAATTTCTTCTGCTGTAATAGATGTGTCTATAGCATTAGCATAGGCTTCTACTTCGTCAGGAAATTCGTGAGGTAAGCCATACTCGGCTAAGATGGCATGAATTTCTGTATTGTGTTCCCCTGGTTTCCCTAAAATTTGGGTAACTTTACCATTAGGCGAGTCTGCTTTGTCAGGCCAATCTTCAAGAGTAACTAATACTTTATCGCCATCTTCAGCTTTAAGTGTTTTATTAATAGGGACAAAGATGTCTTTATACATTTTAGAATTGTCTGGTACTACAAAAGCATAATTATTGTTTTTCTGCATTTGTAACACTCCAACATATTCTGATTTAGCACGTTTAACGATGGCTGTAATTTCGCCTTCTCTTTTACCACGCTTAGGGCGCTTGTAGGCATAAAATTCTACCTGATCGCCATGCAAAGCTTTATTGATGTTATTTGAAGCAATAAACACGTCTTCTTCAAAAGCATCACAAATAACGTAGCCATTGCCTTTGGCAGCCATATCTAAGGTACCAATATGGTACTCTGCGTTAGTTACAGCTTTAAATTTACCACGTTCTATTTGTTCAATTTCTTGTTTTCCAGCCAGTTTGGCTAGAGTCTTTATGATTTGATTTCTGCTGCTAGCATCGTTAAGACCTAGTTTAGAAGCAATTTGCTTGTAGTTAAATGTTTTAGTGCGTTCCTTTTTAAGGATGCTCAGTATGGTGTTGGTAAGGTTGTTTATCTTAGAATTAGATGTCCTTCTTTTTTTTCTTGCCATTTATATGTTTTGTAATCATTTTCATTTCCTAAAAGAGTTAGGAATTCGTTCTAATAAACTTAATATTTAGGTGAAGTGAAGATATTAAGTTTTTTACAAAACTACGGTTTTAATATTAAATGGATGTTTCGTTAAAATTAAATGCATAAAAAAACCAACATGTTAGAAATGTTGGTTTGTATATGTTGTGATAAGAAGTAATCTATTCTGTTTTACCATCATTAGGTTCTTCTTCCTTACTAGCGTCTTTAAATTCTTTAATACCGCTACCTAAGCCTCGCATTAATTCAGGTATTTTTTTACCACCAAAAATCAATAATACAACAACTACGATTAAAGTTATTTGCATAGGACCAATGGCTAGTGGTAATATATATAAACTCATAATATTTTGATTTAAAGTACAAAGTTAATAATTAAACTTTAATAAAGGCGTTTTTAATTTTACATACTAAAGGTTTAGCGAAGAGAAAATAGGTGTCTTGAGATAATTTTATTTAATTTGTGGTAATTATGGGGAAAAAGCAACCAAAAAAAATCAAGAAGAAGCTATTAGATAAATACCGTTTGGTTATTCTTAATGAAAATACGTTTGAAGAACGTCTATCATTGAAGTTAACCCGACTTAATGTATTTGTTGTGGTTACGTTCTCAAGTATTTTAATTATTGTTTTTACAATTCTATTTATCGCCTATTCACCTTTAAAAGAATACATACCAGGGTATTCTTCAACGGCACTAAAAAAGCGGGCGACAGAGTTGAGTTTTAAGACAGATTCTTTACAACAGGTTTTGGCAATGAATTCTACGTATTTAGGATCGATTAAAAAGGTGCTTAAGGGAGATGTTACTTCAGAAGAACTTAATAGAGACTCTATTGCAGAGGCTACTAAATTAGAGATTAGTGAGGTGGATTTGAATCCGAATAGAGCAGATTCCCTATTGCGAGAGAAAATAGATAAAGAGGACAAGTATAGTTTGTTTGAATCTGCGACCTCTGTTACTAATTTTGTTTTATTCCCACCGGTAACGGGTGTCATAAGCGAGCACTATAGTTTGAAAGATAAACACTACGCTATAGATATTGTAGTGGCAAAAGACACACCAATAAAAGCGACCGCCGATGGCAGTGTTGTTTTTGCAGAATGGACAGCAAGTACGGGATATGTGATTATTTTAGAACACAGTTATGGCTTAATCTCAATTTACAAGCACAATGCAACGTTAACAAAACGTCAAGGCGATTTGGTAAAAGCGGGAGAGGTTATTGCTACTTCTGGGAATACGGGCGAACTGTCTACAGGACCACATTTGCATTTTGAATTGTGGAGTGACGGCTACCCTATTAATCCAACTAATTTTATAGATTTCGAATAAACAATGTCGATAAAATCAATATTAGCAAAACCCTTTGCCAAATATGTGGCGCATAAGGTTGAGAAATGGGCGAGCAACCCCATTGAAACACAGGAACGTGTTTTTTTAGATTTAATTGAAAAAGCCAAGCGTACGGCATTTGGAAAAGATCATAATTTTGAGGAAATCACGTCTTATCACGATTTTAAAGCACGTGTACCTGTAAGAGATTATGAAGCTGTAAAGCACTATGTAGAACGTGTAGTTGCTGGAGAAGAGAATGTGCTTTGGGAGGGTCTGCCTTTGTATTTTGCGAAAACCTCAGGAACAACTTCGGGCTCTAAATACATACCCATCACAAAAGCCAGTATGCCAAGCCATGTTGAGGCGGCTAGAAATGCGATTTTATTATACATTAACGAGACTGGAAAAAGCAAATTTGTAAACGGTAAGATGATTTTTTTGCAAGGAAGCCCAATTCTGAACACTCAAAATGGTGTTCAATTAGGACGCCTTTCGGGTATTGTTGCCCATTATGTGCCAAAGTATTTGCAAAAAAACAGATTGCCCTCTTGGGAAACCAACTGTATTGAAGATTGGGAAACTAAAGTAGATGCTATCGTAGAAGAAACGTTGCCAGAAGACATGACTGTAATTTCGGGAATTCCATCGTGGGTACAGATGTATTTTGAAAAACTACAGCAGAAAACGGAGCAAAAAGTAGGTGCTGTTTTTAAGAATTTTAGTTTATTTATTTTTGGAGGGGTAAATTATGAACCTTATCGGGCAAAATTTGAAAACTTAATAGGCCGAAGCGTAGATAGTATAGAATTGTACCCTGCTAGTGAAGGCTTTTTTGCATTTCAAGACAAACAAAACATTAAAGGGATGTTGTTACAGCTAAATTCGGGAATTTTTTACGAATTTATAAAAACAGACGATTTTTTTAATGAAAACCCAGAACGTATTACCATTAAAGATGTGGTACTTGGTGTAAATTATGTTATGATCATTAGTACAAATGCTGGATTATGGGCTTATAATATTGGCGATACGGTACAGTTTACACATTTAAAGCCTTATAGAGTTATTGTTTCTGGGCGGATAAAACATTTTATTTCTGCATTTGGAGAACATGTTATAGGCAAGGAAGTAGAGCAAGCCATGCAGGAAGCTATAGCACAAACAGCTATTCGTATTTCTGAATTTACTGTAGCGCCTCAAATTAACCCCAAAGAGGGATTGCCCTATCATGAATGGTTTGTGGAGTTTGAAAATCTACCAGAAGATATAGAGGATCTCGCAAAAAAGCTAGATGCTTCTTTACAAGCGCAGAACACCTATTATTTTGATTTGATTGAAGGAAAGGTGTTGCAACAATTAAAAATAACCTGTGTGAAGAAAAATGGTTTTGAAACTTACATGAAATCTATAGGAAAATTGGGTGGACAAAATAAAATACCACGATTGTCTAATGACAGAAAGATTGCAGATGTGTTATCTAATTTGGTTGAAAAATAATAGTACATTTGTAGCGTTTTTTAAAACATATGGAACACACCAAAAGGTACGAAAGAACCAGAGCTCAAGAAAGCTCCAATGCTATAGAACGTATGTACGTTGCTATGCGTCATCTTTTTAATAGAGGCTTTTATAAACCAATGGGGGTTTCGGGAGAAACCTTACGTCAAGCCTTATTGTCACTGCGTCCCGAAATATATGGTTCTGTAGCAGAAGAGCGTGTAGAACTTAAAGGATTATTATACGTTATAGATAGGTTGCCTAGAGGTATTGAAGAGTGCTCTCGCATTAATCTTACTAGCGACGAAGGGTATTCTAAGTCCCACTTCACCTCTATTGTACCAGAAAAAAGACGACGTAATTGTTACCGTATAGATGATGAGCAAATGAATATTGAGATGACCAGAGGACGGTCTGATATTTATGATATCATGACGCACCTTACGTTTCTTTTTATTGAATCTCATAAAATTAGTAAAAGTGTTATTATAGATGAGTTAGGTACTACATCTAAGGACTGGCAAAAGCTTGAAAAAGTAGTGAAATCTACTAAAAAGCTATCTCAGAAAGAAAGAGAAATTGCTACTTCTTATGCAGCCAGTATTTTAGGGCGTTCATTTAGTGAAATAAGTGATATTTATAACGATTTTGCAGTTAATACGCAGCCAGAACGCTTTTTGCATATTATATATTGGTTAGGCAAGCAAGCCATTGCAGAGCAGGTTTCAAACGATAAGCGTTTGGTGACTTTTAGTCCCATATTAAGAGAAGAAATAGGGCATCATATTCATGGTGGTATTTGGGCGCATACTGTTAAAACAACACTTTATAAACGAAAACTTTTAGACAGGCCTATTCATATTATTAGTGCCAATATGCATAGTGTGATGAATACTCTGTTTGCGCCTTCAAGCTTAAAAACATTAGCTTCAAAGCATGATATTTTTGAAGTGTATAAAATGTTGAGTGATAATGCCAATAAGGCATTAAGAGATAAAGTTAAGGTAGAGGCAGATAGGTATGGGATGCTTCATATTGATGATACATCTGGTGCAAATATTGACGTACAGATATTTGATACAGATCGGTTGGACTATTCAAAATTGGATATTAAAAATGATGAATCTGTTTTAAAGTCAAAAAAACCAGTTATATTGGTCATGGATTATGCTTTTGGAGAGCAAGCCTATGAGACTATTGATGAATTATTAAAGCCTTTTGAAACCGAACAGGGGGCATTAGTACATCTAGATGTAGAGTCTGTTTCAATAATGGGTAAAGCAGGAATTTTAGAAGGTGGCAAAGGGGATATTATGATTCCATCTGCGCATATTTTTGAAGGTACTGCCGATAATTATCCGTTTAAAAACGAATTAGCGAAAAAAGATTTGGAATGCCAAGGGGTTTCTGTTTATGAAGGTGCTATGATTACGGTTTTAGGAACCTCGCTTCAGAACAAAGATATACTAGAGTTTTTTCACGAATCCACTTGGCGCGTTATAGGACTCGAAATGGAAGGCGCTCACTATCAAAAAGCAATTCAAGCGGCTTCTAAAGTAAGAGGAAGCATAAAAAAAGATGTTAAAGTAAGATATGCGTATTACGCGAGTGATAACCCTTTAGAAACAGGGAGTACATTAGCCTCAGGAGGCTTAGGAACGTCTGGTGTTAAACCAACGTATTTGATAACGAGAACGATTTTAGAACAGATATTTAATTAGTAATTATTATGAGTGAAAATTTACCAAAGCAACCACAACAATCATCAGATGAGGTAGATTTAGGGCAGGTGTTTAAGCTGATCGGTAATATGTTTGATCGGTTTTCTAAGTTTATAGCTAGTATTTTTAATGGTATTTTTAAGTTAATTGTACAAATTCTTTCTCATTTTTATAAGCGTTACATTTGGTATGTTGGTGCTGTTGTTATAGGGGGTATTGGAGGTTATTTTTGGGATAAAAACTCTACGGATTTATATGCTGCAAATATGACAATTGAAACTAACTTTAGCGCAGCAAGGCAGGTCTATGAAAATATAGCAGAATTTCACCAATTAGCTTATGTTGATAAAGATTCTGTAGAGCTGTCTGAAAGATTGAATATTTCTAGATCGGACGCGTCTAAATTAAAAACCTTTAGTATTGAACCAATTATTAACGAAAATGTGATTGCAAAATCGTATTCGGAATTCTATTTGAATTTAGATTCCATATCTCGTTTAGAAATGACCTATGATAGATATAAAGCATCTTTAACTATAGATGATCACAGGACGCATAGTATAAATTTAACGACTACAGATAAAACGATATACGAAAAGATAGCTGACGGATTTGTGGGAGCATTATCTAGTAACCCCTATCTAGATGAGATTTTAAAAACTAATGTAGACATTCTTAAAAAGCAAGATAAAGCACTGGAGAAACAAGTAGAATTAACGGACTCCTTGGTTAAACAGTACTTAAGTATTAGGGTTAATGAGTCTAAAAAACCTAATGCGAATAATTCGGCGACTAATGTTTACATGAGGGAATCAAACTCTGCTGGATTGTTTGTTAATGAATTAGAAGTTTTAGAGGTGAAAAATCAATATGAAAAAGAAAGGAGATCTATTGATAGTTTGTTGGTGAATCAAAATAATGTGATTAACGTATTGACTAAGTTTCCAAAAACGGGTTATGAAGTAGGAAGCTGGACTAATAAAAAGAAGTTGAGCTTACCTCTTTTATTAGCAGTATTTGTAGCTTCTATATTTATGTTGATTGGATTAGGAAAATTTTTAAAAAAGTTAAATTAGTATAATATTTAGATTAAATGTATATTTTAATAACAGGAGGGTCGGGGTTTATTGGTTCAAATTTTATACATTTTTTTTTGAATTCTAATCCTTCTTCTAAAATAGTCAATTTAGATAAGTTAACATATGCGGGTAGTACTTCTAATTTAAAAGCTGTCGAACACCATTTAAATTATGATTTTGTTCAAGGTGATATTTGTGATAGAGGTTTAGTAGAGCGCTTATTTAAAACATACAATTTCTCGGGTGTTATTCATTTTGCTGCAGAGTCTCATGTTGATAATTCAATAGTTTCTCCAGGTGCATTTATTGACACAAATATATTGGGGACGTTTAATCTACTTGACGTTGCTAGAAATCACTGGATGTCGGGTGCTCATTCAATAAAAGAAGAGCATGAGCGATCAAGGTTTTTACACATATCAACGGATGAAGTCTATGGGTCTTTAGGAGAAAAAGGGTTGTTTACAGAGCAAACTGCTTATGCTCCAAATAGTCCTTACAGCGCTTCAAAAGCGTCATCAGATTTTATCGTTAGAAGTTATTTTCATACTTATGGAATGAATGTTGTGACCACAAATTGCTCTAATAATTATGGTCCAAACCAGCATGACGAGAAATTAATTCCTACTATCATAAGGAAAGCATTAAGTGGTGCCCCTATTCCAATCTATGGAGATGGTAAAAATATTAGAGATTGGCTGTACGTGGAAGACCATTGTAAAGGAATAGATCTTGCATTTAGAGAAGGGATAGCTGGGGAAACTTATAATATCGGAGGCAAGAATGAGTGGGATAATTTGAGTATAGCGCGTTTTATTTGTGATACTTTAGACAAGATTAAACCCAAAGAAGAATCGTATATAAAACAAATCTCTTTTGTAAAAGATAGACCAGGTCATGATTATAGATACGCTATTGATGCTTCTAAAATAGAAGAGGAATTAGGATGGAACGCTAAAGAGAATTTTGAATCAGGTATTGTTAAAACAATAGACTGGTATATTAAGAAATATGAATCATTATGAAAGGGATTATATTAGCTGGAGGGTCTGGAACACGATTATATCCCTTAACAAAGGTTGTGAGTAAGCAGTTGATGCCTGTTTATGACAAACCAATGATATACTATCCATTAACTACGTTAATGTCTAGTGGAATTAGAGAAATTCTTGTGATTTCCACCTCTAAAGATTTACCTAGATTTCAGGAATTATTAGGAGATGGTAGTGCTTATGGGTGTAGGTTTGATTATGAGATCCAAGAGGAACCAAGAGGTTTAGCTGAAGCTTTTATTATAGGAGAGTCTTTTATAGGAAGTGATAGTGTCGCGTTAATTTTAGGAGATAATATATTTTATGGTTCTGGCTTGAGTAAGGCTTTACAAAGCAATACAGAGCCAAATGGAGGTGTTGTTTTTGCGTACCATGTTCAAGATCCTGAGCGGTATGGCGTCGTTGAGTTTGATAGTGATAATAAAGTGATTTCCATAGAAGAAAAACCAGAACAGCCTAAGTCTAATTTTGCAATTCCTGGTATTTATTTTTATGATAATTCTGTAATAGAAATAGCAAAAAATATAGGCCCAAGTCAACGAGGAGAATTAGAGATAACAGACGTTAATAAAGAATATCTCAATAGAGGTTTACTCAAGGTGCAATTGCTAGATAAAGGAACAGCTTGGTTAGATACAGGAACATTTATCTCTTTAATGCAAGCCTCTCAATTTGTTCAAGTTATTGAAGAACGACAAGGGCAAAAAATAGGATGTATAGAGGAAGAAGCATATAGAATGGGATATATAAATAGAATCCAATTGAATGAATTAGCAGAGCCGCTACTCAAAAGTGGTTATGGTAAGTATTTACAACAACTAAAATGATTGAAAATGAAAGTTCAAGAAACATATATTAAAGGTTGTTTTGTACTTACACCGCGTCTTTTTGAAGATGAAAGGGGGGCTTTTTTAGAAACTTTCAATGCAAATTCTTTTAGAGATAAAACGGGAATTAAGACCAAGTTTGTTCAGGATAATTTATCACAATCCTCTAAAGGTGTGTTGAGGGGCTTGCATTTTCAGAAAGGAGAGAATGCACAAGCAAAACTAGTACAAGTTATTCGTGGTAAAGTATTAGATGTTTGTGTTGATCTTAGAAAAGATTCTGCAACTTTTGGCAATTATTTTTCAATTTATCTGGATGGTATAAATAGAAAACAACTCTATGTGCCTAGGGGGTTTGCTCATGGTTTTATTGCACTTGAAGAGAATACCCTGTTTTCATATAAATGCGATAATTTTTACAATAAAGAGTCAGAGTCTGGGATACTATTTAGTGATAAGTCATTGAATATAGATTGGGGTTTGCCTTATGATGACATGTTGATTTCAGAGAAAGATATGGAGTTACCAACATTTGAAATGTTGTTTTGATGAAAAAAAAAGTTTTAGTAACAGGAGCCAATGGCCAGCTGGGGCAGACAATTAAAGAGTTGTACCTAGAAAATGATTTAGATTTAGATTTTGTATTCGTATCTAAAGCGCATTTAGATATCACAAAAAAGGATGATATAGATGTCTTTTTTGAAAATACTGATTTTAAATATTGTATAAACTGTGCCGCTTATACGAATGTAGAGCAGGCAGAGAAATCACCTGAGTTAGCTTATGAAGTTAATGCCAAAGCAGTTAGGTATTTAGCTGAAGCTTGTAAAAAGCGAGAGGTGATATTGATCCATATCTCTACAGATTACGTGTTTGATGGTGAAAAAAATGAAGCATACACGATATTTGATAAAGTTAATCCTATTAATGAATATGGGAAATCTAAATTGCTAGGAGAGGTGTATATACAAGAGACTTTGAAAGAGTTTTTTATAGTAAGAACATCTTGGTTGTATAGTAAAGTTTATGGTAAAAATTTTTACAGGATTATTTTAGAAAAGGCTAAGACAGAAAAAGAGTTGCGTATAACAAACGAACAGAAAGGTTGTCCTACAGATACTGTTAACTTAGCGAAATACCTTATAAGTTTTATATCTAATGAAAATAAAGACTATAGAGTATATCATTTTTGTGATGAAAAGGTGATGACTTGGTTTGATTTTGCCAAACAAATACTATCTCAAAACAACTTATCTGGGAATATAAATCTTGTCGAAATCAACAATTATCGTACTTTTGCTAAGCGACCTAAGAACAGTATTTTGTATACGGCTTCAAAATAATTTATAATGAATATAAAAGAATATAAAATAGCTGTTATTGGCTTAGGATATGTTGGTTTACCTCTCGCAGTTGAGTTTAGTAAGAATGGATATTCGGTTTGTGGATATGATATAAATGAAATTAGAGTAAACGAATTGATAGAGGGTGTTGATATAACACACGAGGTCTCCAGTGATGAGATTAGAAGTTTGAATACAATACATTATACATCTGATGAAGAAAGCTTGCGAGATGCAAATATTTATATCATTACTGTTCCGACACCCATAGATGAATTCAAAAAACCGGATTTAAGGCCTATTAAAGGTGCAAGTAAGCTAGCAGGAAAGTATTTATCACAAGGTGATATTGTAATATATGAATCTACAGTTTTTCCTGGTTGTACCGAAGAGATTTGCGTGCCTATTTTAGAATCTGTAAGTGGGTTTAAATTTAATGAGGATTTTTATTGTGGATATTCTCCAGAACGAA
The DNA here is from genome assembly GCA_947504035.1 of uncultured Flavobacteriaceae bacterium. Taxonomy (GTDB): domain Bacteria; phylum Bacteroidota; class Bacteroidia; order Flavobacteriales; family Flavobacteriaceae; genus Jejuia; species Jejuia algarum. The sequence goes on from CANNGA010000006.1 coordinate 14,159, forward strand.
TAAATCCAGGTGATAAGGTTAGAAGAGTTCATAATATTATAAAAGTTACTTCAGGCAGCACTGAAGAGATTGCTGATGTAGTTGATAAATTATATGCTTCGATCGTTACAGCAGGAACACATAAAGCTTCATCAATAAAAGTTGCTGAAGCCTCAAAAATTATCGAAAATACGCAACGAGATTTAAACATCTCTTTTGTTAATGAATTAGCTTTAATTTTTGATAAAATGAGTATTGATACTTTAGAAGTTTTAGAAGCTGCTGGAACTAAATGGAATTTTTTACCCTTTAGACCAGGGCTCGTTGGGGGGCACTGTATAGGTGTTGATCCTTTTTATTTGACGCATAAAGCAGAAAGTTTAGGTTACCATCCACAAGTAATTTTATCAGGAAGGAAGATTAATGACGAAATGGGAAAGCATATTTCCAATAAAATTGTAAAACTGATGGTGAGAGAAGGCCATCGTGTAAAAAATGCTAAAGCTTTGGTGTTAGGAATTACGTTTAAGGAAAATTGTCCTGACATAAGAAATTCAAAAGTAATAGATGTTGTTAGTGAGTTAAAAGAATTTGGGATAGCTGTTGATGTATATGATCCACATGCAGATCATCTAGAAGTAAAACATGAATATGGTATTGATTTGATTAAAAATGTTAACAAGAAGTATGACGTAATCGTTTTAACCGTAGGGCATGATGCTTTTAAAAACATAGACGTTTCTTCTCTAGCTAATGAAAAAGCTGTCATTTATGATGTAAAAAGTTTTCTACCAAAAGAAATAATAACAGATAGACTTTAGTGATCTAATAATATGATTGATAAAAAATATATAGCTCACGAAACGGCAGTTATTGATGAGAACTCTAATATTGGTAATGGCACTAAGATTTGGCATTTTTCTCATATAATGGCCGATTGCGAGATTGGTGAATCTTGTAATATAGGACAGAATGTAGTCGTATCTCCTGGGGTGAAATTAGGAAGAAATGTTAAAGTTCAAAATAATGTTTCTATTTATACTGGAGTAATATGTGAAGATGATGTCTTTTTAGGGCCCTCTATGGTTTTTACAAATGTTATTAATCCTAGAAGTGCTATAAATAGAAGAGGTCAATACGCAAAAACTAATGTTAGAAAAGGGGCTTCTATTGGTGCTAATGCTACCATTATTTGTGGAAATGATATAGGTGAATATGCTTTAATAGGTGCTGGAGCAGTTGTTACAAAATCTATTAAAGCTTACGCTTTAATAGTTGGAAACCCTGCTCAACAAATAGGTTGGGTGAGTGAATATGGACATCGTTTAAATTTTGACGAAAACAATAAGGCCCTATGCTTAGAAAGTGGTCATGAGTTTGTTTTGGATCTAAAAAGTGATACTGTTAAAAGAACAAAGTAAAAGATGAAGATAGATTTTGCTAATTTACAAAAAGCGTATCAAGAGCATAAACAAGCAATTGATCAGATTATGGAAGATGTGGTTTCTTCTTCTAGGTTTATCATGGGACAAGAAGTTGTAGATTTAGAAAAAGCGTTGCAAAATTATACTGGAGCCAAATACGCGATTACCTGTTCTTCAGGTACCGATGCTCTTTTATTAGCTATGATGGCATTAAATATTAAACCAGGAGATGAAATTATAACAACACCATTTACTTTTATTGCAACAGCAGAAACTATTGCTTTTCTTGGAGCAGTACCTGTTTTCGTTGATATTGATTCATTAACTTATAATATTGATGTAGATTTAGTAGAAGAAAAAATTACAGCTAAGACTAAAGTAATAATGCCAGTTTCGTTATATGGTCAAACTTCAGAGATGGATGAGCTCAACGAATTAGCAATGAAACATAGTCTAGTGGTTATTGAAGATGCAGCTCAGAGTTTTGGAGCTACATATAAAAATATAAAAAGTTGCAACCTGTCTACTGTAGGATGCACTTCATTTTTTCCAGCAAAACCTTTAGGGTGTTTTGGAGATGGAGGTGCCTTATTTACGAATGATGAATCCTTAGCAAATAAAATTAAAAGTATGAGGGTTCATGGACAAACTCAAAGGTATATTCATAAGTATGTAGGTATGGGAGGGCGTCTTGATACATTACAGGCTGCTATTCTTTTAGTTAAGCTCAAGCATTATGATAAGGATGTTGAGAGAAGACAAACCGTTGCGAAGCAATATAACGAATTACTTAAAGATCATATATCTATTCCCTTTATAAAAAATCACAATACATCTGTATGGGCTCAGTATTCTATTCGAGTTAAAGAAAGGGATAACGTTCAAAGATGGCTTAAAGAAAAAGGGATTCCAACAGCAGTACACTACCCTAAACCGCTTCATTTACAAGAATGTTTTGAATATTTAGGATATAAGAGAGGCGATTTTCCAATTTCGGAAAAAATTTCTAGTGAAATTATGAGTTTGCCTATGAATCCTTACTTAACAGAAGAAGAAGTATTTTACATAACAAAAGAACTTAAAGAATTAATATGAAAAATTTTGCTTTGATTGGTGCATCAGGCTATATAGCACCGAGGCATATGAAAGCTATAAAGGATACAAATAATACACTTTTAGCTGCATACGATAAAAACGATAGCGTTGGTATAATAGATTCTCATTTTCCTAAAGCTGATTTTTTTGTAGAGTTTGAAAGATTTGACAGGCATATAGAAAAATTAAAATACGAACAAAATGTTTTTCTAGATTATGTAAGTATATGTTCCCCTAATTATTTACATGATGCTCATATTCGATTTGCTTTGAGAAGTGGAGCAGATGCTATATGTGAGAAACCTCTGGTTTTAAATCCTTGGAATATAGATAAATTACAAAAAGTAGAAGAAAAAACAGGGAAAAAGGTATATAATATACTTCAATTACGTGTACATCCATCGATTATAGCATTAAAAGAAAAAGTTAAAAACACTAAAAAGGATACCAAGTTTGAAGTAGACTTAACGTATCTAACTTCAAGAGGGAATTGGTATCATACGTCTTGGAAAGGTGACAAAAGTAAATCTGGGGGTATAGCAACGAATATAGGCGTGCATTTTTATGATATGCTATCTTGGATATTTGGAGATATTCAAGAGAATACAGTTCATGTTCATGAACATGATAGAGCTGCTGGCTATTTAGAATTTGAAAACGCAAGAGTAAGGTGGTTTTTGTCAATAAATGCAGACTACTTACCTGAAGATGTGAAGAAAAAAGGACAAACAACATTTAGGTCTATTACTATTGATGGAGAGGAATTAGAGTTTAGTGGCGGTTTTACCGACTTACATACTATGGTATATAAAGATATCATAGAAGGTAAAGGTTATGGATTAGGAGCTGCAAGAACTGCGATAGAAATAGTACAAAGTATTAGAAATGCTAAGCCAATTGGTTTAAAAGGGGAATATCACAGTTTTTTAAATGTTAAATAATGATTTTATATCAGGTATATTAAGTAAGTTAAAAAAATCTGAATTTTCTAAAAATGTTTTAACACTCATGACAGGGACGGCTATAGCACAGGTTATCCCATTGCTATTAGCTCCTGTTTTGTCTCGAATCTATTCGCCAGAAGATTTTGGTCGTTTAGCACTATATTTGTCTATTGTACAACTTTTGGGAGTTATTGCTAATGGCCGATATGAGTTGGCGATAGTATTACCTAAAACACGTAAAGAGGGCGTTCAAATAACTCTCTTAGCCATTATTATTTCAATTGTTGTATCTCTTATAGCACTCATATCTGTTATTTTTTTTTCAGCTAAAATTGCATTTTATCTTGGAGATCCTAAATTAGAAAAATGGCTTTATTTAGTTCCATTAAGCGTTTTAATGATGGGTGTTTTTAATGCTTTAAACTATTTTAATACAAGGGAAAAAGCGTTTAAAAATATTGCTCGTGCTAATGTATTCAAAGCTTTTGGAGGTAGTATTTCTCAACTGTTTTTTGGAATTATAAAATTTACAAATGGAGGTTTAATAATTGGACAAAGCTTGTCTCATTTTTTTGGGAATGTTAAAATGATTAAAACATTTTTGTTTAATAAAGAAGTTTTAAAAACAACCTCTTTTAATGATTTGAAAAAGCTAGGTTTGCGTTATATCGATTTTCCAAAATTTTCTCTTTGGGGAATCTTTTTAAATTCTTTTTCGAATAATATGGTTAATCTTTTTGTATCAAACTTATATGGATTATTGACCCTGGGACAATACTCTTTTGCCTATAAATATTTAGGAATGCCAGCATCCTTGATTGGTAACTCTATAAGTCAGGTGTATCTACAAAAAATTTCCGAATATAGAGTTGAAAAATCAGCTGTAGAATTGTTCAAAAAAACATTAATAAGGCTATTTATCATTAGTCTTATTGTTTTTTGTCCACTATATTTCATTGTTGAAGATATTTATGTATTTGTATTTGGGGAAGAGTGGAAATTGGCAGGAGTATATGCTAAACCTCTTATAATATTGTTTTCTGTAAAGTTTATGACTGTACCTTTTAGCATAACATTTAGTGTTTTTGAGAAACAGAAAGAGTCTTTTTTTTGGAATGTAGCGTTGTTGATTTTAAGTATTCTTCTTCTTAATACATCTAATATTTTTTTATTGAACTTTTTAGATTTTATATATTTGTATGTATCTGCATTATCATTATATTACATTTTTATGGTAATTAGAGTGTATTTTTTAATAAAAAAGTAATCGCTAATGAATTACCTTAAAAAAATCAATAGAAAAATAAAATATATTGGTGTAAAAAACTGTTTATATTATTTCCTTTTTCAAAGAATTTTAAGAATAAATTCTAACGTCCCTTGGCCAGTACATCATTCATCTGTAGTTAGTTACCCAGACCGTATAAAACTTTCATATTGGAGACCATATCCAGGGTATTTACCAGGACAATATTTTCAAGCAAAAAACGGCATTGAAATAGGTGAAAACGTAAGAATAGGACCAGGTGTTAAGGTCATTTCCGCCAGCCATAATATTACCAATTATGATATACATGATAGTGCTGCTCCTATAAAAATTGAGAACGATTGTTGGCTCGCAGCAAATGTTGTGATTCTTCCAGGGGTTCATTTAAAAGAGCATACAATTGTTGCTGCAGGAGCTGTTGTAAACAAAAGTTTTGATGAGGGAAACTGTATTTTAGGAGGAGTGCCCGCTAAAATTATAAAAAGAATAGATAAGTACAATGGTGATACAAAGTGGTAAAAAAGCATCAATTAATGGCACTTGTGCGGTAATATTAGGAGGATACGTAAATGGATATTCTATTATACAGGAATTAAGTTCTTTTGGTATAGAAGATATAATTTTATTACACTATGGGAATCAGCTTGCGAGTTACAGTAATAAAATAACGGATAGTGCGATAATTGATAAAACAGAAGTATCATTATACAAAGCTTTAGTTGAAATTAGAGTTAAATATGAATATTTAATTTTGTTTCCTACAGACGATCTTCAGATAGAAAATTTATTTGGTATGAGAGAGAAAATAAGCTCTTTTTGTTTTTTACCTTTTAATACTGAAAATATTTTAGAAGTTTCAAATAAGGCAATACAATATAGTTTTTGTGAGAAACTGGGGGTGCCTTTCCCTAAGACTATTGAAGTAAGTTTAATAGAAGATTTAAATAAAATAGTGGAAATTCCTTTTCCTATTATTGTTAAGCCAAATAAGAGAGAAGATTTAAAAATAAAAGTATTTAGATCTATACGCTTGGAAAATGATCAAGAGTATTCAAAAATAAAAGGACGTCTTATAGAGCTCTTAGAAAAAGGAGTTTCGTTTGTAGCTTCTGAAATTATACCAGGGGATACTAATGGTAATATTTATGCATATACAGCTTATAGAAGTTCCAAATCAAATACAATTATTAATGAATGGATAGGGAAAAAGCTAACCCAATATCCAGATGATTACGGTGTGTTTTCTAGTGCTTCAAACCAAGCACCTAAAATTATAGAGGAGCAGGGGCGTACTCTACTTAACGGCATGAACTTACATGGAATTTGTGAGCCTGAATTTAAATTCGATCATAGAGACGGTAAATATAAACTTATGGAAATTAATTTGCGATCTATGATGTGGCATAGATTAGGGCATTTGTCGGGAGTGTACCTTCAATATACGCAATGGTGTGATGCATTAGGGATTCCAATAGAAAAATACAACCAAAAGAAAGAAGTCATCCATTTTTCATATTTAAAGCATGAAATAGTTAATTTAATTTTTAGAAATAGGTATTTTAACTATTTTAAAGCTAATTTGATAAAGAATAAAAGAAATGTTGCTCTTTACGATAGAAAAGATATTAAACCATTTGTATTTGATTCTTTTTTAATTTTGAAGGAAATAGTAAAAACAGCAATTAAGAAAATCATTAGACGATAAATGCCAAAAACAATACCAAATAGGATTAGACTTTTTTTCCAAAAAAAAAAATTAAAGAAAAGAGGGGTGCGTATCCACAACAACACAGTATTCAATAATGTAGAGTTTAAAGGTAAAGCGAAAATAGAACCCTATTGTAGGTTAATAGGAGAAAAAAAAATAGTTGTTGGACATGAGTTTTATGCTAATGCTAATTGTCATTTTTTAGGAGACATTACCTTTGGGGATCATGTCATGATAGGCCCTAAAACGATTATATGGGGAAGAGATCATGGGATTTCGAAAGGGACGCCAATGAATGATCAAAAACATGTCAGCAAACCTGTTGTGATTGGTGACGATGTTTGGATAGGCGCTGGTGTTATCATTTTAAAAGGAGTCGTTATTGGTAATGGAGCTGTAGTTGGAGCAGGATCGGTGGTAACTAAAAATATTCCAGAGAATGCAATAGCTGTTGGAAATCCAGCCAGAGTAATAAAATTTAGGACCTAATGATTAACATTTATACAAATTCAATCTGTATTGAAGAGAAAAGATATATCTTTCAACAAATTTTCAATTTATTTTTAGGAATAGAGTACAGTGTTGATATAGATGAGTCCTTAAGACACATTATTTTAGAAAAAAAACAAAAATCAATTGTTCTTAATTCTTGTTTTTTTGAAAAATTTAAAGAGAAAAAGTGGCTCTCAAAAGATGTTCTACCTCAAAATAAATTAGAAACGATTAATTTTTGCAATACTTTTTTTAGTGACGCATATAATGATTTACCAATACTTTATGGTAGTACTTTACTTAAGTATAATAATGATAAAATAGATTTAGACATTGATATTTTTGGATCAGCTTTTTTTATGCTTTCTCGTTATGAAGAGTTAGTTAGTGGTGTGAAAGATGATCATGGGAGGTTTCCTTTTAAAGAAAGTGTTTCGTATAAACATAAATTTATAATGAAACCCTTAATAGATTATTATACAGAAATTTTATATGAATGCATAGAGTATTTATGGGGAGATGTAAAGCGAAAAAAGAATAAAACTAAGGTGTTTTTAAGTTGTGATGTTGATTATATTAAAGACAAAGGAGTTCGTTTTCCTGGAATAATTAAAAGGATTGGTGGGGATTTTTTAATTAGAAAGTCATTGAAGAGTTTCGTAAGGTCATTAATTATTTTTTTTAAAGTTTTTATTTGTAGAAAAACGGAGTTTGACCCTTTTAACACCTTTAATTTTATGATGAAGGTGTCTGAAAAACAGGGGCTTAAAATGGCGTTTTATTTTATTCCAGAAAATAATAAAAAATCAATTGATGGCGATTATGAGATTGAAAGCTTAGAAGTGATTGATTTAATGAAAAAAATAATAGATAGGAATCATGAAATAGGGTATCACGGAAGTTATTATTCGTATACTAACAAACAGCAAGTAAAAAAAGAACTTGGTTTGTTAAAAAAGGTACATGAAGAGGCTGGTGGAAAACTTGAAGAGATAAGAGGGGGTAGACAGCACTTTTTAAGATGGGAAACAGGAATTACCGAAAAAAATTTGGAGGCAGTTAATATGAAGTACGATAGTTCACTAGGCTATGCCGAGCACATTGGTTTTAGATGTGGTACTTCTAAAGAATACCATTTTTATTGTTTTATGGAACGAAAGACTTTAAATTTGAAAATTAGACCGTTGGTTGTAATGGATCGTTCTTTATTCGATAAAAAATATATGAATTTAGATAATAACTCAGCTTTAAAACAAATAAATACATTAAAAAAAGAAATTGATATAGTTAATGGTAATTTTTCAATACTTTGGCATAATTCTTATTTAGAAAATGAAGCAAAAAAGAAACAATTTGAAAAAATAATGAATCTTTTTAGTAATAATTAAACCTTATATCTTAGCACGTGTTTGTTAAAGGTCTAATTTAGTAAATAAGAAATTTAAATTTATTTTGTATTTAGAATGAAGATAGCGTATTTATTAGTTATTAATTTAAATTTATACGATGGTGTGGTAAAAAAAATAGTATCCCAAATAGAAAGTTGGGAGCATTTTGGTCACAATGTTGAAGTTTTTTGTATAACCCCTCAAAATTTAGAAGAAAGTTCTCTTTATAGGTTAAAGAGTATAATAAATGTTTATACCGAAGGCAACAAGTTGAAAAAAGGTTTTAGATATTTTTTAGATATCTTTAATTCTAGTTCTTTTTGCGAAAAAGTTAAAAAAGATATCGAGATTTTTAATCCAGATGTATTATATGTAAGAAATACGTTTTATCAGAAATATCTTAATAAAATAGCAAAGAAATATACAGCGATCTATGAATACAATACTTCCGAATTAAATGAGTTTAAACAGTTATCTAAAATATACTTTAAATATAAATTAGCTTATATATACTATTTACTAACGTATAAACATTTTTTTAATTCGTTTAAGGGCGTAGTTTGCGTAACGTATGAATTGGAGAGAGAATTTTTGAAGTCTGTAAACAATAGATTAAAAACAATTGTTATTCCGAATACCTTAAATTTAAAAGAAGAAAATAAAACACATGAGATAAAACACGTAAATTCGAAACCTAATTTATTGTTTATTGGTACTCCTGGAGCAAATTGGCATGGTTTAGATATAATAGAAAGCTTTGCAGAAGAGACACGAGGTTTGCTAGATTTTCATATCGTGGGGTTTGAAAAAAAGGATAATAAAGCGGATAATATTCATTATTATGGAATGTTATTTAGGGAGGAGTATCAAAAAATTATTGACAAATGCGATGTTGGAATAGGGACTATAGCCTTGTATAGAAAAAAAATGGAAGAGGCTTGTCCTCTTAAAGTTAGGGAATATTTATTAAACGGCTTGCCAGTGATTCTTTGTTATCAAGATACAGCTTTTATCAAAAATAAGCCGGATTGGTTACTAGAATTACCAAATAAGGAGAGTTCTCTTTCTTTATACAAATCCGAAATATTAAATTTTTGTTCCAAGAATAGAGGGAAAAGGGTTTTGTTAGATGAAGTTAGACCTTTTATAGATTCATTACTATTTGAAGAAAAAAGACTTGACTTTTTTAAAGCGATAAAAGTTGATTAGAAAAATTTATTTCCATTTATTTTATTTTATAGGTTTTGTAGGGCTTTTTGTCTACTCTCACACCTTTTTTTTTAATGCTTTTTTTGAGATAAGTTTTTTTTTAATCTCATTTTTAAGTATGGGGAAGATGAAATTTGGGAAAAGAATTTCTTCTTATTTTATTTTGAACCTTGGTTATATTGTATTCAGCATAGTTTATGCTATTTTCTTAAATGGCTCCAATTTCAAAGATTTTTTATTGATTTATAAGATCTATATCTATTTGTTTTTCCTGACTTTTTTATTAAACAGACAATTTTTAACCGAAAAGATTTTCTTCAATTTTCATAAGTTTTATGTTGGAATTTTTCTTTTAAAATATTCAATTTATGTTTTTCGTTATGGGTTTTCTAGACCGATATTATTCTATGAAAATAATTTTGAGCTCATGTTACTTGCTTTATCTTTCTATTTATATTACATAAAGAAAGCTAAGGTAAGTATACTTCATCAGGTTGTCATTGGAATTATTTTTATCTTATCTGGATCAATCTCTGGAATATTAATATTATTTTTTGTTCTAGCTATAATTAATCAAAAGTACCTGTTAAAAAAAGCAATTTATTTAGTACCAATATTTATTCTGTTTAGTTTTTTTGCTTTTGAAATGATAAAAAGTAGAACAGGAGGAGAACTTGATTTTACAAGAAATGCTAGATATAAGTTCATGTTGAGTTTTTTTTATGAAGTGAGAGAGTGGAGTATTCTAGACTTTCTTGTTGGTAAAGAACGTATTACGCCTTTAAGTCAGGAAACATGTAGGTCGCTAAGATATTGGCATAGTTTATTTAGTTACAAAAAAGATGGCTCATGTTATTCAGTTATATTACATTCTTATATCTTAAGAGCAATCTACGACCATGGAGTTTTAGGTTTGTTATTTATAGTTTTTTATATAAAAAAAATTATAGAGTTATCTGGTTATAAGACTAAGAATGCTTTGGTGGTTTTGGGGATTGTTTTAATTAATGGTCTTTCGGTGTCATCATTTAACAGTATATATTTTGTAATTGGGGTACTCCTTTTTTTATCCGTAAAAAAGCCAGAACTTACATATAATTAACATCTAATATCTTTGAAATCAAAACATATATATACTTGGCTGATATTCATATTTGTATTAGTTATTCCTTTGAAAGAAAACTGGAGCAGTATTGCTTTGGTAGTTTATAGCATATTTTCGATATACATCTTCTTTAAATCGAAAATTAAAGATAGGATAGGGCGAAGTGATATTAACGGTATTATACATATTAGTATAGCTTTTGCTCTTGTGAGTGGTATATCGCATATTATCAATATGCCATATATTGATGATATTGATTTTAATAGGTTTTCATTTCCATTTTTAGTGTTAGGTTTTTTACTAACATTTTATTTTCGAATATTTGTTACTGTAGAAAGGACCAAAATATTTTTAGCTTTATTTATAGGTATTTCTATATCAGCGACAATGCGTATTGCTTTTTCCATATATAATTGTATTAAAACGGGTGAAAATTTTTTGTTCACCAGAGTTGAAATTCCCTATGAAGCTTTTTTCTCAAGTAACCCTTTAATATATAGTGTATTTTTAAATTTTTGTGTTTCCTATGTTTTAATAGAGATATTTAAGAATAAAAAGTCGAAGTTAATTTTAATAATGCTCCTTGTTTGTCTTTGTTTTGCAGGACTTACCTACTTTTCTACGACGGGTTTGGTTAGCTTATTTATTAATGTGGTATTAACAGTTTTGTATTTTAAGTTTAAATCTTATTATAAGAAAAGTACAGCACTTCTTTTTAGTAGTACTTTTTTAGGGTTTTTAGTGTTATTAACTCCTTTAGGGGCTAAGATGCTTACTTACGTTGATGGAGAGTCTTCTAGAGTAAGAAATTATAATACGAGTGTTTCTGTTTTTAAAGATAAAGGCATGTTTAATTTTGGCTTCGGTGTTGGTAATGAGTTAAATACTCTTCAATTAAAAAGGAAGAAAAAGTCCTGGGAGTTTTTAGAAAAATACCATGCACATAATCAGTATTTTGAATTTATTTTAGGAGGAGGTTTTCTTTATGGTCTGCTTTTTTTGTTAATGCTAATATGGTCTATTAACTATGCTCTTGTTAATGATAAATTGTTATTAGTTTTATTTTTAAATACCTGTTACACGATAATGTTTTTTGAATCATTATTAGTTATTCACAAGGGATTCTTATTTGTTTCGTATTTTTGGGTTTATTTAATTTTTGAACGGAATGAATAGAAAAGAGGTGAATATTTTAGAAAAATCTAAAACTGTAGGTTTTTTGAAATCGGGAATTTATACTTTTATTAATCCATATTCTTATTCGTTACTTAGAAAAAAATGCTTGTTAGAAAACTTTGATTTTATTTTTGTTGATGGCATAAGTCTTGTCAAATTACTTTCTTTTTTTAAAATTAAAGTAGATAGAGTTAGTTTTGATATGACATCAATAGCAAATGTTGTATTTGAAGATATAGTAAAGCTTAATAAGTCACTTTATATATTAGGCTCAGATAATAAAAGTTTACTCAAGTTTATTAAAGTTATAGAAAACACTTATCCTAATATTAATATCGTAGGTTATAGGAATGGTTTTTTCGAAAAAGAGAAACAGAAAGAAGAATTAGTGAGAACATTAGTTGATACATTGAAACCAGACGTAATTGTTGTAGGTATGGGAACACCACTTCAGGAAAAGTTTTTATTAGATTTGAAGTTGACAGGGTTTCTAGGTTCAGCTTATACTTGTGGAGGTTTTATACATCAGACTGCAAATAAAATTAATTATTATCCGAAATTGTTTGATAAATTTAATTTACGCTGGCTTTATAGAATGTATGATGAACCAAAACTCGTAAAAAGATATTTTTTATATTATCCTAAAGCTTTCTTTTATATGTTAAGTGATTTAATAATGTTAAAACGGTAATAATTTAATTTATGAAAAAAATCCTAATCACAGGAGCAGCAGGTTTCCTAGGGTCTCACCTATGCGATAAATTTATAAAAGAAGGTTACCATGTGATTGGCATGGATAATTTCATTACTGGAGATGAAAAAAACATTAAACACTTAAATGGAAATGAATGTTTTGAATTCATGACCCACGATATTACAGAATATATTGAGATTGAAGGGACGTTAGATTATATTTTGCATTTTGCATCTCCAGCAAGTCCTATTGATTATCTTAAAATACCTATACAAACCTTAAAAGTAGGTTCCCTTGGAACTCATAATTTATTAGGTTTAGCTAAAGCTAAAAGTGCAAGAATACTCATAGCATCAACTTCCGAAGTATATGGAGACCCTCTAGTACATCCACAAACAGAAGAGTATTATGGAAATGTGAATACTATCGGCCCTAGAGGCGTGTATGATGAGGCTAAACGTTTCCAAGAGTCTATAACCATGGCTTATCATAGATTTCATGGCGTTGAAACGCGAATAGTACGTATATTTAATACATATGGTCCTCGAATGCGTTTGAATGACGGCAGAGTTATTCCTGCTTTTATGGGGCAAGCATTACGAGGTGAAGATCTTACTGTGTTTGGAGATGGATTGCAAACAAGATCATTTTGTTATGTCGATGACCAAATTGAAGGGATTTACAAGTTACTACTAAGTGACTATGTATACCCTATAAATATCGGTAATCCTCATGAAATAACTATTAAAGATTTTGCCGAAGAAATTATCAAGCTAACAGGAACACAACAAAAAATTATTTATAAAGATTTGCCTGTAAATGACCCATTGCAAAGACAACCGGACATTTCATTAGCAAAAAAAGAGTTAAATTGGCACCCTTTGGTAGAAAGAGCAGAAGGGATGAAAATTACTTTTGATTATTTTAAAGGGCTTTCTAAGGACGAATTGTACGCTAGTGAGCATAAGAATTTTGAAAAACATATAAAACGATAAGTTGAAAACATTTAAACAGGGCAGGTATTCTGGGTTTATAAAGCCTATATCGTATTTATTTGACTTAATTGTTATAATAGGAGCAGTATTCTTATTCGAAATTAACCTTTCAGATCTATCTTTATTTTTTATTTACATTTCTCTATCTTGGTTTATTGTAGCATTCTACAATGAGTTTTATGAAGTACAACGTAACACTAGAATAGTTCAAATCGTTACATTATTATTAAAACAAACTATATTATTTGCCGTTGGCCTGTATGCTTTTATAGGCTTTTTTAAGCAGCCTCATTTAAGCAGGCTTAATTTAGGTAATTATTTAATTGTAGTTTTTGTTACAGTATCTTTTCTTAAGTTTCTTACGTTTTTTCTGTTAAATAAATACCGTAGCGCATTAGGGGGTAATTTTAGGTCGGTCGTTGTTATTGGTAAAAACGATAAAACAAGACAATTAATACAGACGTTTAATTCCAGGTTAGATTTTGGTTATAAGTTTAAGAAACAATTTAGTGTAAAGGAGGACAACTTTTCGTTGAATGAATGTTTTAATTTTATTATAGAAAATGATATTGATGAAATATTCTTCTCTGTTGCAGAGTTGTCGAACAAACAAATTAATTATTTAATCGATTTTGCAGATAATAACCTTAGAGAGTTACGATTTATACCAGATAATAAAGAGATTTTTTCTAAAAAATTAAAGTATGAGTATTATGACTATATCCCTGTATTATCTTTAAGAACTATACCGCTTCAAGAACGTATAAATAAAATTGCAAAACGTTTATTCGATATTCTATTTTCACTCTTTATAATTGTATGTTTATTGTCTTGGTTAACACCAATTTTAGCATTATTAATTCGTTTAGAGTCTAAAGGGCCTATATTTTTTAAGCAATCGCGTAATGGATTTAACTATAAAGAATTCGATTGTTTTAAGTTTCGCTCTATGATGCCCAATGCAAATGCACACTTGCATCAGGCAACAAAAGGCGATAGTAGGATCACTAAAGTAGGGGCGTTTATAAGAAAAACAAGCATTGATGAATTGCCACAATTCTTCAATGTGTTGTTTGGCGATATGTCTGTAGTGGGGCCTCGACCTCATATGGTGAGTCACACCAATATGTATGCTCGAAAAGTCGATAAGTTTATGGTGAGACACTTTGTAAAGCCTGGAATTACAGGTTTGGCACAAGTTAGTGGCTTTAGAGGTGAAATAGAAACCGACAAAGACATTATTAATCGCGTGAAATACGATATTTTTTATATCGAAAACTGGTCACTATTATTAGATATCAAGATTGTAGTGCAAACGTTTTTAAATGCAATTAAAGGCGAAAAGAAAGCGTACTAAAATGGCAAGTCCTTTGGTTTCTATTATAATGCCAGCTTTTAATTCAGAGCACTATATAGAACACGCTTTAACGAGTGTTATCAATCAAACGTACCCCAATTGGGAGCTTTTAATAGTAGATGATTGTTCTACAGACAACACTTTAAAAATTATAGAGAAGTTTTGTGTCCAACATGCCCAGATAAAATATTTTCAAAATACGACAAACCTAGGAGCAGCCGTAACCCGTAATAAGGCCATTAAAGAAGCTCAGGGCGTTTATATTGCTTTTTTAGATACAGACGACCAATGGGTATTTCAAAAGCTAGAAAAGCAGGTTCTATTTATGCAACAACATGATTTGGATGTGTCGTTTTCTAGTTACCATTTAATGAATGAAGGCGGCAAATTATTAGGAAAAACAGTTAAAGCACTCCCTGTACTTAACTATAACAAGTTGTTAAAATGTAATTATGTAGGGAATTTAACCGGTATGTATAATGCACAACGATTGGATAAAGTCTATGCACCTAATTTAAGGAAGCGTCAAGATTGGTTAATGTGGCTCAAAGCACTTCAAAAGAGTGACAAAACAGCCATGGGTTTAGAAGAAGCTTTAGCTGTTTATAGGCTGCGAAAAGGGTCCATTTCTTCAAATAAAATAGCACTTTTAAAGTATAATTATCTAGTGTATCGAAACGGGTTGAAGTTTTCAACTTTAAAATCGGTATATTATTTAGTCGTATTTCTATACGAATACTTTTTTGTGAAATCAAAGCAAACCATTACATTATAAGAGATGTAAACTGTTTGAGTTTACCACTTTTACTACGTTGCAGTTCTTTTACGTTTTCGAAAGTAACCTGTAACCCTGTTTCTAAATAGGTGCTAATTGCTTTTTTTATTGCACTTATATTTTCGTTAGAAAGTACCTCTTTACTAGTATAGCGAATTTTAAAGGTATCTAGAGCGTGTTGCTCTATAATAAATTCTTTCACATTGGCGTTGTCTTCGATAACAGTTTTAGTGACGTAATAAAACGTTAGACCAGCGGCGCGTTTTCCACTGGGTAAAATTACAATGTCGCTTGTACGGCCCACGAGATGTTTTAAGATAGGTGTTCTAGGTGTGCTATCTTCATAAAGCGCTCCAATATCGCCAATATCATAACGAATAAAAGGATGTGCTTTGTTGTGAAGCGCAGTAATAACGATGCGCCCTTCTTCGCCATAAGGAAGAATAGTGCCATGCGCATCTACAATTTCGACAAATAAGTCTTCAGCATTAACTTGCCATTGGTTATCGGGTGTGTTAAATGCAATCAAACCCAATTCGGCCGAACCATATTCATTAACAATTGGTAGCCCTAGACTTGATTCTAAAAGTTTTTTATCGTTTTCAAATAACATTTCAGCAGTAACTATACACACTTTTAGAGATGGGCAAATCGTTTTCAAAACGAGGTTTTTAAGTTCTAAGTACTTTGCAAATTGTACAATAGCGCTGGTGTATCCATTTATATAATCGAAAGGTGTGCGTTTAAATTTTTCTACATTTTGAGCCATCATGTTCGAACTTAAATCAAAAACCGAAAATCGAAAACGATTCGCCAAGACGTCTTTAAAGCGTTCTTTATAATAGCCTGAGGGATTTAAAGGAATACCATAAAAACGGGCTTGCTTAGAAGTTGCAACATCTATAGCATACCAGCTATACCTATCTATAAAGTTGGCCCAAGTAATGGCATGCGCATATTTGTCTTTAGCAAAAATTAGAGGTGTTCCAGAAGACCCCGATGTTCTGTGAAGGTGACAGTTTTTTGTTGTAAAACCATGACTTAACCGTTCATGTAAAGGGGTTTGTAAATCTGCTTTAGAGATAATAGGTATGTTTTTCCAAAGCGTTAGCGTTTTGTCTTTAACGAAATTGCGATAAAACTTATTGTGTTTTAAATGGTGTGCTACAATAGCTTCTTTTTTAGCATTGAGAGCGTTTAGATACGCGGCATTGGTTTTATGTTGAAGTTCTAAAAGATCATATTTTGCCTTTTGTATAGGGAAGCCTTTTAGTCGTAAAGTGAGATCAAATAAATTCACAAGGTGGGATTATAGTATGTAATTGAAATGTTGAATTGTAATGTGCGCAGCGAAAAATAGTGATTTTACAGGCAATTTTAAAAAGTTTAAACCAAGTTCGTAAAGTAAATAAAAAATAGTCGTGAATTTAGAAGCATTAATTTATTTTTGTGGCACATTATAAATTTAGAATTGAGTCATTCTCTTATTAGGGAAATTAAAACAAAACACATGAATATTTTAATATTAGGTTCTGGAGGAAGAGAACATACCTTTGCTTGGAAAATTGCACAAAGTAAGACCTGTAAATCGCTTTTTGTAGCGCCAGGTAATTCTGGAACTGCCGAAGTGGCTACTAATGTGAATATAGGTGTTAATGATTTTCCAGCAATTAAACAATTGGTTTTAGATAAAGCCGTAGACCTTGTTGTTGTTGGCCCAGAAGACCCTTTAGTTAATGGTATTCACGATTTCTTTTTAAATGATGAAGCGCTCAAACATGTTGCTGTTATAGGCCCACAAAAAGCAGCTGCAGAGTTAGAGGGAAGCAAGGAATTTGCTAAAGAGTTTTTATACCGTCATAACATACCAACAGCTGCCTACGAGAGTTTTACAAAAGCAACTGTAGAGCAAGGATATGCCTTTTTAGAAACCTTAACGGCACCTTATGTTCTTAAAGCAGACGGTTTAGCCGCAGGGAAAGGTGTTGTAATATTAAATGATATAGACGAGGCTAAAGCAGAATTAAAAAGCATGCTTGTAGATTCTAAGTTTGGTTCAGCAAGTACGAAAGTGGTGATCGAAGAGTTTTTAGATGGTATTGAGTTGAGTTGTTTTGTTTTAACCGATGGGACAAACTATAAAGTTTTGCCAACAGCTAAAGATTACAAACGCATTGGAGAAGGTGATACAGGATTGAATACAGGCGGAATGGGTGCGGTTTCTCCAGTACCTTTTGCAACAGACGCTTTTTTAGAAAAAATAGAACAGCGCATTGTAAAACCTACAGTAGAAGGTTTAAAGAAAGATAATTTACCTTATGTTGGTTTTATTTTTATTGGCTTGATAAAAGTAGGAGACGATCCAAAAGTTATCGAGTATAATGTACGTATGGGAGATCCAGAAACAGAAGTCGTATTTCCTAGGCTTAAAAACGATTTGGTAGACGTACTTCAAGCTATGGCTAATGGGACTTTAGATAAAATAGATATCGCTATCGATAGCCGTGCAGCAACCACTATTATGTTAGTGTCTGGAGGGTATCCCGAGGCTTATGAAAAAGGGAAAGTAATTACTGGTATTGAAACTATAGAGGATTCTATTCCATTTCACGCTGGAGCACAATTAGAAGACGGTAAAGTAGTAACCTCTGGAGGCCGCGTAATGTCAATTACATCTTATGGAGAAACGTATCAAGAAGCCATAAAAAAATCTTACCAAAGTATAGCTAAGCTACAATTTGATAAGATGTATTATCGTAAAGATATCGGGTTTGATCTATAAAAATGAGTGAGACGAAATGCTTTTGTCTTCCTCATTGTTAGCGCTAAATATCTTAAGTTGTTTCATCCAATATACCATGGCAACAATGCCAATAATGATAAAGATCCAAGAAGCAGTATTGGCTAGCCACCAATTTTCTAATTCTAAATCTCTTATAGCATCTAGTGGAGTAAGGAGAACGTTAACAAATAAATCTTGTATCGCGTAAAAGAAGTCTTTCATGATTGTTATATTTACAAAGCAAAAATACAAAAACAGTTAATGATTACAAGCATTTTTAGTAAATCTAAACCAACTAATTTAATTATTGGTTTTTTTAGTATTGCTTTAAGTTGTGCTTTTGCTTATTTTAAGATTGAAACGCATGCACTTACTTACACCAATACATTACAGCTTCTGGGGCTTGTTGTTTTAAGTTGTTTGGGAATGCTCTTCGTAAACTTCATTGCGAGTAAAAACAGTCTAAGCAAAACGAATACTTTAGAGGTGCCCCTGTACAGTAGTTTTTTACTATTAATACCAGAAAGTACGTCTCATCTTAATATTGTTATTGCTAACCTTTTAATTTTATTAGGGTTGCGACGTATTATCAGCTTGCGTTCACAAAAAAAAATAAAAAACAAATTATTCGACGCTGCACTATGCATCACTTTAGCGTCTTTGTGTTACGCGTGGAGCATCCTGTTTTTTTTAGTTATTTTCTTAGCAGTATCTCTACAGACAGAAAATAAAATAAGACACTGGTTGATTCCGTTAGTTGGTAGCATAACGGTATATCTTATAGCTTACAGTGTTGGTTTTATAGTAGATTATAAGTTGTTTGAGCAGTTATTTGCCGATTTTCAAATACGTTTAGACTTTAGGTATTACAGTACGATACGGCTTACGCTGGCACTATTACTTTTAATAGCGCTTGGGCTATGGGCATCTTGGTTTTATTTTAAAAGTATCACGCAGCGTAAAAAGGCAGTACGCCCCGCTTATTACATTATAATTGTATCGTTTTTTATTGCGCTAGTGGTGAATACTGTTGTTTTACAAAAAAATGGAGGTGCACTTCTTTTTGTATTTGCCCCCTTGTCCATTATAATGTCAAACTATATCGATACCCTAAAAAAAGATTGGCTTAAGGAAAGTTTTTTTAGTGTGTTTTTAATAGCACCACTAGTGCTGTTATTGCTGCTATAATTAGCAGACTATGTTTTTTATTACAAAGAACACCATTCTTAAAAGCCTATTATATATTTAGAGTGGTATACATTTTACAATAGGTCTTCTGGATTTGATGAAATACATCTATATTTGTCCTTTAAATTTAAGGAAACATGTTTACCGAAAAAGCGAATAAGATATTTCAAGATGTTATAGAAACGTATCACATTATAAATTCTGTAGAACAGTCTTTTGAAAATCCATACCCTAAAAGTGACCTTATAGAACATTTGTTATATAGAAAATGTTGGATAGACACCGTACAATGGCATTACGAAGATATTATTCGCGATCCTCAAATAGATCCTGTAGCCGCATTAACATTGAAGCGTAAAATAGATGCTTCAAACCAGGATAGAACAGACATGGTGGAGTATATTGATAGTTATTTTTTAGAACATTATAAAGCCGTATCTCCTAAAACTGATGCTACAATTAATACCGAAAGTCCTGCTTGGGGCGTAGACCGCCTATCTATTTTAGCGTTGAAGGTGTATCATATGAATGAGGAAGCCACGCGAGAGGATGCTTCCGAGGTTCATAAAGCAGCATGCCAATCAAAGCTAGATATTTTATTAGAGCAACGTGTTGATTTGTCTACGGCAATTGATACCTTATTAAAAGATATTGAGACAGGGGATAAGTATATGAAAGTATACAAGCAAATGAAAATGTATAACGATGAGGAGCTTAATCCCGTATTACGCTCACAAAAATAAAGTTCTATTCTAAATGAACTTTAGAAAATTAAAGGCTATTAATGGCAACATCAAAACTAAATATCTTAGTGATACGACTATCCGCTATGGGAGATGTTGCCATGACAGTACCCGTTTTAAGAGCGTTTACCACACAATATCCAGATGTGGCAGTAACAGTACTCACCAGAGCTTTTTTTGCACCTTTCTTTAGAGATTTAAAGCAGGTAACAGTTGTAGTAGCCGATGTTAAAGGCACGCATAAAGGCATCTTTGGCCTTTACAAATTGGCTAGAACCTTAAACAAGCAATATAGGTGTTATGCTATTGCAGATGTACATGATGTATTGCGTAGTAAAGTCTTAAAATTGTTTCTGAAACGCAAGAGAAGCGCAACGATTGATAAAGGGAGAGCCGAAAAAAAAGACCTTATATCTGGTGTTCTGTTTCAACAACTAAAAATGACACCAGAACGTTATGCAGACGTGTTTAAAGCGCTAGGCTTTCCTATAGATTTGAGCGCCCCTTCATTTCCAAAGCAAATTCTTTTAAAGGATACGCTTAAAGTCTTTTTAGGCGATGTGTCTAAAAAAAGTATTGGTATTGCACCTTTTGCAGCGCATAAGGGGAAAATGTACCCTGTAGATGTAATGGAGGAGGTTATCGCAGCACTATCCGAATACAATATTGTTTTATTTGGAGGAGGCAAAACAGAAATTAGTATTTTAAATGCTATAGAACAGCGTTATGCTCATGTGAAGAGCGTAGCAGGTAAAGTGTCTTTAGAAGAAGAGTTAGATCTCATTTCGAATTTAGATCTCATGTTAGCGATGGATTCTGGCAATGCCCATATTGCTGCAATGTTGGGTTTAAAGGTGCTTACAATATGGGGTGTAACCCATCCTTATGCAGGTTTTGCGCCTTTCAATCAGCCAGAGGATTATATGCTAGTAGCAGACCGTTCAAAATTCCCCCTTATCCCTACCTCCATTTATGGTAATACCTATCCAGAGGGTTATGAAACTGCAGCAGCTTCTATACCCCCATCGGTATTAATTTCAAAAGTAAAAGCGGTACTTTCTTAGTGTTTTTATAAAACGATGATGTATAACTTATACATCATCGAAATCAATAACAATAGTAGATGTTGTAGGATGCGCTTGGCATGTTAGTATTAGGCCTTCGTTTACCTCGTTTTCTGTTAATATGCTATTCATACGCATTGTCGCTTCACCTTCTTTAACACGGGCTAAACAACTGCTACAAATACCGCCTTGGCATGAATAAGGTGCGTCTAAATCTTTATCTAAAGCTGCTTCAAGAATGGTTTGCTTTGCAGACATCTCAAACGTAGTCGCTTCATCATCTACATGAACTGTAATTGTCGTTTTACCATTTGCAGCAGGCGCACTAGTTGCAATCTCACTTTGTTTTGCGGCTTTAAACAATTCAAAATGGATGCGTTCTTCGGCAATAGCATGCTCGGTGAGTACATCTTTAACAGTGTGAATCATGGCCTCGGGGCCACATAAATAAAAGGCATCTACAGTTATGTCCTTGTGTTTGTTTTTAATCACATAATTTACAGTGCTCTTTTCAATACGTCCAAAAATAGCATTGTCTTCATCGGTTTGGCTAAATACAAACTGAATAGAAAAACGGTCACTGTACTTATTTTGTAGGTCTAATAATTCGTTTAAAAACATAGTTTCCTTAGTAGATTTGTTACCGTATACTAAGATGACCTTGCTCTCTTTTTCTTCTTCTAAAGCACATTTAATAATGCTTAAAATAGGGGTGATGCCACTACCAGCTGCAAAAGCAGCAATATGTTTTGTTTTACTGTCATTAGGCTGAAATGTAAAGCGCCCTTTTGGAGGAGCGACCTCTAAAGTATCACCAACTTTTAAACTATTATTAGCGTAGGCAGAGAAGGTACCATCTTTAACTTCTTTAACAGCAACTTTTAATACTCCGCTGTGAGGGGCTACACATAGCGAATAGTCACGCCTCACTTCACTTCCATTGATTTCTGTTTTAAGAGTGATGTACTGCCCTGCGCTAAAAGAAAATTCATCTTTTAAAGCATCAGGAACATTAAAACTTAAGCTTACAGAAGTATCAGTTTCTCTAGTAATATTTTTTATAGATAGTGTGTGAAATCCAGACATGATAAAATTTTTTTCAAAAATAATGAAGCTAGACGTTTTACCCATGTATTTGTTATAAAATTAATACATAAGTTTGTTATGCATAATAAACTTATGTATGTTTGTAGCATTATGAGACCAACTAATTTGTATAAAGGCAGTTTAAATACCATTATTTTAAAGCTCTTAAGTACACATGATAAGATGTACGGCTATGAGATAACACAGAAAGTTAAAGCCATAACTAAAGGTGAACTTCATATTACAGAAGGCGCTTTATATCCTTCCCTTCATAAATTAGAAGCAGAAGGGCTTTTGGAAGTAGAATTTGTAAAAGTTAACAATAGAACACGAAAATATTACCGGCTTACAGAGCAAGGTACCAAAGAAACGATGCGTAAGCTCGAAGCATTGGAAAATTACATCAAAACAATGCGTGCTTTAGTCTCACCTAAATTTAGATTAGAATGAAGTCATTAGCAGCAGAAGATATACAATTTATAGATACCTATCTCATAAATTCTGGGGTACATTTTATTGATATTAGGGTAGAAATGATAGATCATATCGCTACAGATATTGAAGACACACTCCAAGTGAAGTCCGTGGGGTTTTATGAAGCGTTTAAGAACTACATGCTATTGCATAAAAAGGCCTTGTTGAAAGAAAATCAAAATATGTACAGACACATGGCTGCTAGAAAGGTTTTAAAGTGTTTTATAGCAACATTGTTGTCCTACCATACATTGTTTGTGTTTGGACTTCTATTTTTTGGACTTAGCGCTATCGATAAGGCTTTAGATGAAAATCAATTTGTGTCTGTTTTAAATGTGATTCCCATGTATAGTGTAGGTATAGTAAGTATCGTGTATGGCGTAATGGCTTGGAATGTTCGACAACGTTATTCTGTGTTTGAAGTATTAGGACTTTGTTTCCTAGGTATGCATTTTGCATTTAATGTTGTTTTTAAGATACATGTCGTCACTGTTTTTGGTATAGCGAATCAATTTTTAGCAGCAAAATTGGCCATATCTGTGGTAGGATTACTGTTGGTACTATTAATTAGAGTGGCCTTTCAATTGAAACGACGCTACCAATTACAGTTTGAAACCAACTTTATAGTTAAATAACCAATTCAAAAAAGTAATTTTATCATGTTAAGTAATAAGGACGTTGAGGCGGTAGAATGTTTTGTGCTAGCAAAAGGCATAACATGTGTGGATTTTAAATATGAGGTGCTAGACCATATGCTAACAGACATAGAGGAGCGTATGGTAATGGATGATTTAAATTTTGATATTGCGTTTCATGAAGTGAAAAAGAAATGGGAAACGTCCTTTAGAAGCACCTTTAGCTTTTGGTTTGGGGTTTCATATGCAAGGCCTAAAATAGTAATGCAGAAATGTTTAAAACTAATGAATGCTTCAATGTTGAATACCCTGTTACTAACGCTTACGTTATTTATAGGCGTGTATTTTGGTAATCATTTTTTGCCGATTAAATCACTGATAATCAGTAATATTATTAAGGTCTATAGTGTTATTTGTGTTATTTCTGCAGTAACATTCTTATATCATTTTTTAGATATTAGGGTTAAAAAATTAGAGACAACATACAGTTACTGTTACAAAAGACACTTTATATGTGTACCATTTTATAATTTTACAATGCTGCTTATAGAGAATGCATATAAAAGTTCGCTAAATGTTCCAGAATGGATAACGTTGATGTGGCTGCTCTTTTTTATTGCGATTTACGGAATGAGTTTTGCAATGCTTTCAAAACACAAAACATACCTAAGTTATTACCATTTACAAGTAACGTAGTGTTTTAGCGTAAAAACTACAGCGTTTAACCCAAGATTAGTAAATTAAATAGGGGTTTTATAAGGTGCTGCTTGATGCAATGTTATTATTCACAGTTTTGAGTTGGGCCTAATTCCACTTAACCCTCCAGAGATAATCAAAATCTGCATTACTAACATGTTGTCTTAAATTACTTGCCGAAGACTCATTGTTATATGTTCTCTTTGTTTTGATACCATTAGTGCCATAAGCCATTGTTATTTTAGATGCACGAAAACCCCAAATATAAGATTTTGCCCTGCTCCTTACATGAGCTGGCGGATATTTAAACGAATTTTGAGATATTTTAGGTTGATAGATTAAATTTCCTGTTTGATTAAAGCCAGTATACAACGTAAAACTTTCTGTAGATGCTTTTTGAGTAACTGTTTGGTTGGCATTCCAAGCATCTAAGTCCTGCTTATTGTCAAACAAGTACCAGTCCCTCTCGCCAGAACCATTTGTAAAAACACCTGTTTCCATAGCTTCTATAATTTCTAAAGAAAGGTCTTTTTTTATATAGTGCCCATCGCTATCGTAGTCTACAGAAATCATTTTTCCATAATAATTATACTGCTCGGAAAAAGCACTAGTTGTAGTTTCGTCGTTTAGAGATTCGGAAGCGCAGTTAAATAGGAGTAAACCTATAAGTAATACACCTGCTTTTTTACAATAATTCTTCATTTTTTAGGTTTTATTTATCATTAAATATAAGCTATAGAGAATGTAAATAACAGCTTTGCTTCAAGATATTCTAAACGGCGTATCAGATTTATGCTTTTGGTGTTTTTCTATAGGGTGTTTTGCTTTTTGCGCAAATTTTGATAGTTTAAAAGTTAAAAGCGTAAAGGATCTAAAAGCCCAAACAAGTTTCAAAAATTATAGCATATTATAGGTTAATCGAAAAAGATGCTTATTTTTACCTGCCTGTATAATATTTGCGGGACTTTGCAGTTATTAAAATACTAATACAACAGGTATTGAAAACATTTTTTAAACCACTATTACTAACCATAGTTACAGTTGTAGCTATAACAAGTTGTTCGCGAAAAAAAAACAAATTTGTTAGCCGTAACTTTCATGCCGTAACTGCAGAATTTAACGCGCTATATAATGGATATCTCGCTTTAGATGATGGCAGAAATGCGCTTATAGAAAGTTATCAAGATGACTATTGGGAGGTGTTGCCCGTAGAACGCATGCAAATTTCTGAAGACATCATCTTGCCTGGAGAGTCTAGAAATGAGAGCTTTACTAGAGCAGAGGAAAAGGCCGCTAAAGCCATTCAAAAACACAGCATGAATATTGAAAGTAAAGAGTATAATCCGCAAATGGATGAAGCTTATTTACTTTTAGGAAAAGCACGTTATTTCGATCAGCGTTTTGTACCAGCCTTAGAAGCTTTTAATTACATTTTGTACAAATACGCCGCTAGTGATAAAATTAATCAAGCTAAAGTTTGGCGTGAAAAAACAAACATTCGTTT
Source organism: uncultured Flavobacteriaceae bacterium (assembly GCA_947504035.1). GTDB lineage: Bacteria > Bacteroidota > Bacteroidia > Flavobacteriales > Flavobacteriaceae > Jejuia > Jejuia algarum. The sequence continues at coordinate 39,939 of CANNGA010000006.1, forward strand.
AGATAATGACGATTTAGCTATAGAAAATTTAAAGCGCTTGTTACGACAAGAAGATTTAAAAGGGCAAGATTTAGCAGATGCTACCTCTATGTTGGCGCAGGCTTACATCAATACAAAATCTATAGACAGTGCTATTACACAACTTCAAATTGCAGCAGTTGCTACAAAAAGTAACGACGAACGTGGTCGCTACCGATTTATACAAGGGCAACTTTACAATAAATTAGGGATTAAAGACAGCGCTAATTTGGTTTTTGATGAGGTTATTAACTTGAGAAGAAAAACACCTCGTATTTATGTGATTAGTGCCTATCTAGAAAAAATAAAGAACTTCGATTACGAGCATGGCGATAAATTAGAATTGGCAGAATTGTTAGATCGGCTCGAAACTTATAGAGAGAACAGACCCTATTTAGATAAGATTTACCATCAAATTGGAGCGCATCACTTAAAAAACGGATCTACTAAATTGGCTGTGAGTTATTTTAATAAATCATTAAGAACAGAAACTAGAGACCAAAAATTAAAATCTAAGAATTACGAAACCATAGGCGATATTGTATTTGATAAAAAATTATATGCCGAAGCGGGTGCGTATTATGATAGTACTCTAGGGGTTCTAACATTAAATTCTAAACCATATAGGGTTATTAAGCGCAAGCGTGAAAATTTAAAAGATGTTATTAAGTACGAGGCTGTAGCTAAAGTAGACGATAGTATTTTAAATTTAGTAGCCTTGTCAGACGATGCTAAATTGGCGTATTTCGAAACCTATGTTTCAGACTTAAAAGAAAAAGCAGAGGCAGAGCGCAAAAAACAAGCTGCGTTAAAACGCAATACAGGTTTGGCTACGGTCAATAATAGAATAGGCAATAGAGCTAATGCGATTTCTAATGATGGTCCCGTAGAGTTTTATTTTTACAACACGACAACAGTCGCTTTTGGTAAAAATGAATTTTTAAGAATATGGGGAGACCGACCATTGGAAGATAACTGGAGGTTGTCTTCCAAAGCATTTTCAGCAGGTTCTATAGGCAATGAAGCTAATGCGACTGCTCTTAATGCAACAGAAGATGAACGTTTCGATCCCCAATTTTATATCTCTAAAATACCTTCAGAACCTAAGGTTATAGATAGTATTTCTAAAGAACGCAATTTTGCGTACTATCAATTAGGATTAATTTATAAAGAGAAGTTTAAAGAATACACTTTGGCTAAAGATAAATTTAAAACACTATTGGACAGCGACCCTGAAGAACGTTTAATTTTACCATCCAAATACAATTTGTATAAGATTTATGCGCTTTTGGGCGCAGAAGATGAGGCGTCTATAGCCAAAACAGAGATCATTTCGAATTATCCAGAGAGCAGGTATGCCTCTATTTTAATTAATCCTGAAGCAGCCCAATTAAAAGATAAAAACAGCCCAATAGTACTTTACGAGAACCTGTATAAAGTGCATCAAGCACAAGATTATGCTGCTGTAATTTCTAAAAGTGAAACGTACATAAAAGCGTTAGATGGTGACCCTATTATACCTAAATTTGAGTTGTTAAAAGCAACAGCTAAAGGGCGTCTCTATGGTTTCGATGCGTATAAGGAAGCCTTGAGTTACGTAGCTGTAACGTATGCGAACACGCCAGAAGGACAGCAAGCAGAACGTATACAGTCGGGTTTATTAAGCAGATTAGAAAGTAAAACGTTTGTTAGTGACAGTATATCTAGAGTGTCTAAGGTAGTGTTTAGGTTCGATAGAGATCAAAATGAAGCGCAAACCGCTTTTAAAGAGACATTAGATGAGGCTTTACAAAATGTAAGATACTACAAATTAAAAAGTTCTGTCGATGTTTACGATGGTAGCACTACTTTTATTGTAGTACATGGTTTTGAGAATTTTCAGGTAGCACAGACGTTTACACAGATATTACTAGATAAAGATGCAAATAAGATAAAGAAGCCTTATTTTGCAATAACATCTGCAAATTATAAGATATTGCAGATTCATAAAAATTTAGATACCTATCTTAACTTGAATACGAACCAAACCAAATGATGTTATGTTTTCAGATAACAAAAAAGAAAAACAAATGACAGATAATAAAACGAGCCAAAATATAATTTCGCAAGGCACTAAAATTATCGGAGATTTTAATAGTGAAGGCGATTTTAGAATCGATGGAACCATAGAAGGCAATATAAAAACTACAGGAAAACTTGTGGTAGGTAAAGAAGGCTTTATACAAGGTACTATAGAAGGTACAGATGCTTATTTTGAAGGTAAGTTTTCTGGGAAATTATCCTTATCAGGAACATTAACATTAAAATCTTCAGCGCATATAGAAGGCGAAGTTGTCGTTGGTAAATTAGCCGTAGAGCCAGGAGCAACATTTAATGTGTCTTGTAACATGAAAGACTCTATAAAATCATTAAGCGGTGGCTCTAAAAAACAACAAGCCGGGAAACCGGCCTAATCCCTACATTAGGTTTACAACAATAGCATTTCAAATGGGAGCTACTATATATTTAGGTAGCGAACTAGGCAAATGGTTAGATGTGAAATTTCCAAACGAACAGCAACTCTACTACAAGGTGGTATCTCTTGTAGCGATTTTTTTAGCCATCTTCTCAGTAATTAGGCAAGTGATAAGACTCACAAATAAAGAGCAATAATGATAAAGCGTATAATTATAGCAACGGTAGGAATACTGTTGCTTTTAGCCGTTAGCTACGGTATACATTCTAACGTCATAACACAAATTGTGTCGTTTTCACTTTTAAATGTGTATGTGTTTTTTGCATTAAGTGCCATTCTTGTCTATGCAGTTGTGGAATTGGTATTTAATTATTTGCCTAACCAAGCTGGCTACGCTTATTTAATGCTCATGTTTTTAAAAATAGGTGCTTTTGTGTTGCTTTTTCAAGCAGATATCTTCTCAGAAGTAGATTTGTCCCGGGCAGATCGCATAAGTTTAGTCGTACCTTTATTTTTATTTTTAATGGCAGAAGCTTTGGCTGTAGTGAATTTGTTAAAGAACAAATAGTTACAATTTTAAAGGGTCAAATGCATATATTTTTTTTAAACTAAAAAAACTACCCCAAAGAAAGTTTGCAGTTTTGATTTATTGTGTACATTTGCACAAATTTTAGAAAGCACAAATTCATTACTTAGTAAGGATATAATGATTGCAAAAAAATCTATCACGTTTATAGCTGTTTTAGTACTAGCTTTAGTTTCTTTTAAAGGTTTTGCTGGAGACGAAGGTCACCATGACAAAGGAAACACTATAGATACTCCAGATGAAATAAAGGAGTATATAGGACACCACTTAAAAGATGCTCACGATTTTCATTTATTTTCAGACAACGCTTCAGGGAAACATTATGGCTTTCCTTTACCTGTAATTGTTTGGACAAGCAAAGGTTTAAAAACATTTATGTCTTCAGCATTTCATCATGACGATGCTGGGCATACTATTGTCGATAAAGGCGATGTAAAACTTACAAAAATACACAGTAAGATTTATGAATTAGATGCTGGTGCAACATCTGTAAATTTCGACGAAACGCATCATGCTACTAATGCGCACAAAGTTTTAGACTTTTCTATTACTAAAAGTGTTTTTGGAATGCTGTTAGCAGGACTCTTAATGCTGCTAGGTTTTACAGCTTTAGCTAGAGGTTATAAGAAAGGAAAAAAAATACCAACTGGTTTTGGTCGTGTATTAGAACCGTTAGTTATCTATGTAAGAGATGATATAGCGCGACCAAATATAGGTGAGAAGAAATACAGAAAGTTTATGGGCTTTTTGTTAACTGTATTTTTCTTTATTTGGATTTTAAATCTTTTAGGATTAACGCCGTTAGGGTTTAATGTAACAGGACAAATAGCAGTAACAGCATGTTTAGCTATTTTTACAGTAATAATATATTTATTTAGCGGAAGTAAAGATTTCTGGGCGCACACTTTGTGGATGCCAGGCGTTCCAGTGATATTACGTCCAATACTAGCAGTAATAGAACTTATAGGTTTTGTGCTAATCAAGCCATTCTCTTTATTAGTGCGTTTGTTTGCAAACATGACAGCAGGACACTTTGTAGTGATGAGCTTAATAGCATTAATGATTACACTAAAGGAGGCATTCGGCCCAGTAGGATCAACAGGAATGTCATTAGTATTAGCCTTGTTTATATCGGTTATAGAAATATTAGTAGCCTTTTTACAAGCATTTATTTTCACGATGTTATCATCGTTATTTATAGGGATGGCTGTTGAAGAACATGACCATCATTAATAAGAATTTGTTTAATTAATATTTATAAAAAGCAATTATTATGTACAATTTAATTGGAGCAGGATTAATCGTAATCGGAGGAGGAATTGGATTAGGTCAAATTGGTAGCAAAGCAATGGAAGGTATTGCACGTCAACCAGAAGCGGCTGGAAAAATCCAAACTGCAATGATCATCATTGGTGCCTTATTAGAGGGTTTAGCATTTGGTGCATTAATCTTAGGGAAATAAGAATTTCCTAGAAACAAATTGAGCAGCATTCTGTAGCGGTTGGCTACAGAAGCTGTTTTCTAAAAAAATTAAACAAAAAAAGTTAAGTAATCTATAGAGTAGTATGGAAACGTTATTAAATGATTTTTCGGTAGGTTTGTTTGTAATGCAAGCTGTTATCTTATTAATATTAATTTTATTAATGAGAAAATTTGCTTGGAAACCAATACTTAATGCCTTAGATGAAAGAGAAACTGGTATTGAAGATGCGCTTAAATCTGCAGAAAATGCAAAACGGGAAATGGAAAACCTTCAAGCGAGCAATCAGAAGTTATTACAGGAGGCAAGAACAGAGCGTGAAGCGATGTTAAAAGAAGCTCGTGAGATCAAGACGAAGATGATTGAAGATGCCAAGACAGAAGCAAAAGAAGAAGCTGAAAAGTTAATGACACAAGCGCAAGCAAGTATAGAGACAGAAAAGAAAGCAGCTATAGCAGATTTAAAATCTCAAGTAGCAAGTTTATCTATAGATATTGCTGAAAAAGTAGTGCGTCAAGAATTATCAAATAAAGACAAGCAAGAACAATTAGTAGCCTCTTTGTTAGGCGAAGCTACATTAAACTAATAACTTAAAACTAAAAAATCGTTTCTTCTAGAAATGGTTTAGGTAAAAGATATGGCCGGAACAAGAGCAGCAATACGATATGCAAAAGCAGTATTAAGTTTAGCCCTTTCTCAAAACAAGGCAGAGGCGGTAAATGAAGATATGAAGGGTATTGCAAATACCATTGCACAAAGTGAAGACTTAGCGAGTGTACTTAGTAATTCTGTTGTAAAAGCAGAGGCTAAAAAAGCAGCTTTATTAGCTATTTTTCCGAAATTAGATACTATTAGTACAGGAGTGTTTGATGTGTTGATCGCTAATAAAAGAATCGATCTTTTAAATGCTGTAGCATTGAAATATACTGAGTTATTCGATGCCCACAATGGTAAAGAAGCTGCGCAAGTTATTACTGCTGTACCGTTAACAAAAGATTTAGAAGCTAAAGTACTTGCTAAAGTTAAAGCCTTAACCAATAAAGCAGTAGATTTAGAAAGTATTGTAGATGAAACTATCTTAGGAGGTTTCATATTACGTGTTGGAGATAAGCAGTTCGATGCTAGTATTTCTAACAAGTTAAATAAATTGAAAAGAGAATTTACATTAAATTAATAAATGGTTAGAACGTAGATGCTAAACATCTACATCTAACATCTAATATCTAAAAAAAGATGGCAGAAGTAAAACCAGCTGAAGTATCAGCGATCTTAAAACAACAACTTGAGGGTTTTGAAGCCTCAGCTTCATTGGATGAAGTAGGAACAGTACTTACTGTTGGAGATGGTATTGTACGTGCTTACGGATTGTCTAACGCACAATATGGTGAGTTAGTAGAATTCGATGGCGGCTTAGAAGGTATCGTACTTAACCTTGAAGAAGATAACGTTGGTATCGTACTATTAGGTGGTTCATCAGGTGTAAGAGAAGGCTCTACTGTAAAGCGTACAGGTCGTATCGCTTCTATTAATGTAGGAGAGGGTATTGTAGGACGTGTTGTAGATACATTAGGAAACCCTATCGATGGTAAAGGACCTATTTCTGGAGATACTTACCAAATGCCTTTAGAGCGTAAAGCACCAGGGGTTATTTATCGTGAGCCTGTAACGGAGCCATTACAAACAGGTATTAAGTCTATCGATGCTATGATTCCTGTAGGTCGTGGACAACGTGAGTTGGTTATTGGTGACCGTCAAACTGGTAAAACAACAGTTTGTATCGATACCATCTTAAATCAAAAAGAATTTTACGATGCAGGTGAGCCTGTATACTGTATATATGTAGCTGTAGGTCAAAAAGCATCTACAGTAGCAAACATTGCTAAAGTGTTAGAAGAAAAAGGCGCATTAGCCTATACAACTATTGTAGCAGCAAATGCATCAGATCCTGCACCTATGCAAGTATATGCGCCAATGGCGGGTGCTGCAATAGGTGAGTATTTTAGAGATACGGGACGTCCAGCATTAATCATTTACGATGATTTATCAAAACAAGCTGTAGCTTACCGTGAGGTATCCTTATTATTACGTCGTCCACCAGGACGCGAAGCCTACCCAGGAGATGTATTTTATTTACACTCACGTTTATTAGAGCGTTCTGCTAAGGTAATCAACGATGACGATATTGCTAAGGATATGAATGACTTACCAGATTCGTTAAAGCCAATCGTAAAAGGTGGTGGTTCTTTAACAGCATTGCCAATTATCGAAACACAAGCAGGAGATGTATCTGCTTATATCCCAACTAACGTAATTTCGATTACAGATGGACAAATCTTCTTAGATGGTGATTTATTTAACTCTGGTGTACGTCCAGCAATTAACGTAGGTATTTCTGTATCTCGTGTTGGTGGTAATGCACAGATTAAATCGATGAAGAAAGTATCAGGTACATTAAAACTAGATCAAGCACAGTTCCGTGAGTTAGAGGCATTTGCTAAATTTGGATCAGATTTAGATGCCGTAACACTTAACGTAATTGAAAAAGGAAAGCGTAACGTTGAAATTTTAAAGCAAGCGCAAAACGATCCTTTTACAGTAGAAGATCAAGTTGCAATTATCTATGCAGGTTCTAAAAACTTATTAAAAGATGTACCAGTAAATAAGGTGAAAGAATTTGAAAAAGATTTTATAGAGTTCTTAAATGCAAAACATAGAGGTGTTTTGGATACTTTAAAATCAGGTAAGCTAACAGACGAAGTAACAGATACTTTATCAGTAGTAGCTAAGGATTTATCTTCAAAATACAATTAATAAAAGTTTAGAGTTATGCATTAAGAATTTCGATTTTTAATGCATAATTCTTAATACATAATTCATAATTTGAACTATGGCAAATTTAAAAGAAATACGTAATAGGATATCATCAGTATCTTCAACGATGCAGATTACCAGTGCCATGAAGATGGTATCTGCTGCAAAATTAAAGAAGGCACAAGATGCTATTACAGCAATGCGTCCTTATGCAGATAAGTTAACAGAGCTACTACAAAATTTAAGTGCAACTTTAGATGAGAATTCTGGAGGTAAATTTTCTGAGGAGCGTGATGTTACTAAAGTATTGATCGTTGTTATTACTTCTAACAGAGGTCTAGCAGGAGCATTCAACTCTAATATTATCAAACAAGTAAATCACTTAACCGACAATACGTATGCTAACAAAGAAGTGTCGTATCTTACTATCGGAAAAAAGGGTGACGATGCGTTTAAGAAAACCAATAAAATAGTAGCTAATAAAAGTACTGTTTTTGATGCGTTGACTTTCGATAATGTTGCAGCCATAGCTCAAGACTTAATGGATAGATTTGTTGCAGGAGAGTTCGATAAAATTGAAGTTGTGTATAACAAATTCAAAAATGCGGCGACACAAATCGTAATGACAGAACAATTTTTACCAATTGTACCTGTAACTGGTGGTGAGGTTAATAACAATGTAGATTATATTTTCGAACCTTCAAAAGAAGAGATCGTAGAAGAGTTAATCCCTAAGTCGCTAAAGACGCAATTATACAAAGGTATTAGAGATTCTTTTGCTTCAGAGCACGGCGCACGTATGACGGCAATGCACAAAGCAACAGATAACGCCACAGAGTTGAGAGATCAACTTAAATTAACGTATAACAAAGCCAGACAAGCAGCAATTACTAATGAAATCTTAGAAATTGTTGGTGGAGCGGAAGCTTTGAATAATTAGTAGTACCGAATAGGCTCTACTTTAATTATATTTTATAGGTTATAAAACGCCTGATAAGTTTAGAATAGACTTATCAGGCGTTTTTAATTTTAGACAAGTTATAGAAATTAATAGCGAGCCGAGGATGTTAAGTTGACAGCTTAAATTTTAGATTTTAAAATTAATAAGTGCCTTTAACACTTTTTCCGCTTTCAAGTTCACTCAGAACGGCGCTCGAGTGATCGCTAGCGCTACGACTGTGTCGAGTGCCGTTCTGAGTGAACTAAAGTATATAAAATATGAAAAGCTACTTTAAAATCGAAGTAGCTTTTCATATTTTGTAGTCATGAGTAGAAAATATAAGTTCCGTAATAAGAGCGGTTTATACTTTGTAAGCTTTGTCGCGGTGTACTGGATAGATGTATTTACAAGCCACAGGAGGCGTATTTAATAATCAAGAAGCTTGGTTTAGTCTTGCCAACCTTTACCTGTAGTTTCAATTTTAAGCAATATGTTTTTATAGCTCTTAGAACGTGTTAAATGACCTATACATGTTGTTACTTGTGAAGTTAATTTTGTTAGCTTATTAATATGATTTTTTGTTTCATCATCTATTTCTAAATCATTTTTTTTATGGTACTTTATCAAAGCCTCCAACGCATAAGCCCTTCCCTCAATATTATAACCTATTAATATATTCTTAATTAAGTCAATTTTTTTCTCATCAAGAAGATTATTAATTGCTTCTCGTGCAAACAACTTATGATTATCAAATGAACAAGATTCTCCATAATTATAACTCTCATAAGGAGACATTAACAAACTATATGAGTCTTTCAATCTGTCATTTATTTCAACTTCTTTCAATGGTCCAAAAAACCTCCTAATTGATGATTTAAAATCTAGACTTAATTTTTTATCTTCAAAAATAAATTGATAGGATTGATTTTCAATTGAATCCGATCTATGAATTGTTACTAATTTCCAATTTGAATTTAACTCTTTTTTTATTTTCGTATTCTCTTTAGCAATAGTTTTTAAAAGTTTGGTGTCATCATTGTTTAAGGTAATTTTTAGATAAAAAATATTATTCCCTTTGGATATTATTTTTGTAGGAAAGGAAGTGCTTCCTCCATATTGTATTGCTTCAGTTCTAATAATCTTATGCCATTCTATTTTTCTTTCCAAGATATTTAAGTTATGAATTTTATCTGTAAATAAATCATATTTAAAAAGATGATTATTTATGAAGTTAGATAGTTCATTAAATTTTTTTAGATCCTCTCTAATCCAGTTACTATTTACGTTGTCCACTTGCCCTTCAACTAAAAAAATAGAAAATAGGAAATAGCATTTAATCAAAATTTTATAAAGCTTTTTCATATTAATAAAATTCAATATACTGTTGTGACCATAAATCGTACCATTTTATCGTTTTAGTTTTTACTTAATATCCTCTTTGAATTTTTCTTCTAGTAGAACCTCAATTCCAATTCTTTCATACTCATCTCGTCGGTTTTGCAACCCGCTAGCGCGGACTTGTAGTCCATGCCACAAATATGAAAATATACTCTTGTTGCTGTTGTTTTAAAAATGTACAGATTACACCGCACTAACTGATAAAACCTTTAATTTACTTTAAAGTGAGTGTATATTGGCTGTAATACTTCTTTCTTATTGCGATTGGTATTGTACTAAAGCCTCTATTAAAAATGATAAGGTACCCCCTATATAAACAAAAACGTCACCTAAATATTTAGATGACGTTTCGTATACTGTTAAAGCTGGTGAGGGTGTTTAAAACGAGCTTCCACTATAAGCTCTACGCAAAGAATTTCTATCGTCTGCTTGAAAATTATCAAATACTTGAGGCGCACAAGCTCTCATAATAGATAAGGTACTTGTTCCAGTAGTGTTTGTTCCTGGAATAGCTTCTATGTTGCTTATGGATTCTGCAAATCTTTGATTTGCTTGACAGCTGCGTCTTGTGCGAAAATCAGAATGAATTAAGCCCAAAGTATGACCTAGTTCATGCTGTATTATCACGGTTAAGGCATTTTGGTTCAAATTATCAGTGGTTGGATCAAGTAAGACTCTAGATCCAGGGTTTCCGCGAGTAGGAAAGAATCCTAACGCAGATTGAGGTCTGTCAGAGTTTAGGAGATCCATGGGCTGAATAATAGTATCGGCATCTCCGTTTATAAGATCAGCAAGGCTGCCTTCCACAACAGTTACATATCTTAATTTTTCCATGTTTAGTGCATTATACCTTTGTACCGCAGTTCGTGCTGCATTTACTTGCTTGCTAGTTAAAGCGTCCTCAGGATCAAAGGTATCAGTTAATAAACCTATAACTAAATTACGTTTGCCTCTAGCAGGGAAACTAACTCTTTCTTCTCTAATCCAAAGCCTAGCACTAGACGCTTCGGCATCTTTAAGGATCCAGTCATTCAATTGCTCATAAGGAATGAAATAATCGTCTACAACGATACCATTAATTACGGGGTCTAACGTACTAACAATTTCTGTAACGGTATTTTCTAGAGGAATAATAGCGCGTCTTTGTAATGCAGATATTTGGTCTTTAGACAGTGTTATAGTTTTACGTGTTTCTCCAAGGCTAGCAGTGTTTGTGCTTTCTGTAATGTCTGTGTCATTGCTATCGCAAGAACACATTGCAATTAGTATTGTAGTCATCAATACTAAAAGAGGCGTTTTTAAATGTGTGTTTTTCATAAAAGTTGTTTTAGTTAGGCCGCAAATCTAAAACGTAAAATCTTTTTAGGTTGTAGTTATATACCTTAATTTAGGCTTCAAATGTTAAATGTACTGTAGTGTACTGTGGTAAAACCTCATATATTTTTGTAAGCATAAGATTTTTCAAACAAAACTATAAATATTAAAAACAAATGGAATACTATAAATTTACAGTATTATTTTGTCATAATACGGCTATGTAAGAGATGCTCTAAAAGAGGTCCAGCATGACATAATAGAGCTATATTTTAGGGATATCTAGGCCTTAGCCCAACTTCTGCATTAGAATTTTAGTGCGAGACCCATAGAATTTGCTAAAAAATGTATCTTTGAGTTGCAGTTACGCCAAACAAACCATTTAGAGTTGAGCATTTTTAAAGCGCTTTTTAAGCAAACCTTCATTTACGGACTAGCCACGGTACTACCGCGCATGTTAAGCTTTTTATTAGTGCGCTTGCATACAGGAGAAGATATCTTAAAATCTGTAGCCGATTATGGCGACGTATCGCTTATCTATTCCTATTTCGTGCTTTTTAATGTGATTTTAGCCTATGGTATGGAGACCGCCTTCTTTAGGTTCTTTAATAAAGAAACCGACAAAGAAAAAGTGGTTAGTACTGCAGCTATAGCCCTAGTTGTAACCTCATTTGCCTTTTTTAGTATTGCATTGTATTTCCAAAACCACTTGGCTCAAATTGTAGACATTCGTGCAGATTACATTCATCTGGTACTTTGGATTTTACTTTTAGATGCTCTCGTGGTTATACCCTTTGCATGGTTGCGTGCCAATGCCAAACCCATGAAGTATGCCATTATAAAACTAACCAACGTTATTCTAAACCTAGGTCTTAATCTGTTTTTTCTAATAGGATTAAAAAAAATCGCTTTAGGAGGAGAGGGCATGTTTTCTAGCATCTACAGGTCTAATTTTGAAGTCAACTATATCTTTATAGCCAATCTTATTGCCAGTGCAGTCACACTGTTGTTAATGGTGGGATTCTACTTTAAAATCACCTATACCTTCGATAAACATTTATGGCGCCGTATGATGCGTTATGCTATGCCCGTACTTATAGCAGGTGTGGCGTTTTCTATAAACGAAACGTTCGATCGTATTTTATTAAATAAACTCCTGCCAGAGGGTATCGCAAAAACACAGGTTGGCATGTATTCTGCCTGCTATAAATTAGCGTTATTTATGACGCTTTATGCCACGGCATTTCGTTTGGGGATTGAGCCTTTCTTTTTTAGTCATGCCAAATCTAAAAACCCGCAAAAAGGCTATGCCCTAATTTTAGAATATTTTGTCATTTTTGGTGCCATCATATTACTCACCGTTATCGTATTTGTAGACCTTCTTAAAATTATATTTATAGGAGATGAAGCTTATTGGGAAGCCATGTGGATTGTGCCTTTAATTTTGTTAGCCAACTTTTGTTTAGGCATTTACCATAACCTTTCGGTTTGGTATAAAGTTACCGATAACACCAAGTACGGCGCCTATATTTCTATATGTGGTGCTATCATCACGTTAGGACTTAACTTTTGGCTCATTCCAATACTAAGTTATAAAGGTGCTGCCATAGCGACCCTATCAGCCTATGCTATTATGATGGTGTTGTCGTTTTATCTGGGTAAAAAACACTATCCTATTCCTTATAACATAAAAAAGATAGTAACCTATTTAGGAGGCTCAGTTGGTCTATCAATTCTATCTTTTTATCAATTTAGAGGCAATTATATAATAGGGATAGCGCTGTTAATTGTATTTTTGGGTATTGTGTATGTTTTAGAAAAACACACACTTAAAATGCTATTAAAAAACAAATAGAATGCTATATAACATTTTCTAAATCGAAAGATAATGCAAATAAAAATAATAAATAAATCCCATCACGAGTTGCCGCACTACGAAACCATAGCATCGGCAGGGATGGATTTAAGAGCAAACCTATCAGAGTCACGTATATTAAAACCTTTAGAGCGTAGTATTGTAGGGACAGGTTTATTTATAGAGCTTCCTGTTGGTTTGGAAGCACAGGTGCGTCCTAGAAGTGGCTTAGCCGCTAAAAAAGGGGTTACTGTATTAAATGCGCCAGGTACCATAGATGCCGATTACAGAGGTGAAATTGGTGTGATTTTGGTAAACCTCTCTAACGAAGATTTTACTATAAATAATGGAGAGCGTATCGCGCAACTCGTTATTGCTAAACACGAACGTGCCGAATGGATAGAAGTAGATGAATTATCTACAACAGATAGAGGCGAAGGCGGCTTTGGAAGCACTGGGGTGCAGTGATCGAAACATGGCGATTTATATTTAAAACATAAAATTAGAACAGTTTAGATACTACAAATACATAATATAACGAATAAACGAATTAACTTTTAAGATGAAAATAATAGTACCAATGGCAGGACGTGGTTCTCGTTTAAGACCACACAGTTTAACCGTACCAAAACCATTAATACCAGTTGCAGGACAACCTATTGTACACCGTTTGGTAAAAGATATTACTAAAGTTTTAAAACAACCTGTAGAGGAAATAGCCTTTGTTTTGGGAGATCCAGCATGGTTTGGAGACGATGTGGTTAGCAGCTTAAAAGCATTAGCGAAAAGTTTAGGTGCCAAAGCCTCTATTTACCGTCAAGATAAACCTTTAGGAACAGGGCATGCCATTATGTGTGCAGAACCCTCTTTATCTGGTCCAGCAGTTATTGCCTATGCAGATACCTTAATTAGAGCAGCGTTCGATTTAGATCCCACAGCAGATAGTGTGATTTGGACCAAGCAAGTAGAAAACCCAGAAGCCTATGGTGTGGTGCAACTTAATGCTAATGACGAAATCACCGAACTGGTAGAAAAACCAGAAACCTTTGTGAGCGACCAAGCCGTAATTGGTATTTACTATTTTAAAGATGTGGCCGTATTAAAAGGTAAACTACAAGAGATTCTAGACGAAAATGTCATGAATGGCGGCGAATACCAAATTAATGATGGGATTAAACGTATGATGGCAGACGGTAAAATCTTTAAAACAGGAACTGTAGACGAGTGGATGGACTGCGGGAATAAAAATATTACCATAGAAACCAATCAACGCATGCTAGGCTTTCTAAAAGCAGACGGAGAAGAACAATTAGTGGCAGACTCTGTAACCTTAGAAAACGCTACGATTATAGAGCCTTGTTTTGTGGGTGAAAACGTTGTTTTAAAAGATACAACCATTGGCCCTTTTGTGTCTGTAGGAAGGGGTACAGTTATTGAAAATGCTACCATTGAGAATAGTTTAATTCAAACCAATTCTGAAATTAAGAATGCGAAATTGGTAAATGCGATGATCGGCAATAACGTAAAATACAATGGTGAATTTACGAGTATTAGTATAGGCGATTATTCTGTTTTAGACTAGTAGACATGTATAGTGTTATGTATGCATTTAAGGTAAAACCAGGATTCGAAAAGCAATTTATTAAAAGTTGGTCTGGACTTACAGCGTTAATATATAAACACGAAGGTAGTTTAGGCTCTCGTTTGCATAAGCCATGTGATTTAGAATATATGGCTTATGCGCAATGGCCCAACAAAGCTCGATTTGATGCCACTCATAACAATTTGCCAGACACAGCAATAGCGTATAGAGATAAAATGAGGGCATCTTGTAATACGGTAGATATCGTGTATCAATTTGAAGTTGTAGAAGATTTACTGCATAATAGCGTATATGAAGAATAGAGGTATTTACATAGTAATAGGGATGTTTATGGTACTAGCAGTAGTGCCCATCCAAGCCTATGCCCAAGTAGATTTTAATAAGACTCCAGATGATGATTTGGGGATTGCTGAAGATAAATTTCAAGAGGCCTTCTTTGAAGCTTTAAAGCAAAAAGGCATTGAAAACTACGAGCGTTCCGTTGAGGCCTTACTCAAGTGTGTCGAAATTGATAAAAAACCAGCAGTTTTGTATTTTGAGTTGGGTAAAAATTACATGCAACTCAAAAATTTTGGAGCTGCTGAAGATGCCTTTAAAGAAGCGGTAAGTAAAGCGCCAGATAACGAATGGTATTTAGACGAACTCTATGGGTATTACGTGTCTCAAAACGAATTGAATAAGGCACTTAAAACGGTGAAACAGTTGGTGAAATACCATCCTGATTATAAAGAGGATCTCGCAACGTTGTACGTGAAAATGGAAAAGTACGATGCCGCTTTAGAAATTCTAGATGATTTAGACGCATCATTTGGCATATCGGTTGCTAGAGACCGATTGCGGAATAAAATATACAAAGCGACAGGCCGTGCTCATGATCAAATTAAAAACTTAGAAGCTAGAGTCGATAAGAATCCTAAAAATGAAGCCAACTATCTCGCATTAATTTACAGGTATAGCGAACAAAATAAGACAGACAAGGCGTTTGAAACGGCGGAAGAATTGTTGAAAATTCATCCCAATTCGCAATTGGTGCATTTAGCATTGTACAAGTTTTATTTGGATAGAAATAAGACCGATGCTGCTATAGCCTCTATGAAGGTCGTTGTAAAGAGTGATGCCATTAAACCAGATGCGAAACTTAAAGTGTTATCCGATTTTGTGAATTTTGTAAAACAGCATCCTAATTACGAAGCCGATTTGGTTGAAGCTACTACGTTATTAGACGGGAAGACCGATGCTAAAACTTTAGCAGATTTAGGGGCGTATTATAAACAACAAGGCGCTAAAGACAAGGCCTTGCATTATTTTGAGGAAGCCCTAAAGGACGATGACGCTAATTTTGCACTGTGGACGCAGGTTTTAACCCTGCATGCAGAGCTTAAACAGTTTGAGAAGGCCAAACAAAAAAGCGAATTGGCCCTTCAAAAATATCCTGCACAGCCTTTACCTTATCTTATCAACGGTGTGGCTTTAAACGCTCTAAAAACACCAAAATTAGCTGTAGAGGTTTTGCAGTCTGGATTAGATTGGGTTTTAGACGATGCCACTATGGAAGCCAATTTTTATACGCAATTGGCCAAAGCATACACCTTGTTGGACAATACAGATAAAGCAAAATCGTTTACCGATAAAGCCAATGCTTTAAAATCGAAATAATTATATAAAAAACATTGAAATTTGAAATATAAGCACAGCACATCCGTTTTAGTTTTGGTTTTAGTACTGCTATTTACAAGCTGTAAATCTTCTAAAACGCTTACAGGAGATGGCTCCAATTTAAAATTAACAGCCAAGCAACTAATTAAGGTAAATACCAAAGCTTCTGCCGATTTTAAAACACTACAATCAAAATTAAAAATTACGTATACCGAAGGTGCCAAGCGACAAGCGCATACGGTGAGTTTTAGAATGCAAAAAGACGAGGTGCTTTGGCTGAGTGCCCCTTTTGGGGTGATAAGAGCTAAAATCACGCCAGACCGTGTCGCGTTTTACAATAAATTAGACAACACCTATTTTGAAGGCGATTTCAAATATTTTAGTCAATTATTAGGGACAACATTAGACTTTCAAAAGATTCAAAATATCCTTTTAGGAGAAACACTATACAGTTTAAACGATAGTGCTTATAAGCTGTCACTATCAGAAGGTCATTATGTATTACAACCTAAAACGCAGCAAGAGTTGTTTGAGTTGTTTTATATTTTAAGTCCGAAGCATTACAAAGTAACCTCTCAACAACTGTCGCAAATAAAGGCGCAACGGCATTTGCAGATTGATTACTTGGCCTATCAAACCATAGCAGCGCAGCACGTACCAGAGCATGTTAAAATTATAGCTGTTGAAGGTGCAGAAGAACTTGTAGCCGCGCTTGAGTTTAAAAGTGTTTCATTAAACGACGACCTGCGTTTTCCTTTTAAAATCCCATCAGGGTTCAAAAAAATAGAACTGTAATGCTCCTGCCAAAGCACATGTTTAAACTCCTGTTTTTACTGCTTCTAAGTTTTGGAAGCACAGGGCTTTTTGGGCAAAATAATAAGCAAAAGCAACTTGAAAATAGACGACAAGAACTGCACAGAGAGATTAAAAAAATAAATGCATTAAGAGCAGAAAATAAAACAAAAGCCAAATCGCAATTGTCTTTAATAGAAGACTTTAATTATAAGATAAAGGTCTTAAATACCCTTGTTAAAGTTACGAATCAACAAGCTAATTTGTTAACCCAAAAAATCAATACCAATCAAAAGCAGATTAGTGCATTGCGTAAAGAATTAGAAGTGCTTAAAAAGAATTATGCTGCAATGATTGTGAAATCGTATAAAAGTAGGAATCAGCAAAGTCGCATAATGTTTCTCTTGTCCTCTAACGATTTTAAGCAAGCGTATAAGCGTTTGCAGTATATGAAGCAATATACAGACCACCAAAAAGAGCAAGGAGAGACCATAAAGGCTAAAACACAAGAATTACAGGAGGTAAACATAGCGCTTTTGGCTCAAAAAAAGGAAAAAGACAAACTGGTTGCAGAAAATAGAACGACCCAAAAAGATCTAGAAAAAGAGCGTGAGCAACACAGGCGTATTATGAGTTCTATACGAAAAGACCTTAATAAGTATACAGCGCAGATAAAAGCCAAACAACGAGAAGCAGCTAAAATAGATAGTGCTATAGATCGTATTATAAAAGCAGCGATAGCAAAATCTAAGTCCAATAAAAAAACCAAGACAACAAAGGCTTCGGCATCTGGCTTTGCACTAACTCCAGAAGAAAAAATACTTTCAAATAACTTTACCTCTAATAAAGGAAAATTGCCTTGGCCTGTAGACAATGGGTATGTAAGCTTAGGCTATGGAACGCAGCCCCATCCTATTAATAAAACGCTAACTATAAAAAGTAACGGGGTTAGAATTACGACTAAAGGTGGTGCAAAAGCAAGGGCTGTATTCGATGGTAAAGTAATGAATATTGTACGCTTAAAAAATGTAAACCCTATTGTTATGATTCAACATGGAAATTACATTACAACCTATAAAAATTTGTCGAAATTATATGTGAAAGAAGGAGATGTGGTAAAAACCAAACAGGTTATAGGCGATGTTGCCACTAATAATTTTACAGGTAAAACCACGTTAAGTTTTATAGTGTCTAAAGGCAGTGTAACACAAAATCCTAAAAGTTGGATTTATAAGATGTAAAGACCTAAATCTTGGTCACAACAAAACCACGTCTGGTCTTTTTAAAATATTTTCCATCCCAGTAGTAGTAGTCTCTACCTTGAACCTTAATTACTTTATAGTTTCTTGGAGGTGTTTTAATAACAGTTGCAGGAGATAACTTTGCAACCAGTCTCGTGGCACAAGATGAGAAGCTCATAAGGCATACTAGCGATACTAAAATAAAAAAGAGTCTCATAATAAATAGAATTAGGGTTCTAATAGTTAGACTAAAGTTATTGAAAAAAGTTTAATCAAACAATGCTTTTAACTCCGAAGCTTCATTGGGCGTTATTTTCCCTGCTAATAATAAGCTTAATTGCTTGCGGCGCAAAGCAGCGTCAAAACGTTCGTTTTCGAGTTTAGTTTCGGGGGCCACACCAGGTACAACAACAGGCCTTCCTGTTTCGTCTACAGCTACAAAGGTATAAATGGCTTCGTTGGCTTTGGTTTTGGCGCCAGATTCTCTGTCTTCCATCCAAACATCAATATAAACCTCCATAGAGGTGTTAAATGCACGAGATACCTTAGCCTCAACAGTAACAACACTGCCTAAAGGCACGGCTCTATTAAAAGCGACATGATTTACAGAGGCAGTCACCACAACACGTCTAGAATGCCTTCTGGCTGCTATACAAGCAGCACGATCCATACGTGCGAGTAATTCGCCTCCAAATAGGTTGTTTAACGGATTGGTTTCACTGGGTAAAACCATATCAGTCATAGTTGTTTTAGATTCCTTTGGACTTTTCGCTTCCATTAATGCCGTTTTAGGACTATAAAGTTACGTATTATAAGCTTTACATGGAAGTATATCTAAACTAATCTAATTTTTTAGCAAGTAGCCATGCAGAAGCATTGTGTGTAAATTTAATATTTTGGAGAGCTTTTCGTGCTTCTAAGCGTGTTTCAAAACTCGCATAAACCACTTGATGCAATCCATATTTATTGGCGCCAATTTTTCGAGCACTAAAGCCTTCACGTCTCAGTTGGGCAACTTTTTTGTCGCAGTTTTCTTCAATTCTAAAGGCACCAGCAACCACGTGAAAATGACCAGTTTGTTTGGTTACATTTAGTGTTATTGCAGGCATCGGATTTAAGCTAAACGTCGCCTGCTGTATTTTTGACTCTAGTGCCTGCGTTGCTTGCTCTTGAGCCAGTTGATTATGAGTTTCTACCTGATTAACGTGGTATTTAGAAGCACCAAAACCACCTAAGGTTAAGGCGATCAAACCAACAGCGGCATATTTTAAATAATGCTTAGAACTGCGTTTCTCTGGCGTTATGTGAATAGGAGCTGTAGCTTCAATCTGTACGACAGTTTCTTTGTGAACCTCTCTTGTAACAGGAGGCGTGTCGTATTGTGTTAAACCAAAAGCATCGGTGAGGTAATTTAAATTGTAGGACGGTTCGAAAACAATTTTACCTTCAGTATTGAAAATAAGCTCTCCAATGGTATTAAACCTAATGGTTTCACCTTGGGTTAAGTAAGACTTTAAAAAATCGACACGTTTTCTTATCTTTTGAATGGCAATTTCGAAAGGAATTTTCTCAACATCAGCTACATAATGTGCCAATAAGCCATCATTATTTTGTATTTGCTCATTAAAAGCAATGACCTTTCTTGGCGGGTAAAATGTATTTGTTTCAGAATTAACCGTAGCAGGTTGATGTTCAGTTAAAAACGCTCCAAATTCTGGAACGATAACACAGTCGTACCTGTATAATAAATCGCTAATGTAGTTCTCTAATTGCATAGTACAAATTTAAAAAAATATGGTTTTTGTTAAATTTTTATATCAACTATTTTATTAACAAATTGAAAAAATGCCGTTCTTGTATTAGCAATCAATAGTTTACTATGACAGAACACGAATTATTATACGCTTTAGCACTGCAACACGTGCCCCATGTAGGTGATATTATAGCAAAACGCCTGATTGCGCATTGCGGATCTCCAGAAGCTGTTTTAAAAGAACGCAAAGACCAGCTTTTAAAAATTGATGGCGTGGGAAGTCATGTTTTAAAAGGTCTTCTAGATGCCACACATTTAAGAGCTGCCGAAAAAGAATTAACTTTTATACAAGCAGAGGCCATAAAAGTGGCTTATTTTGAAGATGCCCAGTACCCAGAACGTCTAAAACATTGTATAGACGGCCCTATTTTACTATTCCAAACAGGAGAAGTACAGCTGCAACACCAGCGTACCATTAGCATTGTAGGTACGCGAAAGATTACAACTAGTGGTATAGCGTTTTGCGAAAAGTTAATAGAAGCCCTGCAACCGTATAATCCTGTTATTGTTTCAGGCTTTGCCTATGGTACAGACATTACGGCGCATAAAAATGCGATACAACATGGGCTGCAAACGGTGGGGTGTCTGGCACATGGATTGAATCAAATCTACCCTAAAGTACACAAAAAATATATGGCAGCTGTAGAGGCCCATGGTGGGTTTTTATCAGATTTTTGGAGTTCAGATGCGTTCGATAGAACTAATTTTTTGAAACGCAACCGTATTATTGCGGGGCTTAGTGAAGCGACTATTGTTATAGAATCTGCCGATAAAGGCGGCAGTTTAGTCACTGCAGATATAGCCCATTCTTATAACCGAGATGTATTTGCAGTTCCAGGACGTACTACAGATGTATATAGTGCAGGCTGTAATAATTTAATAAAATACCAAAAAGCACATGTGCTTACCACACCCTTGGACGTACCTTATATTCTAAATTGGCAATTAGAAGACAACGCTAAGCCTGTGATACAAAAACAATTGTTTGTAGAGTTAGACGAGACCGAAAAAACAATTTTTAATTATTTAAAAACGAATGAAAAACAGCAATTAGATACTATAGCGCTTAACTGTAATATGCCTATTTTTAAAGTGTCTAGTACCTTGTTAACTATGGAGCTGAAAGGTGTGGTGCGTCCTTTACCAGGGAAATTGTTTGAGGTGGTTTAGCAAGTTGTTTTTACAAAGTTTATCTGTAATGATTTTATATCTTAGTCCAAAACTAGACACATCCATGAAGGGTTTTCTATTTTTCTTCTTTTCTCTTTTGCCTATTGGCGTATTTTCGCAGCAGGATGCTAGAGTTCAAAATGCAGCCAATGTTATAGATAAAGCGATACAACTATCTAAAGTAGATATAGACAGCAGTGTGTTTTATTTAAATCAAGCAAAAGCAGAAGCCAAAACACTGGCCAACGATTCTTTAATCGTAAAATGTTATCTACAAGAAAGCCGTATGCTTGTAGAGAAAGGGCATTTTGAGCAAGCCGAGACGGTATTGCATCAAGCTTTAAAACTAAATGTGCCCGAGCATATTGTGGGGCGCATATGGAAAAATTTGGGCGTGGTTCAATATTATAAAAGTCAATTCCAAGAGGCATTGGACTTATATTTGAAAGCTGCAGATATTTTTCAAAACACCAAACGTTTAAAGTTATTAGTAGATACGTATTGTGATATTGGAAATGTAAATGCAGTGCTTAAAAATTATGAGAAAGCAACACAATATTTAGAGAAAGCACTAGCAATACATAAAACTAATGATATTGTGCAATTACGAATCGTTTATAACCTTGCAGTGCTTTACTACGACTTAAAACGGTACTCTAAATTTATAGCAACCACCCATGTAGCCAAAACTTTAGCAGAGCAACATAACTCTAAAAGAATTTTATCTGGCATCTACACGAATTTATCCAATTACTATACAGATATTAAACCAGATGCCTTGTTGGCGATAGACTGCGGAAAAAAAAGTCTACAGTTAAAAAAACAATTACATTTAGCACAAGCTTTACCTTATAGTTATAACAATGTAGGGTATAGTTACTTAAAGCAAAAATCATACAAAAAAGCCATACAGTATTTAGACAGTGCTTTGCAGCAGGCCACTCCAGCGTCAAAAGTTATTATTTTTAATAACCTTAAAGATGCTTATGCTGGTGTTAATAATTTAAAGAAAGCGTTGTTTTATGCCGAAGCAAAAGATCGCTTAAAAGATTCTATAACCGAAACTGCTCAAAAAGAGAAAGTAGTCGCTTTGATAGAACAATATGAATCCGAAAAGAAGCAACATGAAATAGAAGTGCTGCATACCAAAAACACTTTGCAGGCCCTAAAGATTAGTCAGCAATACTATTGGTTAGGAGCTGTGCTTGTTTTAAGTATGCTAGTATTGGCCATTGGCTATTTTAGTTTTAGGAGTTTTAAAACAAAGCAACAGCTGGATAAAATTATACTTCAACAGCAATTGTTAAAATCTCAGCTTAACCCTCATTTTCTGTTTAATGCGTTACAAAGCATTCAAAATTTTATTCATAAAAACGATAAAGAAAAATCATCAGCATACCTTACAAACTATGCAAAATTGATACGCTTAGTTTTAGAAAATTCAGATCAAAATACAGTGACTGTTCATGATGATAAGCTAGCTTTGATCGCGTATTTAGAATTGCAACAATTAACGCATAATAATAGTTTTAGTTATGAGGTAACAGTGGCAGATGCTGTGGTAGAAGATTTTGATAGCTTACCGCCATTAATAACGCAACCTTTTGTAGAAAATGCAGTCCTTCATGGTGTGAAAACTGTTGTAAATGGTGAAATTCATGTTGCGTATTATAAAGAAAATAAGGCTTTATGCGTTGCTATTACAGATAATGGAAAAGGATTTGTGTCACATAAACATGAAGAGCAACGCTTGCACAAATCTATGAGCATGCAAATTATTAAAAAACAATTTGAGATTTTACAAAAAACCTCAAAAACCTTTAAAGGGGCTATGGAAATAGACCAAAGCAATGGTACTAAAGTGTTATTAAAATTTACTAATAGTTAAATAAATATGAGTAAGTTATCCTGTTTTATTGTTGAAGATGATGCCCAAGCGTTAGAGTATGCGGCTACATTATTAAAAAGTAATTCATCTATTACCGTTTTAGGACATACAGCCTATACTAATGAAGCCATTAAGCAAATACAGCAATTGGCTCCAGATATTGTGATTCTAGACGTGTTTTTGGAAGATGGTACTGCGTTTGATGTATTGGAAGCCTTTGAAACTATTCCCTTTAAAATTATTTTTACAACCTCGTATTCTAAATATGCTATAGAGGCGTTTAAATATAGCGCTGTAGATTTCTTATTAAAACCGTATCGATTAGAACAGCTTTCTGAAGCCATAACACGTGCCAGGCAGCAGTACGATAATGAAAACTATCGCAAACAACTAGAAACACTTCAATATAATTTTTTAGAAAAGGCAGAAGATAAGAAGCTTATTTTAAAAAGCTCGGAGGCTATTTTTATCGTGCGGATACAGGACATTATATATGCAAAATCCGACAATAATTACACTACATTTTATCTGCTCAATGGGGACACTATTTTGGTGTCAGGCGCCTTAAAATCGTATCAGGCCAAATTGCCCTCTCATCGCTTTTTTAGAGTGCACCAAAGTTATTTAATACAACTTGCTTACATAACGGTGTTTAAAAAGCGAACAGATGAACTTATACTTAATGCTAGCCATACCATTCCTGTAGCACAAAGTAAAAAACAAGAGTTATTACGGCACATAGAAGCACTGAGTTCTTAAGGTGTATTAATTGTAGAATTCTCATTATACCTGTGCGAATACACTAGTGGTGCAGGAGAATTCACATCTCTTAAAATTGGGGGAACTGAATATGGTATTTTGCAAGAAAATACTAAAATAATGACAAAACTATTCTTTCTTTCAAAACAATTCATTTCTAAAATGATAGTTTGCAGTATTGTGGTGTTGTTTGCTGCTTGTAGTGGTGATGATGATGCGGCTAATGCCGATACGACAAACACCTTAACGGCTAATGCAGGCGTAGATCAAAATATAGCAACTCTCGTAGAAGTTGTTTTAGATGGTACTGCTTCTAGCGATAGTGCCAATGCTGTTTTCGAATATTCATGGGCATTTATCTCTAGACCCAATGGCAGTTTATCTGTTTTAGAAGCAGCAAATACAGCGTCGCCGTCTTTCCTTCCAGACTTAAATGGAGTTTATGAAATTAGACTAACCATTCGTAATGCCGAATTTGAAAGTTCGGACACAGTAAGCGTAACGGTAAACCAAGCAACGCCTAATACAACAATAGAACTTGGTGGTGCCATTAGAGAAGATATGGTTTTAACAAATACCGTTGCCACTCCAGGAGTACCAGATTATTGTGTGACTCGTAATATAGATTTAAGTGCAGTGATGACCATAGAGCCTGGTGTAGAAATACAGTTTGCGCCAGATGTAGAATTTGTTGTTAGTGGTGATGATGCGGCACTTGTTGCAAGGGGTACAGATGCGAATCATATTGTGTTTACAGCTAAAGACACATCGAGGCCATGGCGGGGGTTAGCCTTTGTTCTTGCAGGAGATTTTAGAAATGAGCTCGATTATGTCGATATTTCTTATGCAGGTATCGATTTGATAAGCATTGTAGATAGAGAGGCAAGTTTGGGCGTGTCTAGCTTTAGTCAGTTAAGTGTTACCAATACTACAATTACAAATAGTGCATCTGCAGGGATGTTTATAGAATCGGATGTAGCGCTTAATGCGTTTGCGAACAATAGTTTTTCGAATAATGCAGGTAGACCTTTGGTTTTGGCGGCCGAACAAGTCGCGATACTGGATGCTGCGTCTTCGTTTTCGCAAAATAATGGTGATAATAGTATAGAAATTCACAATGGTAGTATCGCTACTGGTGAAGCAGTGTCTTGGGTTAATATTGAAGATGGTACACCTTATGTCGTAACAAGTGATATAAATCTTAGTGATAAACTTACCATTAGTCCTGGTGTAGAATTGCGCTTTGATGTAGACAGGAGCTTTGTAGTAGATGGTGATGGTGCTATCATTGCAGAAGGAACTGCTGAAGACCCCATCGTGTTTACAGCAGTAGAGACTACGGCGCCTTGGAGAGGGATAGCAGTACTTTCAGATAATTTTGAGAATACATTAGATCATGTCATGATTTCTTATGCGGGAGCCGATTTAATTTCTATTGTGGATGAAAAGGTAGCCTTAGGCATCTCTTCTTTTGGAGTTTTAAGTGTGTCTAATACCACCATAGCGCATAGTGTTAACCATGGCATGCTTATAGAAAGAAATGTAGACGCCTCTGGTTTTGAGAATAATAATTTTGAAAACAATGCGGGAACGCCGCTTATAGTCTCGGTACAGTCCCTACATCAGTTGGATACCGCAACGCGTTTTGGGGCGTCTAATGGCGCTAACTTTGTGGAAGTTTTGGGAGGCACTTCGAATGAGTCTTCTGAAATTAGTTGGAGAGGGTTTAGTGATGGAACACCATTTTTTGTGTCAGATAATATAAATGTTAGAGGCGAAGGCGTTACAGTAGCGCCAAATACAACGTTTCAATTTGCCTCAGATACTTTTATTAGAATAGATGGAAATGATACGTTTTTTTCAGCAGAAGGCGGAAATGCTTCGGGACGTATTGTATTTACAGCATTTAATCAAAGTCTACCTTGGCGAGGTATGTCATTTTTAACGGATAACGTAAGAAATACATTAGACTTTGTAGAGGTATCCTATGCCGGTAGTAGTGCGTTGGGGAATATTTCCAGACGCGCCAATGTAGGTGTTGGAAGTTTTAATAGATTAGAACTCACCAATGCTGTAATAACGCATGGCGAAGGTTACGGCGTTGTTGTTAACTCCAGTGCAGAGGTTAATTTAAATATAGAAGCCAGTAACGATTTGTCCAATAATACCTTAGGCAATGTGTTTTTCGAATAAAATTCGAAACACTATTGCTTGCTTTTAACATAGAGTCTAATACTAGCTAAAAAAGCGACAGTTTGGTTACTGCAGATACAATGTATTCTTCTTATCGAGATGTATTTGCAGTGCCAAGTCGTATTGCAGCAATGCAAAGCACTTTAATTTAATCGCCTACCAAAACGCAAATGGACTTACTGTTATTATAAACAAAAGTTAAAGTCCTAATACCGTCTTAGGCTTAAAACTATATTTGAGACTATAAATGTAGTATTAAGATGGTTATGTGCTTAAAAGAAACAAAAGGTTGGCTCTTAATAGCTTTGGCGGCATTTGCTTTAAAGTTAGAAGCACAAGCCATTAAAGATGTTTCAGGGCGCTTGGTTTCTAAAGACACCATTTCATTAGAAAACATACATGTTTTTAATACCAGCCTTAATCGTGGTGTGGTGACCAATCGCAATGGCGAATTTGAAATTGAAGCACGTATAAATGATACACTGGTTATATCGTCTATAGGCCTTCAAAAGAAGCAATTGGTGGTGCGTCAAGACCAATACCATTCAAAACAAGAGGTGCAAATAGAGATTTTTTCTAAGGTTACCCGTCTAAACGAAGTTATACTACATCCCTATGGGTTATCAGGCCACTTAAGTAGCGATATGCAACAACTAGAAAAGCCTTTTACAATATCAAATAAAGCCCTAGGGTTGCCCGAGCCTAAATTTAAACCCTTAACCCTTAATCAACGTAGGCTTCAAACGGCATCAGGTTTTGGAATCATTCCCTTAATAAATGTCATTTCTGGACGGACAAAAAAGCTTAAAACATTGGTAGATTTAGACCATAGAGTAGCGACCGTGAAAAAAGCGAGAACGCTATTTAACGACGAATTTATAATAGGTTTAGGGGTGCATCCCGATAAACTAGAGCAATTCTGGTATTATTGCGAATGGAATCCTAACTTTAAAGCGCTAATAAGCGAAGGGGATTTTGAGAAGACCGTAAACTATTTAAAAGCCAATGCCGAATTGTTTTTTTAGGCATTAAATTCTTTATTTTAAACACCTATTGCCTTTCTTAAACGAGCTAGTGCTTAAAAAGCAAAACAAAAGACGAGGCTTTACTTTGAAATTATAGCAAAACGTATAAATTAATTAAAGTTTAGGATTAGTATTAATAGCCCACCTTGTCACGCACCCTTTTCAAAACGCTATCAGCAACCGCTTTAGCCTTTTCAGCACCAATAGCCAAGGCTTTATCAATCGCCTCAAGGTTATCCATATAATAAGCATAGCGTTCACGTTGTACAGCAAAGGTCTCAACAATAAGCTCGAATAAGGCCTGTTTGGCATGACCATAACCATAATTGCCATTTTCATAATTGGCTTTCATTTCGGCAATTTGAGCGGCATTAGCGAGCAGGCTGTAGATGGCAAAACAATTACAAGTAGCCCAATCTTTAGGGGCTTCTAAAGGCGTACTGTCTGTTTTAATAGACATGATTTGCTTGCGCAACTTCTTATCTGTTAGAAAAATATTGATGGTATTATCTCTACTCTTACTCATTTTATGACCATCTCTTCCCGGAATGAGCATGGTGTTGTCTTGAATTTTACCTTCTGGTAACACAAAAGTATCTCCCATTTGGGCATGAAATCGAGATGCGACATCTCGAGTCATTTCAATATGTTGTAATTGATCTTTACCCACAGGGATGATATTGGCATCGTATAACAAAATATCGGCAGCCATTAACATAGGGTACGAGAATAATCCAGAATTCACATCTTCTAACCGGTCTGCTTTATCTTTAAAGCTATGCGCCAATGTGAGGCGTTGGTAGGGAAAGAAACAACTTAAATACCATGATAGCTCTGTAACTTGAGGGATATCGCTTTGTCTGTAAAATACTGTTTTCTCAATGTCCAGTCCAAAAGCCAACCATGTCGCAGCAGTAGAATAGGTGTTTTCGCGCAGCGTTGCCGCATCTTTAATTTGCGTTAAAGTATGTAGATTGGCAATAAATAAATACGAATCATTTTCTGGTGCCTCTGCCATTTTTATAGCAGGCATAATAGCGCCTAAAATGTTTCCTAAGTGTGGAGTTCCTGTACTTTGTATGCCTGTAAGTATGCGTGCCATAAGTGTAACCTGAAAATTGAGGTGTGTTTTAAGTTGGTAATCTAAAAAAATCAACGAAGGCAAAGGTAATCGATTTTGTAAAAACCTCAATACAATTGCTTATTTTTGGCAGAGATGAAAGTTTTTAAATACATATTTTGGCTGCTATACCGCATTTGGTTCTATATGCTTGTAGCTGTACCTATTCTTATACTGTTTCCAATATTATTAATTTCTATTTCTAAAGAATCGTGGTACCCGTTTTTTTTTAAAATAGCGCGTGTTTGGGCGAAGATTATTCTTATTGGTATGGGGTTTCGCTATACGATTACAAGAGACCAAATACCAGAAGCAAAACGAAGTTATATGTTTATTGCGAACCACACGTCCATGACGGATATTATGTTAATGCTTGTCGCGATAAAGAACCCTTTTGTATTTGTAGGAAAGAAAGAGTTGGCTAAAATCCCTTTGTTTGGGTTTTTTTATAAGCGCACCTGTATTTTAGTAGATAGAAGTTCCGCAAAAAGCAGGCAAGCGGTATTTTTACAAGCACAGCGCCGTTTAAAACAGGGCTTAAGTGTTTGTATTTTTCCTGAAGGTGGTGTGCCAGACGAACATGTGCTTTTAGACGTGTTTAAAGATGGGGCTTTTAGGCTTGCGATAAATCATAATATACCTATTGTACCATTAACCTTTGCGGATAATAAAAAGCGTTTTTCGTATACGTTTTTTAGTGGAAGTCCGGGGAAAATGCGTGCCAAAATTCATAATTTTATAGAAACTACGAACTACAATGTAGAAACCACTAGAGATTTAAATGATACCTCTAGAGCTATTATTTATAAACAACTTCAGGAATTTCATAAGGCATAGGTTAAAGTTTAATGCCAAACCCAGTATACACACCAATGATAAATGGTTGAAAATTACCAGACGTAGTTCTAAAGGTGTTAATTTGATATTTAAACAAAGGTTCTAGATTGAAATCGATCTTCTTCGAAATTTTATAGTTTAAGCCTAGGCCAAGATTGGCACTGTAACTGGTTTTATTAATGTTATTTGTGGGTTCTAAATCGGTGACTTGTCCGTCAATTTCAGAAGAAGCATTGGCATTATTAAGAAAAAAAGAGCTAAAACCTCCTATGAGACTAACGCCTAAGCGTTTTGAAGAAAGCGCATATTCAATTTCTAGAGGCACTTCTATAAAATCGAAGGATTGATTAATAGAAGTTGTAGTTGCGTTAGAGTTTAAAATACGATTGGCATTCACAGATTCAGCACTTAAAAGTGAAACGGTATTATTTTCAGTAGCGATAGCATCAGCAGGAGGAGGTGGTAAATTAGGAATGGATTCAAGATTGTTTAAGGCAAAATCACTTGGGACATTATTTCGTAAAGCAATAACATCATTAGTGTTAAATCCTAGATTTATTCTATTAATACCAGAGCGAATGGTTACTTTTTTATTAAGTGCATAACTGGCATTAATACCATAGCTCAGGTTAACTTCTCCACTTTTAGAATTGTTATCGAATTGCGCGTTTAAAGCCGAACCATTATGCGATAAGCTATTAAAATATACAGGTGCTACATTTGGAGCAACACGCCATTTATTTTCAATAGTAGGGGATAATTCTTCATCCTTGTTTTCAATAGCGTTAGTTGCTGCAATAGCCTCTTCAATAGAAACTTGTTTTGGGGCAGCAATGCTGTCGTTGGTAGTTGTAGTAATAGCTTCAGCATTATTCGTGCTCAATGCTACTGTATTTGCATGGCTTGCAATGGTGTTAAGGTTTTGAGAGGGGCGTGTTTTGTTAGTGGCAACGTTGTGTTGCGGCGTAACCGTACCATTTAAATGTGACGATGTCGTTTTCGAATGTGTAACGGTTGGGGTAGTCGTGTTAGTCGCTGCTATCTTGTTCGTATTGGTTGTTTTGGATTTAGAAGCGGCCTTTACGCTTGTGTTTTTAGAAATGTTTGGTATGTTGGTATAAGATGGCGCTTTGTTACTATGAGCTACTGTACTATTGGAGGTTTTAGATGACGTAGACGTTTGAGGTGTTGCCTTCGTTGTGACATCAGAAATCGTAGTTCTAGCTGCGGCAACCTTATTAGGTACTTCTTTTTGCGATGTTTTATGTTTTAAAATATGTTTTTCCGTTGGAACGGCTTTCGTTGAAGTTTTAGAATCTGGTTCTAATACAATTTTAGGGGGGGCTGTTGGACTTGTATCGTTAAACATAGAAAATGCTCCAATACTCAGGAGTATTGCAAGAGCAGCAGCAGTTCCTGCATAACGCCACCATATAGGTATAATGCGACGTTTCTTTTTAGTGTTGCCTAATTGTGCTTCTATATTTGTCCATAGTGCAGGGTCAGGAGTCACCTCAAAATCTTTGAAGTGTTCCTGAAATAATCTGTCTATGCGTTTTTTTTCTCCCATTACAAGGATTGTAGGTTTTGTTTTTTATTATAATGTTCTATAGTTTGTTTTAAAGTCTGTCTTGCTCTAGCAAGATTAGATTTGGAAGTCCCTATAGAAATGTTGAGCATTTCTGCAATTTCTTTATGTGAATAGCCATCCAATACATATAAATTGAAGACTAAACGGTATCTGTCGGGTAACTCTTGTATAATTTGCAAT
This sequence comes from uncultured Flavobacteriaceae bacterium, assembly GCA_947504035.1. GTDB lineage: Bacteria > Bacteroidota > Bacteroidia > Flavobacteriales > Flavobacteriaceae > Jejuia > Jejuia algarum. Next base: position 70,664 of record CANNGA010000006.1, read on the forward strand.
AAAAAGTCGATGGAGATGTCCTCATCATCTAGTTCAACCTCTACATCTTCTGGCATGTTTTCGTTTATAATATCGAAAACTTTCTCATTTCTGTAACGTTGTAAAACAGTATTAACAGTGATGCGTTTTAGCCACCCCTCAAAAGAGCCTTTAAAATTGTATTGATTAATTTTTGCAAAAATGGTAAGAAAAGCATCTTGAAGGTTGTCTTCGGCCTCTGTATAATTACGAGAGTATTTAAGGCAAGAGGAAAACAGTTTACTCGAAAAGAGTTTATACAGTTCGCCTTGCGCTTTAACGTCGTTTTTTTTACAGTTCTTTATGAGTTGCTCTAACCCCAATGGTTACAAAAGTTTAATTTAATGTTTCGTTTAATGCGTCACAGGTTTTGTATTTTAAAAGTATTCGACAGTATAATTTAATATGAGTCAAAACTCTAAATAAGCAAACTGTACAACAGGATCGCTGTAAATTAGCGAAAAATTTTAAAATAACTTATTTAAAGTTCCGGTTTATAATATCTAGATGCTTGTTTTTCAAAAAGGTTGCGTATAAAACTAAAAAACCTCGCCATAGCGAGGTTTTTTAGTTAATTTGTTTTTATTCGCCTTTTAAAGCGTCTTTTATTTTTTCTTCCAGTTCTTCAAACAGTTCGGGGTTATCTTTTATAATAGCTTTAACGGCATCGCGACCTTGACCTAGTTTGGTTTCGCCATAACTAAACCATGAACCACTTTTCTTAATTACATCGTGTTCTACTGCGATATCTAAGATCTCACCAACTTTAGAAACGCCTTCGCCATACATGATGTCGAATTCTGCCATTCTAAATGGTGGTGCTACTTTGTTTTTTACAACCTTAACTCTTGTTTTGTTTCCTAAAACCTCACCACTACTATCTTTTATTTGGGTAGATCTACGAATATCTAATCGTACAGACGCATAGAACTTTAAGGCATTACCACCAGTTGTAGTTTCTGGGTTACCAAACATTACACCAATTTTTTCACGCAATTGGTTAATGAATATTACAGTACAATTGGTTTTGCTAATAGAGGCTGTTAGTTTTCGTAAGGCCTGAGACATTAAACGGGCATGAAGTCCCATTTTAGAATCTCCCATTTCACCTTCAATTTCACTTTTAGGTGTTAAGGCAGCTACAGAATCGACAACAACGATATCTATGGCACCAGAGCGAATAAGGTTATCAGCAATTTCTAAGGCTTGTTCTCCATTATCTGGTTGCGAAATGATTAAGTTATCAATATCTACACCTAGTTTTTCAGCATAAAACCGATCGAAAGCATGTTCAGCATCTATAAACGCAGCAATACCACCTGCTTTTTGGGCTTCGGCGATAGCATGCAAGGTTAAAGTGGTTTTACCAGAAGATTCTGGGCCATAAATTTCTATAACACGACCACGAGGATAACCGCCAACGCCTAAGGCGATATCTAAACCAAGAGAGCCCGAAGAGATGGCTTCTACATCTACAATTGCGGCATCGCTCATTTTCATAACCGTACCTTTTCCGTAGGCTTTATCTAATTTGTCTAAAGTAAGTTTTAGTGCTTTTAATTTTGCTTCTTTTTCGCTGCTCATTGTATTGTGATGTATAATTTTAGTATGCTAAAATACTATAAGTTTTATCAAATTTAAAATTTATAGTGAGGCCTTTTTTTAAGGGCTAGGTTTCAAAGCGCCCAGGCCTTTAGGTTTTAAAATAAGAAGGCAAATAAGTGCGCTAGTGATTGTAGTGAAAAGCCCACAGCGCGGCACGCGTGAGGACTTGTAACGTAAAGCACGACCCTTAAGGGTAGCGCCCCAATTAATTATAGTGAATTGGCGTAATTCTTAATAAATTGTACCTTTGTGGCTTAAAATATATCGAGTTCGCCTTAGGCGGCATTAATCTTAAAAATTAGTATAGCATGCAACTGTACAATAAGTTAAGCGCGAAAGAGCGCGCAGCATTAATCGAAGCAGCAGGTAAAGAACGCTTAACACTTTCTTTTTACCAATATGCTCATATTATAAATCCACAAGAATTCAGAGACCACTTATTTGTAGTTTGGGATCAATTAGAGGTTTTAGGTCGCATTTATGTGGCTAAAGAGGGGATTAACGGGCAATTGTCCCTTCCCGCAGATCGTTTTAATGAATTCAAAACACACCTAGATACCATAGACTTTTTAAAAGACATTAGATTGAATGTTGCTGTAGAGCAAGACAATATGTCGTTCTTAAAATTAAAAGTAAAAGTGCGTTCTAAAATTGTTGCCGATGGGTTGAATGATAACGCGTTTGATGTGACAAATAAAGGCGTGCATGTTGGAGCAAAAGATTTTAATGCGCTCATTGAAGATGAAAATACAGTTCTGGTAGACATGCGTAACCACTACGAAAGTGAGATTGGTCATTTTAAAAATGCAATTACTCCAGATGTAGATACCTTTAGAGAATCTTTAGATATTATTGAAGATGATTTAAAAACACATAAAGAAGATAAAAATTTGGTCATGTATTGTACAGGAGGGATTCGCTGCGAAAAGGCCAGTGCATATTTTAAACATAAAGGGTTTAAAAATGTGTTTCAATTAGAAGGCGGTATTATTGAATATACACGACAGGTACAAGCAGAAGCATTAGAGAATAAGTTTATTGGAAAGAATTTTGTGTTTGATGAGCGTCGTGCCGAGAAAATTAGTGACGATGTTATTGCACAATGCCACCAATGTGGTACGCCTTTCGATATCCATACCAATTGTGCAAACGATGCTTGCCATTTGTTATTTATTCAATGCGATGCCTGCAAAGCAGAGATGGGCAATTGCTGCTCAACCCATTGCAAAACCATTAATGCATTGCCTTTTGAAGCGCAGAAAGCATTACGAAAAGGCCAGGGCAATAGCAATGATATTTTTAAGAAAGGGCGGGCAGATCATTTGCCGTACAAGAAAGATTTGAGGAATATTTTTGAGGTGTTGAAACAAAAAGAGTCTTGACGATTTGAAAATCACCTTAAAACATTCTTTTTAAGTCTTTAGAATAATCCTATATTTACATTTCGAAGTGTTGATTGAAGGTTTTTGCTTTAAAAACCTTACGATGTCCACTGTTTTTCGCATTTGTAATAATGTATAATCGGGTATGAACCTCCATTCGCAATAGCTTAAATATTAGCGAATCCAATATATAAAATATGGCTTGCGCAAGTTGCTCAACAAAAGACGGCTCCCCTAGTGGCTGCAAAAATAATGGTACTTGTGGGACAGACAGTTGCAATAAATTGACAGTGTTTGATTGGCTGTCTAATATGTCTCTTCCTAATGGTGAAAAACCCTTTGAGTGGGTAGAAGTACGTTACAAAAACGGTAGAAAACATTATTATAAAAACACAGAAAATTTAACCTTAAGTATCGGTGATGTTGTGGCTACACAAGCAGCGTCTGGACATGATATTGGAATGGTTACCCTTACAGGAGAACTGGTACGCATCCAAATGAAGCGTAAAAAAGTGGCGCCTCAAGGGGAAGATATTTTAAAAATTTATAGAAAAGCCAATCAAAAAGATATTGATATTTGGCAAAGTGCGCGTGATAAAGAAGAGCCAATGAAGGTGAAAGCGCGTCAATTTGCAATAGATTTAAAGTTGCAAATGAAAATCTCAGATATTGAGTTTCAGGGCGATGCCAGTAAGGTTACGTTTTATTACACTGCAGAAGAACGCGTAGATTTTAGAGAACTCATTAAAGTATTTGCTAGAGAATTTAGAACGCGCATTGAGATGAAACAAGTAGGCTTTCGTCAAGAAGCAGCACGATTGGGAGGTATTGGCTCCTGCGGGCGCGAACTGTGTTGCTCGACTTGGTTAACCGATTTTAGATCTGTAAGTACATCTGCCGCACGTTACCAGCAATTGTCATTAAATCCGCAGAAATTAGCAGGACAATGTGGGAAATTAAAATGCTGTTTAAATTATGAGTTAGATACCTATTTAGACGCCTTAAAAGGGTTCCCTAAAACAGATGTAAAGTTAAAAACTGAAAAAGGAACTGCGGTATGCCAAAAGACAGACATCTTTAAGGGGCACATGTGGTATGCTTATGAAGGTGAATGGATGAATTGGCATAAAATTACAACAGAACAGGCCAACGAAATTATCGCTGCAAATAAGAAAAATACACCTATTGCCAGTTTAGAAGAGTATGCCTTAGACTTGGTTGAAGATACAGCTGTAGAGTTTGAAAATGTAGTTGGTCAGGACAGCTTAACCCGTTTTGATAGTCCAAAACGTCCTAAAAAACGTAGAAATAATAGACGCAAAGGGAATGCTAAAAATAGCAATACAACCCATGCCAAGAAAAAAACACCAGCGAATGCCAATGCCAATGCTCCTAAAAAAGGCAATGCGAAGACAAAAGCGAAACCGAATCAAAATAACAGAAGAAAAAATACCAAACGAAAACCGCAAAATGCTAAGAATAATCAAAAATAGCGTATGTCTTGCTCTGATTTTATGCTGTAGTATCTCTTGTGATAAAAATCGTGTTTTCGATGTCTATAAATCTGTTCCAGACCAATGGCATAAAGATTCTATAGTACATTTTGATATCACACCTCCAGATACAATAAGCCCGTATAATTTATTCGTTAACCTTAGAAATACCAATGCGTACAAATACAATAATTTATTTTTAATTGTTGAAATGAATTTTCCCCATGGTAGGACCATTAAAGATACTCTAGAGTATAGAATGGCTGCTCCTTCTGGTAAGCTTTTAGGCGTAGGCATGACAGGTGTGAAGGAGAATAAATTATGGTATAAGGAATCTGTGGTTTTTAATGAACCAGGTGTTTACAGTGTTGGGATTCAACATGCTATGCGTGAGCATGGAAAAGTACATGGTGTTGTTGCTCTAGAGGGGATCACAGATGTTGGGTTTAGAATAGAACATACCGTCAAATAATACTAATTGTGATTTATGCCGTTCTATAAACCACAAGAGAATTCGTTTTTACATTGTAGATGTCAAATACACAAGCACATACTGTAAATTCTTCGGGTTATTCCAAATTTGTAAAATGGTTTTGGGTGCTGTTTTTAGCGGGCTGCTTAGGAATTGTTTTGCTATTTGTAACCGCTTCATTAGGGGGCTTTGGTGAAATGCCAGACCATACGGTTTTAGAAAACCCCAAAACAAATCTCGCTGCCGAAATTATTTCATCCGATGGTCAAACACTAGGAAAGTTTTATCTAAATGATAATAGAACGCCTGTCACCTTCGATGAATTGCCCCAACACTTGGTTGCTGCTTTAATTGCTACAGAAGATATTCGTTTTTATGAGCATTCAGGTATAGATGCCAGAGGCACCTTAAGAGCTTTAACAGGACGAGGCGGTGGTGCGAGTACCATTACCCAGCAACTGGCCAAGCAATTGTTTACGGTTCAAGTGTCAAAGAACAAGATAAGTAGAGCGTTTCAAAAAGTAAAAGAATGGATTATTGCGATGCGTCTGGAACGCCAATACACCAAAGAAGAAATTATAGCCCAGTATTTTAATATTTACGATTATGGAAATAATGCCGATGGTATTCGCAGTGCTGCCAGAATTTATTTTTCTAAAGAGCCTAAAGATCTAACGTTAAAAGAGAGTGCTATGTTGGTTGGAATGTTTAAAAACTCCTCCTTATACAATCCTAGACCGAGTAGAAATCCTGTAGGCACAAAGAACAGACGAAATGTGGTGCTGGCACAAATGGCAAAGTATGGGTACATAAGCGCTGCTGTTAAGGATAAATTACAACAAACAAATTTAGATTTAAAATATACTCCAGAATCACACCGGGATGGTACTGCTACTTATTTTAGAACTTATTTGGAAGGGTATATGAAAGCGTGGATTAGCGCTAACCCTAAAGCAAATGGCGAGACATGGAATTTGTATAACGACGGTTTAAAAATTTATACGACCATTGATGCACGCATGCAACGCCATGCTGAAGCAGCGGTACAAGCCCATATGCCTAGGTTGCAAGCGGCTTTTTTTAAGCAAAATACTGTAGATAAGAATCCAACAGCGCCTTTTGTAGGTTTAGATGCTAAAACAGTAGAGCGCCTTCTAGCTACCAGTATGAGGCGAGGACAGCGGTGGCGAAGCCTAAAAGCAGCAGGGTATTCCAATGAAGCCATAAAAGCATCTTTTTATAAGCCGACACCAATGACCGTATTTAAATGGATAAATGGTAATGCAGCTGAGGTAGATACCCTTATGACGCCTATAGACTCTATGCGGTATTATAAATCATTTTTGAGAACCGGTATGCTTTCTATAGAGCCGCGAACAGGACATGTAAAAGCCTGGGTAGGTGGCGTGGATTATAAGCATTTTCAGTTTGATATGGCACAACAAGGAGGGCGTCAAGCCGGGTCTACTTTTAAACCTTTTGTATACACCGCAGCCATAGACCAATTGCATTTGTCGCCTTGCGACGAACTTCCAGATACACCATTTTGTATAGAAGCTCAGAAATTTGGGAATACAGAAGAATGGTGTCCTAAAAATTCTGGACATGGCTATGGTGGCACACGTACCCTAAAAAATGCATTAGCAAATTCTGTGAATACCATCACAGCACGTTTAATAGATAAAGTAGGGCCGCAAACTGTAGCCGATTTGGCTAAAAATTTAGGAATTACATCTCACATTTCTATTGTACCTTCTATTGCCCTGGGAACACCAGATGTAAGTGTTTTTGAAATGGTTGGAGCCTACGCAGCTTTTGCCAATAAAGGGGTGTATACCAAACCTGTTACAGTAACGCGTATTGAGGATAAAAATGGAACCCTATTATACCAGTATACACCAGAAACACGAGAAGTTTTAAGTGAAGAAACGGCCTATGTCGCTGTTAAATTGATGGAAGGGGTTACCGAGGAGGGCTCTGGTGCACGTCTAAGAACTACAGGTGTCGATGCTAGTAGGGCAGACTATAAGGCCATTATCACGGGGTATCCTTATGGATTTACAAACCCTATAGCAGGAAAAACAGGAACAACTCAAAATAATAGTGACGGTTGGTTTATGGGCATGGTTCCAAATTTGGTCACAGGTGTTTGGGTTGGAGGTGAGAATAGAGCCATACATTTTAAAAGTGGAAGATATGGTGCCGGTGCCGCTATGGCCTTACCCATTTGGGGGGTATACATGAAGCGCTGTTATCTAGATTCGAATTTAAACATCTCTAAAGCTTCTTTTGAAGTGCCACCAACACTTGCAATACCGGTAGAGTGTTCTACCGATACAGATGCTATAGATCCTGAAAGAGGTCTTGAAGCGCAACCTCCCGAAGATTTAAATTTTCGATAATAATTTAAAAGGATTAGGGTATAAAACGAGGTGCTGATATTTAGATATTGAATTTAGAAGTTTTTATTTGTATCAAATATGAATATCTTTGACATTGGTATGATTTATGTCAAATTAAAGTTACACCGATTAATTTTAAGAAGTTACACGCAGTGTAGTCTGAATAACGTAACGCATTTTTAGTATTGTAGTACATGGCAAAAGCAAAACAAAAGACAAAAGCAGTTCAAGATTTTTCTAAATACATAAGATGGTTTTGGATGGTGTTTTCGGGGGGTATTTTTCTTATTATTTTAATCTTTTTATTAGCCTCTTGGGGCGTGTTTGGGGAAATGCCAGACCATACGGTTTTAGAAAACCCTAAAACAAATCTGGCTACAGAGATTATGTCTTCAGATGGTGTGACCTTAGGTAAGTTTTATTTTAATGATAACCGTACGCCTGTAGGGTATGAGCAATTGCCAAAAAATTTGGTGGAAGCATTAATTGCCACCGAAGATGCGCGTTTTCATGAACATTCTGGAATTGATGGTTTTGGAACCTTAAGAGCCTTATTCTTTCTAGGGTCGAAAGGTGGTGCCAGTACCATTTCGCAGCAATTGGCAAAACAGCTATTTCATAAAAGGGAAAAAGCGAATTTAATAGAGAAATTGTCTCAAAAAATTAGAGAATGGATCATTGCCATTCGTTTGGAACGCCAGTACACCAAAGAAGAAATTATAGCGCAATACTTTAACATATACGATTTTGGTAATAATGCCGATGGTATTCGAAGTGCTGCGAGTATATATTTCGATAAAGAACCTAAAGCATTAAGTGTAAAAGAATCTGCGACATTGGTTGGCATGTTTAAAAATTCGTCCTTATACAATCCAAGACGTAACCCTAAAGGGGTACAAAACAGAAGGAATGTTGTTTTATACCAAATGGAAAAATACGGGTATATTGATGAAAAGGCCAAGGATTCTTTACAACAAATAGATCTAGATTTAAAGTATACACCGCAATCGCACCGCGATGGTATGGCGACTTACTTTAGAGGGTATTTAGCGACCTTTATGAAGGATTGGATTAAGAAAAATCCAAAACCAGATGGTTCCGCTTGGAGTTTATATAATGATGGCCTTACCATTTATACAACTATAGATTCTAGAATGCAAGGGTATGCAGAGTCTGCCGTAGCCCAACATATGCCACGATTACAGGCCGAATTTTTTCATCAAAACACGCCAGAACGCAACCCTACAGCTCCTTTTTTAGAGTTAGATAAAAAGGAAATAGACAATTTGTTAAAGCGTTCTATGAAACAATCAGAACGTTGGCGCCATATGAAATACGACTTGAAAAAACCGGATAAAGAAATTATTGCATCGTTTCAAAAAGCAGTGCCAATGTCACTCTTTGCATGGGAGAAAGGGAAGGCAAGTGAGATAGATACGATTATGAAGCCTATAGATTCTATGCGTTATTACAAATCGTTTTTAAGAACAGGAATGATGTCTATGGATCCCCGAACAGGTCATGTGAAAGCGTGGGTAGGAGGCATAGATTACCGTCATTTTCAGTTTGATATGGTAAAGCAAGGAAAGCGTCAAGTGGGCTCTACTTTTAAACCTTTTGTGTATACAGCAGCTATAGATCAGTTGCATTTTTCGCCCTGTGATGAATTTCCAGATACCCCGTTTTGTATTGAAGCCAATAAGTTTGGTAACCCAGAAGAATGGTGCCCTAAAAACTCGAGTCATGATTATGGTGGCAATCGTACATTGCGAAATGCCTTGGCTAATTCTGTTAATACCGTAACAGCACGTTTAATAGATAAAGTTGGCCCTCAAACTGTAGCCGACTTGGCCAAAAAATTAGGGATTGTATCTCGTATACCAGCAGTACCGTCTATTGCCTTAGGAACTCCAGATATTAGTGTCTATGAAATGGTAGGGGCGTATTCTGCGTTTGCCAATAAAGGTGTCTACACAAAACCCGTTATGGTAACCAGTATAGAAGATAAAAATGGTACAACATTGTACCAGTTTAAACCAGAGACACGAGATGTTTTAAGTGAAGAAACAGCCTATGTGGCAACCAAATTGATGGAAGGTGTTACCCAAGAAGGCTCTGGTGCTAGATTAAGAACAAAAGGTGCCGATTCGTATAGAGCAGATTATAGAGAAATTATAACAGGCTACCCTTATGAGTTTAAAAACCCAATAGCAGGAAAAACAGGGACAACCCAAAACCAAAGTGATGGATGGTTTATGGGAATGGTACCTAACCTCGTTACTGGCGTATGGGTTGGTGCAGAAGACAGGGCAGTACACTTTGCTAGTGTAACCTATGGACAGGGTGCAGCTATGGCATTACCTATTTGGGGATTATATATGAAGAGTTGCTACGCCGATAAAACATTGCATATTTCTAAATCGGCTTTCCCATCGCCTTCAAGGCTTTCTATTGGTGTAGATTGTTCTAAAGAAGGCAGCAAAACCGTAATAGAAGATGTCGATGCAATTGAAGACGATATGCCAGAAGAATTGGAGTTTTAAGCTTTAACATAGAACATTTTACAGGTGACTTTTCGCAAATGCAATAAAATACCCAACAGATTCGGGGTTACGCATTGCATCTTTATTAATAGAGGTTTCAAGAGGCATCTTAAGCAATATTTTTTTAATAGGTGCTTCCATTTTTTTACCGCTAATGGTGTACGGAATGTCTGGAACTTCAAAAATAGCGTCAGGGATATGCCTTGGCGAATAATCTGTTTTTAACTGTTGGTTAATTTGAGTTTTTAGTTGCTCTGTAAGTTCGAAGCCTGTCTTTAATTTAAGAAATAAGGGCATGTAGTGCTTGCCTTTTTCCAATTCTAAATTTACGATTAAAGCATCTTCTACGGCTTCTATTTTATGTATGGCATTGTAAATTTCACTGGTGCCAATTCTAATGCCATGTCTGTTTAGAGTGGCATCAGAACGGCCAAAAATGGTAAGACCGTTGGTTTTAGAATTGATTTTTATGAAGTCACCGTGGCGCCACTTTCCTGGGTATTCTTCAAAATAACTTGAAAGGTAACGTTTCTTATTAGGGTCATTCCAAAAGTAAATAGGCATCGATGGCATAGGCTGGTCGATTACCATTTCTCCTAAGGCATTTTCAATGGGAGTGCCATTTGCATCGTAGGCATATAACGAAACGCCTAAGGCGCGACATTGTATTTCGCCACCATAAACAGGGCTTAAAGGGTTGCCTCCTACAAAGGCAGTACAGACATCTGTACCACCTGCCATAGAGCAGAGCCAAACATCAGACTTGATATTTGTATAAACATAAGAAAAGGCTTCTGCTGGTAGTGGTGCACCCGTAGAACTGATAGATGTTAATGCTGATAAATTGTAGTTTTCTTTAGGTCTAATCTGTTTTTTCATAAGCGCCACCAAATAAGGGGCACTGGTGCCAAAATGCGTGACCTTTAAATGTTCTGATAGTTCCCACAGGTGATCTGTATTTGGATAGGTAGGCGCGCCATCGTAAAGTACAATAGAAGCTTCCATAAGCAAGGCAGATTGCAGAAAATTCCACATCATCCAACCTGTAGTTGTATACCAAAAATAGCGTTCTTTAGGGTGTACGTTATTATGAAAGGCCATGTATTTATAATGCTCCAGTAGTACGCCTCCATGAGAGTGTACTATGGCTTTAGGTAGACCTGTTGTTCCTGAAGAGTACAGTACCCACATAGGATGATTAAAGTCTACAGCTTCAAACTCTAGTGCAGTCGCAGGTGTTTCTAATATGCTATTGATGTCTGTATAGAATTCCGAAAATTGATCCAGCGCATTAGGATTGAGATAGGGCAAAAGGATAACTTTTTCTAAAGATGGAATAGCAGCAGTTATTTCTTTTATTGTTTCGGTTTTATCATAAGGTTTGCCATTATAGGTATAACCATCGGTAGCAATAAGGACTTTGGGTTGTATTTGGGCAAATCGATTTACAACGCTTTCGGTGCCAAAATCTGGTGATGTGCTCGACCAAATGGCGCCTATAGCATTTACCGCTAAAAACGTAATGGTAGCTTCGGGAACATTAGGCAAATACGCTACTACGCAATCTCCTTTAGCAATACCAATGGCTTTTAAATACTGTGCCATAGCGGCTACTTTTTGCTCCAAAGCTTTCCATGTTAGTGTGGAAGAGCTACCGCGTTCATTACTAAAATAAATAGCGACCTCATGAGGGCTAGCCTGTCTAAAAATATGCTCGGCATAGTTTAGGGTCGCTCCTGTAAACCACGTGGTGTTTGGCATGGCTTTAGAAGAACAAACAGCGCTGTAAGGGCTGTGCGCTTTAATCTTAAAGAAGTGCCAGAGACTTTCCCAAAAGTCTTGGATGTGAGTGACAGACCATTGCCATAGGGCATCATAATTTTCGAAGTCTAAATTGTATTCCGATTTTAACCAATTGGTATAGGTGGTTAAATGACTTTTTTGTTTGAATGAATTTGATCCTTCCCAAAGTGGTTTCATAATGCGATATCGTATGTGATGACTGTACCCAAATATACAGATTATTATAGTCTCAATGTTAAGCTCTAGGAGGTGTAATAGCGTAGGGCTGTTTAATAGATGGTATACGTTTTCTACTTTCCTGTAGCTTCTTAAATAAAATGAGATCTACAATACTTAAAAGGGGGTTTTTGTGATGATTTTTACGTCTATTGCACTCTAAGTGTTAAAAAAAAGTGTATTTCATCGAATTAATATGTTTTTTATCTATTATTTTGAAAAAAAAGTAGATCTTTACAAAACCAAATCAACCGTATAATAATATAAAGATTTTCCCAAATCTACCATTAACTTAAAACCTAAAGCTATGGCACCAAATCTACCTGAACAACCTACAAAAAGAGACAGTAAATTTAGAGAAACCATAGATGAAAATTTAAGGTTTATTAAAAGTTTATTCTACCTTACAAGAAAAGTATTTATGATATAATCGTATTTGCTTTTTACAAAAAAAGAGCTTGTTTCAGACTTTAATAGTTAGGTTATTAATTCTGAAATGGGCTTATTTTTTTAAATCCCTTTAGGAATAGCGTTAATGAGTTTTTGTGTATAGGCCTTTTTAGGATGTGCGTAAATGCGATCGGCATCATCAAGCTCCTCTATCTTTCCTTTGTTCATTACTAAAAGTTGATCTGCCATATATTTTACAACGGCGAGATCATGAGAAATAAAAATATAGGTAAATCCAAAATCTGTTTTTAGCGTATTTAGAAGGTTTAATACTTGCGCTTGTACCGAAATGTCTAAAGCAGATACAGATTCGTCACAGACAATAAGTTTTGGCTGTAAGGCTATTGTTCTGGCAATACCAATACGTTGGCGTTGGCCCCCCGAGAATTCATGAGGATAACGGTTAAAATGGCTTGCTGTGAGGCCTACGCGTTCTAGAATGTCTAGTACTTTAGCTTTGCGCTCTGTATTAGAATTGTAAAGGCGGTGTACAATCATGGGTTCCATAATGGCTTCACCTACAGGGATTCTAGGATTTAGTGATGCAAACGGATCTTGAAAAATAATTTGAATGTCTTTACGAAGTGTTCTTAATGCTGTTCCCGATAGTTTGGTAATGTCTTCACCTTTGTAAATAATGGCGCCAGACGTTGCTTTATCGAGTTGTAAAATGGCATTGCCTAGTGTTGATTTTCCACAACCTGATTCACCTACAAGACCCAAAGTCTCTCCTTCATATAATTTAAAACTCACATTATCTACTGCTTTAAATGTTTTTGGAGATGAAAACCAACCCGATTTTGATACGTATGTTTTTTCTAGATTAATGATTTCTAGAAGTGGAGGTTTACTGTAAAGCAGTTCGTGGTGACGTAAACGTTCGTCTTTAGAGATGTGTTCTGTTTTAATGGTATCGTTTAAGGCGTCTTGTATGGTTGGGAGCACTTTTAAACGTTCTCCTAGTGCTGGTCTAGAAGCGATTAAAGCCTTTGTGTAATTATGTTTTGGGTGTTTAAATATAGCTTCAATAGGACCTTCTTCTACAACTTTTCCTTTAAACATAACGAGCGCTCTATCTGCAATTTCAGAAATTAGAGCCAGATCATGCGTGATAAATATAATACTCATCTTGGTCTCTCGCTGTAGTGTTTTAAGGAGTTTTACAATATCGTTTTGAACGGTAACATCTAAAGCTGTAGTAGGCTCATCTGCGATAAGTATATCTGGTTTGCAGGCTATAGCCATAGCAATCATAACACGTTGTTTTTGTCCTCCTGAAATTTCATGAGGATAGGCCTTAAACACACGGGTAACATCTGGTAATTTTACGTTTTCAAACAATGCTAAAACCTCTGCTTTTGCTTCGGTTTTAGTGACATTTGTATGCTGTTGTAGAATTTCGATGACTTGTTGGCCACAACGCATGGAAGGGTTTAGAGAACTCATAGGTTCTTGAAAAATCATAGCGATTTTTTTACCTCTTAAGTCTTGGAATGCTTTTGGAGTGTATTTTGTAATGTCTTCATTTGCATAAACAATACGACCAGAAGTAATGTTAGAAATTCGCTTTGGAAGTAAACCTAATATGGCTAAAGAGGACACCGATTTTCCCGAACCGGATTCACCTACGATACCTAATATTTCGTCTTGATACAGTTTGTAAGAGATGTTATGGATCACATTTTGAGCTCCAAATGCAATGGAAAGGTTGTCTATCGTTAAAATGGGAGGGGTGTCTTGCATAACCAGAAGTTCTATCCCAAAGATAGTAAAATAACAAACTGCTTTGGTGTAAATACCAAAGCAGTTTGTTCAAGTGTCATTAGTGAGTTATACCCGTATTCAACTGTATTAGCGCTTAATAATCTTAAAACTAGTACCATTATCAAGCTCTAGAATATATAAGCCTTGCGTTAATTGCGCAGTGCTTATTGGCGTGTTGTTTTGAGCAGTACCTTTTTGTACAGCAACGCCTAGCATGTTGTATATGGTAAATGGTTCCTTTTGCTTAAGGCCGTTCAATTGGATGTAAGATGTTGTTGGGTTAGGACTAAGCGTAAGTTTTGATGACTCTGCTTGAGTTGTACTTAAAACCCTACCTGCACTTGTTAGCCAAAAACCACCAAAGCCTTGGGTGTCGAAAGAGACTTCCCAACGGTTATCTGTCGCATTCCAAACGATAGCATTTGCTTCTGGAGTAATGACGGTAGCCTCACCTTCAGGGTATGTGTCTACGGCACCGCTACCATCAGCACTTAAGCCTTCTCTAAGTACAATTCTAATGTTGGCTGCATTTGCAACATCTGTAGGTGATGTAGGTATACGTAATGTTTGTAGGGCGTTAAAAGCATCGAATTCTTCTTGCGTAAAGTATAAGGTAACACCACCTGTAGTGTTAGAGATATCATTTTGTGGTGCAATTTCGTAATGGCGTTTCACAAAGTTTGCTGTAGGGATTTCATCTCTAAAAACAGTATTCGAATTAGTGGCTACAATAGGTATGTTTCCTGTAGCTTGCGTAGTACTTATCAATTCGTTAAATAAATTACAATGACAGGTTTGTGCACTGGGATTGTCTTGTAGTTCACTATTAAATGCCTTGTTTTCTATAGGATGTGCAGTATTGAATTTTGTATTGTTAAGGGTACAGTTGCCAAGAGCCATAAGTTCTGTGCCATAGTAAAAGTTTGCTTTAGAATTGACATAAGCGGTAAAGTATATTCTGTTATTAACGGCTGTTAAGGAGCTTGGAATGTTGTATTCAGAACCTTCGGCAATGTCTATGCGCGTAGTACCTTCTTCTGTCCCATCAGTTTTCCAAATTTCGCTTCCGTTTATGGTGTCGCTTGCAGAAAAATAAAGTAAGTTATCTATGACTACTAAGTTATTTATGGCTTTGGCTTCAAAACCGTTTATTACGTCTGCTACCATAACAGTACCTTGTTCTGTACCATCAGATTTCCAGAGGTCTTCAGTAGTATTGACATCGCTTGCAAGGAAGTATAATTCGTTGTTAAAAACTACGAAATCATCAGGAAGTGCGGTGAGTGCAGATCTAGTTCCAAGAGCTATATCTTTTACTAGCGTAGTGCCTTGTTCTGTACCATCAGATTTCCAGAGTTCTCTACCGTTAATACCATCATTAGCACTAAAAAAAAGGACATTGTTTAGATAGAATAGCTTTGAAGGAAAACTAAAGATTTCGCCAGACCGTACATCTTTTACTAGTGTAGTACCTTGTTCTGTACCATCAGATTTCCAGAGTTCTCTACCATGTATGCCATCGTTAGCATTAAAGAATAAAGTACCATTAGCATTAGTGATGAACAAAGGGGCACTATTAGAAGAGCCTAGACCAGGGTACGCGTCTTTTATCATTGTAGTACCTTGTTCTGTACCATCAGATTTCCAAAGCTCAAAACCATGTATACCATCGCTAGCAGCAAAATAAATAGAATTATTTAAGACTTCTAAATTGGCAGAGCGATGAGACGCCATTCCTGATTGGTCTCCAGGATTGATATCTTTTACTAGTGTAGTGCCTTGTTCTGTACCATCAGATTTCCAGAGTTCATTTCCGTGAATGCCATCGTTAGCAGCAAAATATAAAGCAGTATCTAAAATTAAAAGTTTGTTTTCATTTATAGCGCTAGAAGCATCGCCTAAAGCGATATCTTTTACGAGTACAGTACCTTGTTCTGTCCCATCACTTTTCCATAATTCTTCTCCAAAAATACCATCATCTGCAATTAAATATAATGCATTGTTAAAATTGAATAGTGTTTTTGTTTGGGCAAAAGCTTTAATAATAAACGTTGTATCATCTGTCCCATTAGTTTTCCATAAAGCGTTCTCCGTGACAAAAAAAGTATCTCCATTTAGGCTTGCAAAGGAATTTACAGTACTATTATTTGTTCCTGTTTTAAACTCTGTATTAATAGCGTTTGTTCCAGATGTGGAACCATCACTTAACCATAATTTCTCAAAGGTTTCATTTTTTTCAGAGTTAGATATAAATGCTAGCGATTGACTTGTGCTACTGAAAAGTGCTTCTTCGCTTATTGAAGATGTATTATTCGAATTTGGATTTATGTTTTTAACAAATAAGCTATTAGTGTCATTGTTTGTTGTTTTCCAGAGCGCTCGGTCGATGTTATTGTTAGAGTCTTCTATAATGAAAAAAAGCTCATTGTTACCGTATGTTAGGTTTGTGACTGTTTTTGCAGGCATACTGTTATTTAAATCTTCTACTAGTATGGTACCTTCTGTCGTTCCGTCACTTTTCCATATTTCAGTGTCATCATTAGCTCCAAAGTAAAAATTTGTGGAAGATTTAGAAGTGTTAGAGCTAAAAGGATTCGCAGCGCTGCTTATATTAATATCTTCTTTAATGGGAACAGTTCCATTTAAAGAACCATCTGTTTTCCAAAGTTGGTTTTTACCATCCTTAAGTATTGTAAAAAGGAGAAAGCCATTTAAATTTACAAGATTAAAGTTGTCTCTTCTATCGCTTGAGCTACGTAGCTCAAGATTTGAAAACACATTGGTGCCTTGTTCTGTGCCATCTGTACTCCAAAGTCTTTTTACATTGTCTTGACCAATAACATCAAAATATAGCATATTATCTAAAGCCACAAGGTAAGTCGTGTTTGTTGGAGCTATACCTTGAGTGACATCTTTAACTAATGTGGTACCAGACTCAGTACCATCTGTTTTCCATAGTTCTGTACCATGTACACCGTCATCAGCTCTGAAAAATAACGTGTTATTTATAACTATTGGTTTGGTAGTATTGAAATTCGTAGGGTTAATACCAGAGCTTTCTCCAGGAGGAATGGTTTTTATTAAAATTGTTCCGTTTTCAGTTCCGTCCGTACGCCATATTTTGGTGCCTGAATCAAATCTAGAAGTTATGAAAAAGATGGAATTATTAAATTTTGTAAAGAAGGTACTAGATAAACTATTAGAATCAAATGACTTTATTAAGACCGTACCCTCCTCTGTCCCGTCACTTTTCCATAACTGTGAGCTGTTTGTTATAAAGTACAAGGTATTGTCAATATGTGCCATGCTAGAGGGACTGCTTGAGACTCTCCCTGGTATTATGTCTTTTAGCATATAAGTGCCTTGAGGAGTCCCATCGGTTCGCCATAGTTCTTCTCCAAATGGATCTTCGGCAGCCCTATAATAAAAGATGCCGTTCATTTCTGCTAGATCTGTAGTAAAAAAGCGTGGAAATAATTGGCCTTTAGCATCTCGATTAGCGTTTAGATCCTTAACCAAGTAAGGCGTTTGGGCTTTTACAAAATTAAAGCTTAAGTATATAATAAATAATAGTAAATAGTGTTTCATAAATAGCAAAATAGTATTAGGCGATAAATATACTTATAAACAAATACATGAGAATTTTATTCTATAAACTATAGTACTTTATCGATTAACAACGTGAGGTATTGTTTTGATATCTCTAAAAAAGGCTTTTTATAAAAAAACGAACTGCCTAGTTTTTAGCAGAGCAGTTCGTTTTAGATTTTGTTAATTATTAAATGCGTTTTAGCGCTTAATAATCTTAAAACTAGTACCATTATCAAGCTCTAGAATATATAAGCCTTGCGTTAATTGCGCAGTGCTTATTGGCGTGTTGTTTTGAGCAGTACCTTTTTGTACAGCAACGCCTAGCATGTTGTATATGGTAAATGGTTCCTTTTGCTTAAGGCCATTAAATTGAACGTAAGATGTTGTTGGGTTAGGGCTAAGCGTAAGTTTTGATGACTCTGTTTGAGTTGTACTTAAAACCCTATCTGCACTTGTTAGCCAAAAACCACCAAAGCTTTCTGTGTCGAAAGAGACTTCCCAAATGTTTTCGTTAGCATTCCAAATGATATTTGTGTCTACAGGGTCTATAACAGTGCTGTTATCAGGGTAGCTATCTATATGACCACTCCCATCGTTGCTAATGCCTTTTCTAACTAAAATTCTAACATTTGCAATGTTTTCTAGGTCTGTGGGGCTGGTAGGCAAGCGTTGGAATTGAAATGCACTCGTCTCGTTGTTTTCTGTAGTTGAGGGTTGCCCTTGTAGCTTATTAAAAGCATTGAATTCGTCTTGCGTAAAGTACAGAGTGAGGCCTCCTGTAGTATTAGCAATATTGTTCTTTGGAGCTATTTCATAATGCCGTTTTACAACAGCTGGAGAGGAATTCGTCGCAATATATACGGTGTTATTATTAATATCTGCTATAGGATTGTTACCAGAGCTTTTTGTAATGTTTAAGAGTTCATTATATATATTACAATGGCAGGTTTCGGTACTAGAATTAGGTATTGCCTCACTGTTATAGATAACATTTTCTATAGGGTGTGCGTTATCGAATTTTTTGTTGTTGGGGGCACAATGTCCAAATGCCATGAGTTCTCTGCCGTAAAGAAAACCGCTGCTTGATATTGGAAATGCACTAAAATATATCACACCATCACTTTCTGAGAACACATTGGGGTCACTACTAGCAGCGCCTTCAGCGATATCGTGTATTAAAAGGGTTCCTTCTTTAGTACCATCTGTTTTCCACAATTCCTTACCATATATACCATTATTAATAGAAAAATAGCCTGTGTTATTAATATTCCAAAAAATATTGAATACTTCATTATCGTTAAACGTAGGTTTTAAGTTGATGAGAGAAATAGTTCCTTGATTTGTGAAGTTTGTGACCCACAGTTCCTTGCTATTGTCCGTGCCAGTTAAGCTAAAAAATAGTTTTTCGTTTGATCCTGGTATTAAATCTAGAAAATCAAACTTTTTATTTTCAAAACTTTTTACAATAGAAAAAGTATCATTAGCCGAGTTAAATTTCCAAAGTTTTATTTCTGCGTTAGAATGGGTGAAAAGGAAAAGTAAGTCATCATTCGTGTCAAGCAGTAAGATGTTGTCTTGGAATTCATCTATAAGTGTAGTTCCTTCATTCGTGCCATCTGTTTTCCATACAGAATTTTCTGCCGTAAAGTAATACCAGTTATTAAAATTCTTTAGCTTACTAATATTATTTTGATTAATATCTTTAATAAGCGTTGTACCTTCTTCTGTACCATCTGTTTTCCAGAGTTCTTTACCGTGTATACCATCGTTTGCAGTGAAATAAATTTCACTAGTATTAGGGTTTAATGTAGCCTGCGAAAGGTTGATGGAACTCCCTGAAAATCTATTTTCCTCATTTATATCTTTAATAAGTATGGTTCCTTCTTCTGTGCCATTAGTTTTCCAAAGCTCATCACCATGAATTCTATCATTTGCTATAAAGAGAACTTCATTATTGAGTGTTTTTAAGAAAGTATTTGAAATGTTAATACTTCCGAAAGATTCTGGACCAATATTTTTTATGAGTAAAGTGCCATTTTCGGTACCATCAGACTTCCATAATTCTGTCCCATGAATACCATCATTAGCTACAAAATAAAGCTCACTATTAATGATAAGACTAGTTTCAAAGTCTATAGATGAACTAGAAACTCCGGGGTGTATATCTTTTATAAGAACAGTACCTTCTTTAGTACCGTTAGATTTCCATAATTCTACCCCAGATATACCATCACTAGCAGAAAATAAAATATTATTATCGTATACGTTAAAATCGGTTAAACAAGGTATATTTAATTCCTTAATTTTAGATGTATTTTGTTCTGTGCCATCTGTTTGCCAAATACCATCGTTTGTTAAAAATACTGTTTTATCATTTATATTTATTGATGGTGAAAGATTTGATGAGTTCGATTCATTACTTAATTTAGAACGTGATTTTACAGCATTAGTATTATTGGTAGTTCCATCACTTTTCCACAATCTTAGGCCAGATATTGGGTTATTACTATTAGAAAAAAAATATAAATTATTTGTTTCGTTGGAGAATAATGATTGGGATCGTTCTTGACCAGTTAGAAGGTTAATTAAATGAGGGTTTATGTTTTTTATGAATTTTGTATTTTCTTCAGTCCCATCTGTAGTCCAAAGTTCACGTATATTATTAGCTCCTTTGAGTATTATAAATAGTTCGCCATTGCCATACGTTAGCGATACAATTTGCTTTGCGGATATGCCATCATCAAAATTCTTAACCATTTTAGTGCCCTGTTCTGTACCGTCGCTTTTCCAAAGTGAGTAGTCTCTATTTGCGCCAAAGAAAAAAGCTTCAGGGGTTTTGGTAAACTTACTAGTAATTGGAGAGTTATGAGAACTTCTAATCGTTATATTTTCTTTCACCTTTATAGTGCCTTGCTCTGTGCCATCACTTTTCCAAAGTTCTTTATTAATTCCTGATGTAAAATAAATTGTGTTACTAAATGTAATAATATTATCTATTCTAGGGACACCAGAGGCTGGTGTTATATTTTTAACTATGGTTGTTCCTTCGTTGGTACCATCACTTTTCCATAATTGAATTCCATCTATATCATTATTAGCATCAAAAAATAAAGTATTGTTTAAGGTTGTGATATAGCTTATCTTACTAGACTCTTTACCAATATTTATGTCTTTAACAAGCGTAGTCCCTTCAATTGTACCATTAGTTTTCCATAGTTCTAATCCATGAATGTCATCAGTACCAATAAAAAACAGTTCGTCATTTAGTACTGCTGTTCTCATTTTAAGGTTATTATTATTATTTGTATTATAGAATTTTTTTAGAAGAAGCGTGCCATTTTCAGTACCATCGGTTTTCCATAATTGAAAAATTGTTTGGTGCGCACTCCCAATTAAAATATATATACTATTATTTATAGCAACGAACTTTATTTTAAAGTTGTTAGTGTCATTTATTTGAAGTTTTTTTATTAAGGAAGTTCCATCTTCTGTACCATCACTTTTCCATAATTCATCATTATTTGCAATAAAATAGATGAAATCATTAATTTGTGTTAGTCCTTTAGGGGTTGAAGAATCTTTTCCTGGTTTAATATCCTTAACCATAAAGGTTTCTTGTTCAGTGCCATTAGTTCGCCACAATTCGCTGCCAGTGTTATCTTCACTTCTAGTAAAATATATTACGCCATCTATTTCTGCTAAACTATTACTAAAGAGACTTGTATGTGTTTGTTCTCTAGGTGTCATGTTAATATTTAAATCTTTTACCAGATAAGGGCTTTGCGCAACTGTAAAGTTAGCAGCTAATAAGAGCAAAAAATAATAAAGATTCCTCATAATGAGCTAATTGAATTTTTTATATAATTATAAGACTTCTGTTGGTTTGTTTTTTTTTGTTAAAATTAAGTAAAAACAGTTGTTTTACCGCTAAACATGTAGCACTTCCTCATCATTAAGTAAATTATCACCACGTAATCTTAAAAAGATTTGTGCCACAGCTATAGTGTCTTTTTCGCAGTATACAATAATGCGGTCTATGTTATTTTGTTCATAGTAAACGCTGCATACCTCACTGCCATCGATATCGTCTTTAGGAGAAGGAATGCCTAAAACGTGAGTTAATAATTTTAGAGAGGTATAGCTTTTATAGTCGCCAAATTTCCAGAGTTCTAAAGTATCTAGGTGTGGGACTTCCCAAGGTTTTTTTCCAAATAAATTAAGTTTATTGGGGAGTTCTATACTGTGGATGATCATACGACGCGCGATGTATGGAAAATCAAATTCTTTACCGTTATGCGCACATAATAAGTGTTTGGTGTGATTAAAATGGGTTTCTAAGACGTTTTTAAACTCTAGAAGTAGTGTTTTTTCATCGCCATGAAAGGTGGTGACTCTAAATTGGCGTTGGTCTCCATAAAGTTTAAAATAACCTACAGAGATGCATATAATTTTTCCAAATTCTGCCCATATACCTGCACGGTCATAAAACTCTTCTGCGGTAAATTCTTCCTTACGTTGGTATTTCGATTTGTGCTCCCAAAGGCTTTGTTTGGTGCTGTCTAAATCTGAAAAGTATTGCGTTTCAGGTACGGTTTCAATATCTAAAAATAGAATATGTTCAAGGTGCAATTTTGAAATCATTCCCCAAGCATTTTATAGGCTTCCTGTATATAAGTATCAATATCTGTAGTAAACTTGCCTACTTGGTTATTTTTACCTTTAGAATGGCCCAACCTAACAATTATAATATTGTCTTGGGGTTCTACAATAACGTACTGCCCTAAATGCCCACGCATCATAAAAAAGTGTTTATGTCCTATAGATCTAAGCCACCAACCATAACCATACATGTTACCATCTGGGTATACGGGTTTTAAGGATTTAGCCACAAAGGTAGAGTCTAATAGTTGTTTGCCTTCCCATTTTCCGTAGTCTTTGTAGAGCTTGCCAAAACGTGCAAAATCTTTAGCATTACTGGCTATACAACAATAGGCTTTTACCAAATCATGGCTTTTACTATCGACTTGCCAAAGTGTTGGATTTTCGCAACCTAAAGGTTTCCAAAAACTTTCCGTAAGGTAATTGTATAGTTTTTTGCCTGTAGCTTTTTCTATAACCATAGCAAGCATTTGTGTATCGCCGCTGGAGTATTTAAAACGTTTTCCGGGTGCTGTTTGCATGTCTAAGCCAAGCATTACTTTTTCTAAATCGTCATCGAAATACGCACGTGTCACAATTGAAAGCGGTGAGTAATATTTTTCATCCCAAGTGGTTCCAGAAGCCATGCTAGAGAGGTGACCAACGGTCATTTTAGCTGCTAGTCCATTGCTAAACGCTGGTAAAAAGTCACTTACGGGTTGGTTTAAACTTTTTATATAACCTTCTTGGATGGCTTTACCGAGTAAACCAGAGACATAACTCTTTGCCATAGAGAACGAGTTGGTTTGGGAATTTTCATTAAAGCCATCGTAATAATTTTCGAACCAAATACTGTCATTTTTAATAATAACATAGGCAATGGTTCCATTGGCTGTATTCGTTTTATTTAAGAGATCTGTTTCTTTTACAGAATTGTAGTTCTTGTGATTGGGCCAAGGTTGTGGCGTGCCATTTTCTATAGTTCTATTGTCAAATTTTTTATAATCCTCTAAATAGGCTGTGGTATGCCCTGTAAGGTATATGGTTCTAACAGCTTTTATAATATAGTCTGTGTCTGTTACATAAAGGACTATAATAAGTAGACTTAGAAGTATGGCGAACCACTTCAGGATTTTTTTTATAAATGTCATTTTACAGATTTACGTTTCATTAAATATATAAAATAATTTACTGTCTTTGTGTTAAAAAAGCGACTGTTGTGGGTTAGGGGTCTCGTGGTTAAGCAACCATTCCTTGCGGTGTAGGCCTCCTGCGTAACCTGTTAGATTGCCATTGCTTCCAATAACACGATGGCAGGGGACAATAATCCATAGTGGATTTTTACTGTTGGCATTGGCTACAGCGCGTATTGCTTTGGGATCTCCTAATCTTTTGGAAAGCTCCATATAAGAAATGGTACTGCCATAAGGGATTTGTTGTAATGCTTTCCAAACCTTTTTTTGAAAAGGGGTGCCTTTTGGATTGTAAAGAAGATCGAATGCAGTTCTTGAACCATCAAAATAGTTTTGTAGTTGATGCACTGCAGATTTTAGTGTTTTAGGAATTGTTGTGATGATCCCTTCATCTTTAATTGTAAGTTTAGAAATACCTGCGGCATCTCCCGTAAGTTGCGCAAAACCTAATGGTGTATCAATGATACAGCTATCCATTTATTAATTTTCGGTCTTTTTTTCGTCTTCTTCTGCAATAATTCCTAATTTCTTAGCACGTGTTTCCCAACTTTTTCTGGCTAAAAACTGTAAATTAGATACGTTATCACTTTCATCCATTATCTCTAAACCTAAAAGCGTCTCAATAACATCCTCCATAGTCACTAAACCACTAACAGAACCATATTCATCAACAACTAAAGCCATATGATTTCTGCTTTCTACAAGATGATCGAAAAGGGTTGGTATAGGGAGGTTTCTATCAACAACAATAATATCTCTTTTTAGTTCTGATAATTTTTTAGAACCGTTGTCTAAAGCCATTGCCTTAAAAATATCATCTTTTAAAACAAGTCCCGTAATATTATCGGTTTCTGTAGTATATACTGGTATTCTAGAAAAGCGTAAGTTTAAGTTTTGTTCGAAAAAGGTTTTTACTGTAGTGGCCTCATTTTCAATCTTCATGACCGTTCTTGGTGTCATGATATTTTTAGCAAAAATCGCTTTAAAGTTAAGCAGGTTTTTAATGATCTTGCTTTCTTTTTCTTGAAACACACCTTCTTCATGTGCCACATCAGTCATGGCCATAAAACTTTCTCTGGTAAGGACACTGCCATGGCCTTTACCTCCAATGAGTTTTGTTGTAAGTTGCAGGAGCCATAAAATCCCTGTCCATTTTAAAGGAAAAATCAATATAACTAAGGTTTTTGTAGCAAAGTTAGCGAGTCCTTTCCAGTACGTAGCACCAATAGTTTTAGGGATAATTTCTGAAGCAACCAAAATTAAAAACGTCATGATTGCAGATACAACACCTACAGTGTTAATGCCCCAAAGCTCAATTTTAAAAGGCAATTTTTCTGCTTCAATACCAACCATCATAGCACCTAACGTGTGTGCGATGGTGTTTAAGGTTAGTATGGCTATTAATGGTTTGTCTACATCCTTTTTTAAAGCCTCTAGCGTTAATGCATACTCTTTACCTTCCTGTTTTTTTATATTAACAAAGGTTGGTGTTACACTAAGCAAAACAGCTTCTAAGATAGAACATAGAAAAGAAAAGAAAATAGAGATGGTTGCCCAAAAAAATAAAGCGCTCATAAAATGTAAATTTTATTGAACGCTAATTTAAAAAATCGTTTGGACTATATGTTTCAATTGCCTTATAAAAAGCAGATTTATTTTATGTCTAAGAATACACCACCTGTAAATGAAGGTGCAGCAAACACTAAACTACCGCTTACGGCACTAGCAAAACCTAGTGATACGCCTATTTTTTTTGTGAAATAATAGGCGACTTCTGCACCTAAACTTGTAAACTCTATATCGCTTGCAAATACACTACCTTGAGATAATTGTATGCCAGGTGTTCCATTTTGTAACGATTGTAAAATATCTGCTCTACCGATAAGCCATAACTTTTTGTTGATAATGTTTGAACCAACTTCTACACCAGTTCTAAATTCATCAGAAAAGCCTTCTGTTCTATTGTTGAAGCCTACGTATGCTTTTGCGTAGTTTGAAAGCGAACCTATTCCAAAAGAGATGCCAAAGTCGGTACGTATGTATTGATTGAATTCTCCATCACCGGTTTGAAAACTACCGTCATCACCGCCCGAGCTTTCTCCTGTTGGTAAACCAAAAAGAAGACTTGTAGACCACGCATAATTTTTGCCCTTTAAGATACCGTATCTCACACTTAAATCAATATCTCCAATACTGTTTACTGCTTCACCTTCTTCTCCTGCTATACGTTCTCTTGTTGTTCCTGAAACCTGATCGTTTTGGGTTGTTCTGGCAAAAAACGGAACGAAAGCAATAATATCAAACTTATCTGATATGCCATATTCGGCATAAATATTTGTGTTGAATTGTGTTCGTGTGGCATTGGGAGCTCTATCACCATCTTTGGTGTAGTGAGAATCGGCTTCTAAATACCAGGCCGATAATTTGTAATAGCCTTTTCCTTTTTCATGTGTCCACTGGGCAAAAATAGATTGGGAAACTAAACCTACTAGGGCGATTAAAAATACTTTATGTTTTAGAATCATTATTGTATGCTAATTTGTTGATTAATTGTTTATTATACCTTGACCAATAGCTTGGCTAAATGGGACACACCAGAATAAGACGTATGCATAATCATCTATATTGGCGTTTTCGATGATATAAGAGTTCGCACCACTAAAAACAGTGACTCTACTTATTTCAAGAGCTCCTCTTATAGAATTTGGGTTATTTGTAAGGTATACATAAGGCCCAGGTAAAAAGTCAACGAGACGGAAATTATTATCAAAAGAAAGTTCGAGGTCACCATTCGCTAATTCCGTGATGGTAAAATTCCCATCAGCTCTATAATTATTTGCTCCTGTCAAAGATCCAGATCCGCTTCTTAGCTCAGGTGACGCAGGTTCTGAAGTAGGTGTTTCTTCAGTGGGAGTTTCTTCGGTCGGTGTTCCTTCTTGAGTAGGCGTTTCTGTCTCACTTTCAATAGTAAACTCAATAGAACTTTCTGCTATAGTTGTGTTGTCTTCTCTAACTTCGGCAGTGATAGTAGATGTGCCTGGGCTTATCGCTGTTACTAAACCTGTATTCGAGATTGTTGCTACAGTTTCATTGCTAGATGACCAAATAACGGTGTTAATAGTTTCAACTTCATCTCCAACGTTATCAAAAAATCGAAAATTAAGTTGATGTGTTTGATTTGCAGTTAGTATATTTTGTGCAGGTCGATCTGCAATAACGACTCTTTCGTTTATTTCATCGTCTATAATATCTTCACCTATACAACTATGATAGGTTATTGTTATAAAACACAGTGTAATTAAAAATGCTAACTTCTTCATGACTATAAATATTTGCCATGTAGTCGTATTTTATTAAAGAGTATTACTTAAAATTGAATAAAAGTTAAGAAAAACAAAAATATATTAGTGTATTATAAGAATTTGGCTATGTCCTTTGCAAAATAACTGGCAATGATGTCAGCACCAGCACGTTTAAAGGCTGTCGTGGTCTCTAGCATGACTTGGTCGTGGTCGAGCCATCCTTTTTCGGCAGCAGCTTTAATCATAGCGTATTCTCCAGAAACTTGGTACACAGCTACAGGTACATCTACCTCATTTTTGATATCTCTTAAAATATCTAAATACGATAACCCAGGTTTTACCATAACGATATCTGCACCTTCATCGACATCCATTTCGGTTTCTCTTAAAGCTTCAAAACGATTGCCATAATCCATTTGGTAGGTTTTTTTATCTTTAGGAATGTCTACAAGGTCTACGGGTGCCGAATCTAAAGCATCTCTAAAAGGGCCATAAAAGGCAGAAGCATATTTCGCAGAGTAACTCATGATACCTGTATGGGTATACCCTTCGTCTTCTAATGCTTCGCGAATTGTTAAAATACGACCATCCATCATATCGCTTGGTGCCACAAAATCTGCGCCCGCTTCAGCATGAGAAAGGCTCATGTCTGCTAAAACTTCAGCAGTAGCATCATTTACAATCTGCCCGTTTTCTATAATACCATCATGCCCATAAGCAGAATAAGGATCTAGAGCAACATCGGTCATTACAAGCATTTCGGGACAAGCATTTTTAACCGTTTTAACTGCACGTTGCATCAATCCATTAGGGTTGAGCGCTTCGGTACCTTTATTGTCCTTTAAAGTATCAGGAACTTTAACAAAAAGCAACACAGATTTTAAGCCCAATTTCCACAGTGATTTTACTTCGTTTTCTAATAAGTCTAGACTGTAACGAAAATAATTAGGCATCGACGGAATTTCATCTTTAATACCTTTACCTTCTACAACAAATAGAGGGACTAAAAAGTCATTAGGCGTAATTGTGGTTTCACGAACTAATGCCCGTATGGCACTATTATTTCTAAGTCTTCGGTTTCTGCGTAATGGGAACATACTTTATGATTACTTTTATCGCAGGCAAAGTTAATCATAAAACCCATTTTTAGTGTTAGAATCGTTAAGTGTTTTAAAATTTAAATCGTCTTGGAGAAGTTATCAAAAAGCGCTATTGGATAATTTTGATATCCATATTGCCGACAATCATTTTCATGTTATAGCCCCTCCAGGGTCTGGAAAAACGATTTTAGGTACTGAAATTATGAGACGGTTGGGTAAAAAAACATTGGTTTTGGCACCTACTTTAACGATAAGAAATCAATGGGAAGATAGATTGCAAACCTTTTTTACAACGGAGGGTGATTTTACGAAGTATTCTTTTGATTTGAAATCCCCTTCGGATGTAACCTTTACCACCTACCAAGCTTTGTATGCGTTTTACAAATCGTTTAACTCTAAAGCAGATTATTTTACGTTTTTTAAAACACATCAAATTGAAACTTTGGTGTTAGATGAAGCACATCATTTAAAGAGTGCGTGGTGGACTTGTTTAAACGCGTTAAAGGCAGAGCATTCATTTTTTATTGTGGCGTTAACGGCAACGCCACCTTATGATAGTGGTCAGCATGAGCTGTCTAAATATTTTACCCTATGTGGTGATATCGATGATGAAATTTCTGTACCCGATTTAGTGCGAGAAGACGATTTGTGTCCGCATCAAGATTTTGTGTATTTTTCAACACCTAGTGCCTTAGAGATTGATTTTATAGTGAAGTACCGAGAAGGTATCGCCCAGTTTAGAGAAGAGATTGTTAACGATTTAGAATTCATAAATTTTTTAAAATCGCATAGGTATTATCAGGCTACTGAAAGACATTTAGATGCGATTTATAGCAATATCTCTTTTTTCTCAGCACTCCTTATTTTTTTAAACAATGCAGGCGTTTTGATTCCCATTTCTAAGTTAGAAGTATTGGGCTTTGATAAGGGGGAAACGATTGATTTTCCTGAGTTAACCTTACAGTGGTTAGAGCTTTTGTTTCAAGAGCTTTTGGTGAACGATAGAGCTACTTTAGAGCCACATGATACTTATCTGCAGCAATTGGAGAAACGTTTAAGACGTTGCCATGTTTTTGAAAAGCGCCGTGTAGACTTTATAGGGCATAACTTAGTTTATAAATCCTTGGCTTCTAGCCCAAGTAAGCTTAAAAGTAGCGTAAGTATTGTTGCTTCAGAACAAAAGGCTTTAGGGAAGCACCTGCGTTGTGTGATTTTAACCGATTATATTAGGGATGAGTTTTTAAATACACCTCCAGAAGATATTGAACAAATTAATAAAATAGGTGTGGTTCCTATTTTTCAGCAGCTGAAGCATCATTGTGATTTTGAAGACACATTAGCGGTGCTTACGGGAAGTTTGGTTATTATACATACGTCCATTCAAGAGCAGTTTTTCGATGTGGCAGGGCCGCAAGGGTTTGTGTTTTCACCTTTAGAGGTAGACGCTAATTTTCTTCAAATACAGACAAACTCTAAGACTGATAAAACGATCGTGACGGTAATGACAGCGCTTTTTGAAGCTGGTATTATTAAAATTTTAGTAGGTACAAAATCGCTATTAGGAGAGGGGTGGGATGCACCGTCTATTAATAGTCTTATTTTAGCTTCTTTTGTGGGGTCTTTTGTGTCTTCTAATCAAATGCGAGGCCGTGCCATTCGAAAGCATGCCGATAGGCCTCAAAAAACAGCAAATATTTGGCATTTAGCGTGCTTAGACCCTACCACAGAAGATGGTGGTAGAGAAGTGGCACTTTTAAAAAGGCGGTTCGAAGCTTTTGTTGGTATTTCTAATGATGCGACTACTTTTTCTATTTCCAATGGTTTAGAGCGTTTGGGACTTCCGGAAAGTCTTGCACTTGATACGGTCTCTGAAATTAACGGACAAACTTTAGAGCGTGCTCACAGTAGACCGACAACTCAGGATGCATGGGAGGCCTCTGTTGGAAATGGTTCTGGGTTTATCAAACAAGTACAATGGCTGTACCCCTCGGAGCAGTCCTTTAAAGCGCAGCAGAAAACATATTATTTTGATGTAGTTCGGTTTTTTATAGCAGAGTTGTGTATCGCGATGGGCATGTTTTATCTAGAATTTATTTTGGAAAGTTA
Organism: uncultured Flavobacteriaceae bacterium; assembly: GCA_947504035.1. Lineage (GTDB taxonomy): Bacteria > Bacteroidota > Bacteroidia > Flavobacteriales > Flavobacteriaceae > Jejuia > Jejuia algarum. Next base: position 100,742 of record CANNGA010000006.1, read on the forward strand.
TAATTTAATTGCAAACAAGGGCGTGATTTACTTTATCTATGCATTTGTGGGAGCGTTTGTAGTGCGTTTTGGTTATAAATTATACAAAGCGGTAATATTGTATATGCGTCATGGGTTTTTATCTAAAAAGATTCATAAAATGGGATACGTTATTGTAGATAGTTTAAATGCTTTAGGGTTTTTAGATACACCGCTAGAGGCTATAAAAGTGATTTCTGAACGTTATGAAAAAGGCGATATTTCGTGTTATTTGACAGGGGCAAATCGTTACGAAAATACGCTGTTTTCTAATGCCTTAACAGAGCTTTTGGAAGCTATAGAAGCACCGCGCTATTTAATTATAAAAACCAATGCGTTTAGAAAACGATTAGATATTGAGAATTTTTATCCTGTACCAGAGGTGTTTGGTGCTAAAAAAAGCCATGCAGAGGTGTTTCAAAATTACTGGACAGAACACCTCGGTGCGAATACTTTGGTGTATACAAGACACCTTAAAGGCCGTAAATTGCTATTGAAGGCTAGATTGCACCATGCTTACAACGCTTTTAAAAAGGAAACTAAAGCTGTTCTTATTTGGAAATAGCTGTTAGGTCCTGTTTCGTGTTTATTGACTTAAGCCCAGATAAGTCCAATGTTTGTTTTCTTTTTTAAAGGCAGATTTTTCATGAATTACTTCTACAGCCCCGTTTTGATAGAAATAAGCATTAAAAGTGACTGTACCTTCCGTGTCGTTCGTTGTGCCTTTAGAGGTGTGTAAAACCTCTAGTTTGATCCATTCTACAGCTTTTGCCCAAGCTACAATGGCTTTCTTTTCTTTTAAAGGTCGTGTGGATGTGTGATGACTTTCCATTAAATAGCTGCCATTTGCAAGTACAAAAGCACTGTACCTAGATCGCATGAGTTGTTCTGCTGTTTGGGCTTTGGTAATGTTTTTATGAATGGCTTCACAACATGAGGAAAAGGTTTTAAGGCTTCCGCAATAACAGTTCATAGGTATTTTGGTTGTTAGATTGTTGCATTACATTACACCCAGTCTTTAGGTGTTTTTAAAACGTCTAAAAGGCGTGCTTCAGGACTATTAGGTTCTGGTTGATGGTCGTAGACCCATTGTACATGGGGTGGTAAACTCATCAATATGCTTTCTATACGTCCGTTGGTTTTTAAGCCAAATAAGGTGCCTTTATCATGTACTAAATTAAATTCAACATAGCGGCCGCGACGTATTTCTTGCCAATCGCGATGTGCGGCTGTGTATGCTAAATCTTTACGTTTTTCAACTATAGGCACGTAGGCCTCTAAAAAGCTATTACCAACTTCGGAAACAAAAGCGTACCACTGCTCCATAGACATGCTGTCATTGGCTTTGCAATAATCAAAAAACAAACCTCCAATACCTCTGCCCTCATTTCTATGGGCATTATGAAAATAGGTGTCGCAGCGTTTTTTGTAAGTGGGGTAGAATGTAGTGTCATGTTTATCACAAGCCGTTTTACAGGTTTGATGGAAGTGTACAGCATCTTCATCAAACAAGTAGTATGGTGTTAAGTCTTGACCTCCGCCAAACCATTGGTCTATAATAGTACCGCTAGCATCATACATTTCAAAATAGCGCCAATTAGCATGTACCGTGGGTACCATTGGATTTTTGGGATGCAAGACTAAACTTAAACCGCAGGCAAAAAAGTCAACATTTCCCACCTTAAAATAAGCTTGCATGGATTCTGGCAATTTGCCATGTACTCCAGAAATGTTTACACCGCCTTTTTCAAAAACAGAACCGTTTTCTATAACGCGTGTGCGACCTCCTCCGCCTTCTGGACGTTTCCACAAATCTTCTTTGAATTTAGCGCTACCATCAATAGCTTCCAATTGCGATGTTATGCGGTCTTGTAAATCTTGTATGTAGGTATAAAAAATGTCTTTCATAATATTGTGCTGTGCAAAAATGAGCTAAATTTTAAGGCCGTATTAGAGTTTAATGGGGTGTTAATAATAACGTTCATTACAGTTTAGCAATAGGAATATGAGGTGTTTCTATAAACACACTAAAAAGGCCTATCGTGTTTCTTTATAATGTTTAATCATTGGAAACGGTTAACTCACTACCGAATTGGTATTGTTTTGAATTTGTTTTACCGTTTGCGTAGTTGCAGCCGTAACCGATAATGGTAGTACTAGTATAATCCCTACAACAGGAATAAGCAGACACAACATAAATACGATGCCATTACCAATGGCTAGACCTCTGTTTTGACGCACAAATTTTAAACTCTCCTTATATTTAAAATGACGTTCTAAGGTGTAATCCATATTACCAAATCCAGCATAATAAGATTGTACCATAAGTAAAAGAATGGTTGAAACAATGTTCACTACGGGGATGAATTTTAGAACCAACAGTGGCAGGGTTAGCATTAATTCCATTAACAGATTTCTGCTGTTAATACGAATGCCACGCCATAATTGTTCAGAAAAAGAGGTGTCTCTATGTGTGTGTGTGTTATGCCCCATAAGGTGGGCTTCTATTTTTTCTGAAACAGGGCTCATAAACGGAGATGCCAATGCCATGATAATATGTTTAAAAAGGATGAGACCTATAACCAAAACCACAAGGCCACCAACAAAAGCACTAATACTGGTAAAGGTGTCTTTGCCCCAATCCCAAATCCATATTTTTGAAATAAAATGCCCGATAGTCCCTGATAAGCCATATGCTGCCCCGAAAATGATAAGTGCTGTAACGACAGTGATAAGGATGGGTATTGTAAAATACGTCCAAAGTTTTAACTTTGAGATGAGTGCGAAAGCACCAAAATACGCTTTAATGCCAGAGGTGATTTGTCCTATCATAATATTAAACTGCAATATCTTCTGTTATACTAATAGTGTTGTCTGTTTGTGTTGTTTTAGACCAAATGGCCAAGCCAAATGTAAGGACACCTAACCGTCCTATAAACATAAGCAATATAATAACAATTTTCCCAAAGGTGTTAAGATTTCCTGTAAGACCTGTGCTAATGCCTACGGTTCCTAGTGCAGAAGCGACTTCAAAAAGAACATTTTCAAATTTAAAAGCGTTTGTGACTGTAATTAAAAATGTACCTATAGCAATAATGATTGTATAAAATATAAAAGCGGATGTGGCAATATAGAGACGTTCATAAGGAATGATACGTCCTAAAAATGTGATTTGCTTACTGCCAGTTAATCGACTCTTCATAATAGCGAAAACCGCTGTTAATGTTGTTATTTTTATACCTCCAGCAGTACCAGACGGTGAAGCCCCAATATACATTAAGAAAATACAAATAAGCATCATGGCCTGTGTGAAAACACCAAAATCTACGGTGTTAAAACCAACGGTTGTCATGGCCGACATGGTTTGGAAAAAGGCACTTAAAAAACGTGTATTTAAGGGTAGGTTTGCAATAGAAGGTTCTAGAAAGAAAAAGAAGAGTGTCCCAAAGCTAAGTAAAAGAATAAATCCATAACCTATAATTTTTGTGGTAAAGCTTAGCTTATGGCTGCGATCTTTTATTAAAAGTCCAAAATCAGTAATGACGATAAAGCCTAAGGATCCAGAGATGGCAAGCATGGAAATGATGGCGTTAATAAAATTATGATCGACATAATCGACAAAGCCCGTATTAAATAAACTAAATCCAGCAGTACAAAAAGCGCTAATGCTATGAAAAACAGCATTCCATAGGGCTTCTAAGAAAGGCATACCTTCGCTTTTAAAAACGCTAAAAAAGAGTAGGGCACCAATAAATTCCATAATAAGCGTGAAAAGCACGACAGACTTGAGAAAATCATTAATTTTGATTGTCTTAGGAAGTGTAAACTCTGTCGCTAGTATTTTTTTATGCCATAGCGTCATTTTTCGTGTTGTAGAGAGCAACATAAAGGTTGTAAATGTTAAATACCCAATGCCTCCTAACTGGAAGAGTATCATGATGATGAACTGTCCGAAAAAATTATAAGAATCGAATATAGAAATGGTCACTAATCCCGTAGTGGACACTGCAGATGTTGCAATAAACAAATGATCTATAAGGCTTGCGCTATGTTTTTGAAACAAAGGCAAGGCCAGAAGTAAAAAGCCTAGAACGATGTAGGTGAAAAAACCGTAAAATAAATTTTGTTGAGGTGTCCAACCTTTTTTTAATAGTGCGTATTTTTTAGTAAGTTGTTGAAATGCGTTGGACATAAGTTAAAGCAATATTGTTTTTTACTACAAGATAAAACTTTTTTGACAGTTGAAAACTATCAAAAAAGTTTTTAAGCTTTACCATATGTTTTTACGGCATCAATAAATGCTTTTGCGTTCTCTAAAGGGATATTGGGTAAAATACCATGCCCCAGATTTACAATGTATTTGTCCTTTCCAAAATCGTCAATCATTTGGTGTACCATTTTCTTAATTTCAGAAGGTGGAGAAAGTAAACGCGATGGGTCAAAATTACCCTGTAATGTAATGTTTCCTCCTGTTAAGTAGCGTGCGTTTCTGGCAGAACACGTCCAATCTACACCTAAAGCAGAAGCTCCAGATTTTGCCATTTCGCCTAGCGCAAACCAACAGCCTTTTCCAAAAGCAATAACGGGAATATCTTCTTTTAAAGCATCTATAATTTGTTGAATATATTGCCAAGAAAATTCTTGATAATCGGTTGGAGATAACATACCGCCCCAGGAGTCGAAGACCTGAATAGCATTACAGCCTGCGTTTACCTTTTCTTTAAGGTAAGCAATAGTGGTATCTGTAATCTTTTGCAGCAATTGGTGAGCAGCAATTGGGTTCGTAAAACAAAACGCTTTGGCTTTATCGAAATTCTTACTGCCTTGACCTTGTACACAGTAACATAAAATGGTCCATGGCGATCCTGCAAATCCAATTAGTGGAATCTCGTCATTAAGTTTTTCTTTAGTCGCTTTTATAGCCTCGTACACATAACTTAAAGCTTCTTTAACATCGGGTACAACCACGTGATCTACATCTTTTTGAGAACGAATAGGCTGTGGTAAGTACGGGCCAAAATCAGGTTTCATCTGTACTTCAATGTTCATGGCCTGGGGGATGACTAGAATATCACTAAATAAAATAGCGGCGTCCATACCGTAACGGCGTATCGGTTGTACGGTAATTTCACTGGCCAATTCTGGTGTTTGACAACGGGTAAAGAAATCATACTTGGCTTTAATCTCCATGAATTCTGGAAGATAACGTCCTGCTTGTCGCATCATCCATACAGGTGGACGATCAACAGTTTCTCCTTTTAATGCTCTTAAAAATAAATCGTTCTTAATCATGCTTTATAGGGGGTCTCCTTTTACAATGAAACTAGTTTTTATGGCCTCTTTTTTCAAAGCGATGAACTGTGTTCTTTCATCATCTTTTATGAAATTGTTGAGGTGATTATGTGTTGGAAAAGACATGAAATGTATCTCATAAGGTCTTTCGCCTTCACAGGTTATAAAATCTTCTTTTTTTGGTTGTATTCTATATATAAGTTTGCCATCGTGTTTTTGTATAATGGGTAATACCGCCGTTTCATAGGTGTTGCAAAGGGCTTCTTTGCCTTCATTTACAACAATTAAAACGGTTACATATAGCATTAGGCGTAATGTTGGTTTACCAATTCGATAACACTTTCTACGGTTGGCAGTTTCGCTATCTTAATCGTTTTAAAATGCAGGCTTGCTGCTTTCGCCGTGGTATCTCCAATACAAAATGCAATGACCTCTTTTCCTTTGTTACTGCGCACAAAACTCTCTACTGTAGAAGGACTAAAAAATAGTACAGCTTCTACAGAATCTTCTACGGTATGACCACTATACTTAGTTTGGTATGCTGTTACTTCGTTTAAGGAAATGTTGTTCTTTTCTAAGAGATCTGGCAAATCGTCCAATCGTAAATCACTACAAAAATACGTGGCTTCTGTACCGTCTATATAATCTATGAGATGTTCGGCAAGTGCTTTGGCATTTTTGGCAGCATGTTTTACAGGACCAATCTTGTGCTCTATAAGGCGTTTGGTACGGCGCCCTACACAGTAAATATTTTTAAATTGTAATTCTTCTGCTGAATAATTTGTGATTAAAGCTTCAACCGCATTTTTACTGGTAATGATAACGTTTTGTATTTCAGACTTTAAAAGCTGCGGACGAATACGACTTAAACTCACTTTGATAAAATCGTTACTTTTTGGAACGACTTTATTATGAAATAGTAAACGCTGGTCTTCGGTTAGTGTTTTTGTCGAAATTACATTGGTCGCATGGTTGGAGTATTTAATGTCATCCATGAGGCGTTTGCCACCACGCGTTATAATGTAGTCTGCACAAAATACTGCCATGTCTTCGTGTTTGCCAAGTTTTTCAACACGTTCTACATATATTTTTTTAGAGCCATCTTTACTTAATAAAATGCCTTTAAAATGTATTTCTTCATCTTTAATACGTGCCAATGCGCCAATAGGGGCTGTACAGCCGCCTTCTAGACGGTTTAAAAATTTGCGTTCTATCGTTGTGCAAATTTCAGTCTCCTCATGATTTAGTTCGGCGCAGGCCTCAAGTGTATTGGTGTCGTCTTTTAGAGCGGTAATCATAATAGCACCCTGTGCAGGGGCAGGAATCATCCAATCTAAATTAATAGCCTCTTCAGGTCTAAGACCAATTCTACCAATACCGGCAGCGGCAAAAATAGCAGCATTCCAGTGTGCGTTTGTATTTAGTTTTTCTAAACGTGAATTCACATTGCCTCGTAAATCTTCAATCTTGTGTGTAGGATAGCGATTTAACCATTGGGCCTTACGGCGTAAACTTCCTGTGGCGATAACTGCATCTTTAGCACCTAAAAACTCTTCATTGTTTTTAAAGACTAAGGTGTCATTAACATTTCCACGTTTTAAAACTGCTGCCTGTACAATTCCTTCAGGCAATACCGTAGGAACGTCTTTAAGTGAATGTACGGCGATATCTATTGTGCCATTTAGCATGGCAACATCTAGGGTACGTGTAAAAATACCTGTAATCCCGAGTTCGTAAAGCGGTTTGTCTAGAACAAGATCGCCAGTAGATTTAACGGGAACAAGCACGGTGCTATATCCTAAAGTTTCAAGTTGTTTTTTGACAATGTTGGCTTGCCATAAAGCGAGTTCACTATCGCGAGTGCCAATGCGTATTGGTTTAGACATTTGTTTTTCGAAGTTCTTCTAATTGGAATACTTTTTGAATAAGTTCCAGGCTATCATTTGTAGAAACATCATCTTCTTTTAAATGATGCGCAAAATGATTTGTTATTTTTTGAATTATTTTGGTGCTAATTAACTCTGCTTGTGCTTCGTTAAAATCTGATAATTTTTTACGTTGCGTATCTAATTCAGCCGTAGCAAAATCAGTTAATTTATGCTTTAATGCTTTTATTGTAGGTGCAAATTTTCGGGTTTCTAACCAGCTATTAAATTCTCCTTTTACGTCTTCTATAATAGCTTCTGCAGAAGGAATATGCGATTTGCGCGCTTCTAGATTTTTATCTGTAATTTTAGAGAGATCGTCTAAGTGTACCAGAGAGACATTTTCTAACTCCTCTACGTTTTCATCAACGTTTTTAGGGATAGACAAATCCAAAATTAAAAGCGGTTTTTTGCTTTGTATAATGTGTTTATCTATGGTAGGACGTTGGGCACCAGTGGCTACAATTAAAATATCAGTATTTGAAATCTCTTCTTGTAAATTGGCGTAGTCTTTAACTAACAGATTAAATTTTCCTGCAATACGCTCTGCTTTAGTCTTTGTTCTATTAATTAAGGTAATGTGTTCATTTTTGGTGTGTTTTACCAAATTTTCACAAGTATTTCTACCAATTTTACCCGTTCCAAATAGAAGAATGTTTTTATTAGAGACGTCTTTTACGGCATCAAATATATACTGTACTGAAGCAAATGATACCGAGGTAGCTCCCGAGGAAATCTCTGTTTCTGTTTTAATGCGTTTACTGGCTTGTATTACGGCATTAGTTAAGCGCTCTAAGAAATGATTGAGTAATTTGTGTTTTCTAGAGAGGCGCGTACTTGCTTTTAGCTGACTTATAATTTCAAAATCACCTAAAATTTGACTGTCCAATCCAGAACCAACCCTAAACATGTGTGCAATGGCATCTTTGTTCTTGTAGATGTATGCTACTTCACGAAATTCTTCTACAGTACCACTCGTGTTGTTACAAAGCAATTCGATAAGTTGAAAAGGGTGTTGCGCAAAACCATAGATTTCGGTGCGATTACATGTCGAGGTTACCACCAAACTTTCTATGCCATTGGCTTTAGCTTGAGATAACAGATTGTGTTTAGAATCTTCATCTAAACTAAATCTACCTCTAATATCTGCATCGGCTTTTTTATAACTTAAACCGATAGCATAAAAGTAACTACTACGTGAAATATTGTACTCCTGCATTACATTACATCAAATTGCGGAAACAAAAGTAGTGGGATTGTGTATTAAAAAATAACGCTAAAAGAACTTTTAGTATCGTTTGTGGTTTTTTACGATGTTTATGATATAAAATATGATAAATGTCATATTTTAGTACTGTTTTAAACATGTTTTGAATATTTAATTTAGAACTAATCTAAATAAAAGGAAAAAATGGAAGCAAAAAATAATATAGAAAGTGTCGCTAGAAGTTCTTTTGAAGAAACCAAGATCGATGATGGGTTTTTAATTTTAATGTATAAGAACGATGGCGCTACTGTAGAGCGTATAGCTAAAGCTATAGACAGCACATTTATACAATTTCATTTTTGTGTAAAGGGCACAACTACATTTGTATTTAATGAAGGGCGCTACACTTTAGATATTCATGAAGAAAATTCACTGTTACTTTATAATAGACAACGCGAATTGCCAATTAATTTGGAAGTGAATCCCAATTCGTGGATTGTGTCTGTATTGATATCGATTAAAAAATTTCATGGTTTGTTTTCTCAAGAAGCCGATTATATCTCTTTTTTAAATTCAGAAAACAAAGATAAAAAGTACTATAAAGATGGTGTTATCAGCCCCTCTATGGCTATTGTTTTAAATCAATTGCTTAACTTTAGTTTAAATACGTCTATAAAATCATTATATTTTAAAGGTAAAGCGTATGAGTTATTGAGCTTGTATTTTAATAGAAGTGAAGATGCTAATGTAGAACAATGTCCGTTTTTGGTAGATGAAGCCAATGTTATCAAGATTAGAAAAGCTAAAGATATTATTGTAGCACGAATGGCAGAACCGCCAAGCCTACAAGAATTGGCCGATGAGATTGGACTTAATATTAAAAAACTAAAAGAAGGGTTCAAACAGATTTATGGTGATTCTGTTTTTAGTTTTCTATTGGATTACAAATTAGAGGTTGCTCGCAAATTATTAGCATCAGGAGAAAATAATGTCAATGAAGTTGGCTTAAAGGTGGGCTACAGCACTTCAAGTCATTTTATTGCAGCGTTTAAAAAGAAATATGGTACTACCCCCAAAAAGTACGTGATGTCTTTAAATTAACTTGGTGTAAGCAATTGGAAGTTTTTGCTACTAAGTAGTTGTAAATTAATATCAATTAAAACCCTACATATTATGAAATTTTTAACCCCAGAAATCGAAGCGTTATCAAAAAACATTCAAACGAAATCTTTAGTAAGATCCACGATCTCCTGTGGCATATTTCAAGATTTGGATTATTCTGAAGAACGTCCTAAATTGTTTTACCAACAACAGTATTGATTAAATTTCAGTATTTCAATAGATTAAAATATAGCGTTTTATTATTCGTATATTTTAGGAGCAGATTTAGTTAAGTCAAACAGAGGTTTTTCTTATAAATTATCGATAAACTGCAGTTTTTTTTGCGATTTTACTAAAAAAAACACCGACAAACTACATGTTCGTGCATTTCATCGATATTTTGTGCGTTTAAACTTGTTTATTTGACTTCTTTGTTTTATATTTAACTCAGTTATAAAGAATTGTAGTGTAATTGCGGTCTATTTTGACTTTATTTTAAAGTAGCATTGCGGTTAATTACAGACTTAAAAATAAACTGTAACCTAAAATTTAGTAACCTGTGGTTTTACTTATAGATACCTTTATTAAGAGGTTTCCTGTAAAATTGCTATAACCTAATCTATTATGAAGAAATCAGTACTAACAACTCTCGCTATTTTTTGTCTAATTTGCTTCTCCTGTAAAACAGGTGTAGAAGAAAAGGCCTTGGATGAATGCGAACTATTCACGATCAACAATTTTACATTTTACAACTCGCGTGTCTACGACAGACCTGTTATTTTTAAAAAGGGAAGTCATCAATTATTAAACGAAACTTATGTGCCTATTTGGTACCCAGGATACTGCGCAATAAATATGCCGTCTTATTTTCAAACTAAAGAAGACTATTTAAAGCACATTCCAAACAAACAAGTAAAAGGAAGCGATCCTTCGTATTTTGAACATATCTATGAAAATAGTAAGCTTAATCCAGATGGTGTTAAAGTGAACTATCATGATGATTACCATTTATTATTTAGAGGTACGCTAAGTGCAAAGCACACTTCGGGAAGAGAATTTTTGTTAGTAGCAGGAAAGAGTTACATTGCTAACGAGGCCGACTATGATAAAAACACAGAGTTTTATGAAAAGGATGTAAAAGATATGTTAGCCTTTGAAAGAGAAGGTAGTACTTATAAATTAGTTAATCCAGAAATTATATTTGGTAACTTCTTAAAAACACAACACGACAAAGTATTTGGTGTATTAAATACAACAAACTTGTTAAATGCGGTATGTGTAGAGAATGTAAATACATTTAAAAAGCCAAATTTTGATAGCTCTAAGTTGCCAAAATGGGTTTATAATAAATCAGAATTAACAAACGAATAAAAGCATAAAAGGAAAGTGAACTTTACATATAAAGTTGCCCCCTTTTATAAGTGGTTTAATTTTACTTTTGAACAAAGTCGAAAAGGTTGCCTAGTACAGGCAACCTTTTTTGTGTTTAAAAGGTATTACAAATAATTATACAGTTATATTAAAATCTAAAGTATAGATTGTTACATAATATATATTTCTGCCGTATTTTTGTACTATAAAATGCAACTATGAAAAAAGGTGTTCTTCTTGTAAACTTAGGTTCTCCCGACAGCCCAGATCCTAAAGATGTTAAAAAATATTTAGGCGAATTCTTGATGGACGAGCGCGTTATTGATGTGCCGCTTTGGGCTAGAAATTTACTGGTTAAAGGTATTATTTTAAATACCAGACCAAAGGCTTCGGCTAAAGCCTATCAAAAAATCTGGTGGGAAGAAGGGTCGCCTTTAATTGTTATTTCAGAACGGCTTCAGCAGAAAATAAAGGAAGAGGTGACGGTTCCTGTTAGTTTAGCAATGCGCTATGGTAGTATGACCATAAAAAAAGGCTTGCAAGAATTGGTAGATCAAGGCGTAGAAGAGGTTTTGTTATTTCCTTTGTACCCACAATTTGCTATGGCTACAACCGAAACCATAACAGTACTAGCCGAAGATATACGTAAAAGGGATTTCCCCAACTTAAAAATAGAATCTGTTCCTGCATTTTATAATAAACCAGATTATATTACAGTGCTTTCTAATGCGATACAAAGGCATTTACAAGATACATCTTATGAGCATTTGTTGTTTTCTTATCACGGTGTTCCAGAACGGCATATTAGAAAAAGTGATGTCACAAAATCGCATTGTAAAATAGATGGTAGTTGTTGTGCTACGGCAAGTAAAGCTCACGAATTTTGCTACAGGCATCAGTGTAAAGAGGTAACACGTTTGGTCGCAGAAAAATTACGATTGGAAGAAGGTACCTATTCTACATCTTTTCAATCGCGATTAGGATTCGACCCATGGCTGCAACCTTACACCGATAGAACTATAGAGCGTTTAGGGAAAGAAGGCATAAAACATATGGCTATTGTAACTCCTGCATTTGTTAGTGATTGTCTAGAAACGTTAGAAGAGATTGCTATGGAAGGCGAAGAGATATTTCACGAAGTTGGCGGTAAAGGGTTTACGACTGTACCGTGCTTAAATGATGATAAAGAATTTGTAGATTTATTGTCTAAATGGATAGAGAACTGGGTAGGCGTACCCGTTGCAATAGATTAAAATGGCATACCAATACTTAAAAGCATTTCACCTCATTTTTGTTATTACTTGGTTTGCAGGTTTATTTTACATCCCAAGGTTATTTGTATATCAAATAGAAGCTTACCATAAACCCTCCCCAGAAAAGGAGATTTTAGGACAGCAACTTAAGTTGATGGCTAAACGCTTATGGTTTATCATAACTTGGCCTTCGGCTGTTTTAGCCCTAGGTTTTGGGTTAAGTTTATTTTATAGCAACCCCTACCTATTTTTACAACCTTGGATGCAAGTAAAATTAGGATTTATAGTCTTGCTTTTAGCCTACCACTTAAAAACGCATCACTATTTTAAGCAATTACAAGCAGGCATTGTGAAGCAAACATCCAGTTATATGCGCATGTGGAATGAAGGGGCTACATTTATCTTATTTGCAGTTGTATTTTTAGTTATTTTAAAAAGTGCAATTAATTGGATATGGGGCGTTATAGGGATTTTTGTTTTAGGACTTCTCATCATGATAGGGTTTAAAATGTATAAAAAAATCCGCGAAAAAAATCCAGAAGCCTAAAAGTGTTTTGGGCGTTACCCTATCGGGTCGGGCTTTCCTTTTCAAGTCCGCGCTCGTACCTCGCTGTGGGCTTTCCAATACAATCCCTAACGCACTTATCTGTTAAGTGAAATCTTAAAACGTTAATTTGGTGCGATTATTGCTATCTTTAGTCCATTAACTAAGCACATGAAATTAAAAAAACTCTCCTTACGGACTCGTATTTTTATCGTGATGATTCTATTGGTGTTATTGGCGTCTATACTCATAGCAGGCGTCGCAATATACCAGTATAACGAGGAAACTACAGATTACCACAAACAACGCTTAGAGCGGAAAGAACAAAACATAAAGAATCATATCAAAGATGTTTTAAATGCTAGAGAAAATACATGGGAAGTTAAAACGCGAAACATACCGTTAATTTTTAAAGATAAAATTAGCAGTATCGCAGTAATTCATAAGCTTCAAATTAATTTGTATGATCTTGAAGGGAGCTTATTAATAACTTCTAAAGCGCATTTAAAGCCCGATGAGGAAGATAAATGTATCAGTACTCCTATTTTAAATGCGATTTCGCATACAGCAGACCACCGTTATGTAGATAAACTTAAAGAGAACGGAGAAACCTATCAGTCTTCTTATATTTATGTTTACGATAATAAGTTTAAACCTATAGCGATTTTAAATCTGCCGTATTTAGAAAAAGATGACTTCTTGTCTAAAGAGCTTAGTGAGTTTTTAGGAAGGTTAGGTATTGCTTATCTCATCGTTTTAATTATAGCGATTGGCATTGCCTTTTTATTGTCTAAGTACATCACGAAATCACTTAAAACCATAAGCGATAAAATTAACGCGACGCGTTTGGAAAAGCGTAACGAGAAAATTGTAATACAAGATACTAGCGAAGAAATATCAACCTTGGTAGAATCTTATAATAGTATGATTGATGAGCTTGAGGAAAGTGCAGTAAAACTTGCGACAAGCGAAAGAGAGCAAGCTTGGCGTGAAATGGCTAAGCAAGTGGCGCATGAAATTAAAAACCCATTGACGCCCATGCGATTAACTGTGCAGAATTTTCAGCGTAAGTTCAATCCAGAAGATCCTACCATAAATACTAAGGTGAATGAATACAGTAAAACACTTATTCAGCAAATAGATACGATGAGTTCTATCGCATCGGCATTTTCAAATTTTGCAAAAATGCCTGCGCAGCAAAATGAAACTTTAAATGTGGCTAATATTACCAAGTTAGCTCTAGATATTTTTAATGAAAATTATATTGTTTTCACATCAGATGCCGAAGATATTATAGCTACTTTCGATAGAACACAGCTTATTCGAGTAGTCACCAATTTGGTTAAAAATGGAATTCAAGCTATTCCAGACGATAGATTGCCTAAGATATTGGTGAATGTGGGCGAAGATGGTAAAAATGTTATTATAACTGTAGCCGATAATGGTTCTGGGGTATCCGAGGAAATTAAAACTAAGGTTTTCGAACCAAAATTCACAACAAAAACCAGTGGTATGGGGCTAGGTTTGGCAATGGTAAAAAATATTGTAGAAACGTATAAAGGCACCATTTCTTATACCACAGAACGGCACAAGGGTACTGTATTTAAAGTTGTATTCCCAAAGCATATTGCTGAAACGCCATAATATTTTGTGCAGTTTTTATAAGCATAGAAGTCTTCGTGTTTGGTTTGAAATTTAATCATTATGAGGTGCTAATAACTACAATAGCCAGTATCTGCTGGTTGATTGCATTAAAAATTAGCGTATTTTTATAGAGCAGACACTGTTGCTTTATTACAAGCAACAGTAGTATAAAGGCAAGTGGTTATGAGTTACGAAAATATACAATTAGAGGTTTTAGATACAGCGCTTGCTGTAATCACTATTAATAGACCTAAGAAATTAAACGCTTTAAATAAAGCGACAATAGAAGAATTACATGATGCTTTTAAACAAGCAGATGCGCATACAAAAGTAAAAACAATACTTCTTACAGGCAGTGGAGAGAAGGCTTTTGTGGCAGGTGCAGATATTAGTGAGTTTGCAGACTTTAGTGTAGAAGCGGGAGCTGAACTAGCGGCAAGAGGGCAACATATTCTTTTTGATTTTATAGAAAATCTTGGTACCCCTGTAATTGCTGCAATTAATGGTTTTGCGCTTGGCGGAGGTTTAGAACTGGCTATGGCTTGTCATTTTAGAGTGGCATCGGTTACAGCAAAAATGGGATTGCCAGAAGTATCTTTAGGTCTTATTCCTGGGTATGGTGGAACACAACGTTTGGCTAATCTTGTTGGTAAAGGTTTGGCTATGGAAATGATTCTAACAGCGCGTATGATAGATGCACAAAAAGCATTAACACATGGATTGGTCAATTATGTTGTGCCTCAAGAAGCGCTTTTAGGGTTGTGTAAAACTTTGGCAGCACAAATTGCTAAAAATTCCACGCAAGCTATGGCTGCTGCTATTAAAGCGGTAAATGCTAATTTTAAACATAGCGTAGATGGATACGCTGTAGAAATTAACGCCTTTGGGAACTGTTTTGGAACTGCAGACTTTAAAGAGGGAACCACGGCTTTTTTAGAAAAAAGAAAAGCCAAATTCTCTGGTAAATAAAGCACAAAAAAAAGACTGCCTTGATGATTCAGACAGTCTCTTTTTTTTGGATTGTTAAAAGGTGTTTTACAAAAGTTCAGTGAATTTTTTCCCTTCTGTTTTATACACAATTTTGTATTTGCCTTTATAATTTTCTTCTAATTTATAGATGCGTTCAAGCTTTTCTGAATTGCTTTCTAAAACTTCAGAAAACACAAGTTTATAAGGTGAATAATCGCCTTGGTCTCTGTAGACTTCTATTTCTAGAGGCGCTTTATTTAACGATAATTTAGAAACATAAACGGTGTTGTCTTTAATATGAGTGGAAGGCTTGAAAACAGTCTCAGAAGCAGCTCTGTTAAAGTCTACTGTTCCATCTTTAATATGAAATGGCATACTTTCAACTTCCATATCCTTATCAAGTACAAAGTAATATGTACCGTTAGGTAAAGAGGTTAAATTAAAACCTTTCATGTAAACTCCAGGGTTTTGGATTGTTTCTTTATACAAAACAAGAGCGTTAGCATCTTTTAATGTAAAAAGATCTCCTACTTTAACATTACTTAAAGTAAGCACTGTCTTTTTAGCATCTTTTTTACTGATAAAAAAAGAACCATCATTAGCGTATCCCATAACCGTAGCCAGTAGAGCTACCATTAAAAATACTTTTTTGGAAGTGTTAGTTACATTTCTCATAGTCTATATGTTTTTAACTTTCGACACTACAAAGATAGAACAGATGTAGTACTAATAACACATTTATATTAGCCTATTTATATGTAATATTATCCGTTAAATATATGTTAACTCAATATTAAGTCAATATAGCATATGTTAGAGATAATATGCCATAATATTAGGTGTAAAAACTTACAAAATAAGTGATTTTTAGAATGTTTTTGGATAGTATTTATAGATTAAAACGTTTTATTTTTTTTTAAAGTTATCCAACTGTAAATTTAAGATTACCAGCCTTGCTTCGTAAAGGGAGTTGTAATGTGGGGTTGGTATTGGAAACGCTAGTAGTGTTTAATCCTAGGATATGTATGGAATACCGTCATGAGGGTTTTCAAATGCTATAAACACTACTATTTTCTTAATTTCTGCTTAGTATCACTACGTTAAATTAAAAAACATCGCATAGCGCTAGTGTTTGCAGCAGTTGAAAGACGTAATAGATTTTTTACTGCATACTTTGGGTTAATTTGTAAAGGAAATAGACACCTCCTTCTATTATTTTAATAGAAGGAGGTGTTTTAAAATGGTTTTAGATAGATTTTATTGTACAGTATTACGCTATAGAAGTGTTATTGTATGCTGTTCTTGTGTTTTTACGACAACTGCGTTTAAAAATGATTTAGGGCTCGTTTTTTTCCAAGCCTTGTTTTAATACGTCTTGTATGCCTTCTAAATGTTCGCTAAACTGCATCATTTGGGCAAGCACCTGAGCCATTTCGTTTTGATTGCCAAAACCTTTCAGTTTGTTGTTCTTTACAAAAGTAGTTTTAATAGTTTCCCAGCGTTCTGCTTCGGTTGCATCTATAGTGTTTGTAAGCGTTTTAAATTTTAATAGGTTGGCTTCAGCTGCACTGGTAAGTGTTTGCGATTCGTTTTCATAATGCGATAATAAAAGTGTCTGTAACTCTTTAGCATTCATAATCGGTACAACCTTAGCCACTAGTTTGCTCATGTCGCGGTAAGAGCCTTGTAATTTAAAAGAAGGTTCAGTACGGTAGCTGTCATCCATTGCCGCCGATTTAATGTAAGTTTCGTTAACTTTTAATACGGTGTTTCGAATTGTAACCACTTTATCTAAAACAGCTAAGTAATCTTGAATTTCTTGTTTGGTATGGTTGCCCTTAAGATTAACATCGTCATGGTTTCCAGATTCTACTGCTGCTATAAGCTGATAGATGTCTTCAAAATACTTGCTGCTTAATTGGTGTAATATTGGGTTAGAGGTGAGCGCATTTTCAATTAAGCTTAGTTTAAACAGATCGGCAGTATCTCCAATAATATCTCCCAAGTTATAAATGTCGGCCCGGTTGGCTAACATGTCTGGTATTTGAAATTTGTCGCCACTTTCGGTATAAGGGTTTCCTGCCATGATAACACAGAATTTTTTACTGCGTAAATCGTAGGTTTTAGGCACACCATTATATACACCTTCTATTTTTCTGGTACCATCGGCTAGAGAAATGAATTTCTGTAAAAATTCTGGGTTGCAATGCTGTATATCATCTAAATAGAGCATGACGTTGTTGCCCATTTCAAATGCTAAATTTAGTTTTTTGAGCTCTTCTCGTGCGGCAGAGTTATTTGCGGTTAATGGGTCTACAGAGGTCACTTCATGACCAATAGCAGGGCCGTTTATTTTCATAAAAATAAGACCAAGACGGTTCGCCATGTATTCCATTAAGGTTGTTTTACCATAACCAGGCGGTGATATGAGGAGTAACATGCCCATACGATCGGTACGCTTGTTAGCGCCGACACTTCCTAATTGTTTGGATAAATTATCGCCAAACAAAGGCAAATACACTTGGTCAATAAGTTTATTGCGGACAAACGATGATAAGACACGGGGCTTAAATTCTTCGAGTTTTAATTCTGATTTTAACCTATGTGTTACGGCATGTTTGGCGTCGCGATAAGCATTAAATGCAGGCACATCAAGTGTTGTAAATTGCTCTAAAGTACTTATAAAATCGTGATAGTTAAAGTAGAATTCGCCGTTAGTAATGCTATTATGGCTGCCTTTTAGGCCTCGAATTTGTGTGCTGGCATCTACCTGAATGATTTTAGAGCTGGCGTCGTTTTTAAATACTAAAAGCGCAACAACTTCGTAAATATAAGCGGTGGCTTCTGGGGCTTGTGCTTTTAAAAAAGCACCAATCCATTGCACAGCTAATACTACGGCATCTGTACTGTCGGTTTGCGCTTCTGTCGCAGCTTTTAAAGTGCTTTTAAAAGTGTTAAGTGCTTTTTTCTGCTCTAGGGTTTTAATGAAAGCGTCGTGTAAATCTTGCGCGGTTTTGCTAATACAAAAACGATCGCTACTTTGAAGTTCTTCAAAAAGATAAGATGCTGTTTTATGCGCCAGATTTTGCGTTTCTTTTGTGTCCTGTGGCGATAGTATATCGAGATAGACCGAATGTGATAAAGCGGTACTTAAAGCTGTTATAATACTTTTATATTCTGTACTGTTTGGAAATACCGCTAAAACGTTACCAGAGGCTTTTATTTTTTGGTTCCAAAGGTGTTTATTGTCTGCATCTAGTGTATTCCAAAAGCATTGACCGAAAGCTCTAATGGTAGGGGTATAACGTAATAAGCCCAGGTCTTCATGCTTAAGACATAATGTTTTTAGAATTACGGCTGCATCTTCATCATGAACGCCTTTTACATAACCTTCAGCATAGTTTTTACTGCTTTCACTTTTTACAAGTTCTAAAAGGGCAGCATCATCACTAAAATTTATCTTTAGCAATGGGGTATTAAATAATTTATAGGCCAAATAGGCCGAACGGTATACGGTATCGTTTTCAGAGATTAATTCTTGATCCCAATACGTTTTGGAGGCCAATAAAACGTCGTCTTTAATAGTTTGGTAGAAGTCGGTACCTGTTAAATGGTATTTTAAGGTGTCGTCTTTATAGACGATCGTAAGGTCTAAAGCCTGTTTGTTAACCCCAAATTTATGCTTACCAAGCTTTATAATGTTTTCACCATCTTCGTATAAATCTTGGGTGTCTTTTAGCTTTCTAATGGCATCTTCTTTGGCGACTTTTAATCCGGTTTCAATAGTTTCTGCCTTGCCTGGATCTTCTAAATCTTTTAAGTCGCTAATGATATCACGAAGCTTGTTTATCATTAAATCGGATGCGAAATAACCGTTAATTTCAACCGTTGTTTTAAAGCTTTGTGCTTTTTTTGAGACGCCTTTTAAAATGCGATTCGCGGTAGCTTCTAAGCGTATTGCTTTTTTATTTCTAGCTTCAACGAGACTATTTTTTCTAGCTTCAAATGCATTGTAAACTTCTTCGCGTTTTTCTATGATTAAGGAGATAAAATCTTCAAAATCTGCAAATCTCCCTTCTAGATCTTCTAGCTGTACAGAGACTTTGTTAAGGAGTTCGTCTGTTTTTTCAGGGGTATTCGCAATATCTAGATAATTGATGATACTCTGGTCTACCAGTTTAAGTTGTGCTGCAAACTCGGCAGAAGCTTCTTTTTCGCCTAAGGTTTTTAAAGTGTTTTTTAAACCTGCCTTTAGTTGGTTTATAGTCGCAAAGATTAAAGAGATGTTGTCTATAATTTGCGTAGAATGTGAGGCGTCTTCTATTTCTAAATTTGAAACGATATCGATAAGCATTTCTAAATCGCTGGCAATTTGATGCACCTCTTCTTCTAAGGTTTTGGCAGCGATAACTTTTGTAATCGTTTTTAATGCGGCTTCTTTTTCTGCAACGCGTTCGTGGTAAGGTACAAGAGCCTTGTCGTTTAATAGAAATTCTACACAGCGCTTAGAAATGGTATCGTTTTGGGCAATGATAGTTTCCTCTAAGGAGGTTATGAATGCTGTATCTACATACCGAATTTCGTTTAAGCCTATCACTTCACCTCTAAGGGTTCTTAATTGGGATAGTACGGCTACAAAATCTTCAATCGATTTGAAACTGCTGCTTTTAATTTTTCCAAAAATAGCATCAGCCTTGGTTTGTGTTTCCTTGGTTACGGCTGCTGCTGTTTTGCGCAGCTGCACCACTTTGTCAAACTCATCTACAGCGGCATTAGCGGCTTCGTTTAATGCTTTTAGAGGGGCATTAATAAGAAAGGTGTCGGGTTCTGCAATCCAATAATAGCTATTTAAGATATCGTTTGTGGCTTTGGCAATATCGTTGTATAAACCGTCGTAACTGTCTTCTTTATTAAGTAAGGTAATTAAAGCTTGGCATTCAGCCATTGCTTTTACAATGTCTTTATTTCCAATTTTATAAAGTAAGGTGTCTGTATGCTCAGATGGCATTACATCACCTTTTATAAAAGGGGTTTGCCATATTTGAATGACATGGTGTTTGGTTTGTGTGTCTTCGGTTTTAAAATAGCAGAGTTCTCCGTGGCTAAGAATGGTAAATCCATTACAAATAATGGGGGTGTTTACCTGTTGTTCAATCACGTTGTACGAAAGGAGGATGTACAAGCCATTTTCACTTTCATAAAACACATAGAGGTAATCTTCTCCATTAGGCGAACTTACTTTCTTCTGAAATTTAACCTTAGAAATGCCGTTTTCAAACAATTTGAAATCACCAGATTGCAAATAGTAACCATTTGCAAAAATAATTCCTTGGTCGTCTGGTAAAAGAACGCAGGCGTCTGCAATACTGTCTATTTTTTTAACCTCTTGTATTTTGTGGTTGTAAACAAAATAGCGAGGCGCTTCTTGGAAAGGTTTAATTTCCAAGGCAATTAAATTGCCTAAGTCTGCATACCTGTATTGTCCATCGTCTAGCGTTTGATCTGGATGAAGTACAGGTTCGTCATAGATGCCTTTACCATCATCGGTATTATCTTCTATTTTTATGGTTAAATCGCCACCTACTGTTTCAACAAAAACCTTGTTTAGTATGGAAACGTGAGGGTGTAACCCATACACGTGATGATCTCGTGAAGGCTCGACCCAGTTAAACTCGTGTTGGTTTGGGAATTTAAATTCATGCTCACTACGGTTATCTACATATTGTAGTGCCCCGTCATTAATGAGCCATTTAAAGGTTTTAATATCAGTACTGCTTTCGCTTAATTGAAATACCATGTGCAAGTAATTGCCCACGATAGCGAATTTGGAAAAAATGGTGTTTCGGTAGTATTTATAAAGGTTTGTGAAATCGTTTATAAATGTACTGTCTTCTATTAATGCAAGCGGTTGTATGGTAAAATGGTTGTCTCCAAAGGTGTAAATACTAAAAACATCTGCAAGCGTAACGTCGGTACGTAGCCCAAAATGCACATTATAACCAAATAGGCAAAGGTCTCCAATGGTTACAATGTCTCTGGCAATGCAATTGTTTTCGGTATTGATACGGTTGTTGGCAATAAGTTTTGTTTCTACACTGCCAAAGACCTCTTTACGGGCATCGTTTAATTGCGACAGTCGCGATAGTAGGTCGCTTTTTTGTTTTTGTAAACGTCCTTGAATAATTTCGTAAGTACCACCGTCTAGTTGTGTATGTTGTTCTGTTGTGTTGTCTTCCATAATTTAGAGACTTCCATAGTTCTGGAAGTGATATTCATAATATAATGGCGTATGTAAACCTTAAAATCGCTTGGTGATTTTGAGTGTATTTGTATTAACAGTCAAAATACCGAATAGAGATCACACCTCCACAAGTATATGGAGGTGTGATTTTATTTTATCCCAATTTCTTATTGGATACCCCTAAGCCTTTGGCAAGATTGGCCAAGTTGTTAAACAAGGTCACTTCGCTAGCATCGGAGGTTTTAGATTTTAAATCTACCAATAAATTAGCTATAGATACATTTTTAATGTCTTCTGAAGAAATGCCATATTTGGTAGCAAAGTCTTTAATCTTATCTAAAAGATTGCCTTTAACATCATCGCTGCCTAGAATCGCATCTTTTACTTGTGTGATGTTATCAGAATGGTTTACCAAACGGTCTATACCTTTAGATTTGGTAATCTGACCTATAATTTGATCGAAGAACATTGTTTCTCCACCTACAATATCAATGTTGGCGGCTTTAAGTGCAGCGCCAATCACATCGGCTTGTGCGTAGGCCACTTCTTTTTGAATATTGATTTCGGCTAAATCGACTTGTAATTCTTTGTCTAATCGTAACTTAAATTCTTCATGTTCTTTACCAACACCGTCTAATTTCTTCATCGCATTGGCTTTTTCTTCGATACCAGCAGCTTCTGCTAAAGCAATTTCTTTGTCGCCTATGGCTTTGGCTAAGGCCTGTTCTTTAATCACTTCGGCTTCTGCAATACCTTGTTCTTTTAAGGCTTCTGCTTTTGCTAAAATACCAGCAGCTTCTGCTTTTGCCTTTTCTTGAACAATATTAGCTTCTACTAGACCTTGACGCTCGTTAGCATCTGCTTTAGCATGCATAACTTGTGCCTCAGACATTCCAATTACAGCTTCTTCTTTGGCTGTTGCTTCTGCTAAGGTTTTTCGTGCTTCTGCTTCTTTTTGACTGGCTTGCTTTTTGGCTTCTGCTTCAATATTAATTTCTTCTGCTTTTTGTTTAGAAGCTTCTTTTTCTGCTTCAGCAGCTTTTATAGTTTTAATTAACGATTCCTGTGCGTTGGCTTCGGCAATAGTAATTTTTACCTGTTTCTCTCTGTCAGCTGTTTTAAAGGCTTCTATATCCTTCATGTTCTCTTGCTCTTCTACGACTCCTTTTTCTAGCATTACCCTGTCGCGAATCACATCTTGGATGTTTTTCTTTTCAACTTCAACAACCTTTTCTTTTTCAATTTGCGCTAAAGTAACGATGCGTTCTCTTTCTGTAGCTTCTAGCATACGGTCTTTCTCTACGCGTTCTGTCTCTACCACATCGGTACGTTGTTTGTTTTTCGCAGCGACAATAATTTGGCGTTCCATATTTTCTTCGGCGACTTTTACTTTTTCTTGTGTAGAAATTCGAGCCGTTTCAGATTTTAAACGTTCTTCTTCAGCAACCTTAAGAATTTCGGCCTCTTCTCGGGCTTTGATATTTGAAATTTCTCGGTGTTGCTGTTCTTCTTTTTCAGCCAATTGTTTGTCTAATTCTAAAATGGCTTCGCGTGCTTCTACATCTTGCTTGCGAATTACTTTTTCCTCATCACGTTTAATAAGGTTGGCTTTCATATTTTGTTCTGCCGTAAGTTCTGTGATCTTTTTAATTCCTTCTGCATCTAGAATGTTATCAGGTTTTAAGAAGGTTACAGGGGTTTGCTCTAGGTAATCAATCGCACAATCCTCTAAGGTATAGCCGTTAAGGTCTGTTCCTATAATGTCTACGATCTCATCGCGAAATTCTCTACGGGCTTCGTATAATTCTACGAATTGGAATTTTTTACCTACGGTTTTTAAGGCTTCAGAAAATTTAGCTTCGAAGAGTTCTTCTAGTGTTGAAATGTCTGAAGCACGTTCGCAACCCACCGTTTGCGCTACTTTTTTAATAAATTCTACTTCGTTATTTACTCTAACAAAGAAGGCTACCTTTATATCAGCACGCATATTATCTTTACATAACAAGCCATTATCGCCAAGGCGCTCTATTTGAATTTTCTTTACCGAAATGTCCATAATTTCTACTCTGTGAAATACCGGTACGACGTATAAGCCTTTGTCTGTAGCTACTTTAGTTCCTTTGAAACCTGTTCTTACCAGGGCTTCTCCTTGTGGTACCTTTTTGTAGAATAAGGCAATAATTGCAAAATAAATGATGATTAGAAAAAGAATAAGACCAATGCCTATTCCAACAAGTTGCAGAATGTGTACGTTCATAGTTGTTCTTTGGTTTTAAATGTAATGTGTGTTATAATTCGAGTTTGTTATTTGTATTAGAGGTGTCGTCTTCAAAGGGGAGTACCCAAAAGAAGTTTTTATCGTCCGATTGTTTTACAATAATGATATCTTGGCGGTAGTTAATCGTACTACCATCAAAAGACTTCGCGTATATGGTCATGGGGTTGCCATCTGCTAATACTTCAGCAGCTCCCATTTTATCCTCAGAAATTTTAGATTGCATAATGCCTTTTCTACCTGTTAGGTTTGTGGGAAGGTCACCATCTGGATTTAGGTTTTTAAAAAAACTCTTAAAAGGCGTTGTGAAAATTTTGGTGAGCAATAAAGAAGGCAGTAGCCCTGCCAAAAGTAGCGTGTAACCAAAATTGGTGTTGTAAGAGCTTGTATAACTGGTAGAGATAACGGTGCATAACCACCAGATAAAAATCCAACTGGTAAACGTAAACATAAAAGGTAGGCCTACAAAGTTGAAGAAGAGCAGTGCCGTTTGCCACCACTTTAATTTTCTTTTGCGGTGTCTTATAAGGTCTTCTTTGTTAATTTCTGCATTCGCGAGATCGGGAAGCTGTGTGCTGCCATCTACAGTGGCGTCCATATCAACATCCACATCCACGTCTGCATCCACATCCACATCGATGTCTACGTCTATATCTAAATCAAAATCGATTCCAGATAGCATCGTAAAGCACCAGTACAGGATAAGTAAAATTACCAGTAAGGTTAAAATGATGTTTACAGAAGAAAATATAATGTCGAGAATAGTGAGCAATAGCTATTAATTTAAGAGGTTAAATTACAAAACAATAATAGGTAAAGTTTTTCACATTTTACAAAGTATATTCTTATTACTTCTTATAAAAATGCAACTAAGTTTAATTATTTAAACTATAGGTATGAAGATTATTAAAAATGTTACAAACTGTAATTTGATTTTTTATTTAGGGCATAATGCCTATAAATACATAGAGGGGTTTCATAAAATAGATAGCTGTATTTTGTCATGTCTCTAAAGTTATACGACTTAAGAAACTGTTATTAAAAAAGATACCTTACTTGTAGTAATACCATGATGCCTATGAGATCACGTTTGTATTGTCTTATTTTCGTTTTAAGTTTTAGTTCCTGTACCGTTTTGCAATGGCGCTCTACAGATCAAGAGATAAAAGCAGATTTTGAAACTAAGGCTATTGTTTCTAACTTGTCTTATTTTCCTGTAGATAGTTTAGATTTAAAGGTAAGAGTGCAACACATTAAAACGTCGCAGTCGCCTATTAATGTGTTGTTTTTACATGGTTCCCCAAGTTCGTTGTCGGCTTGGAATGGATATTTAAAGGATACATTACTTATTAAACGTGCCAAATTACACGCTGTAGATCGACCGGGTTACGGGTATTCTAATTTTGGAGATGAAATACCGTCTATAACGACACAAGCTGCTATTATGAGTGGGCTTATTGAGTATTACGACCTAAAACACGTTATTGTTATAGGGTCGTCTTATGGTGGGCCTTTAGCGGCAAGACTAGCTGTTGAAAGTAAAAATGTTGAAGGGGTTATTATGGTATCTCCTGCTATAGATCCACAACAAGAAAAGAAAATATGGGCTTCGCGTTTTACGCAATGGTGGTTAACACGTTGGTTAGTGCCTACGGGATACCGCGTTGCTGGTGATGAAAAAACGGTACATGCTAAGGAGTTGGAACGTATTGCGGCAGACTGGTCTAAAGTAACAGTTCCTGTAGTGCATATTCATGGTGATGCGGATGATTTAGTGCCTTATACCAATGTAAATTACAGCAGGTCGGTATTTCGTACTATTAAAATTATTACGATACCGCATACAGGGCATGAAATAGCTTGGGCAAGACCAGAACTTATAAAGCCTCATGTATTCGCATTAATAGACAAGGTGTTAGCAGACGTTGTGTTTGAATAGGCTAAGAAGCATTAAAGTAGGTTTGAAGGTACAAGACAAGAGAGCTGTAGTTTAGAGGGGCAATTATCTAGGCTTAAGCATTTGAAATGATTCTGTTTTAAATACCTGCCTTATTCTAAAAGTATAAAAAATGAAAAAGGTGAACGAGATGTTCACCTTTTTGCCCCAAATCTACCATAAACTTAACCTACTTATGTTATGGTGGTTCAAATATATATGGACATACAAGCTTGTGGAAATATTTTGGCTGAACTGCTTATAAATAGGCTTAAACGGTCAGGATATTGTCAAGGTTACTATAATAGTGTTGTAATACCCCAAGTTTAGTATTAAAAAAAATATTAATTATTTGATGTAAAGTGCTTTTAAGTCTAGACACTGTAGTCATGTGTCTTCGTTTAGGAGCCGTATAAAAATAAAAAAAGGCGAACGAAAGTTCACCTTTTTTTGCCCCAAATCTACCATGAACTTAACCTACTTATGTTATGGTTTTATAAATTTATATGTTATATCTAGAACATAATTATTTATTAGATGTACTACGTATTTCTTAGCTGAAATACAATTTGTACTACAAATTCATGGCAGATTGCTGTGTTTTTATTTAATAGGCGCGCTCTTTATTACCTTCGAAAAAGTTAATAAAGGCACGATTTACAACTCTATTTCCACCGTCTGTTGGATAATTTCCTGTGAAATACCAATCTCCTAAATTATCTGGACAAGCTTTATGAAGGTTTGAAACAGGTTGGAATAAGATTTTAACTTCTGCTTTTACAGTAGCATCACTTAAAAGTTCTGAGATTTTTTCAGAGATCTCATCATCTGTAAACGGATCGTAAATTTCTTTTACAAAGTTTTTAACCTTTTTATCGGCCAGATGCTGCTGCGCTTTACATTTTTTGTAAACAGTTTCTACGATGTCGTATTTTCCGGTGTCTTCTAGAAGTGATAGAGCAGCTCTAAATGCGATAAGATCTTCTAGGCGTGCCATATCTATACCGTAACAATCTGGGTAGCGTATTTGAGGTGCAGAAGAGACGACTACAATACGTTTAGGATTTAAACGGTCTAACATTTTTAAGATGCTTTTCTTAAGTGTAGTCCCTCTAACAATACTATCATCTATAATAACAAGGTTGTCTTCTGGTTTGATAACGCCATAGGTAATATCATAAACATGTGCTACCAAATCATCTCTACTGCTATCTTCTGTGATGAATGTTCTTAGTTTAACATCCTTGATCGCTATTTTTTCAACACGAATACGTTCCGATAAGATGCTTGTAACATCTTCTGCAGAAATATTGCGTTGCCCATTAAGAATGGTGTCTGTTTTCTTTTTGTTAAGTTCCGATTCTGCGGTTTCAATCATACCGTAAAAGGATGTTTCCGCAGTGTTAGGAATATAAGAGAATACAGAGTTTTTAAGATCGCCCTCTATAGCTTCCATAACTTTTGGCATGAGAAGCTTACCTAACATTTTACGTTCTTGGTAAATTTCGGCATCACTACCTCTAGAAAAATAGATGCGTTCGAAAGAACAGGCTTTACGTTCTAAAGGTTCTAGTATTTTTTTAATGGCAAAATCACCAGATTTTTTTGTGATGATGGCATGTCCAGGTGCTAATTCTTTAACGTCTTTAAAATCGACATTAAATACAGTTTGTATTACAGGACGCTCTGAGGCGATAACAACAACTTCATCATCGGTGTAGTAATAACAAGGTCTAATACCTGCAGGATCTCTTAATACAAAAGAATCACCATGCCCTATAAGACCTGCCATAGCGTAACCACCATCCCAGTTTTTTGCAGCGCGTTTAAGTATTTTTCCAACTTTAAGACGTTCTGCAATTAGAGGAGACGCTTGTTCTTTATTATAGCCTTCTTTTTTTAAATCTCTATAAATTTTACTTACGGCATCATCTAAGAAGTGACCAATTTTTTCCATTATAGTAATGGTATCGGTATATTCTTTTGGGTGTTGCCCTAATTGTATTAAGTTTTGAAAAAGCTCTTTAACATTTGTCATGTTAAAGTTACCTGCCATAATTAGGTTACGGTGCATCCAATTGTTTTGTCTTAAAAAAGGATGTACACTTTCTACGCTATTTTTTCCAAAGGTACCATAACGTACATGTCCTAAAAGGAGTTCTCCAATATAAGGAATGTGTTTTTTTTGCAATGCAACATCATCGTTGTACTCTGGGTGCGCTTCAAGTTTAGTATTAATGCGCTCGTTAATTTGCCCAAAAATATCTTGTATGGGTTGCTGTGCTACAGATCTTACGCGACTAATATAACGTTCACCAGGTTCTGTATCTAATTTTATACTTGCAAAACCAGCACCATCTTGTCCACGATTGTGTTGTTTTTCCATCATGAGATACATTTTGTTTACCCCATAAAAAGCACTACCATATTTTTCTTTGTAGTACTCAAGTGGTTTTAAAAGTCTAATAACTGCAATTCCACATTCGTGTTTTATAGCATCACTCATTGTAATTTATAGTTTTATTTGGTTTGCTGCCTGCGCCAGATGTCACAAGTTTTTAGGTTTCAAAAAATGAAAATTATTCTGAATATAAGATTTTTAAACTAAAAACGCACTCTTGTAGAGTGCTGTATTTATAATTAGTCGATTTTAAATTGTGTTAATGTTTTAAACTGATGCAGCCTTGCCTCTATATCTGTTTTTTCTAAATGCTCCATACGTTCTGTGCCAAATTTTTCTACACAGAATGAGGCTAGGGCAGAACCATATATAATGGCACTTTTCATGTTCTCAAAAGAAAAATCTTCTGTCTGGGCTAAATAGCCTATAAATCCACCTGCAAATGTATCGCCTGCACCAGTAGGATCAAAAACCGACTCTAAAGGCAATGCAGGGGCAGAAAAGATGTGCGTTTTGTGAAATAGTAAGGCACCGTGTTCCCCTTTTTTAATTACGACGTATTGAGGCCCCATTTCAAAGATTTTTCGAGCCGCAACGACTAATGAGTATTCGCCAGTTAATTGTCTGGCTTCTTCATCATTTATGGTAATAACGTCTACACGTTTTATCACATTTAGCAGCTCTTCTAAGGCACAATCCATCCAAAAATTCATGGTGTCTAAAACCACAAGTTTGGGTTTAGAGGTCATTTGATCTAACACGCTAGCTTGTACCAAAGGGTGTAAGTTGCCAAGCATAACTAGCTCTGCATCTTTGTAACTCTCAGGAACTACTGGGTTGAAATCGGCAAGCGTATTGAGTTCTGTTGCCAATGTATCTCGGGTGTTCATATCGTTGTGGTACTTGCCACTCCAGAAGAATGTTTTTCCTTCTTTAACGACTTCAATACCAGAGATGTCTAATTTTTTTTCAGACAACATATCTAGATGCTTTTGAGGGAAATCCCCACCAACGACAGATACTAAGGTCGCATCTTGATTGAAATGTGATGCCGAAAGGCCAATGTAAGTGGCAGCACCACCTAATATTTTATCTGTTTTTCCAAAAGGGGTTTCAATAGCATCAAAGGCTACTGTACCAACAATTACTAGTTTGTTCATAAAGGGCGTCCTCAATTTTTTGCAAATATAAGCGTTTTGCTGCGTTTAAGGTTAAAAAACTAAAAATATGCATGTGCTACTGCGTTGTTGTAGGTTTTTAATTTTTAAAGCAATATAAGGGCTGGGCTATAGGTGTTTTTTGTTAAAAAAAGGCTTACTGTATAAAACAGTATAGTCACCTTCACATTTTTGTGCGATTATGGGCTTTGTGCGATGTCACCTTTAAATGCTGATTTTTAATTTCAAAAATTCTACAAAACCCATATGTAATTTGTCTTTAGTTTGGATTTTGTATGACTTATTTAAAATGTTTAAACTCCTGTAAAAAGAATCTTTCTTAGATCCTTAATGCACAGATTGTATGATTTAGGTTGAAAGGACGCATTGTTGTTCTAGAACATAAAATGTGGGGGGGTCTAAATGTAGGTTGTTGTCTTTTGTGTTATTGTGTTTTCTATTACCAGCGCGTAGGTGGACTAAAACACGTCTTTAGTAAAATGTTAAAAATTAAATAAATATGAGTGAAATCAGGAGTGTTCATGACAGTTAATAGTTGGGTATATGTTTATTTTAGAAAAAAAAGAGTTGCTATACTGCTTCATATTCTGGGTGTATCCAAAAATCAACTTAAGTTTAAACTACAATGGTCTTAATCCAAACTTTATTTTTTAATGTGACCACACGTTAAAAAAATGGTTAAGACACTTTAGGCTTTTGTTTAAGACAACACCGCTAATACTTAAAATTAAATATGCTATAAGACACATTTTTACTATTATTCATTATTTGTAGTACTTCTAAAATTAGAAACTACCCTGTCATCGCATCACCACATAAGATGACGCTGCATTTTAGTCGCTTTTTATGATTAAAACTCATATTCGATAGTTACACCACTTTTATAGTCTACAGGACTATAAAATTAACTTAAGATTAAAATGCAACAGCCTTAATACAACCTTTATTTTTTAGTGTGACCACACATTTTAAAAAGCAAAGCTTGTGTTATGCCTTTACGTAAAGAAAACCATTAAACTAAATACGCTATGAAACACGTTTTTAAATTTTCACCGTTACTTTTATTTTGTAGTACTGCTAAGGCAGTACTAACGCTATCTGTAAGTAATTACAGGACATGACGCGTTATTATAAGTCGTTTTTGTAATTAAAACGACACGACTCTATTCTTCTAAACGCGAAGAAAAACAACTTAAGATTAAAATACCGTTTTCTTAAAACAAGACTTATTTTTTAGTGTGACCACACATTTTAAAATGAAGGGGTCTTTTTGTGACTTCATTTAAGAAAAAAACCCATTAACAACTAAAACTAAAGACATTTATGAAACACGTTTTTAAATTTTTATTAGCATTTTTAATTTGTAATGCAGCACAAGCACAAATTACACTGTCATCGAATTTTACATCTAACCAGAGTCGCGGGGATATCATGACAGACCATTTAGATACCTATAATAGAATTAATCCTGAAGGGGGCTTTAGAAGTCCTATTGTAAGTAATGCCGGCATTGGATTAGTGAGACCTTTAGGAGGGCTTGTTAAAGATGGTAGGGTAAACTTAGACCGAGATACGTATAGGTGGAATGCACAAAGGCAAAGGTATGAGACAGACTTTACGACGTTAACACAACAGCTAGATCAAGTTGAAAGACAAGGATTCCAAATTCATCAAATTGTATTGGATAATCCATCTTGGGATTTCCAAAGAGATGCGCGAGGCCGATTTCCAGGAGGACGAAATAATTATATCATCTCTACCTATGGTAATGCCACGCCACCAGTAAGTAATACACGGTGGACGAATTATTTACGCGAAGCGGTACAGGCTATTGTAGACCATTTAGGAATAGACGCAGCTTCAGAAATTCAATATGGGATTGGCCGAGAAATTGGTACTAGTGGCCATTGGACAGGGACGCAATTTCAGTTTTTTGAATTTTATAGACTGTCTGTAGAAGCTGTAAGATCTGTAATTCCTAATGCTAAAATTGGATCTCATTTTTTATGGGGAACCTCAAATAATTTTTGGGCGGTAGACTTTTTAGGATACTGTAGCAGAAATAATGTGCCTTACGATTTTGTAGGTGTTTCATATTACCCATTTTACAATAGAGCTGATAGAACTAATTTTGATCTTGTTTACAGAGATGATTTTAGAGTTATTACAACAAATAGAAACTGGAATAGAAATGCTAAGTTAGAAATTCATGAGTTTGCCCTTATTAAATCTTTAAGCAATGGTGGTGCTTCTTTTGATGAAGCTCCTGCACAACACCAAAATTCGTTTTTGGTAGGTATGATGAAGATGTTTTACCAAAACGGAATGAATAATCTAACACTTTGGGGTAATGGTGAACAGTATGGCCCCGCTTTTACAGAATTGCGCAGTATGGTAGGTAACCGTTTTTACAGGAACGCAAAGTCAGGAGACCAGAGGTTTGATGGTAATTTTGTGAATGGCTTGTTTTCTCGAAATGAAAGAGACAATTCTTATGATATTATGGCGTACAATTACAGCGCAGATGTAAATAGAAACCAAAGGCAAGGAACTGCAGAAGACATTGTGGTTAGAGCAACTATAAGCAGTCCTCCGGGAACACGTTACAGATGGCGCGTGGTAACTTATAACCCCTCAAATAATACGGTAAGACGTTCTGGGTTTCAAGAAGCTACTACCACAGGTAGAGCAGGAAGTAACAGTTCGCTAGTGCAATTTCCAAGCAGAAGTTTAGATGGGTATTCATGGTTTAAATATGAATTTAATGTTGTGTCTCAGTCTGGTGGAGGATCTAACGCTACAAATACTAATGATATAACAGGAACTTGGTACCGATTAAGAAACAGGTTTACCAATAGGTATTTAGATGCAGGAAGTCGTTTTAGTTTAGGGACAGAAACGTCTGCAACAGGTTTCGACAAACAATTTAGGTTTGTTAGAGCAGGTAATTTCTATAATATAGATGTTAGACGTGAATCAGCCTCAGATAGCAACGGGATTCTTCGTGCCATGAATAACAACAATAGAAATGTAACAGTGACGAACACGGCTCCAACAAGCTTTAACAATGAAATGCAATGGACTATTGCTGTAAATTCGAATAACATTGCCACATTTAGAAATAGGGCACTAAATGCTTATTTGAGGGATTCAGGAGGAACAGCAACGCACGACCCTACAAATGACACGAACCATACGCGATGGGCTTTAGAGCGTGTAACAAATGTGTCTTCTAAAGATTTGGGTAATTTGGGTAAAATTGACGACGAAGGCTCTCGCTCTATTTTTGCCTTTCCAAACCCAAGCGAAAATGGTGTTTTTCAGTTAAATCAAGCAGGAGCATGGCGCGTTTATAACCTAAATGGACAATTGGTATTAAGCGGACAAGGGAGTACTGTGGATGTGTCACCAAAACAACGTGGTGTGTATATTTTAACGATCCAAAATGAAAGAATTAGGTTAGTGTACTAATTGAAAAGTCTAGAACCTAAGTCATTTAATGTCCCATTTCGGTAAACGAAATGGGGCATTTTTTTTAGGCAATACGAGGTTTTATTAGAATTTAGTAGGCATATAAAATATGCGTTAACTAATTAAAGGGGGGTAACTGTAAGCCAACATTGCTTTAATTTTTTTAGTGCATTTGTACTTTATAATAGCGACAGCATCTATAAACGTATTGGTGTTTGGGTTACTTACGTCCAAAATCTGCTGGGATTTCTCCCCATGCTTTGGTTTCCCATTTTACAATCACTGTAGTGTAAGTGTTATTGTGTAGCCACTGTATGGCGCGATCTACTAAATCGAATACGGGTTTGTTTTTTGTGGTGCGCTCTAGTTTTGTATTGCATTTTTTCTTCTTCACCCAACTCATTGCCGTTCGCGAATCGGTATACAAAATGCGATCACTTTTGTTGTTTTTTAATAAGGCAAGGCCATGTACGAGTGCTAAAAATTCCCCAATATTATTGGTGCCTTGTTCAAAGGGGCCTTGTATAAAGAGTTGTTTTTTTGTTTTTGTATCTACCCCGCGGTATTCCATAATACCAGGATTGCCGCTAGAGGCAGCATCTACAGCAATAGAATTATAGTTGGGACGTCCTATTCTTTGAAGTTGTTCTTGAGACAATTCAGATTTAGACGTTTTATTTTTGCCTATAAAATCAAAATAATTGCCTTCTAAAGCGGTTTGAGCCGCTTTCAAGGTCTCGAACGCTTTGTATTGCGCACCTTGATAATCTTTAATTTGTTTTTTACAAACATTCCAAGATTCAAAAACGCCAGTTTTATGCCCTTTCCAAACGGTGTAATATTTTTTTTTCTTTTTACTCATTTAGTGTTTTAGAGAAATATATTTTGCGATGTCCTTTTAGGAAATAGTTAATTTCGTCTATAAGCTGGTAGTCGTTTTTAAGGTAGAATTTTTCGGTTTGAACATCGAAAGTATCTACCATAACCGTATATGCACCCTTTGCTTTAGCCTTACTTTTTATATGATTTAAAAGCGGTGTCCCAATTCCTTGTCTGCGATGTGCTTCCTTTACCCAAAGTGTTTTTACGTTAAGGCTATTCCAATCTTTAATAGCACCTAAGACACTTCCTAATTCAAGATCCTTAGAATCTTTGATGATGAATTCTAAGGGTGTCCATACCGGAGTAGTCGCAGGAACTTTACTTAAGTTGCAGGTGTTAAGGCTCTCTATAAAGGTTGTTCTGTCTTCAGTTTTACAAATGTTAATTGTGAGGGGCGTCATAGAACATTATTTCAATAGTTGGGCAACTACTTTTGGGAAGTGTTCCATTTCTAAGTCGTGAATTTTTGCCGCAACAGTTTCGGCCGTATCGGTGTTGGTGACATCGCATTTGGCTTGAAAAATAATAGCACCTTCGTCGTAGTTTTTATTCACATAATGGATGGTAATACCTGTTTCAGACTCATTATTTGCGACAATAGCCTCATGAACGTGCATCCCATACATGCCTTTTCCTCCATATTTTGGTAATAAAGCAGGGTGTACATTAATGACTTTATTGGGAAAGGCGTCGATAATAAACTCTGGGAATTTCCATAAAAAACCTGCTAAGACAATTAGGTCGGGTTGCGATGCCTTTAAGATATTTAAAACATCTTCTGTTTTACTAAA
Source organism: uncultured Flavobacteriaceae bacterium (assembly GCA_947504035.1). Taxonomy (GTDB): domain Bacteria; phylum Bacteroidota; class Bacteroidia; order Flavobacteriales; family Flavobacteriaceae; genus Jejuia; species Jejuia algarum. The sequence continues at coordinate 135,241 of CANNGA010000006.1, forward strand.
AGCGGTTCTATTAAAAGCAAAAGCACTTACTTTTAGGTTTTTTGCTCTGTCTAATACTTTGGCATGGGGATTGTTACAGAGTATTTGAATAACAGACGCATTATCGCTGTTGTGAAAAAACTTAATTAAATTTTCAGCATTAGTACCTCCTCCGGACGCAAAAATTACAATACGTTTCATTTTACAGACTATAGTGTTAAGATTGTTTTGAACAAAAAAAAGAATAATAATTAACAATTAGAAGGCAATCCCAAAATACTTAGATTTTAATTTTTTTAAAATATAAAATCACATTTTTAAGCTAAAAGTGTGTATTAAAATAAAGTTTTTTATTTTTGCCAACTAATTAAACCTTTAAAATTAAAAGATTATGTCAGACATTGCATCAAGAGTAAAAGCGATTATCGTAGACAAGTTAGGTGTTGATGAGAATGAAGTTGTAGCAGAAGCAAGCTTCACAAACGATTTAGGAGCGGACTCTTTAGACACTGTAGAATTAATTATGGAGTTCGAAAAAGAATTCGATATTCAAATACCAGACGACCAAGCAGAGAACATAGCAACTGTAGGTCAGGCGATTTCTTATATAGAAGAAGCTAAATAAGACAAACAATTTATGGAACTAAAGCGAGTTGTAGTCACAGGATTAGGGGCTTTAACACCTATTGGCAATACCAAAGATGATTATTGGGAAGGCTTAATTAGTGGTAAGAGTGGTGCTGCGCCTATAACATATTATGACACCGAGAAATTTAAAACCAAATTCGCGTGCGAATTAAAGGATTTTAAAGTTACCGATTTTATAGATAGAAAAGAATCTCGAAGAATGGATAAGTTTGCGCAGTATGCAATGGTTGCTGCCGACGAAGCTATCGCAGATTCTAAGTTAAACTTAGATGAGGTTAACAAATTACGAGTAGGTGTTATATGGGGAGCAGGCATTGGTGGTTTAGAGACATTTCAGCAAGAGGTATTAAATTTTGCTAGTGGCGATGGTACACCGAGATTTAACCCTTTCTTTATTCCTAAAATGATAGCAGATATTGCTCCAGGTAATATTTCTATAAAACATGGTTTTATGGGACCTAATTATACCACGGTATCTGCGTGTGCCTCTTCTGCTAATGCATTATTCGATGCTTTAAACTCTATACGTTTAGGGCATACAGATGTTGTTGTTACAGGAGGGAGTGAAGCTGCGGTTACCATTGCTGGTATGGGTGGATTTAATGCTATGCACGCTTTATCGACTAGAAATGAAAGTCCAGAAACAGCCTCTCGCCCATTCGATGGGACTAGAGATGGTTTTGTTTTAGGAGAAGGTGCTGGTGCACTTATTCTAGAAGAGTATGAGCATGCAAAAGCACGAGGTGCAAAAATTTATGCTGAGGTTGCAGGAGGCGGATTATCTTCCGATGCACATCACATGACAGCTCCTCACCCAGAAGGTATTGGCGTTATTGCAGTTATGAAAAACTGTTTAGAAAATGCAGGACTTAAGCCAGAAGATGTAGACCATATCAATACACATGGTACATCAACACCTTTAGGAGATGTGGCAGAGTTGAAGGCTATTTCTAAAGTTTTTGGAGCGCATGCGAAAACGATAAATATTAATTCTACCAAATCTATGACAGGGCACTTATTAGGTGCAGCAGGTGCTATAGAAGCTATAGCAAGCATTTTAGCCATAGAGAATGGTATTGTTCCACCAACAATCAATCATGAGACGGTTGATGAGAATATAGATCCAGAATTAAATTTAACGCTTAACACGGCCCAAAAGCGAGAGGTTAAAGTCGCTATGAGTAATACATTTGGATTTGGCGGACATAACGCCTGTGTAGTATTCAAAAAATTAGATTAAATCCCGAATGAGACTCATTCGTAACATATTAAATTCCCGTTCCAAACGAAACGGGAATTTTTTTATCCAATTATCTCAAATTTTGGGGTATAAGCCCAAGCGTATGAAAGTCTATAAAAAGGCATTCACACACCGTTCTATGAACCTTAAAGATGATGCGGGTAATGCCATTAATTATGAGCGTTTAGAGTTTTTAGGAGACGCCATGTTAAGCGCTGTTATTGCGTCTCATCTATTTCAAGAGGTGCCTGGTGGCGACGAAGGCTATCTTACTAAAATGCGCTCTAAAATAGTGAGTAGGGAGCATTTAAATGAGTTGGGGAAAGAATTGAAACTTATTGCTCTGGTAGAGAGCAAAATCCCTTCAGGACAGTTTGGAGATAATATTCACGGCAACCTTTTTGAAGCATTAGTAGGTGCTATTTTTTTAGATAAGGGTTATAAGTACTGCGAAAAATTCATTTACAAGCGTGTCATTATTCCTCATGTAGACATTACACAACTAGAAGGTAAGGTTATTAGTTATAAAAGTTTACTTATAGAATGGTGTCAAAAAGAAAAGAAAGTATTTCATTATAATGTTTATGAAGATACTGGAAATGATGATGTTAGGCACTTTTCGGTAAAACTGTCTATAGACCATAAAGTAGTAGCCAAAGCCAGGGCGACTTCAAAAAAGAAAGCTGAAGAAAAGGCTTCTAAGCGTGCTTTTTTTGCATTTCAAAATAAAATTTCTAAAATGAAAGACTAGGTTCTAAAACGAACTACAACGTTTTAGTAGTGAATCTTAGTAAGAAATTAGAATTCGTTTATTTCTAACTTTTTTTAGCATTATATTTACAACTTATAATGGTCGGGTTATGACGGTACACAAACTTGTTCTTGATGATATTTATGAGGATGTGTCTAGTACTTTAATTGCTATACATAGTAGTATTGAAGATTACAGGATGGCCTTTCTTCTAAATAGATATTTAGAGATTTCATTAGCTCGAAAAACAAAAGATTTATACTTTAATAATGGAAGTACTAGATATTCTGTTTTCGAATTTGAAGACCCAAAAAATCTTGTCATGTGGAATTTGGTCTCTAATGTATGTTCAGTAGAAACCGATTCTAAGATAGACCCTCAGTCGTTATTTAGTATGAGACACAAAATAATTAGGAACCATCATTTGATTCCTGAGTATAAAAAAGTGAATTACTTTTTAAAGATTGAAAGTGAATTTAACAATAGTAAAGGCAGTTATATTATAAACACAATCCTTAAGATACAACAAATTGCGATGGCTTATAATGTTGATATAAGCACATTGAAATCTAAGGAGCATTTAATTTTTGACTAATGGAATCAAGAAAAAAAACTAAAATTGTAGCTACGTTGGGCCCTGCAACAAGCACGAAAGAAGTATTAAAAGGTATGTTAGACGAAGGCGCTAATGTATTTAGAATCAATTTTTCGCATGCAGATTATGACGATGTTAAAGCGCGTATACAGATGATACGTGAATTAAATGAAGAATATGGGTATAATGCCGCAATATTAGGGGACTTACAAGGCCCTAAATTACGCGTAGGCGTGATGAAAGAGGAAGTTGTTGTTAATGCTGGTGATGAAATTGTATTTGCCACAGGCGAGCGTTTCGAAGGTACAAAAGAACGCGTATATATGACTTACGAACGTTTTCCTCAAGATGCTAAACCAGGAGAACGTATTCTTTTAGATGATGGGAAACTTATTTTTGAGGTCGTGTCTACCGATAAGAAATCTGAAGTAAAGGCGAAAGTGATTCAAGGCGGTCCTTTAAAATCTAAGAAAGGGGTTAACCTTCCAAATACAGATATATCGCAGCCTGCATTAACAGAAAAAGATATAGAAGACGCTATTTTTGCGATTGGCCAGAATGTAGATTGGATTGCACTGTCTTTCGTGCGTCATGCAGAAGATTTAATGCAGCTTAGGGATTTAATTAAGGAACATAGTGACCATAAAATTCCAATAGTTGCCAAAATCGAAAAGCCTGAAGCTGTAGAGAATATCGATAAAATTGTGACGCAATGTGATGGTATCATGGTAGCCCGTGGCGATCTTGGTGTTGAAGTACCAGCAGAAGAGGTACCGCTTATTCAAAAGCAATTGGTATTGCGCGCTAAAAAAGCAAGAATTCCAGTAATTATAGCGACCCAAATGATGGAAACTATGATTTCTAGCTTAACACCTACACGTGCCGAAGTTAACGATGTTGCCAATTCGGTAATGGATGGAGCAGATGCTGTAATGCTTTCTGGAGAGACTTCGGTAGGAGAATACCCTGTACAGGTAATCCGCCAAATGAGTAATATTTTAAAAAGTGTAGAAGATTCTCCACTTATAAAAGTTCCAGAAATGCCACCGCACATTCGTACCAACCGCTACATTACAAAAGCGATTTGTTACCATGCAGCAACGATGGCTAACGAAATAGATGCCAAAGCGATTTCTACATTAACAAATAGTGGTTATACAGCATTCCAAATCTCGGCGTGGAGACCGTCGTGTCACATTCTTGTGTTTACGTCTAATAAGCGCATCTTAACACGTTTAAGCTTATTATGGGGTGTACAAGCCTTCTATTACGATAAGTTTGTGAGTACCGATGAGACTATAGAAGATGTAAACGCTATGGCTTGTAAAAAAGGCTTCTTAGAAGTTGGAGATATGTTGATTAGTTTAGCGGCCATGCCAATTCAAGAAAAAGGAATGGTAAACACACTGCGTGTTACAGAGGTAGAAACCTGTAGCTTTTAAGCAACAAACCTAACTACAACATATAAAAACGCTATGCCATAATAGATGACATAGCGTTTTTTTGTGGGCCATAGTATTGCACCCACAGCACCTATCTATGCAACCTAATTTATGTATAGAAGGTTGTGATGAGGCTAAGATGTCTAATACATACCAGTGTTTCTCAGTTTTAGCATAAGCGCATTATGGCGAAATTGAAAAACGCAGTTTACGATAGTATGTGAAGGAAACCACAACTGTAATAGTCATAGTCTAAGGCTTAAAATGGAGTGAATAAATAGGGGTGTCGCTTGTTGTATAGTTGGTGCTGGTAACAGTACTTTATAGAAACGTAAACTTAAAGGGTTTACTTAATAGAAAAAAGCCTGTCTCTTTTCGAAACAGGCTTTTAGTTTATATAAATTAGACGATACTATTAGTTAGTACACCAATTTAATAATTTGATTTGAAGATGTTCTTAAAATGTAAAGCCCTCTCTGTTTTGATGAAAGATCAACGACAGTGCCTTGTCCATTAAGAATGGTTTGACCATTTAAGTTGGAAACAGTCCAAGACTCTGGCTGACTTAAATTGAATACCCCATTTTCACTTGGATTTGGAGATGCAAAAATAGAAGACTTAGTAGTATCAATTTTATCTAAAACACCAAACTCCTTAGAGACACTCTCTACACGCTCTAGAGTCCATCGCGTATGGTTCGTATCATTCGTAGCATCATGCGTTGCTGATCCTCCAGAATCTCTTAAAAAGGCATTTCGAGCTCTATTTCTAAGCGTCGCGACTCCATTTGAGTTTACAGTAATAGCCCATTGTCTATCCGTATCAGTACTTACTGGGTTAGTACGTGTTACGATTACATTTCTATTATTGTTATCCATTGCTTCAAGAATTCCGTTGCTATCATTTGCCGAATTACGTCTCACGTCTATATTGAAGAAATCACCAGATCGTACAAATCTAAATTGTTTATCGAAACCAGTTGGAGAGGCTTCCGTCCCTAAACTAAAGCCACTTCCTGCATCTAAATATCTATTGGAAAACCTGTTTTTAAGGCGGAACCAAGTTCCAGTTAGACTGTTGTCATTTGAAGCTCCAGCTCCAGCTCCAGAACCAGCTCGATTTGTAATTTCAAATTCATATAAAGTCCATGTGAAGCTATCGACTCTAGTTGTTAAGGATATTAAAGAATTAGCACCACTACCAGTTGTCGTTCCAGTTTCAAAATCCTCTTCTACGACAGTACCTCCATTAGATCGAACAAACCTTTTTGTACGCCATCTAAACGTAGATCCCGGAGGTGCATCTACTGTAGCTCTTATGTTAACTCTTACGGGATTTCCATTACCGTTATTTACACTTTGATTAGAAGTATAGTTGTAGGCCATAACTTGGTACATGCCGTTACTTTCATCTTGAGTAAATGTTGCATTTACAAAAGTATTATTTGGTTCTGATCCAGAACTGGCATTGGAATATAGTCTATTTCCAACTAAGCCTCTTAATTCATTAAAGGCGTCGCTATATTGTGAGCCCGTATCCCATAAATATATTTCATCGATATCATTAACCCATGCCATACGTGTTAAGCCTACTAAAAACGAATTTAAATGGCCTTCTGAGGGCTCTTCAAATCCAGCTCCTCCATCTGTAAACCCTGTTATTAAAGCAAACTCATGTATTTGAAGACTAGCATTGCTATTCCAGGCAGAATCGCTTGTAATGGCACCAAAGTCCATTCTATAAACTTGATCAAAATTAGTTCTATTCGCTTGATTCCAAAGAGGATAATACGATATGCCTACAAAATTATAAGGGACATTTTCTCGCTGACAAAATCTAATAAAATCTATAGCCCATGGGTTGTTAGACGTTTGCCATAAAAAATGCGACCCTACGCGTGCATTTGGAATCACTGATCTTATGCCAGCTACACTAAGTTGATAAAATTCAAAAAACTCATCTGCCGTTCCAGTCCAATGGCCTTCAGTACCAATTTCACGGCCAATACCATACTGTATTCGGGCTGCTGCCTCTTCACCTAGTACTTCTTCAATAACTTCTACGGCTCTTGTTATATGTGCTACCCAAGCGTCTAAATTTAAAGGTGGTGTCGCATTTCCGAAAGAATTTATGATAAAGTTTCTTTGTCCGTTAGGGAAAGTCCCATCATCCTGTCTCTGGAAATCCCAAGACGGATTGTCTAAAACAACCATCCTTACAATTTGGCCTGCGTTTCTAACATTATTAAGTTGCGTTCTTAATCTTGAAAAATCAGATACAAACCTTCCTAGATCAGGATCCCATCTGTAAGAATCTTGAGATCGGTCTGCAAATCTAACGTTTTGTTGATTAGGCCTAGCGATCCCTCCAAGTGGCCTAACAATACAAATGCCTTGATTGTTGATGACTGGTCTACGAACACCATCGAAAGGATGAATACGGTTAAAGGTATCAATATTATTATTTAGAATCCTTATGCTATTATTCGAATTCGCAAAATTGGCAGATAGCCTAATTGTGGGTGGTGTTTGCGCTTTTACTGCAAAGCAGAGCAGAAAAAAAATAGCGACTAGTGATAATTTGTTTTTCATAATATTTAGTTTTAGTTAATGAGCTGACAAATTTACACCTCGAAATGGATAAGGGGTATCCTGTGCTTTCCTGTACAGTCCTGACGCATCCTGTTTAATATTTATTTTCTTACAAAAAAGAATATTTTTGAAATAAAATATAGATGAAATGAATAAAAAAGAGTTTAAATGCGCACTTCTTGCTTTTTTTAACACAATAAAACGCCATTAAGATGAGGTAAAATAGGACAGATAAATGTTAAAATTGAATAGGAAAAGTTAAAGTTTAGAGTAGGAAACGGTAAAATAGGATAAAAACAGGGTAATATAGGGTATAGATATGTCGGTATTTTAAGCGATAAATGCTTTGATAATTTTAGAAAATGGCTCCTAAATGTGTCTTTAAAGTACAAAATTGAGAGGTATAGATGAGCTGTTTTTAGAAGGTCCTACCAATTTTATGACTGCGACACTACTTAAAATTAAGGTTGAGATGCTGTGTTTTACAAACGCTAAACCTAAAACAGTAATAGAAGGGCATACCACTAAAATCCAAATTGCGTACTTATTGTCTTTAGGGCTATGGGTTTGTTTTTCTGTTCTGTATTGAGCTGCGATGTCGAAATGCCTAATAAACGTACCAAATTATTTAATTTTTCTTGATATAATAGGGCTTTAGCCGTTTCTAAAATCACATTTTAAGCATTTGTAAAATGGGTATAACCCAAAAAGAGGCTATCTTTTCAGATAACCTCTTTACATTATAAAGAAATAAACTATTAATTAGTACACTAATTTAATAATATGATTAGAAGAGGTTCTCAAAACATAGAGACCTCTTTGTTTTGAAGAAAGATCTACAACGGTGCCCTGTCCATTAAGAACAATTTGACCGTTTAAATTGGACACACTCCAAGACTCTGGTTGACTTAAATTGAATACGCCGTTTTCACTTGGATTAGGAGACGCAAAAACTTGCTGAGATGCTGCTTCGTCAATTTTACCCAAATTACCCAAATCTTTAGAGGATACACTTGCTACGCGCTCTAGCGTCCATCGTGTATGGTTCGTGTCATTCGTGGCATCATGTGTTGCTCTTCCGCCAGAATCTCTTAAATAGGCATTTCGCGCTCTATTTCTAAACGTAGCCACGCCACTTGAGTTAACGTCAACCGTCCATTGCATGTCGTTATTGAAACTAGAAGCAGTATTAGTTACAATAACGTTTCTACCACCATCATCTAGTGCACGAAGAATCCCGCTATTGCCCGATTCACGTCTAATGTCTATATTATAGAAATTACCAGTGCGTACAAATCTAAACTGTTTATCGAAACCAGATGTAGAGGCCTCTGTACCTAAACTAAAACCACTACCAGCATCTAAATAGTTATTGGTAAATCTATTTCTAAGGCGAAACCAAGTTCCAGTTATATCGTTAGTATTTGCAGAACCAGAAGCTCTAGATGTGATTTCAAATTCATATAAAGTCCATGAGAAACCTGGTACTCTAGTTGTTAAAGATATTAAAGAATTACGACCATCACCAGTTGTTGTTCCGGTTCTAAAACTAGATTGCTCAACGCGACTTGCGCTGTTTTGAGTTGCGCGAATAAACGATCTTGTACGCCATCTAAACGTAGATCCCGGAGGCGCATCTACCGTAGCTCTTATATTAACGTTCACGGGGTTTCCTCTACCACTATTTACAGTTTGATTAGAGGTATAGTTATAGGCCATAACTTGGTACATGTTGTTACTCTCATCTTGGGTAAACGTTGCATTTACAAAAGTATTATTTGGTGCTGATCCAGAGCGCGTATTCGTGTACAATCTATTTCTAACTAAGCCCCTTAATGCATTGAAAGCATGGGTGTATTGCGAACCTGTACCCCATAAAAATATTTCATTGATGTTGTTTGTCCACGCCATACGTGCTAAACCTACTAAAAACGAATTTAAATGCGGCTCTGGTGGAGAGTCAAAACCAGCTCCTCCATTTGTAAGTCTTTCTATTAAAGCAAACTCATGTATTTGAAGATTGGCGTTGTTATTCCAGTTGGGATCACTTGTAATGGCGCCAAAGTCCATTCTGTAAACCTGATCAAAATTAGTTCTATCAGCTCTATTGTAAAATGGATAATACGATACGCCTACAAAATTATAGGGAACATTATTATCTGCACAAAACGCAATAAAATCTCTAGCCCATGCGTTATTAGACGATTGCCATAAAAAATGTGAGCCTACACGTGCGTTAGGAAGCACTGTTCTTATTGCGTTTACAGAGCGTTCGTAAAATCTAAAAAAAGCATTTTGTGTTCCAGTCCAATGGCCTCGAGTACCAATTTCACGGCCAATACCATATTGTATTCTGGCTGCTTCGGCTGTACCTAGCTCTCCAATAATAGCATTCATGGCGCCTCTTATGTGTGCAGCCCAAGCGTTAAAGTCTACAGGTGGTGTCGCATTTCCAAAAGAATTTAAGATGTAATTGTTTTGTCCTGCAGGAAAATTACCGTTACTATTTCTTTGAAAATCCCAAGACGGATTATCCAATACAATCATTCTTATAACGTGCCCCTGGGCTTTAACCCTTCTAATTTGAGCTATTAATCTTGAAAAATCGGTTTCAAAGCGACGTGTACTAGAATTCCATCTGTAAGAGTCTTGAGATCGGTCTGCAAATCTATTGCCTTCTTGATTATTTCTAGCGATACCTCCAAGTGGCCTTACCACACAAATTCCCGAGTTGTTGATAATGGGGTTGGCAAATCCAGAAAATGGATGTATGCGGTTAAAGATATCTATGTTGTTAGTTAGAGTGCCTCTGCTGTTATTGGAATTCGCAAAATTAGCAGATAGCCTAATTGTGGGTGGGGTTTGTGCCTTTACTGCAAAACAGAGCAGAAAAAGCAGGATACTTAATGATAATTTGTTTTTCATAATAATTTAGTTTTAGTTGAATGAGCTAACAAATTTACATCTCAAAATATCTAAGAGCTATCCTGTACTTTCTTGTACACACCTGACATGTCCTGAAAAGTTGTTTTTTCTTATATAATTATTTGATTTTCACAAAAAACATAGACAAAAGACGTTATAAGTGGGTTTAAGTACGTGAATTTTGTTTTCTTTAACAAGGTATAACCCCTAATAAAAATGAAATGAAATGATGTGCTTAAATGTTAAAGTCTGATATAAAATGTTAAATTTTGAAATTTCTTAAGATAAAATAGAATAAAAATAAGGTAATATAAGACATAAATATGCCAATATTTGAGCGGTAAATGCTTTAATAATTTTAGAAAATGACTCCTAAATGCGTCTTTAAAGTACAAATCTGAGAGGGGGTGGATGAGAAACTTTCAAATCGTTTTAGTGCTTCATGACTGCGGCAATACTTAAAAATTAAGGTGGACATGCTGTGTTTTACAAACGCTAAACCTAAAGCTGTCATAGAAGGGCATACCAATTAAAATCCAAATTTAAGTTGTGCACTTACCGTTTTTTGGGGTAGGGGTTTATCTTTCTGTTCTGTATTGAGGTTCGATAGCGAAATGCCTAGTAAACGTACCGAATTATTTAATTTTTCTTGATATAACAAGTCTTTAGCCGTTTCTAAAATCATACTCTTATCGCTTAGATAGTAGGGAAGTGTTTTACTTCTGGTTTGTAAAGTGAAATCACTATACTTAATTTTTAGCGTTATTGTTTTTCCTGCGACCTTATGTCTTAATAAGCGCTTCGCGACCTCTTCCGCGATATGCTCTAGTTTTTCAAGCATAAAAATTTCAGAGGCTAAATTTTCGCTAAAGGTGCGTTCTGCGGCTAGGCTCTTTCTAGTGCGATGAGGTTTAACTTCGCTTGTGTGGATGCCTCGTACAACATGGTAATAGTAGCGGCCAGATTTTCCAAAATGTTCGCTTAAATAGTCTATAGACTTTTGCTTTAAGTCTAAACCCGTGAAAATCCCTTTTTGGTACATTTTTTCGGCAGTGACTTTGCCTACACCATAGAATTTTCGAATATCTAAGGCTTCTAAAAAAGGAATCACCTCTTCGGGGTTTACTGTTTTTTGCCCATTAGGTTTATTATAGTCACTCGCCACTTTAGCAATAAATTTATTGATAGAAATACCCGCAGAGGCTGTTAAGCCGATATCGTTATAAATGCGCGCCCTTATTTCTTTAGCTATTAAAGAGGCGCTGGGATGGCCTTTTTTGTTTGTGGTTACATCTAAGTAAGCTTCATCTAGAGACAGCGGTTCTACCAAATCGGTATAATCGTAAAAAATATGACGTATGCGTTGTGAGATGGCTTTGTAACGCTCAAAATCTGTCTTTACAAAAATTAAGTGCGGACATAGTTTTATAGCAAGGCTACCCGACATAGCGCTTTTAATACCAAATTTTCTAGCCTCGTAACTGGCAGCACTTATCACTCCGCGTTTGCCACCACCACCTACCGCAATGGCTTTGCCTTTAAGTTCTGGCTGGTCTAATTGCGCTACAGAGGCATAAAAGGCATCCATATCAACATGAATAATTTTTCGTATAGGGAGGTCTATAGACATTTGTAATTGTTCTATCTCTCAAAAATAAGATATCTTTGATAGAGATAAGTCTTGTATATGAAACTAATTTACACCTATTGTATTGCTATTAGCCTGCTTTTTATCTGGTCTGGGATTGCACCTCTAGAACGCTTTACGTGGTTTTTAGAAGTTTTACCAGTGCTTATTGGGCTGTTGGTTTTAAGCGTAACGTTTAAAACGTTTCGGTTTACAAACCTTAGTTATACGTTAATTTTTTTACATGCTGTTATTCTTATCGTAGGAGGGCATTACACCTATGCGGAAGTGCCCTTGTTTGATTGGATACAAGAGGTTTTTGAACAGCGCAGAAATAATTATGATAAATTAGGGCATTTTGCTCAAGGGTTCGTGCCAGCGGTACTTACAAGAGAGTTACTGCTTCGTAAAGCAGTGGTCGCACAGCGAAATTGGTTGCATTTTATTATCGTATGTATCGCATTGGCCATTAGTGCTACTTACGAATTTATAGAGTGGGGCGTTTCCCTAAGCACAGGAGAGGGCGGTGACGCTTTTTTAGGCACCCAAGGTTATATCTGGGATACCCAATCGGATATGTTATATGCTACCATTGGTGCTATTATTGCTTTATTGACGCTTAGTAAAATTCACGATACACATTTAAAAAAGATATAGTTTTGATAGAGATAGAACGCAAATTCCTTACCACATCACATGCTTTTAAAGACGAGGCCTTAACTAAAACACGTTTGGTGCAAGGGTTTTTAAGCACAGATAAAGCACGTACCGTACGTGTAAGATTAAAAGGCGATGAAGGTTTTATAACAGTAAAAGGAAAGTCTACGGCAGATGGTTTAAGTCGTTTTGAGTGGGAAAAAAAGATCCCTAAGGATGAGGCCGAACAGCTTTTAGAATTATGTATGCCAACGCGTATAGACAAAATACGTTATGAGGTAAAGGTAGGCACTCATGTTTTTGAGGTTGATGAGTTTTTAGGAGCCAATGCAGGTTTGGTGGTTGCAGAGGTAGAATTAAACAGTACAGAGGAACAATTTGAGACCCCAGTATGGCTAGGAGAAGAAGTAACGGGTCAAGTAAAATATTACAATTCGCAATTAAGTAAAGCACCTTATAATACGTGGAACTCATGAGACGCATCGCATTAGTAATTATATTCGTAGGACTTTTACAGTCTTGTAAAGAGCAAATAAAACCAGAAGTACCTCCTGTAGAGACGGTTACCGAAAGTGCAGAGGTCTTGCCTCAGGATTCGGTAAATGCTAATATACCTCAGGTTGAAGACATATCTGTTATGGAACCATCAAAGCGGGCGCTAAAAGAAGAGCTCATGGCCGATGGTTTTAAGATTTTAGAACGCATAGACCCCCTAACTCAAGATACCATTATCATGCAGCAGTATTTTATGGTATTTTTAAAAAATGGACCTATAAGAGGGCAAAACGAAGAAGAGATCGCAAATTTACAGCAGCAACATGAAGTGTATTTAAAAGAGATGCAAACTTTAGGTTATGCAGACCTATCGGGTTCTTTTGAGGGACAAGGCGACATTCAAGGTGTGGCTATTTATAACGTACCACATCTAAAAATGGCCGATAGCTTAGCGCGGTTAGATCCCATGGTAAAAGCAGGGCATTTTGAGATAGAAGTGCATCCCTTGTGGGCTAAAAAAGGCGCTTCTCTACACTAGTGTTACGTAAATTTAGATACATATTTAGCGTTGGTTATTTGTTGCTATTTATAGCTTTCGTAGGCCTGCACTTTATCATTAAAGATTCGAGCTATAAGACCTCTTTGTGGTTTTATGCATTGCCTTTGCCAGTAGGTATTGGTGGATTTTTTTTAGGGGCATTTGCTGTAGCTAAATCGTTAAGGCGGTATGCCTTTTTAGGCGTTGCCCTATTAAGTGTGGTTTGGCTCATGGGTAGTTTAAAATGGCATGTCCCAAAACCGCAGGCCGCCACAGATGTTAATGTGTTATTTTGGAACGCTTCTAATGCTTTCGATTTTAAAGCAGCTTTCGCTATGTACGACGGCATCCCCGATGTTGCCGTTCTTGTAGAATACACGCCCAAGACTACTGCGGCTCTAAAGGGCCTTTATCCAGAATATGATGTGTATTTGGATAGCATTCAAAACATAGGTATTTTTTCTAAAACGCCTATAGATCTCAAAAGGATTACAAGGTCTAAATACCAGTCTGCCGTTATTAATTTTAAAACACGAGGGTTTAATTTTTATGCTGTAGATGTCTCTGGTAGTATTGATGTGCCTAGGGCATGGGAATTGGATGTTGTGAGTGCTGCGCTTCTTCCAGAAGCCAATACGGTGGTACTTGGCGATTTTAATGTGCCGTATGAGTCGTTGTTGTTAGCACCTATAAAGTCTAATTTTAAGCATGCTTTTAGTGAAAAAGGCTTTGGTTTAAAGGAGACCTGGTGCTATGGTTTGCCCATACTATCTTTAGACCATATATGGCTGTCACAAGATGTAAAACTTAAACAGGTTACAAAACAACACACCTTGAAATCAGATCATGCGATGCTTAAAATGGTATTAGAGTAGCCGTTGTCTGTTTTATTTTGTAATGCTAAAGGTACAGCTGGTTTCATTTCCATACGCATCGACAGCAGTAAGCCTGTGTGTCCCAAGCTTTGGTAACACAGCCAGTTCGTGAATGTTTTTAGTGGCTGTTATATAAGTCGCATCCATATACCAGAATACGGTACTGTCTGGTTTAGAATGGGCTAATTTTAAGATGAGTTCGTTGGTTGTACCATCGAAATCTTTAGGTAAAAAAATAACGGTATTTGCTTTTGGATAGATCCATGCCATTGCCATCGCGTGATCTCCTAAGCAATCTGTTCTAAATTTTGGTAATGCTTTGTAAAACGGATTTTTAGTCTGGTAATAATGTGCCATAATGGGAGGCAGAACAAACCAAGGTTTATGTGTAATTTTAGAGAGATCCTCGCAAGAAGTGTTGACTTGGTATGTCTCTGTAGGGTCTAAATGTATGAGTGTATGGTAAGGACAGGCTTTGGTTTTTAAACCACTGGTTGGTACAAAGTTTTGTTGCGTTGTTGTGCAATCTGGCGCAGCGCGGTATCCACTTTGCGAACAGATGCTTATGTTTTGCATCTCATCAAATGGTTTTGCAAACCAATCGCTACGGGGCAATTTGTCAAAAACATCAAAAAGTAGTGGGGCAGCAGCTTGCACACCTACCAGTCCAGGACGTCCTTCTCCGTCTGCATTTCCAACCCAAACACCTACCACATAATCTTTAGTTGTGCCAATAGCCCAAGCATCTCTATAGCCAAAACTAGTACCTGTTTTCCATGCAATTTGTTTCGAACTGTCAAAAAATGCCCAGTTATCTTCACTTTCAGGACGGTTTACATTTTTTAGACTTTCATAGGTTAAATAGATTGAAGCTGCATCAAATAGTGTTTTTTCTGAAGTTTGAGCACCAAAATCAATAGCTTCCGAAGCTAAAAAAGAAGGCTCACAAAATTCGTTTTCAAAATACCTGCTAGAGGATTCAGAAAAATGATTTAAGGTTCCAGATAATGCGGCATAACTTTTACATAAGTCCCAAAGATTACTTTCTGCACCGCCTAGAATTAAAGATAGCCCATAGTGGTTGGCGTTGTAAGTGATGTCTTTTAATTGCAGTTGTTTTAAATAATGATGAAACCGTTCTAAGCCGAATGCTTTAAGCATTCGCACGGCAGGAACGTTTAAAGATTTGGAGAGGGCTCTACTAGCAGGTACTGCACCTTCATACGTTTTATCGTAGTTCTCAGGATTGTAGTTTCCGTATTGTGTGGGAATATCGGCAACTAGCATATGGGGTAATAAATCGCCACTGTCTAGCATCGCAGCATATAAAAATGGTTTTAAGACGCTCCCCGTACTCCTCGGCTTGTCGATAACATTTACGTTTTTTTGATGGGCTTTATCTGTTGGTGTATTGCCCACATAGCTCAATACTTTTCGCGTATGGACATCTAAAACTAGCACGGCAGCATTATAAATTTCGTTTTGACTTAGATGCTTGTAATGCGTAGCTACAATACGGTTTATTTGGTTTTGTAGAGGTTTTTTAATGCTGGTATGAACCTGTTTACCATACGCTGTTTTAGAGATATGTTGTAATAAATGCGGTGCTATTTGAGGAAGCGGATACGGTTTTTGTGGTAAGGTTTCCGCAAGTGATAGGTTGTAGGTTAGTGTGTCTATAACGCCACGCCGTAGTAATTTTTGCAAGAGCGCGTTGCGTTTTTGTAATAAGTGTTTTTGACGTTTTCCAGGATAAATTAAACGGGGTGCATTTGGTAAAACGGCCAAGGTTGCACTCTCTGCCCACGATAAATCGCTGGCGTTTCTGTTAAAATAGCGCCACGATGCGGCGTCTAAGCCTACCACATTGCCTCCAAAAGGTGCGTAGCTGGAATAATAGGCGAGAATATGGTCTTTTGTGGTTCTTAACTCGAGACGTGTGGCAAAGATAAGCTCTTTTACTTTTTCTAAGTAAGTCCGTCTTTTGCCTTGTCGAGACAACCTGATGACTTGTTGTGTTAGTGTACTTGCGCCACGCTTTTTGGTGTTGGATTTTAAATTGTCTCTAAACGCTTTGTATATGGCTACGGGGTTAAACCCAGGGTGGTTGTAGAAGTATTCATCTTCAAATAACAGGATACATTGCTTGAATTTATCGGGTGTAGCAGCGTTATAAGGAAAGCGCCATTGGCCATCTTTTGCAATTTGTGCCCCTAATAATGCGTTGTTTTCACTGGTGATAACTGTAGCTGTTGGCGCCGTAAATAGCTGTTGCGGCAAACAAAAATAATACAGCAGTATTAAAATGACAGCACTAGATAGTTTAATGTTGTGTCGTTTTATAAACGCCTTTAGGTGTGCTACGCTATACATGTATGACATAAGGAGCCTAAAATTTTTAATACACCCTTAATACGAGGTGTGTTATGACGCAGCTATTGTTCTTTAGAACTGCCAGCATCTAAAGCCGGTAAATCTTCAACATCAATAGGTTTTCCTAAATACACCAGTTGAAACCCTTCTTCAATAGTATCGACATCTAAATTGTTAGAGGAAATAATGTGAAATTCACCTTCGTTGTCTTTTATAAACAATGGAATGCTATCTTCATCTTTGTTGGTAATCTCTATTAAAGTTTCGTAATGGCTGCGGCTTTCTAAATCGATTTCCTGAATAGAAGGAAACTTTCGAGTCACTTCACTTAAAGAATTGAAATCGTCTTTATGAGAAAATAAACCTTCTTTAGGCGTGTTTGTTTGGTCTAACATTTCTTCTGTAGTGACTAATCTAAAAGACCCATTCTCTCCAAACTGCGTTCCAAATTTATTAATCGCAAATTTATTGATATCGGAATTGCCTGTGATAGCCATAAGGTACCCCACATCACTTAATTCTATGTTATCCATTAAATTATCAGAATAAATATTGGTTGCTATTGCTTCCAAACCAAGTTCTTTTGCTTTTTCGACGTTAATTTCGTTATTGTCTATTATAACAACATGTCTGCCATTAGAGACCAAATAATGCGAAATTAAACGAGATACTTTGCAACCGCCAATTACCAAGATGCCTTCAGATTTTGATAAAAACACACCTACAAGTTTTGCAAAAAGACGGGCAGTCGTTGCATTTAAAAGTACAGTCCCTAGTACGATCATAAATACTAGAGGGGTGATGTACTCGGCACCAGGAACCCCTTGTTTTAATAATTTACTACCAAATAGGGAGGCGATACCAGCGGCCACAATACCACGCGGGCCTACCCAACTTATAAAGAGTTTTTCATTAAACTTTAGGCGTGAGCCTTGTGTGCTTACAAACACGGCAATAGGGCGTATTACAAATACCACCAAGACAAATAATAAGGCTGTTTTCCAGGTGTATAACAGCATTAAATCTTCAATATTTATATTGGCAGCGAGTAGAATAAATAGAATAGAGATGAGTAACACACTTAGTGATTCTTTAAAATAAAGCAATTCCTTAAGGTTGTTAAGTTTTCCATTACCTAATACCATACCCATCACAACAACAGCGAGTAGGCCCGATTCGTGAGCAAAAACTTCAGACTCGACAAAAACTAGGAGTACTGTAGATAGGGAGACGACATTAAGGAGGTAATGCGGGATGAATTTTTTGTTTATAGCAAAGGCTAATGCATGTGCAAAGGTAAACCCAAAAGTTGTTCCAAATAAGATGATTTTACCAAATTCGATAAGTGCTGTTTTGGTAAACCCACTATCGCCTTCTACACTAATAAATTCGAATACCAATACGGCAACCAAAGCACCAATGGGATCTATCAATATGCCTTCCCATTTTAAAACGGTAGAGATGTCTTTTTTAAGGGGAATATTTCTTAAAATAGGCGTAATAACAGTAGGGCCTGTTACAATAATTAATCCCGAAAATAACAAGGATAATTCCCAACTTAAGTGAAATATAAAATAAGCTATTGCACCTGCTCCAAAAAATGTAATGGCAGAGCCTATGGTGATTAATTTTGTAATGACGGGGCCAACGTTTCGTATTTCAGAACGTTTTAGGGTGAGTCCGCCTTCAAATAAGATGATGCTTATTGCTAAGGATACAAAATAGTACAACCCTTCACCAGGAAAAAGCCCTTGTTTGCCATTCCATATGGGTTCAATCCATTTGGAACCATCGTCACTTAAAAATTCAGCGGCAATTGGACCTACTAGTAAACCAATTAATATTAATGGTAAAATGGCTGGGATTTTAAATTTCCATGCCACCCATTGTGCCAAAATACCGAGAATTATAATGCCTGCAAGCTCTAACATAAATCAATTACATTTAAAAGCACTAAATTAAATAAAATGAAAAGATTATGTCTCTTTAATTTTTTTTAGTTTTTATGCGGTAGGCTATCTGTTGGTGTTGAGGTGTTTTATTACTGTTGAAATGGTTATCTTAAGCTTAGAGAATGCTTATGTACCAAGTAAGTAATACCGCGTTTAAATTTAGACCTTAACCAAAGCTTTTAAATTAATTTTAGTCCAGTTGTGTTAACGTTTGCTAAGTATTCGTTTTTCGTGGAGTTTACCACGGGCCTCAGGAGATTATAAGGTGAAAATTGAGTTAAAAAGTGTGTTGAATTGTAGTTATGACATCTTATTTTACTTAAAAAATAGTATCTTTCTGACCTTGACTAAATAGTAAGACTTGACTTTAAAACCTTTTAATAGCATAGGGATTGGTGTTGCATTTTCACCCAATTTAAAAGCAAACCTCTTTGAGGCAGCACGTTTAGCTGTTTTTTTTAAGGCAAAACTGTTTCTAATCCATGTTGGCGAAACGTCTGCAGATAAAACAAAAATGCTTGGTGTTATTTTAAAAAAGTTTGAAAAGGACCATTTGGATTTCGAAGTGGTCTTTCAAAAAGGAAAACCCGTAGAGGTTATACTCGCTGTGGCAGCATCTAAACGTATCGATTTATTGGTGTTAGGAGCCGCACAACGCGAACGTTGGGTTACCTATTATATGGGGTCTATAGCACGAAAAATAACGAGAAAAGCGCAATGTGCTATTTTACTGTTAATTAAGCCTTCTGTAGAGCGTGTGCCCTGTACGCATATTGTTGTTAATGGGCTTGAAAGTCCTAAAACGCAACACGCCATTTCTACGGCGTACTATGTAGGCACACGATTAAATGCAACTACGATAACCATTGTAGATGAAATTAAAGAAGAGACGGTAACCACTCAAGTCGATGATGACAAATCTTTACGACGTGCCAATATTTTTAAAGAACGCATAAGTATTAAAGAAAATAAAAGGATTAAAACGATTATTGAAGCTATTCCTGAGGCTTATACTCAAAATATAACGGTTAAATTACAGCCTGTTTTTGGTGTAAGGGGGTATTCTATAGGGCATTATGCTCAAATTGCAAGGGCCGACCTATTGGTGATGAATGCACCAAAAGCAATGACGTTTTGGGACCGTTTATTTCCGCATGATATAGAACATATTTTAAGTGAATTACCAACTGATGTCTTGATATTACAGTGAGTCCAAAAGCAACTAAAATAGCCGTTTTTATAAAAGCACTGCCCAAAAACATATTTTCTGGTTTTGTAGTGAGTCTTATTGCATTGCCTTTAGGTTTGGGATTGGCTATGGCTAGTGATGCACCACCTATAGCGGGAATTATAGCGGCTGTAGTTGGAGGTGTTGTTGTGGCCGTATTAGGAGGCAGTCATGTCACTATTGCAGGACCCGGTAATGGTCTTGTAGGCGTTTTGTTAGTGGCCATTACCACATTGGGTATTGAAAGTGCTTTTGCAGCTATTGTGTGTTCTGGTGTTTTAATGCTGCTATTGGGTTTTTTTAGAATGGGAAAATTAGCCAATTTTTTTCCCTCTTCAGCCATACAGGGCATGCTTGCAGCCATAGGGCTTATCATCTTAGGCAAGCAATTTCATATCATGTTTGCACATCGTATTCAACGGGAAGAAACACTAGCGTATTTATATGAAATTCCTTTTACAATTAATGATGCGCTGCATTACGATGATAGAGGGTTAATTTATGCCATGTGCGCAGGATTGTTAAGTTTAGCCATCATGTTGTTCTATCCTAAACTTAGAAATAAATACTTGCAGTTAATACCTGCACCTATGTGGATTGTTATCCTGTCTATCGGGTTCAGTTATTATTTTGAAGTGGTGTTGCATGAGGCCAATCCTATAGATAAAGCATATATGATTTCTGGAGTACCGAGTTTCCAGACCATTATTGCAGACTTGCATTGGCCAAATTTTACTAAGGTAGGGCAATTGTCGTTCTGGACAAGTGTGTTTTCTATTACGCTTATAGCTAGTATTGAAACCTTATTAAGTATAAAAGCTGTAGATAAATTAGATCCTAAAAAAAGACGCTCTAATGTGAATAGAGATTTAAAAGCATTAGGTTTGGCGACTATTGGTAGTGGATTTATAGGCGGACTTAATGTGGTTACGGTAATTGCACGTAGTTCTGTTAATGTTAATAATGGGGCTACAAATCGTTCTTCTAACTTCTTTCATGCCTTTTTCCTAATTATTTTTGTCGTGTTGTTTAGCACACAACTTACCCGAATACCGCTCCCTGCTTTAATGGCCATTTTAGTGTATACAGGCTATAAATTAGCAGCGCCCGAGGTGATTAAAAAAATAGGGTCTATAGGTAAAGAACAATTGGTTATTTTTTTTGTAACCCTTTTTATGACGTTAAAAGTGGGGTTAATTACAGGTATTTTGGCAGGTGTTCTCGCAACACTGTTAGTGCATGTATTTTTAAATAAAAATGCAGGCCTCTTTTTTAGAAATGTGTTAAAACCTAATGTTTTAATGTTTCAAGAAGACGGGCACCAAGATTTTTATGTGAGTGTAAAACACTTTTGTAGTTTTTTAAACTATTATAAGCTTAAAGAAAAACTCGATGCGATTCCAGAAGACCAAGATGTTATTGTAGATTTTTCGTTGTGCCGCTTTGTAGATCATACCGTTATGGAGAATATTTACAATTATCAAGAATTGTTTAAAAAGCGAGGTGGCCATTTCGGTGTGGTTGGTTTAGACCAATTAGATACTGCTTCTAAACATCCTTTTGCCTTACGACGCTTATTACGAGTGCCTAATCTTATCAAGAAAAGTTTAACACGACGGCAAACCGCTCTAGAAGGATTAGCAGAAGATTATGGTTTGGCTTACATCCCTAAAAAGCTTAAAGACATTACGTTTTTAAATCAGTTTCAGTTTTTCGAAATGAAGCATATTAATCATATCTATAACAGATTGATGTATAAAAGTGATGCCATAGCCTTATTTGATATAGAGTTTTATGAAGGCGAATTTATTGCAAAAGAAGTAATTCGTTCTACCATGCTGCATATAAAATTAAATGAAACTATTCCTGAGTTTTCTTTAGATAAAGAAGGCTTTTTGGAAAAGGTTTATGCTTTGGCAGGCGCTAAAGATATTACGATTAAAAACCATACCGATTTCTCTAATCGGTTTTATTTGTTGGGAGATAATACGCAACAAATAAAACGGTTTTTTAATGACAAGATCACCCGTTTTTTTGAGAGCAATCCCTATTACCATGTCGCATCTAATGGGGGGGCACTTTTAGTGTTTCGAAAAGAACGTCTAGCCAGTGTGAAAGAAATTAAAGCGCTTTTTGATTTTGGAAAACGTCTAAAAGAGGTTGTAGAAACCCCTTAAGATTGCGAAAATCACAGTCCTTTATAAAACTATAGATAAATAAAAAACGCCCACTGTCTAGCGGGCGTTAATGGTGTGTTTAAAAAACGTATTACTTAGCTTCAGCGTAACGTTTTTCAGCTTCGTTCCAGTTCAATACGCTAAAGAACGCTTTGATATAATCTGGTCTTCTGTTTTGGTAGTTTAAGTAATAAGCATGCTCCCATACATCAATACCTAAGATAGGTGTACCACCACAACCAATACCTGGCATAAGTGGGTTATCTTGGTTTGCTGTAGAACAAATCTCTAATTTACCACCTTTGTGCACGCATAACCAAGCCCATCCAGAACCAAAACGTGTTGCAGCAGCCTTAGAGAAAGCATCCATAAATTCTTCTTTAGACCCAAAAGTAGCTTCGATAGCATCTTTTAATTCACCAGATAAATAGCCTTTATCTTCAGGGTTAATGACACTCCAAAATAAAGAGTGGTTGTAAAAACCACCACCGTTATTTCTAACAGCAGCATTGCTTGTATCTAAGTTGCCAAGTATGTCTTCTATAGACTTACCTTCTAAATCAGTTCCTTCAATTGCATTATTTAAATTATTAGTGTACCCTTGGTGATGTTTAGAATGGTGTATTTCCATTGTTTTTGCATCAATATGAGGCTCTAAAGCGTCATAAGCGTATCCTAATTTCGGTAATTCGAAAGCCATAAGTGTTTATTTTAAAATTTATAAAACGTTAATTAATTTCAAATTTACACATAATACAATTCAATTAAAAATAATAAATCATTATGAACTCATTAAGAGTTTTTATCTTGTGTCCAAATTTCAATCTATGCCTTCACAAAACGTGTTTACCATATATAATGCTTCCGCAGGTAGTGGTAAAACCTATACGTTAGTAAAATCGTATTTGCGTATCGTTTTAGGGGCTAAAAGCCCAGAGGTTTTTAAGCGTATTTTGGCAATAACCTTTACGAATAAGGCCGTTGCAGAGATGAAGTCGAGAATTGTAGATACCTTAATAACATTCTCTGATCCTGATGTGCTACGCGGTGGGAATTCCATGTTTGAAACCCTTTGTGCAGAACTCGCTATAGCGCCGCAGTTACTTTATGAAAAGTCAAAAGCCGCATTAAATGCTATTGTGCATAATTATGCTGCGTTTGATGTATCGACCATTGATGGGTTTACGCATAGAATTATACGCACATTTGCCCATGATTTGAAACTGCCTTTAAATTTTGAAGTGGAATTAGATCAAGAAGCCTTATTGAATGAAGCAGTAGACAGTTTGATAAATCAAGCAGGGACAGACGCCGCTTTAACAAAAACACTTGTAGATTTTGCGATTGAAAAGGCAGATGATGATAAAAGCTGGGATGTAAGTTACGACCTTAACCGCATTGCAAAATTATTGGTTAACGAGACCGATCTTGGATATCTTAATCAATTAAATACCAAGTCGCAAAGCGATTTCGAAGCCCTTAAGCAGTTTTTAAAAGAAGATATTAAAACGACAGAAAATGCTATTGTAAGTCATGCCAATCAGGTTTTAGAACTTATAGAAAATGCGGGGTTAGAGCACCGTCATTTTTCTAGAGGGACATTGCCAAATCATTTTAAAAAAGCAGCTGCGTTAGATGTAAATGGCTTGTATAAAAATCAACTAGAAACACAGTTAGAAGAACAAAAAGGGCTTTATACTAAAACCTTAGATGCTAGCTTAGCACAGGCTATAGATGGATTGTTACCTGAAATAGCGCTGACTTATAAAATTGTAAAAACGGCGGTATACCATCTTAAGTTTTTAAAAGCGTTTTATAAGAATACCACGCCATTATCAATTTTAAATGCCATTAATGCGACACTCACAGCGCTTAAGGAAGCTCAAAATAAGATGCTTATTTCAGAGTTTAATACCATTATAGGTAATGAAATAAAGGACCAACCCACACCTTTTATCTATGAACGTATTGGAGAGAAATTTAAGCATTACTTTATAGATGAGTTTCAAGATACCTCAGAGAAGCAATGGGAAAATTTAATGCCGTTAATTAATAATACTTTGGCTGTAGATGGAGGATCAACATTATTGGTGGGAGATGCTAAACAAGCCATTTACCGTTGGAGAGGTGGAAAAGCGGAACAATTTATAGCACTTTTTAATGCCCGTCATCAACCATTTTCTATAGCTCAAGAGGTTAAAGCACTAGACACCAATTTTAGAAGCCATAAGGCGGTTGTGAATTTTAATAACGATTTTTTTAAGTACCTCTCTCATACCGTTTTTCAGCAGGCAGATTATACACAACTTTATGACAATGCTGCTCAAAACGAAAGTAATACCAACAGTGGTTATGTTTCACTTTCTTTCTTAGATATAGATAAGGACGCTAATCGTGATGATCTGTTTTCTCATGCCACATTACAAACCATAGAAGAAGTAGTTTCCAATGGGTTTGCACTTAATGAGATCACTATTTTAGTGCGAAAGAAAAAAGAAGGTGTGGTACTTGCCCATTATTTGAGCGCACATGGCATTCCAATTATATCTTCAGAGACGCTGTTAATTATGAATGCACCAGACGTTGTTTTTATTAATAATGTATTGGCATTGCTGTTACAACCCGAAAACAATGAGATAAAAATAGAGGTATTAGTGTTTTTAAGCGAACGGTTCGCGGTTAAAGATAAGCATGGCTTTTTTGCCACGCATATTAAATTGCCTGTAGAAGCGTTTTTCACAGCCTTTGAAGCACTTGGTGTTTATGTAAATCCTAGTTTGCTCTTGCAATTGCCCCTTTATGATTTAGTAGAGTCTATAGCCAGAGCATTTCAACTTATAAAGACGCCTAATGCCTATGTGCAGTATTATATGGATGTGGTTTTAGACTTTTATGAAAAAAAGGGTTCAGATATTGCCGCGTTTTTAGAGTACACTGCAAAAAAGCAACAGACATTAAGTGTAATTTCACCAGAAGGTCAAAATGCGGTTCAGATCATGACCATCCATAAATCGAAAGGATTAGAATTTCCTGTAGTTATTTTTCCTTATGCCGATTTAGACATGTATAGCGAAATAGAACCCAAAGAATGGTTTCGTCTCGATAAGGACCGTTACCACGGGTTTACGCATACACTTTTAAATTTTAATAGTGATTTTGAAAATTATGGGGATCAAGGGCAAGAGATTTATACGCGCCATAGAGCCGAACAAGAATTAGATGCCGTAAATTTAATGTATGTTGCCCTTACGAGAGCAGAGGCGCAACTTTACGTTATTTCTAAAAATGATGACGCCTTAAAAGAAGACCGTAAGCTTAAAAAGTATTCTGGTTTACTCATAAATTATTTAAAAAGTGTTGGGCTTTGGGACAAAGATAAAGCGCACTATACGTTTGGTTCCTCATTACGACAGTCGCCAAAAGTTAAAATTTTAGAGAATATTAGACCTCAAAATCGTTTTATTTCTAATGCCAAAGAAACCTTAAATGTTAAAATCGTTACGAAATCTGGGGTATTATGGGATACGACACAACAAGATGCCATTGCGAAAGGAAATCTCATTCACGACATCATGTCTAAAATTAAAACAGAAGAAGATATCGTACCTGTACTAGATGATTTTAGGCGTGCATCTCTCATTACAAAGGCACAATATGAAGTGCTTCAAGAAGACGTTTTAAAAATTGTTAGCCATGAAGAGGTAAAAGCCTACTTTTTGCCTAATAGGTTGATTTATAATGAGAGAGATATTATAATGCCTAATGGTGTATTGGTACGACCAGACCGGTTGGTTCTTGATCCTACAGACCATAGTATTGTGATTATAGATTATAAAACAGGTGAAGAAAATGCAACACATTTACAGCAGCTTAAAAGGTATAAACAGACCCTTGAAGGTATGGGGCATCGTGTTAAAGAATTAATTTTAATCTACAGTAATGAAAACGTGCTTGTAAAACGATTTTAAGCTAAAGATAGATTATTACAAGTACTTAAAAAGTTATCTAAAATCATTCTGAAATACCTGTACATAAAGGTTATCTGCTTTTTTTTTATATATTTGTCTTTGTTAATATTATTTAACAACTTACTTTTGTTCACAATTAACACTTTAAAATTAAACTTTTGAATATGAAAAATCTTAGCCGATTAATGTTAGCTATATTGCTCGTTTTTATTTACAGCAATGTTAGCGCGCAAGACAAAAACAATCCTTGGCAAATTACCGTAGGTGTAAATGCTGTAGATGCTTTCCCTTCTGGAGATGGTCTACAAACTGGTGTATTCCCTTCTGCTGACGGTTTAGTTAACGGAGCACAATTCAGTGAATCTATATTTGACGAATTATACAATGTAAAAGATCATTGGAATATTATCCCTTCATTATCTACAATAAGTGTTTCTAAATACATTGGAAAAGGTTTTTCTTTTGGAGTAACAGGTTCTTTAAATAGAATTGATGTTCTTGGAGATGTTCCAGGTTCTTTACCTGTTGTGCCAAACGAATTAAGAGATGATTTATCTTATTTTGGTATTGATGGTACTGTTAAGTATGGTATTGGCGAGGCTTTAGAATGGGGTGTTATTGATCCATTCGTAGGTATCGGTGGTGGATACACTTGGATAGATGAAATCGGTTACGGTACTGTAAATGGTACTTTAGGACTTAATATATGGTTTACAGAAAATATTGGTTTAACATTGCAATCTGCATATAAGCATTCTTTTTCTACAGACAACTTAGTAACACATTTCCAACATACAGCTGGAATTTCTGTTAGGTTTGGAGGAACGGATACAGATGGAGATGGTATATACGACAGGGATGATGCGTGTCCAGATGTTGCTGGTTTAGAAGCATTCAATGGTTGTCCAGATAGCGACGGCGATGGTATTGAAGATAGTAAAGATGATTGTCCTAACGAAGCAGGTTCTGCAGAGTTAAACGGATGTCCTGATACCGATGGTGATGGTGTTGTAGATAAGAATGATAACTGTCCTACAGTTGCTGGTTTAAAAACATTAGGTGGTTGTCCAGATGCTGATGGCGATGGTGTAACAGATGCTGATGATAGCTGTGTAGATGAAGCTGGTCCTGCTGCTAACAAAGGATGTCCTTGGCCAGATGCTGATGGCGATGGTGTTTTAGATAAAGATGACAAATGTCCACAAGTAGTTGGTACAGTTGCTAACAATGGTTGTCCAGAAGTTACTGCTGAAGTTCAGAAAACTTTAAATGAGTATGCTAAAACGATTTTATTCGATACAGGTAAATCAAGCATCAAATCTCAATCAGAAGCAGTATTAGCAGATATCATAGCAATCCTTAAGGAGTACCCTAACTCTAAATTTACAGTAGAAGGGCATACCGATAGTGTAGGTAGTGCTAAATTGAACCAGAGATTATCTGATTCTAGAGCAAACTCTGTAAAAGAATACTTAGGAAGTCACGGTATTGATGCATTTAGATTATCTGCTCTAGGATATGGAGAAGATAAACCAATCGATACAAACAAAACAAAGAAAGGTAGAGCTAATAACAGACGTGTAGAGATTAACTTAGTAAAGTAAGCCCTATACACTACCATTAAATAAGTTTTTAAAAACGCTTCGGAAGTTCCGAAGCGTTTTTTATTTTTAGAGCTATGACTAGTTTTATTTTTGATGTATTAAAAGATTTGCAAGCAGAGGGTTGCAAGCTCTCGGAACTCACTTTTGTGTTACCCAGCAAACGTGCAGGTTTATTTTTAAAACATGAAATTGCAAAGCTTAGCTCAAAAGCTCTTTTTGCACCAGAAATATTAAGTATAGAAGAGTTGGTAGAAACCATGTCGCAACTTAAAAGTGTCGCGAACACAGATTTGCTCTTCGAGTTTTATAGTACCTACCTTAAATTAACAGACAAAGACCAGCAAGATCCTTTCGATGTCTTTTCTAAATGGGGACAAATCTTATTACAAGACTTTAATGAGATAGACCGTTATTTGATTCCTCAAGAACAGATTTTTAATTATTTAAGTGCAATTCAGGAATTAAACCATTGGTCTTTAGAAGCCAATCAAACTACATTTATTAAAAATTACCTGGCGTTTTGGAATAAACTTAATGTCTACTATACGGCATTTATAGATGCGCTTTTAAAAGAGGGTATCGGGTACCAAGGTTTGCTCTACCGTAAAGCTGTTGCGCACTTAGAGGAGTATATGCAAAATCATTTAGACCAACAGTTTGTGTTTTTAGGGTTTAATGCTTTAAATACTGCAGAAGAGACGATCATTCAGGCCTTTTTAAAAAAAGGTATCGCAAAAGTGTACTGGGATATCGATGCGGTTTTTATAGAAAATCCTAAGCATGACGCTGCGCTTTTTACCAGGCAGCACAAATTAAAATGGGCACATTTTAAAACCCAACCATTTAAGTGGGTTACTTCAAACTACAGTGCAGCAAAACAGATTAATATTTATGGGATTCCTAAAAATGTAGGGCAAGCAAAATACATTGGTAGTCTTTTAAAAGACCTGCAAAAAACAAATACCACGTTGCAGAATACCGCTGTTGTATTGGGAGATGAAAATTTGTTGACTCCACTTTTAAGTTCACTACCAACAAGCATCCAGTATTTAAATATTACCATGGGATTTTCTATTAAATCCATACCATTAGCATCGCTTTTTGAACATCTTTTCCGCATCCATAAAACAGCACCGCAAAATTATTATTACAAAGATGTCCTAGCGCTAATAACACATCAATTTGTGAGGCCCTTGTTTTATAAAGATGGCGTTGATGAGGCTTTTAAAATCACTAGTTATATTAATACTAATAATACCATATATAGTACTGTAGAAGATCTCAAAAAAATAGCACCTAATGCCAGAGACATTTTAGAGCTTTTGTTGTCGGGATGGCATACCAGTATAGATGCGGTTCTAGACAATTGTACAAAACTAATGTTTGCCATTAAGGCGTGCTTAGATGAAGATAAGGCGGCGCATACCTTATCTTTAGAATATCTGTTTCGTTTCAATACCTTATTTAATGAGATGATACGGCTTAATGCCAAATACAAATATATCAAGACTGTTTCAGGATTGCATGCCATATATAAAGAATTATTGAGTGGTGAAACTTTAGATTTTCAAGGCGAACCTTTAGAAGGCTTACAAATTATGGGCATGTTAGAGTCTCGTGTTTTAGATTTTGAAACCGTAATTGTGGCTTCCGTAAATGAAGGAGTGCTCCCCGCAGGGAAAAGCAACAATTCCTTTATTCCTTACGATGTAAAACTTGAAAACAAATTACCAACCTATAAGGAGAAAGATGCAGTATATACCTACCACTTCTACCGTTTGTTACAACGGGCAAAACAAGTGCACATTCTTTACAATACTGAAGCAGATGTGCTTACAGGAGGCGAAAAAAGTAGGTTTATTACCCAATTAGGATTAGAAGGCATCCACGATGTTGCGCACCATATTGTTACACCAAATGTACCTGTGCTGCAAAAGCCATTACAAGTGGTAGAGAAAACAGATGTGTTAGTAGGGGCGTTGTATCAGGTCGTACAGCAGGGATTATCCCCATCTTCTTTAACCAATTACATGCGAAACCCTATTGATTTTTATTATCAAAAAATCTTGAAAATAAGACGCTATGATGATGTAGAGGAAAATATAGCCGCGAATACCTTAGGGACTGTTGTGCATAATACCTTAGAAGATTTTTACACACCGTTTATAGGGCAGTTTATTACTGTAGAAGCTATTAAGGCACTTCGGTCTAAAATAGAAACACAGGTAACTTTGCATTTTAAAAACGAGTATAAAGAAGGTGATATTTCAAAAGGGAAGAACCTTATCATTTTTGAAATCGCCAAACGTTACGTCTCTAATTTTTTAAATGCAGAATTAGAGGCGTTACAACGCGGGGATGAGATAAAAATTCTTCAGATTGAAGCACACAATGAAATTCTATTGACGATCGATACGCTTCCTGTGCCTGTAAAATTGATAGGAAAGGTAGATCGTGTCGACACATGCAATGGGGTAATGCGTATTATAGACTACAAGACAGGAAATGTGCAACAAAGTCAGGTTGAGCTTGTAGATTGGGAAGCGCTAACAACCGATTATAAAGCCTACAGTAAAAGTTTTCAAATCTTGACCTATGCGTACATGATGTACCGCTCGAAACAGATTAAAATGCCATTAGAAGCAGGGGTTATCTCTTTTAAAAATTTGAGTTCAGGCTTTTTAAAGTTTGCCAAAAAGGAAAGTGCACGTGGTAGAAAAAAAGACACACTTATTACTGTAGAAACCCTAGAAGCGTTTGAAATAGAGTTAAAACGACTTATCTTAGAAATTTGCAATCCAAAAATTAATTTCACAGAAAAAGAATTATAAAAAATGATAACAGCGACTAAAAATATAGTGTTAAAAGGCATACACGGCAAACCGATAGTTACAGATGTCTATTTTAAAGACGATGGGCAAGCTAAACCTATTGTTATCTTTTGTCATGGTTATAAAGGCTTTAAAGATTGGGGGGCTTGGGATGTTATGGCTAAGACTTTTGCCGCAGCAGGCTTTTTCTTTATAAAATTTAATTTTTCACATAACGGAGGTACTGTAACGCAGCCTATAGATTTTCCCGATTTAGAAGCGTTTGGTGCTAATAATTACAGTATAGAACTTGACGATTTAGGTAAGGTAATCGATTGGATACATACCAGTGAAACGTTTAAAGGACAAATAGAGACGCAAAAACTCTATCTTATAGGCCACAGTAGAGGTGGCGGTATTGTAACCATAAAGGCGGAAGAAGACCAACGCATACATAAAGTGGTGACCTATGCTGGTGTTAGTGATTACGCCAAGCGTAACCCTACGGGTGATGCCCTAGATGCATGGCGTAACACAGGTGTGCGTTATGTGAAAAACGGACGTACCCAGCAGGACATGCCTCATGATTATCAGTTTTATGAGGATTTTATAGCAAACGAAACGCGCCTCACCATTAAAAGGGCCGTGTCGCAGTTAAAGATTCCTTATCTCATCGTCCATGGCGATGCAGATACCAGTGTTTTAATTGAAGAAGCACAAGATTTGTTTTGGTGGTACCCATTAAGTCAACTAGAGGTGATTCCTAATGCCGATCATGTGTTTAATACAAAGCATCCGTGGGATAAAGAAGCGCCTTCAGCAGCTTTAAAAACAGTAATTACAAGCACTATAGACTTTTTAAATTCTTAAACGTATTGGAAACTTCAAATTTTTCTGTGTTACAACGCCGTACGCATATAGAGCGTTTGGAAACTAACACATTCGATCTTGCCATTATAGGTGGCGGTATAACAGGTGTTGGGATTGCTTTAGATGCGGTGTCCCGTGGTTTAAGTGTGTGTTTGGTAGAAAAGCACGATTTTGCGTCTGGCACAAGTAATAAATCGACGAAGCTCATTCATGGTGGCCTTCGTTACCTTAAAAATTTCGAAATAGGCCTGGTAAGAGAATCAGGTAGAGAACGTGCCATTGTACATGAATTGGCACCGCATTTGGTAACACCACAAAAAATGTTGCTACCCTTGGTTAAAGGAGGTACCTATGGCAAATTTATGACGGCTATAGGCTTACGTGTTTATGATCTATTGGCAGGTGTTCGAGGCGCTGATAAACGTAAAATGTTAGATAAAACCGAGACCTTGGCTAAGGAACCTTTGCTTACCGAAAGCACGCTTTTGGGAGGAGGACTGTATGCCGAGTACCGTACCGATGATGCCCGTTTGGCCCTAGAAATTGCCAAAAAAGCTTCCGCTCTAGGTGCAACACTTCTTAATTATTGCGAAGTAACAGGGTTTAAGTACGATGCCCTTTCCAAACTGGAAGGGCTCACCTGTACAGATTTGATAAGCAATACAACCGTTGCTATTAAAGCCAAACATTATGTGTCTGCCGCAGGGCCTTGGGTAGATCAAATTCGTGCTAAAGATAGTGCTACTTATAAAAAGCGATTACAACTCACTAAGGGGGTGCATTTAGTATTTCCTTTTGAAAAACTACCTGTGTCGCAAGCCATATATTTCGATATCGCAGATGGTAGAATGGCATTTGCCATTCCCAGAGGGAAAGTAACCTATGTGGGAACGACTGATACGCCTTATAATGGCGATTTAGACCGTATAGCCGTGACCAAAGCAGATGCCAATTACATTTTGAACGCCATTAATACAACATTTAAGACCGTAAATTTAAGTTTGACGGATATTGAGTCCAATTGGGCAGGTTTACGACCGCTCATTCATCAAGAGAATAAATCGGCCTCAGAATTATCGCGTAAAGATGAAATTTTTAATTCCAAAAGTGGGCTTATTTCTATCGCAGGGGGGAAACTAACAGGCTATCGTAAAATGGCACATCGGGTATTAGATGTGGTTTTAAAAAAGGAAGCCAATGCAGACCGTTTTAAGGCCTCTGTAACCGAAGCATTAACGCTGGTAGAGCCGCATTTAAAAACGACTGAAGCTGCCAATAAATACCAAGATACCATTACAAAAACGCTTTCTGCTTTCGGGCTTACAGACCCTTACCAAGCCTGGTATTTATGTGCCACTTATGGCCAACAGGCCGATGCCATTATCGCTAAAGCAAAGACCTTTAACGCTGCACCCACAGAAGCATTGATTCGTGCCGAATTGTGGTATGGTGTACATTTTGAAATGGTAACAGATCTCACCGATTTTTTTATAAGGCGTACAGGGCGTTTGTTTTTCGATATTGCGAGTATTACAACCTTTAAAAGCTGTATTGTAAACGATATTTCAGCGTATTTGGGATGGACTACAACACAAACCCATAGCGCCATTACAAAGTTAGATAGGGCTTTAGAGGATGCTACAACTTACTATGAAGCGGATTTTAATGGAAATTAGGGACTTAAAACGCATGGACGTTGACCTCCGGGTTATGAATCCGACGCTTTGTTGTGTATTGCTTTCAGTATTGTATTTTTACATAGCATTCGCAGGCAATAATATTTAAAGCCGTACATAAGTTACTTGTGTTTTTCTTATCGCTTACCGAGAAGGTCTAATGGTCTTTTAGAGCTTTTTTGAATGAACTATCTGCTTTCTCTATTGATCTCAGTCTACCTGAGCTTGTCGCGATTTGGAAAACGGTTCTTGTTATAGTCTTTCTATTTCTTACTCAAGCGGTACTCTATTGAAGGAATGATGCTTAAACCTTCGCATACTTGTTTTACATTACCTGTGGTACGCATAGCTCAATTCTAGCGCTTTTCGTTTCAAATTCGTGCTGTAATGTTTCGATTTACTTCTCATAATTTAAGTTTTTAAAAAAATAATTTAAAAGTCCATTTATTCAGACTCCCCTTTCTATTGTTTTTAGAGCAGTACATCATCTTCAAATCGAATTGTAGATAAAGTTTTAAAAACGTGGTTTTTAGCACAGTAAATGTAAGTGTAATCTTTTGATTAAAAGTAATGTAATGTTAAGGGTGTAATTATTTTCTAAAAAACAATCGAAAAGAGGGTAATAGATTTGTTTCTAGAGACATTAAGTGTAGTAATAATAAAATCCGTTTAGGAATTGAAAAGCGATACAGGCAAATGAAACATTATTTAGTAGTAATATTAATTTTTTTAGCGTCAAGTACTGTAAAAGGACAAAACTTGATAGATAGTTCTACCTGGCAACCAGGAACACTTGTGCCAGAAGGTTTTTTTAAAATTAGAGCAGTGTCTGGAGAAGATGAATTGGTGGTTGGGACTAACCCATTTGGTGCTAATGCAACCTTATGGAAAGGTACAAAACCTGGTACAGATGGTGGTCCAGACGGTGGGTTTAGAACGGCAACAGTCGCTATTGATGCCACAAAAACATATAGAATTGCGGTTTGGATAAAAAAAGAGAATTCACTAGGAGGGACACTGCGTTGTCGCGTTTATTCAGATAATGCAAGCAATGAAAGTACGGTGTTAAGTCTGGAAGGTGTAGTGCAAACCAATGCGTTGATAGAATATCTAGATACCGATATGGTTTTAGATAAGTGGTATTTATTAGTGGGATTTATTCATAAAAGCGATTATACAGGGAACGGGGTTACAGGGGGGCTTTACGATGGAGAAACTAAACAGATGATTAGAAAAGTATATCGGGATTTTAAATTTACGCCAGAAGCGACCAGTTTAGATATTTCAGTTTTTGCTTATAATGTTCCAGTAGGAGATCCATCTACGATTTTTTTCTACGGCCCAAGAATTGAAGAAGTTAATGGCTCTGAGGCAAGTATAGCAAATGTGTTATCTGGTGAGAGTACAGATCCTGTTATTGGAACTTCGTTATGGCAAGCTAATAGCGCAGGACTGTCTTACACAGACGGCAGTGTAAAAATAGGAACCACAAAGCCTGATGGGGATTATTTATTCACGGTAAATGGAAAAATGCATGCCAAAGAATTAAAGGTCGATTTGGATGGAGCGCTAGCTCCAGATTATGTGTTTTATGAAGATTACAAATTAAAAACATTAGTCGAAGTTCAAGAACATATCAATACCAAAGGACATTTACCAAATATACCCTCTGCAGCGACTATGGCGCAAGAAGGCATGCACCTTAAAATGATGAATCTAAAATTACTAGAAAAGATAGAAGAACTTACGCTTTATACCATCGATCAAGAAAAACGGATCGCAGCTTTAGAGGCTATCATCAAGGTGAAAAACTAACAAATTAAGAAGTTAAAGGATGAAAAGAGTTCAATTGCTTTTAATAGCAATAGCGGTACTGTTGTGCTTTTTTTCTTGTAAAAAACAAAGTTTAGAACCTATTACAGAGACTGAAACCAAGCTATTCCATCTAGGGCAAGCAGGCTGGACATCAAATACGATAACTCAAACCTTTCCAAACATAGCTTACAAAGCAACTTTAGTGCCTTTGCAGTATTATATCCTAAAACAAGAGGGGACTGCCACTCTAAATAAAATAGATTCTATGTATGCCATCTTAAAAAACGAGCGGGTGGTAGAAATGCAATTTGAGCACGAGACTAAAGACGATCTATTGAAAGGGAAGTACACAAAGAGAGATTACGACGCTTCAGTGACCTATATGGCTTTTAAAATTCAAAACGATTTTACTGTGGTGACCCAATCTGGGGATACAATAGACTGTTCTGGTGTCACCTTCGAACGTAATTTTAAGATTGCTCCGTTTAAAAGAGTATTGCTTCATTTTGGAACGGTTCCCGAAGACGCACAAATACAATTGCTCTACAATGATAAGTTGTTTGGCAATGGCTTGATGAAATTTAAATTTAAAGAAATACCGATATTATTATAACACACGTGATATGATCCATACAATACGAAATAGTAAGGCAACCCGAGTCGTGGCGAGTTATTTAACGCTACAAATGCTCTTGCAAATGGCACAGCCTATGGCGCTTATGGCATTAACAGGAGGGCCGTCTCAACCCGAGTTTAACGCCTTTACACCCATAGGAACTTCAGATATGGTTAATCTGTCCTCTGGAGATTTTAATTATAACATTCCTATTATGGATGTGGGCGGTTATCCTTTAAATTTAGCCTATAACTCTGGCGTTACTATGGACGAAGAAGCCAGTTGGGTAGGTTTAGGTTGGAATCTTAGTGTGGGACAGATTAACAGAAATGTGAGAGGGCTGCCAGACGATTTCAAAGGAGATGAAATGACATATGAAGACAACCTTAAAGACAATAAGACAATAGGAGTTACTGTCGATGCGAATAGTCAAATTTTTGGAAAGGAATTACAAAAAGGAAAAAAAGTAAAGAGTGATGAATCAATAGGAAGCATTGGAGGAGGGCTTAATATTGAATATAACAATTATCAAGGCATTTCTTTAAAACCTTCTTTTGGGTTAAACTTTGATGTTGCAAAGAATATAAGTGTTGGGATGAATTTAAGCGCTTCTGCTACAGAAGGCGTATCTGTAGCGCCTAGTGTAAGTATAAGCAGTAATAAAGATGATACAGATAAATTTTGTACCCAAGGTATTTCTGCTGGTTTGAATGCGGGGGTAAGTTTCAATTCAAGACAAGGGCTGTCTGCTTTTAACCTTAGTGCATCCTTAAGGAAAGGACTAACGATTGTAGATAAACATAAAAAAGTGAAGCCAGGAAGGAAAGGGGAAAGAGGCCCTTTTAGAGGGGTTCAAGGTGGTTCAAGTGGCTCAGGAAGTATCTCTTTTTTAAACAACACATTCACACCTTCTAAGCGGGTACCATTTAAAAATACGGGGCTTACGTTTGCCATATCTATTGGCGGTGATTTTTGGGGTATCGATGGAGAAGTAGGGCTTACGGCCTATGGTATGAATCAAAAATTAGCTAGCACATCTAATACAGAAAAAGCATATGGCTATGAGTTTACAGATTTAGCAACACCTAACGATATCTTAGATTTTAATAGAGAGCGTGATAATAGTGTCGATAAAAGTACAAGAGCACTCGCAACAGTTAATTACACTTATGATCTTTATACAATTAATGGTCAAGGTATTGGTGGGATGTTTCGGCCGTTTAGAAGCCAAACAAGTTATGTTTATGACCAACAGGTTAATGATGAAAGCGGAAGTAGTTCTGGAGGTATAGAGATCGAAGGTGCAACAGGTTTTCATATTGGTGTAGATTATAAAAATACACGTTCCGATAGTCATACAGGTGTTTGGGAAACAGCTGCTACACGTTACTTTAAGGAAAAACCTATACGTAAACCAGTATACGAAAAAGTATACTTTAAATCTATAGGAGAGCTTTTTGTAGATAAAGAAGAGGATTTGTTTCATAAAGAACTTGGTGGGTATAAAGCAATGGCTTTGGCTATCGACCAGCCAGGTAATGGCGGTAATAGTTATGGGAAGTATGCCGCTAATCGGTTTAGAGTAAAACGTTTTAATAAAAAGGGAGCTGCATATAATTACGACAATCTTTCTATAAACAAACCCATACAAAGAAAAGAACGGGAAATAAGAAATCAATCTATTCAACCTGTCACAGCAAAAGAGGTTACAGATTTTAAGTTAAAGGCATTTACACTAAATCCAAATGCCAAAAGCCATCATAAAGCAGGAATGAAAATTTTACAGCCAGACGGTTCTACGTATCTATATGGGGAGACAGCATATAATGTTGAAAAAGAAGAGGTCACTTTTGCGGTGGATGATACTGGTAATTGTACAACAGGTTTGGTGGGGTATTCTAATAAAGAGGCCTCTGTGAGCAATACGTCTGGTATAGATCATTATTTTAATAAAGTTGTTACACCTGCTTATGCACATACGTATTTGTTGACGTCTGTACTCTCTTCCGATTATGAAGACAGAACAGGAGATGGACCTACCGATGATGATTTTGGAGCATACACAAAGTTTAAGTATACCAAAGCAGCTAATGACTACGAATGGAGAGTGCCTTACGAAGACGCGTCATTCAATGCAGGGCTGAATTCTAATAAAGAAGACGAAAAAGGAAGTTACGTCTATGGTAAAAAAGAGCTTAAGTACATCGAAACTATCGAAACAAAAACACATACAGCTGTATTCCATTTAACGAATAGAAAAGATGGTCGTGGTGCAGGTAGTGCATCTTACACGAAAAAAATAGACAGTATAACATTGTATTCTAAACCAGAATATATCGCGCTTAAAGACAAAGCAGTGCCAATTAAAACAGCTCATTTTACTTATAACTATTCGTTATGCCAAGGAGTGCCAAATAATCTAGAAGGCTCGGGTAAATTAACTTTAGAGAAAGTGTTTTTCACGTATAGAAACTCTAAAATGGGAAAATACACGCCTTATAAATTTAATTATGAGGGTTTTAATCCAGAATATAATCTAAAAGGCTACGATGTATGGGGGAATTACAAGGAGAATTTAGGGCGTTGCAATGTTAATGACCCTAATGTGCCTGCAGCCGAGTTTCCTTTTGTAGATCAAACAAACAAAGCCAATCAAGATAAGAACGTTGCTGCATGGTCATTAACATC
Source organism: uncultured Flavobacteriaceae bacterium (assembly GCA_947504035.1). Lineage (GTDB taxonomy): Bacteria > Bacteroidota > Bacteroidia > Flavobacteriales > Flavobacteriaceae > Jejuia > Jejuia algarum. Next base: position 173,381 of record CANNGA010000006.1, read on the forward strand.
TATAGACCTGCCCTCTGGAGGTAAAATAGAATTGGAATACGAAAGTGACGATTATCAATATGTACAAAATCGTAGAGCCATGCAAATGTTTAAAGTTGTTGGTGTAAGCAGAGAGAGAGATTTGTCAAGACATTCTACGGTATTATACACGCCTGGATCTTATACAGATACTGCCGATGCGAAATATGTGATAATAGAGCTTGATAAAGCCGTAGCGGGTGTTGAAGATTTTAAGGAGAAATACCTAGGCGACCATATTGATAAACCTATTTATTTTAGGTTTATGCTTAATATGTCTAAAGCAGGAGGTGGAGTATCTCCTAATTATAGTAAAAATGAGTTCGATTATGTTTCGGGGTATTTTAATATCGATAAAAATGCATTAGGACCAGATACATTTTTTGAAGAGGGCGATGAAGCGCATAGAAGGTATTATGCCGCGATTCCCATGAAGATGACAGATTTGGGAAGTGGAGCTGTAGAAAAAGGCAAACTTATAAATCCAATTACCAAGGCAGGATTACATTTTGGGAGAAAGTATCTAAACCGTTTAACCTATGGGTTGCAGCTAAATGCTGGAAATGAAACTATAGAAGATATTGCAAAAGCATTAACCAAAAGTATTGGAGCAATAAGTGAAATTTTTAGAGGACCCAACGGTAAGCTAAGAGATGAAAGGACAATAGCGCAACGCTTTATACCCCAACGGTCTTGGATTCGATTACAATATCCAGGTAAACAAAAATTAGGCGGTGGGTGCCGCATTAAAAACTTAAAGATGTTTGACCAATGGGATCTTATGGTTGGCGTAGATCCAAATAAGGTTGATGTGGATAGGTATAAAAAGAAATATGGCCAATTGTATGAGTATTTGTTATCAGAAGAAGAAGGTTCTAGTGGGGTGGCAACTTATGAGCCGTTAGGAAGTAAAGAGAATCCATTTGTAGAACCATTTTACAACGCAGGAGACAAGCAATCGCCACAAGAAACTAATTATGTAGAAAAACCTTTTGGAGAATCATTTTTTCCTTCTCCAAAAATTACCTACAGTAAGGTCACCGTTAAAAATTATAACCCTTCTAAAGGTATAAAGCAACACGCTACAGGAGCTGTAATTACGAATTTTTATACGTCTAAAGACTTCCCTACGCTTACAGATTATACCGATATTGATAAGCCTAATAATTGGAGGTCTAATGGAGATGCTGTCTTTAAAAACATACTTAAGGGGCTGTTTGGATTAACGGTTAATGTAAAAACAGAACATACCATGTCTCAAGGTTTTGTTGTGGAAACCAATGATATGGATGGCAAACAAAAAGAACAAACCGTATTGGATGCCTATGGTAAATTTATAAGCAGTGTTGCATACAAGTATAGCACGTATAAAGATGATGAAACGAATACAACAGATGAAGGACGGTTAGATAATAATTTAATAACTATTGATAAAGACGGCTTTGTTTCCAAAAAAGAAATAGGTGTTGATTATGACGTTATTACCGATTTTAGAGAAAATTATTCTAAATCTTCGATAATTGGAATACAAGGAAATGTGGCTGCTTTTATTATTGGATTTATACCAATAATTATTCCGTCAGCACTACCAGAACGTTCTGTAACAACAACGTTATTGCATACCACGACCACAACTAAGGTCATTCATAAAACAGCAATACTAAAGGAGACTATCGCAAAAGATTTAGGAGCTCAGGTAAGCACTATTAATGAAGCTTGGGATGCAAATACGGGAAAGATGCTCTTAAGTAAGACTGTCAATGCCTACGATGATACCTACTATAATTTTGAGTTTCCAGCGTATTGGTATTATGAAAATATGGCACAAGCATCAATTAATATTGGTGCAAGCGGTGACTTTCAGAAATCTGGAGACCATTTTAAGTTCCCTAATGCAAATGCGTATTTCACCATGGGTGATGAACTGTTAGTTAATCATGGAGAAATCAACAAAAGATTATGGGTTGCAGGTATTAATGGGGCAGATGAGGTAGAACTCATGGACCGTCAGGGCAATCTAGAAACTCCAGTAGAGGCAACCGCTACATTTAGAGTTATAAGATCGGGGTATAGAAACCAACAAACAGCTTCTATGGCGTCTGTAAGTTTAATGAAAAACCCAATAGAAGGTAAGTTAAATAAGCGGTTAGATGCGTCTACTTTTGCGGAAGAAAATACCAGCGTAGCGGCTCATAAAAGAATACTAAATGCTAGTGCGATTTCTTATCGTGATTTCTGGAACGGACAATGTGAAGACGGTTTGCAAAGTCTTAATGCTAGAGATGTAGAACGTAAGCTTGTTAAAGATTATGGATTTAACCCTTATGTTAATAATATTCGAGGAGAGTGGAGAGCAGATAAGTCTTATGCTTATTTGGTAGAGCGTACGAAAGTGGCGAATAACAGTAAAAAAGCATTTAACAGAAGAGAAGGTTATTTTAAGACATTCGAACCTTTTTACAGGATAACTGTTGACGGCAAATGGACTGTAATTGATACTACAACTACTAAGAATTGGACATTCGCTAGTGAAGTGACACAGTTTAGTCCGTTTGGAGCAGAATTAGAAAATAAAGATGCGTTAGGGCGTTATTCATCGGCGCAATACGGCTATAACTATACGTTGCCTACTGCTGTTGTTTCTAATAGTGCATATAGCGATATGGGGGCAGATAACTTCGAGGATTATGCTTTTGGGACAAACAATACCTCGCAAAATACTAATGGCGTTTTAGATCAAGACAGTCATTTTAATTTTAAAAAAGCGGCCGATTTAGATGGCACAGATGGTTTAAACATCGCGGTGACTGATGAAAATGCACATACAGGGCAGTTAAGTTTGGTGGTCCCTAAAGGAGATGAAGCAGAATTGAGACGCCCGTTGGACGGGGAATTGCCTATAAATACCGATTATGATAAAGATGGAGTAGATGATATAAATGATAAGTGTCCATTTATTAAAAATACAAATCAAGAGGATTACGATGGTGATGGCATTGGGGATGCTTGTGATGACAGTGCAATGCCAAAAATTACAAAAAGACGCTTAACAAGACAAGATAACCGAAGGCGAAAGTATGGGTACCTAACTATTGAAGGCAAGCCCAATGCTGTTGTGAGGTATTCTCATCATTTAACGCTTAATGAGCTAGGTGTAGGAGGTAATTATTTTATAAATGAAGAAAGAGTATCTGGAGACTATCAGGAGAGTGAAATTACATTGGACGTTACGGGAAAAGCCACTTTGAATTTTTCAGTACAAGCAGACCGACCAGATAAATCAGAGAGCGGTAGGTATCAAAATTTCACAATTCAATTATTAAATAGATCTACAGGAAATCCTATTAAAGGAGAGTCTGCAAGTTTATGCCCTAGAGGAGGGCGACATAATAGCTCTTATGAACATGACGAAGGACGTTCAGAATGGAATTGCAGATATGTGGATTAAGCAGGTTAGAGTAATTATAAAAAATAGTCTTTTAAGGTAATCGATATGATTTTAAAATATATAAACAAGCAAGTTGTATTAACGCTCTTATGTACAGTGATTTTTTTAACAGGCCATTCTCAAGTAGCACTACAAGAACGACAAGCGTTAATTGATTTTTATAATGCTAGTGGTGGCGATTGGTCTCCAGAACAGGGCTTAGGCGCCTGGTTAATCGACGATCCTGATGCTTTAGTTGAAGATTGGGCAGGTGTAGAGGTTAAAAATGGCGTTGTAATAGGATTAGAATTGTCTAATTATAATTTAAAAGGCGATTTCAAGTCTTTTATGAGTGCTTTGTTACAATTAGAATCTTTAGAACGTTTAACACTTAAGTCTGCTAAAGGGGTATTTGGAACTATTCCTGATGAATTACGACATTTAACACAGCTAAAGTCTCTCACTTTATCTGGTACTCGTTTGTCAGGAATTATTCCAGAGGCCTTGAGCGAATTATACAAGTTGCGATTTGTTGATTTATCTAAAAATCAATTAGAAGGTGCTATTCCTTCTAAGATAGGCAGTTTAATTAATCTTGAGACCCTTAAATTAAATGATAATGCATTACGTGGGCTCTTACCTGTTGGAATAGGCAGCTTAACCAAGTTAATTAGATTAGATTTTAGTAACAACCATATTACAGGGAAGATTCCTAGCTCGTTTTGTAATCTTACACTACTAGAAGAATTATACCTTTCTGATAATGAGCTTGAAGGGGTGTTAATACCAGAGTTTAATTTATTAAGAAAACTACGCGTTGTAGCGGTACAAGATAATCAGTTTACAGGCAAAATACCAAATGCGTTTGGTGCCATGTTTCAATTAGAGGTCTTGAATTTAAGTGGAAATAGCTTTTCTGGAACATTGCCTTCTAATTTAAAAAGTTTAGAAAATCTTTCGGTTCTCGATTTTAGTGAAAATGCATTTGTTTTTGCTGATTTTGAGGAACAGCATGTCGCTTTTATATCAAAATTAGAGCGTTATGCATATGCACCGCAAAGTAAAGTAGATACCGAAGTTATAAAAACAGTAACTGCTGGAAATGCTATGCGTTTAACTACAGCACTATCAAGTCCAAATAATATTTATACGTGGTTTTTTGAAGAGGAACAAATCTATCAAGGACCAGATAAAGAATATGTATTTAATACAGCCCGTTTGCAAGATGCAGGGCGTTATTATTTTACGGTACAAAATCAAACGGTAAAAGGGCTTGTATTAACCCGTAATACTATAGTGTTAGAAGTCTTAGATACTTGCGAGGTCTCTAATGAAGAACGGCAAGCTTTAATCGCTTTTTATAATGCGACAGGAGGCCCAGAATGGCATAATACAATACAAGGCAATCAACCTTGGTTAGTTACCGAGGCATCGTCTAACGTTTGCGATTGGTACGGTGTTCGAACTGTCGATAATAGGGTTGTCGAAATTTTACTAGCAGATAACAACTTGGTAGGTGAATTACCAGATACATTAGGCGCTTTGTCTAAATTAATAAGATTAGATGTGCATGCGAACCAATTGGAAAGCACATTGCCAACAGCGCTAACAACTATAGAAACCTTAACGCATCTAAATGTGAATGGGAACCGGTTTGTGTTTGATGATATTGTGCCAGTATACGATAATTTAAAAGATAAGTTAGCAACATTTAGTTATGCGCCACAGCGTAAAATAGGTGTAGAGAACACCCAAAAACTAGCATTGGGAAGTTCTTATACGTTTAGCGTTACCGAATTTTCAAATCCAGCCAATAATACATACCAATGGTATAAAGATGGACTGCCTATAGAGAATGCTACAAGTGTATCTTATACCATACCAGAAGTAAGTTACACTAATGCGGGAATGTATAGTTTTAGGGCTACGAATTCCAAAATAGATCAACTAGAGCTTATAAGGAACGTGATTACTATTAATGTATACGATCCTAATAATAGTTGCGCTGTGTCTAAGGCAACGCGAGAGGCTTTAGTCGATTTTTATATCAAGACCAATGGGCATAATTGGGAAAATACACTGTCGGATTTCCATCCTTGGTTAATTAACGATCCTGAATCTTCTGTTTGTGATTGGTTAGGTGTAACTGTTATTAATAATAAGTTGGTAAAGTTGGACCTTGCACGTAATAATCTAACGGGAGTTATACCGCCTTCGATCGGCAAATTTTCAGATTTAAGAGAATTAGAATTCGCTCAGAACGCGTTAAGCGGTAAAATCCCAGAAGAGTTATGGGAACTTTTAAATCTTGAGAAGCTTGGGCTTTCTCAAAATAAGTTAGAGGGCAGTATAGCGCCAGAAATAAGTCGCTTAAATAAGCTGAGAGCTATTAATCTAGGGACTAATAATTTAACGGGAAGTATCCCTTCTCAGATCGGCGATATACCTAATTTGAACGTTTTGGTTTTACAAACTAATGACCTGACAGGGGTATTGCCTTCGACGTTAGGGCAATTAAAAGACCTTGAGCGTCTTCAAATTTTTGGAAATAAAATTTCAGGAAAAATACCGAGAACCTTAGGGGCGTTAACGAATTTAAACTCTTTGAATGTTTCTCGAAATCAATTAGAAGGTAGCATCCCATCAGAGCTGGGAGCATTAACTAATTTAGAGTACTTATCATTGAATGACAATCAGCTATCTGGGGCTATTCCAGTGTCTATTGGTAATCTAATTAATGTTAAAATAATAGATCTTAAAAAAAATAAACTGGAAGGACAGTTGCCTAAAGCATTAGGACAGTTGCAAAATTTAGTAAGGCTGCATGTAGATGAAAATAGGCTTTCAGGATTGATTCCTAGTGAAATAGGAGCGCTTCAAGTATTGGAATCTCTGGATTTAGAAGAAAATAACTTTTCTGGAGCTATTCCTGAGGCTTTGGGGCAATTAAAGGAACTTAGAGAGTTAAGACTAAGCGCTAATAACTTTTCTGGAGCTATTCCTGAGGCTTTAGGGGCGTTAAATCAACTTCGTGGGCTAAGACTAAACGCTAATAAACTTTCAGGAGCTATTCCTGAGGCTTTAGGAGCTTTAAATCAACTTCGTGAGCTAGGACTAAGCGCTAATAATCTTAGCGGTACTGTACCTAGTAGTTTAGGGAACTTGGAAAATCTTTTTAGCCTGTTTTTGGGAGGAAATAGACTAACGGGAATATTTCCTTTGTCTTTAACACAGCTTTCTGGATTACAGATATTAGATCTAAGTGCTAATAATTTAGAAGGAGCGTTACCAGAAACTATAATTAACCTAAATAAACTTAATGTTTTAATGTTAAACCATAATTCTTTTTCTAGTAAGATACCGTCTGGTTTAAGCGAATTACCATTACTTGAGAAATTCTATTTTCATAATAATAATTTTGTGTTTTCTGATTTTGAAGACCAGTTTGACGCATATCGGACTAAAATAGGAACCATCGAATTTCAATATGCGCCCCAAGAAAAAACCGATGAGCTCCTTACATTTAGGAGTGAGGGAGAAGATATCTTAATGACCTCAAGGGCCTTTACGAGTCCAAATAATACCTACCAGTGGTATAAAGATGGTGTTCCTATTGAAGGTGCAAACCAATTAAATTATACTCTAAAAAAGGCGTCTGCTCAAGATGAAGGCATATATACCTTAAACGTAGTTAATACTATTGTAGAAGATTTAAGTATAGAGCGTTTTGCAATTCGAATTGGCACAGAGGGTTCTTGTTACATCTCTGAGAGCGATCGGCAAATTTTAATTGATTTTTATAAAGCGACAGGTGGAGATAACTGGAAAAATACTCTAGAAGGGAATCAACCTTGGTTAATTAATGATCCCGACTCTAAGCCTTGCGATTGGTATGGGGTAAGTGTGGATACAGATTTTAATATAATAGGAATTAGTCTGCCCAATAATGGGATTCGTGGAGAGGTGCCAGCATCTTTTGGAGCATTAACGCGGTTAGAAACTTTGGAGTTGCCCGAAAATCTGCTTTCAGGAGGTTTTCCAGATACTATAACTTCATTAACACGTTTAAAAGTACTAGCGTTAAGTGAAAATAAGTTAGTAGGAGACTTGCCAGAAACAATTGGGAATTTTCCAGAATTACAACGTCTAGAGCTTCGAGGTAACCGTTTTGCTGGAGCCATTCCAGAGACTATTGGTAACAACCAATCTCTTATAGCGATAGATTTTAGCTCTAATAAAAAATTAACAGGCCCTATTCCTAAAAGTCTGTATACGATTTTAAATCTAAAAAGTGTAAAATTAAATGATAATCGTATGTATGGTGGCATTTCTGCTAGCATAGCAGATCTTAGTCAATTAGAAGTGTTTTGGCTGTCCTTTAATAATTTTTCTGGAACTATTCCTGTAGAGATGGGCACTTTAATGTCTTTGGCTAATATCCAGTTAGATCACAATAATTTTTCGGGAGATATACCCTTATTAATTCCAGATAGAACACTTGCAAATACAGTATTACAGATTAATAATAACGCTTTTGTTTTTAATGATTTTGAGGCTGAATATGAGGGGTATCAAAATCAAATCGAAACATTTACCTACAGTCCACAAGCCAATGTAGATCTCTATGAAGTGCGGCTGGTAGAATTAGGGAAGGCTACAACACTAACTACAGAACAATTAGTGAGCCCTAATAATACTTATGTTTGGTATAAGGACGGCGTACAGCTTAGAGAAACGAATCTAAGGGCGATTGAGATAAAAAACATCACAAAAGAAGACCTGGGCGACTATTATTTTATTTCAACCAATAGCACAATTAACGCTTTAACTTTAACACGAAGACGCATTAGGTTGGTAGATAAAATAGAGCCTGTAAATCCAGACCCAAGTACGCCAGTAACAGGTTCAGAATATACTTATTGTAATGCGTATAATACTACAGTTGCCGACTTGTTACCTCCTAAGGGGGCTAATAGTGCGAAATGGTACGAATATGCTGTTGAAGGTTCTGTATTAGATCCCGATTTAAAACTAGTATATTCTGAGATTTTATGGGCAGAAGTAGAGGGGGAAGCGTATCGTATACCAGTACAGTTATCTATTAACGAAGGCGCACCAGGTCGTATTGATCAAGAAGATTTTCAAACATTTGGAGCTGGGAGTAAACCCACTATAAGTGATTTAGAAATTACGGGAGAAAACCCTGTGGTATGGTTTGAGTCGCTTAGTGCGCCAACTCCAATAGCGTTAGACACGCCTTTAGTTCATGGTGGTTTATACTATGCAGCATACGATGCTGTTTCGTGTCGGTTTGAAGTAGAGGTCTTTATAGGGGTGCCAAATATTACAACATTTGAGACACAAACTTTCTGTAAAGCACTAAAACCTACCTTAAAAGATATCGTTGTATTTAAAAGTAACCCTGAGTTTGAAGTGTTTTGGTATGCATCTCTATTGGGTAATTCTAGATTAGTAGAAACGACAGCTTTAGTTGCTAATACAACTTATTACGTTGCTCAATATAATGGAGTTGAAGAGGGTAAACGCGCTGCAGTAACGGTATCATTTTTTAAAACGACACCTCCAATAATCGAAAATTCAGAACAGACTATAATTTTAAGACCAGGCGAAGATGCCTATGTTTCAGATTTACTAGCAAGAGGAACGCATATAAAATGGTATCAAAATCCAGAAGGCGATGGGACTTATTCATTTTCAACAAGACTCATCTCAGGAACGACGTATTATGCGAGTAACGCAGAGGTAGAAGGTGGGTGCGAAAGTGAGGAAAGGCAAGCAGTACGTGTTATACTTATAGAAGAAGAAGCACCTGTTTTAATTAATTGTGAAAAGTTTCATCCGCAACCAGGAAATCGTTATGTGATTAGTGGCTGGGTGAGAGAACAGGGATTGGAAGAGGTAACTTCAGAAACAAGAGATTTCTTGGAAGACACAAGTATAAGCACACTTTTTGTTGAATTGTTAAATCATTTAGTGACAGATTTTGTGTTACATAGAGAGGAGGATAAGAGAGGCCGATTTGTACCACCAAGATATGTGCCCGATCCTGTAACTCGAAAGTATGATGCTTTAGTACCTTATTTAAAAGAATCGGGATCTGATAATCTTACCATATACAATTTCAAATACGAAAAAGAGGTTATTAATGGTATAAAGCGTATCGTAGGTTTTAGTTTTTCTTTTGTGCCAAGAGGTATAAACGCTGTTCCAGATGTGAGGTATTTTACACCAACATATGGCGATAAAACCAACCCTCAAGCAAGTTATCCGTTATTAAATAACCCATCGTTGTCTCTAGAATTTACAGGATTAGTGAGGAATGATGAACCTGGTAGTTCTGGTTTTAGAGCCTTGTCTAATTTTAAAATAGATGTTGGTAATAGTACTGCTTTGAAGAATCATGATATCAAAAACGTACGCTCACCTAACGTTTATAATATTCAGTTAAAAAAAGAATTCAAAACCTATAGGGTCGACCCTAATTATCAAGTCATGCATTATGCCAATAGCTTAATAGAAGTGGTATATGAAGATAAGGATAATAATATTATAGATGTTTCAGACGGGTTCTATAAGGCGAGATTTGAGCCAGAGGGTGCGGTTATAGAAGGTTGGCAGCGTATTTCTGCAGATTTTATAGTGCCTAAAGAGGCCTCTTTTATGAGTATTTTTCTTAAAAACACAGCAGAAACAGCTATTAACTCTTACTACGACGATATTAGAGTACACCCTTTTGATAGTAATATGAAAACCTTTGTGTACGACCCTGTGACAAGAAGGTTACAGTCTGAATTGGATGAGAACAATTATGCGACTTTTTATGAATACGATCAAGAAGGTGGATTGGTACGCGTGAAAAAAGAAACTGAAGAAGGCATTTATACAATTCAAGAAACGAGGTCTGGAAATTCTAAATTAAATAGCAATTAAAATGAGACGACTAAAAACATTAGGAATAGCGGTGCATGTAGTCTTGTCTATGTTGCTGTGCCACAACGTTACAGCTCAAAACCCAAGAGCGTTAGAGGTGCTTTCTAAAGTAACAGATCTTTATAAAACGAAGCCAAATTATCAAATTCAGTTTGAATTTAATTTTAAAAGAGGAACTGCTTTAAAAAGTGCATATGCTTATAAAGGGATTTTAGAAAAACGGGAGGGCATTACAAAATTAAGTCTATTAGATACCGAAGTGCTATCTTTTCCACAAGCCCATTTAACTATAAATCATACCAATAAAACGATTTTATTTCGTAAGAGCACTAAGGCAATAGTAGGTTCTCCAGTAGATATCAGTACGTTTTTAGAATACTTCGAAATAAAAGCCTTTAAAGCAGTTCAAACACAGTGGATCTGCGAGTTGAAAGTGATGTCTAAAGATCATCAAACGCCTTATCATAAGGTCGTGTTGTATATTGACAAAGAGAGCTATACGCTAGAAAAGCAAGAATTGTTTTTTGCAAATAAGATGCCTTTCCAAACCGAAGAAGGTACTACTATATACGATAAGGCGCAGTTAGATATTCTATGTAAACACAGCACTAACGCTACAGCGCTTAAAGCAGAAACATTAGGACGTTACATTTCGTTTTCGAATAAGAAGGATTGTTTGCCTTCAAAACACTATAAGGATTACCAAGTTACGGTATCTCATTAAATTTTTAAAGTAATTACTAGTACAGCGGCACTATGAATATTTCACTTATACAAACCAAATTATATTTTGTTTTTCTCCTTGTTTTTGGCTTAAGCTTTTCTCAATCTGAGAAAACATTCAATGCAACAGAACTTAGCAATATTGTAGGGAATACTAATACGGTATCTTTTAATACACCTCAACTTACAGAAGGGCTAGGCGTAGATGTTAACCCCATGGCATCTGTGTCCTTAATTGTAGATAAAGCAGATAGTCCTAGTGACTTATGGTTCGTACTAGAGCTAGATGTAGAGGTCTCTCCTATTTTAGGCGCAGGAGTGGTTGACAGCGAACGAAGTTATACGACGACACTACGTGTAGAAAGCAATACCTTTCCTAATGTGGGAGGGAATTTCGACCATATTAGCACCTACAACATAGCAGGGTATTTTGGTGCAGAAGTAAAAATACTGAGGGCAAGGATAGAAGATAAGGTGAAAGAAAGGCCATTGCAAGATAGTAGAGACCTGCCTCCAGGAATTAAAATGGTGATTGGTTTTAGTGCAGAGCGTTTTTATAGACTAGACGCTGCAGTAGCTCCAGAAATGTTAGCTCCAGTGTATACGGAGGCACAGAATACTTTAGAAATTAAATGGAAAGCGGTTACAGGTGCTACGTATTATGATGTAGAGTGGACTTGGTTAGACAATTATGGAAATGATAACGATACATCCCTAGCTGCTGAAGTCATCAATTTAACACAAAAAGAGTTTAAGCAAAACAATACTCGTATTCAAACGACAGAGAAAGTTTACCAAATACCTCTCATTTTCGATAAAGGGTATTTGGTATACCGCGTAAGAGCAGTAGGGCGTTATCTAGAAGATGTTACCAAAAAAAAATACGGTATTTGGTCTAGCGGAACAGATGTGAAACAAAAAGTATCCGACTGGAAACCCAATGTTTATGAGGTTTTAACAGGTCATAAAACAGATATGAATTGGCAGTTTCAAGCGAGTTATGCTGAAGGAGGAAAGCGCAAAGATGTAGTGAGTTATTTTGATGGGACATTACGTAACAGACAAACGGTTACTAAAATAAATTCTGATGATAATATTATTGTAGGAGAAGTTATTTATGATGGGCATGGACGACCAGCGATAGAGGTTTTGCCAGTGCCTACCACCGAAAAAGGCATTGGTTTCATAACCGATTTTAATAAAAACAACCTAGATGAGGTGTATAGTTATCAAGATTTTGATGAAGACGCGCATATCTCTAATACGGCAGTAGAGATAACACCTATGTCTACAAATAAAGGGGCGAGCCAGTATTATTCAAATCAAAATAAAGTAGCAAGTGCTTTTAAAGACCGTATTCCAGATGCTAAAGGGATGCCTTTTTCACAAATAGAATATACCGCAGATAATACAGGTAGAATACATAGAAAAGGCGGTGTAGGCCCAGACCACCAGCTAGGATCTAAGCACGAAATGCGTTATTACTACAGTATTCCAAAACAGAAAGAGTTAAACCGTCTTTTTGGATATAATGTGGGGAATTATTCGCGTTACAAAAAGAATGCAGTAGTAGATCCTAATGGTCAAATTAGTGTGAGTTATATAGACCCGCAAGGGAGAACCATTGCCACAGCTTTGGCAGGGGGAAGTCCTTCCCAGTTAGATGCTTTAGACGATGAAACTAAAAACGAAATACTTCATGAGCGTGTAACATTCGACCTCTTGGAACGCGAAGAAAGCAATGCGCTTTTTAGTACCACAAAAAATGGGGTATTGTTAGATGGCAAAATACACCAGTCACTGCAAGTTAATCTTGCAGATAATACCGATTATCAATTTCAATATGCTTTAGAAACAGAACGCATTAATTTTGAGTATGGCTGTGAACAAGACACCTCTAACTTTCCATTTGTGTATGATATTGTATTGGATGTAGAAGATAATACAGGAGGCATTTTATTAGAAACACCATTAAAAGTAACGAAAACGGCAAGTACAACACCATTTTCTTTCGAGGAAGATGTGAAAAGTATGGAAGAAGGGCCGTTTGGAGTTTCTAAAATATTAAAAGTTAACAAAGAGAAGATTGAGGCATATACAGATGCCTATATCTCTAAAATAACAAATCCCGATGGTTTATGTTACGAAGACCCAAATAAGTTTTCACCAGAGGCAGTGATAAGTGATTGTTTTATTTCGATAGAAACCTGTAGACTTAGCCTTAGAACAAAAGATGATGGCACCATATTTTCCGAATCCCAACTAGAAGAAGCAAAAACGTATTACGTTAATAAGCAAATGGCTTCTTACGATGCTATTGCAGATCCTAGTGAAATACCTTTGTTAGAAGAACGATTTGCCAGAGAATGGGTCTTGTTATATGCCTCTTGCGATGCCGCGTTTCAAGCAGGTGAACAAGATTCTAATATAGAGAATTCGATATCATGTGCTAATGGGCAAACCAATTTAGAGACTGATATGTCCCCTTCTGGGCAGTATGGAATGCGGTTCAAGGATCAAAATGAAACACTTCTAGAAGACTTAAGTATTTTTAATGAAGAGAACCTGTTATTAAGTGCTTCAGAAAAAAGCTGGCGAAATCCGTTTCATTATGAAAAAGATTTAGGAGAAGACGCTGGGCATTATTATGATGAGAATGGATTTATTAGTTATGTAGAAGTGCAAGTAGATGGTGGTAGCTATGACCCTCCTATTTTAGAGCAAAGCCCATTTTTAGAAACCGATATAGAAGGTCTCATTAAAGTCGAACCACAATATTTAAAGCTGTCTGATATTAAAACGCTTAAAACATATTGGCAGGAGTCTTGGGCGGCGTCATTACTTATTTACCATCCAGAATACGCATATTTAGAGTATGAACAAACGGTATGTGCGCGAACGAGTACAGTTGCAGGAGCTGCCATGAATAGCGATGGCTATACTAATTTTTTATATTCTAAGACGTATACTGAAGCGGTATCGGCAGGTTTAGATCCTTTTGCCAGTGCAACACAGTTAATGGATATCGACCCCTATTTTGAAGGAAACGCACACGAGTCGCTACAAAAAGAGGTGATGAGAGAAGCGTTAACGCGTAATTATGACGGTTTTGGCGCAACAAATGGCAATGGAGCGATGCTAACAATTGCATATAATACTGTAGCTTGTAATAGCCTTGAGAACTGTGATAGAAACCGCAGCTTTTTAGATACGAAATCTATTGTGCAAAGTAATAGTTTCCCAGAAGCACAGCGAGAACGGGTCTGGGAAACCTATCGGTCGTATTATGTGAATTTGAAACAAAAAATACAGTATGTATTTTCTACCATATATGCTCATAATAAAGGGTTTTACAATAGTTGTATTAACTCTAAAGATAAACCCATAGCATTGGTTGCTATTCTAGCAGACTATCCTCAAGCCAAAAAGATTCATAGCCTATTAGACAGGAGGGGAGCTAGTTTGTGTACCGCAGCAGGCAATTCGTTTTATGCCGATAAAGAGAAAAGATACCCTCCTGCAGATGCATTGTATAATTCTGGACAGTCCACAATAGATGGCGTTGCAGAATTAGAAAAGCAGACCAATTACAGATATTATGTAGATACTGGCGTTTGTCCTCTAGCACGTGATTTAGAGTTTTATCTTAACGGTCTTGTAACGCAAAAGAACAGTAATGATACTTATAACAATATCGCAAGCGCTATGGGTAACTATACGGGCAACTATCTTACCCGTGCTTTATATGACGCCTTAGAAGTTACGCCCAATAGTGGCGATTTTACCATAACAGGTACACCAGACCCTAGTAATAGTAATATTTTGGAGGTTGCTTTTCAAGGCGGTACGCCTGTACGGCTAGCGTTGCCGTCTAATAACAGTAATTACGCGTGGTCTGGGTATGGAAATACATGGGTTATTACCCGTGTAAATACTTTAAAATATACCAATTATGTTACGGATGCCACAACAGGTATCAATCAATTTAATTTCCAGGTATTGGCTAGGGTAACAAGCCCTTCAAATAGAGAAGGCGCCTTTGAAGAAATTATCTTAACAGGAACTACCGAAGCTAAAATTGGCGAGTGTTCTATAAATTTTTCCGGAAATGAGATAGGAGACGATCTTGGTTCTGGAGGAGAAGGTACATTAATAACAAACGATTGTGACATCCAACCACGGTTTAAAGCTGCGATGCTTAATTTATTAAATGCATTGGTACAAAGTAACCAAATTGGAGCGAGTCGTTTTGCGTTGAAGGATTATCCAGCCTATCGCGATAGTTATTTGCCAGAATATTTTGGAATAGCTCCTAATACAAATGTATTCTGGAAGGTCGAGAACGGGATTTGTTTTATTGAAACACCTTTAGAAACCTACTTAACATACAGTTTAGATGGCAACTTGCCTGCGGGTAAGGATTATATTATTACAGGCTTATATATTGGAGATATCATCAACAATAGTGAAGGAATCTATAATGAAGGGCACCTTACTTATTTAAATAGTGATTTTAAAAAAATAAGGTTAGAAGGGCAGATTTTAAAAACAGAACGCACGCTACTTAATTTCTCATGTTGTGGTATTACCGATATAGGAGGGCCAGATGTTACTTGTGAGATGGTTGATGTGTGTGAAGCCAATTCTGATGCAGAACGCGTATTTGAAGAAGAATTATTGAAAATAATGGATTATGCATTTAGTCAAAATTGGTTGGATGCTATGAGAGCTGGTAGTACGGAATATGACGTAACAGACCTAGCAGCAGTATTGCTCAATGATTTTCAAATTAAAAAACGCTTGCAAACTCAAGTCAATAAGGGAGATAGTCCACTAGTTGTACAGACAAATTATGTAGAAGCCAGAATAATAGAAGGAGAAGAAAATGCATGGTTTGAATTGGTTTTTGCAGAGAGTTCAACATCATTTGCAGAGACATATTTGTTTTTTGATCTAAGTAATGTGGGTGACTATAAAGCTATCAATGGTGTGACTTGTGTCGATAAAACTACGGAGGGCTATACCATTTCATATTCAAAAAATAATGGAGGCCTTAATACTGTTGCTCAAGACAATTTGATAGTTCGTACTAAAGGTGTCTCCAACAACATAGAAGACGTAGGGTGTGAATTTTTTGAATTAGAGCCAGAGTGCGATATTCTAGCCGCTATAAATGTCGATGGGTCTTTTGAAACGTTAAGCTCTAGAACATTTACGAACGGACAACTAAAAGAGCAAATTGATGCTGCTGGCTTTTATAATGCGACAGGAACAGTAGATGCTTTTTTTGAAACCACACCACAAACGCCTCTTATTCGAGCCCAACAGCCCAGTCCAGATGGAGGTGTGTTTGTAGGAGTTAATACGAATGAGGCTAGGAATAATATTGAAAGTTTTGGGGTTAATATTCCTGTTGAGGGGGGTAAGACATATGTTATTTCTTTTTATCAAGCGAATGGCGGTGATGATGCGTTTTACCCTCCAGCAACCCCGCGAACAGAACCTGGAGAATTAGGTACAGTTACGGTGACTCTAGATGGTGTGACAGTAGAAGCACCAACATTAGCTTTTAATGGATTTGGTGCTCAAACATGGTCGCATGCCGAAGTTTTTATAACTGCACCCGAAACAAAAGCGAATGCGGCATTACTTTTTGGTGCTAAAAGCGAAACGGGTAGATCTGTATATATGACTATAGATGCTATTGAAGTGGTGCGTACAGATAATAGGGATTGTTTTGATGATGGACTGGCTTTTCTAGCGAAATCATCAGTAACGGATAATACGTCTTCATTCGCAACAAAATCTAGAAATGCAACATCAAATGCAACTTGTGTATCGTGTATACCAGAACCAGTGGCTCCTGTAAGTTGTACTGATAAATACATTGCACTTCAGCAAGTTGTAGCCAGTATTGCGGGGTATGAATTGCCAGCCTATTATACTGTAGACTATTTTTGTGATGCACAATTGGCAAGAGCAGTAGATGATTATGGGCGCTATATCTCGGGCCTTGTAACATCGGTTACAGATTTACAGTTTCTTACCATAGCAGAGTTTGCGGCAACCACTTTAAATTATAGCACTGCAGCTGCGCAAAATGCCGTGTCAGGATACATTGCAGAGGTGACCGCTAAGCGTGAAAATGCGATGCCATGGACTGCATTTGTAGCCAATTTTCTTAAAAATAATCCAGAGATCTGCCAACAGTCTGTATTGCAAACAGTGCCGGAAATTGCCATTGAATTACCAGAGCAACCCACAGGTTGTAAAGAATTTGTAGCGAATGTAAGTGAGTTGTACAATCAAGATAGTTATACGCGGTTTTTGGAAGCAAAACGTATAGAATTTAAGAAAGCCTATATTAAAGCGGCCTTAGATAATGTTACAGAACATCTTAACATGACGTATTTTGATAAGGAATACCAATACACATTGTATTACTATGACCAGTCGGGCAATCTTAAACAAACAGTGCCGCCAGAAGGTGTGTACCGTTTTAATAAAGATGAGTTGGAAGGCGACGGCGTGCATGCTGCCATTAACGCACATCGCAACGCTAATACCCCTAACGAAGTAGAGGCACTACTACCTGCGCACACATTTCTAACCAACTACAAATACAATTCTTTAAACCAGTTAACTTGGCAAAAAACACCAGATGGAGGGATTACTCGATTTGCGTACGACAAATTAGGCCGTATTATAGCCTCTCAAAATGCGAGACAACTTAAAGATAATACTTTTAGTTATACAACTTACGATGGTTTGGGCAGAATTGTGGAAGCAGGAGAGTTGGTGCCCAACCAAGCTTTAGAGATTTTGGATGCTTCGGGCAAATTGGTGTTTGCATCCAATAAAAATGAAGTATTTACAGGCATACGCACCAAAAAAGAAAAGGAAAATGGATTTCTGGATTTCCCCAATAATATATCTGATGTACGCCATGAAGTCACACAAACCCATTACAGCGAACGCACAGTAGGCTTAGATGTTACCTCTATTTTTAATACAGTAACCAATAAAAGCACCTATGCCAGTACGTCTAGAAATCGTGTTACAGGCGTCTATTATTTTGACAGTTATACTGCGGATACAGCTTTAATTAATTACGACAATGCGCTATTTTATAATTACGACATTCATGGCAATGTGGTAGAACTCGTGCAGCATAATACCATGATGCGAATAGATCCTAATACGCCAAGTTCAGGGATTAAAAATGTACGATATGAGTACGATTTAATTAGTGGTAATGTTAATAAAATAATCTATCAAAAAGGGCAACCAGATCAATTTATACACCGCTATGTTTATGATGCAGACAATAGAATTGTGAGTGTGTTTACCTCATCAGATGGTATGAACTGGGAAGAAGATGCAAACTATCAATACTACCCACATGGACCTCTAGCTAGAACTGTTTTAGGAGACCAAGAGGTTCAGGGCATAGATTACAGCTATACCTTACAGGGCTGGTTAAAAGGGGTGAATTCTGAAACTATAGTTCCTACAGACGATATGGGCCAAGATGGTGCCGCAGGATCAAGCAGCGCTAAAGATGCCTTTGGGTACAGTTTAAGCTATTACGATAAAGATTACAGTGCTATAGGTACCACTAATGCTTTTAAAATAAGTGCCGGTTCCCCAAGTGCTAGAAATTTGTACAATGGTAATATCAAACAGATGGTTACAGGGCTAATGGATACCAAAGAA
Organism: uncultured Flavobacteriaceae bacterium; assembly: GCA_947504035.1. Taxonomy (GTDB): domain Bacteria; phylum Bacteroidota; class Bacteroidia; order Flavobacteriales; family Flavobacteriaceae; genus Jejuia; species Jejuia algarum. The sequence continues at coordinate 192,216 of CANNGA010000006.1, forward strand.
GAGGTCTTAGATGCACAATCTAATCATTATACTTACGATCAATTAAACAGAATTGTTGGAATGCAGGGCTATGGTGTTTCTGGCGTAGAAAATTACAGTAGTAGCTATAGCTATGATAACAACGGCAACCTCAAAACACTTAACCGAACGACAGTAAATAGTACTGGAGGCACAACGCCAATGGATGCATTAGCATATACTTATAAGATGGTAGAAGATCCAGAAACAGGGCTGCCTAAACCAACCAACCAACTGGATCATGTAGACGATGCTTTAGGCGCGCTTGGTTTTAATGATTTAGGCAAACAAACTGCTGGTAATTACACCTATGATGCTATTGGACAGTTAACCAGAGATGCCGCAGAAGGGCTAACAATAGCTTGGCGAGTAGATGGTAAAGTAAAAAGTGTGACCAAAGACAATGGCGAAGTCATTACGTTTGTCTATGACGGTCTGGGCAACCGTATTGCTAAAACTACAAAAAATGGAGGCGAGAAAACCTATTATGTGCGAGATGCACAAGGCAATACACTCGCTGTGTATGGGGAAGGCGAACCTTTTACAGTTTCATCGTGCTTAGCACTACTTAATATTGATAGTCCCACTAAAGCTAGTGGTGTCAAAAAGGCGACAGAGGACATCCTTATTACCACTTTAGTGGATACGGAACAAAATCTGGAAGTGACCGCAGGCAAATCGGTAACCTATGCCAATGGTGCTCATATAAAAACAGGTGCGATACATCAAGCAACGATAGGTGTGGTGACTTGTAATGCTAATGATAACCAGGTTGTTGAAGGCATGCGCTTAAAAGAACAGCACATCTATGGTAGCAGCCGATTAGGCCTTCAACAGACAGATGTATTGATTAACGAGGGCGCACCAGTTACAGAAGGCACTATAACTTATACCCATACCGTAGGCGATAAACGTTATGAGCTCTCGAACCATTTGGGTAATGTGCTAAGTGTGGTAAGTGATAGAAAGTTGTTTAAAAATGATACCTTTGTACCCGACGTTCTTTCATATAATGATTATTATCCTTTTGGAATGCTGCTGCCTAATAGGCATGGACAATCAGACTTTTATCGATATGGGTTTAATGGAAAAGAGAAAGATGATGAAGTTAAAGGTGAAGGTGCGCAATACGATTATGGTTTTAGAATTTATGACCCTAGGTTAGGAAAGTTCTTGAGTACTGACCCGCTATTTGCAAGTTATGCATATTATACACCATACCAGTTTGCAGGGAATAAGCCAATTATGGCTTTAGATTTAGATGGACTAGAGGAATATTACCATTGGGATTATAACTTTAATAAGGTTAGGAAAGTGCAGTTGAATTTGGTAGACCTCCCTATGGTAGCACCAGATTTATCCTCACAAGGATTATTTCAAACGGCTGAACAAGCCCATAGGATAGGTGCAGAGTTTATTAGACAAAATGCAGCTGATGAAGCTAGACGTTCTTATAAACAATCATATGATGCTCTTCAACAGCACCAAATGAACCAAAACCCTTTTTATATTATGTATAAGTTAAGTCCAGTTGGTGCTGCAACTGATGCCTATATCGATTATAAAGCAGGTAATTATGGTTGGGCTGCATTTGGAGCAGTAGCTGGGTTATTGGAGCTTAAAGCTGTTAGTAAGGGACTTCGTTCAATGTTTATTAAAAGATTTACACTTACTGATGCTCCTTTAAAAAGCTTTGATAATATAATATCTAAAATAGATGCGGATATAACAATAAGAAATAATAGAGTAAAAGAAATAAGTCAATTTCCAAATCCAGCTCAAAAGGGTAAATTAACAAAACTTGATGAAGCGGAAACCGCAGCGGATTATGAACTCATATCTGGAGCTAAATTAATGCAACAAGTAACAGGTGGACCGGGAGATTTTATTAATTCTAATAATAGAAAAGTGATTGATGTTATGGGAGGTGCGAGACAAGCAAAAACACACCCAAATTATTTAAGAGGCTTTTTACCATCGATAGATATTCATATTAATAAGTTACAAAAGGGAGTTGATAAAATTATTCTAGATATGGAAGGGTTTTCAGATTTACAAAAAATAGAAATAGAATTTTATATTAGAGAAAAATTTGAGCCTATTAGAAGAAGCGGGCAATTAGAAATTATTAATAATTAAAATATGTCTACAAGTCATTTAAGATATAATATAGAATTTAAGTCGACTGATAAAGGCTTTTGGGTTGATGATAGTAGTATAGAAAATTCTATCTACTTTTTATTAGAGACAATGAAATCACATGTCGGAAAATCTTCTGAAAAATGGATTGAGGATTTTTATAGCCATTTGGTTGATTGTTCTATTGGCTCTTTTTGGTCATGTTTACATCTTGATTTGGATATATATATAACAAATAATCAAAGGAAAGAGTTTTTGTTAAATATAATTAATGATACTAAAATATTATTGATAGAAAAGTTTGAAGTAAATATTGATATAGATACTCTTCAAGAAATTAATAGTAAAAAACTTAAAGGAGCTCAATGTGATTATAGTGCTCCAGTTAATAAAGATGTTTATATTGATTTGCTAGATAAAATTATTGATTTAATACCTGATTTTCCCCCGCTACCGCTAGTCTGTGACTAGTGGCAATATGAGTAAGCAAAGTAAACAATAATTACATTGTCAAGTCCCCCCCGCTAGCGCTAGTTTATACCTTAAATCCGTATGTTTTTAAGAATGGATTGAAAATCATATTTGACATTAAAGTTTTGCTCAAATCTTGTATTTTACTAAAGATGTTTAGGTTTTAAAATTTTTATTGGACGTACTTTTCCCATTAAAGTTTTTACTCTTTCTTTTAAATATAGTATTTCAAGGAGCATTTTAGTAATAAATACCTATGTTTTAAAGTGCGTATTACCATATATTCTTAGTTTGTATTGTCTCGAGCTTTTCACCCATTTTGCTGGTATAGTGATAAACCTGAAAATGAATTTCTTTATTCTAAAATTAGTTTTGAGGCCTTCAAATTTAGTAGTAAACCGAGTAATGATGTGATGATAGAGATTTCTACAGATTGCAGAAAAAATCATGAACACCGTGTTTTGTTCCAACTTAGAAAAGGGAATATTATTCCCCCGTTCGTCCTAGTATGTTTACACAAGAGAGAGCGTTAGCCCCGCTAGGGTAACAGGTGTCGGCTACCGCTAACTTTTAGTTAGTGGCGTCAACAGTAAGAAACATAAAAAAGCTTTTGCATCACAGCAAAAGCTTTTTGTATTTTAGGAGAATGAGCAGAAATTATAAGTTCCATAATAAATCGGGTTTGTATTTTGTGAGTTTTGCGACAGTAAATTGGTTAGATGTCTTTACGCGTCAAATTTATTTTAAAGTATTAGCAGAAAGCATAAACTACTGTAGAAAAGAAAAAGGTATGGAATTATACTGTTATTGCTTTATGCCAAGTCATGTACATTTAATCTTTAGGTCAAGCATAGAAGAGCCATCAAGTTTACTAAGAGATTTTAAAAGTTATACAGCAAAGAAAGTCATAGAGACTATAGAGAACAATGCACAAGAGAGTAGAAAAGAATATTTACTTTGGTTTTTTGAGCGTGCAGCCAAAAAGAAGAGTAATGGCTCTAAATACCAATTCTGGCAGCATCACAATAAACCCATTGAATTATGGAGTGAAAAGGTGATTAAACAAAAGATAGATTATATTCATAACAATCCAGTAGTGAGTGGTTTTGTAACCAATCCAATAGATTGGAAATACCCCAGCTCGCGTTAGTTTGTAACTAGTGCCGTACTGTTTGTCCACGTAACGGCTACCGCTAGTTTTTCAACTAGTGGCGGCAAGAGTAAGAAAATAAAAAATAGAAAGAGATTTTACAGAGATGTAAGGGCTTTTTGTATTTTGGTATCATGAGTAGGAGGTACAAGTTTCATAACAAAGGCGGTTTATGTTTTGTGAGTTTTGCAACAGTAAACAGATAAGTGTATTTTAAGGTTTTAGCACATTCTATAAACGAGTGCAGAAAAAAAAGGACGTTGTATTGCTAATGCTTTATGTTTAGTGATGACCTCTCAAGCCAGTACATGTATGGCTATTGCTTGTCGTTGCCATTATGAAAACTAAGAAATGACTTAGCGCTAGTCTAAGTACTTCACTTTAGGCATGAGGTTAAAAAAGGTGTTTTTCCGTTTGAAAAGTGATTCTTAAGGTCATCGGAAAGTGCTATCTTTACCACATGCAAATACCGAAAGGCAAAAAGATATATTTCGCTTCCGATAACCATCTGGGAGCGCCTACACAAGAGGCTTCAAGACCAAGAGAACGAAAATTTGTAGCCTGGTTAGACCAGATAAAAGAAGATGCAGCGGTTCTATTTTTAGTGGGCGATCTGTTCGATTTTTGGTTCGAATATAAAACGGTAATTCCTAAAGGCTTTACAAGGACATTGGGCAAGTTAGCAGAGCTGTCGGATGCAGGCATTGCCATTCATTACTTTGTTGGAAATCATGACCTGTGGATGAATGGTTATTTTGAAGACGAGCTAGGAATTCCTGTATACCATAAACCCAAAGAATTTGTCTTTAACAACAAAACGTTTTTTATTGGTCATGGCGATGGTTTAGGACCAGGCGACAAGGGGTATAAACGTTTAAAAAAAGTATTTACGAGTTCGTTTTTTAAGTGGCTCTTCCGCTGGGGGCATCCCGATATAGGCATGCGCATTGCACAGTATTTATCGGTTAAAAACAAACTGATCTCTGGAGAAGACGATGCTACATTTTTAGGCGAAGATAACGAGTGGTTGGTTCAATACTGCAAGCGTAAATTAGAAGATAAACACCGTGATTTTTTTGTGTTTGGACATCGGCATTTGCCTTTAGACATCCCTTTAGGGACATCTAAATATATGAATTTAGGCGATTGGATTACCTATTATACCTATGGTGTTTTTGATGGTGAGACACTTCGTTTAGAAAAATTTGATTACCTTTAATAGCATATTGAGATGAAGACATTATATTTATTTGTAGTCTGTATTATTGGATTAACAGCGTGTAAACCCAAGCAGATAAAATCTAAAACGGAAGCGCCAATGACTTATGATACCTTTCGAGGGCAGCAGTCTTATTTTAATTCTGAAGATGGTAAACTCGCTTATATCGACAAAGGGAAAGGGGATGTTATTGTACTGTTACATGGCGTGCCTACCTCTGGTTGGTTGTATAGACATATGATTGACGATTTGGCGCAAACGCACCGCGTTATTGTGCCAGACATGTTGGGATTTGGGTCTAGCGATTCTCCCGATGGGTATGCGCTTTATTCTGAAGCCAACCATGCCAAACGCTTGTTGGCACTCATGGACCATTTAGATATTCCACACTGGACGCATGTTATGCATGATGCTGGTGGACTTTGGACTTGGGAGCTGACCGAAATAGCACCGCATCGTATCAAGCGTATGCTGGTATTAAATACAATTATTTATGAGGAAGGGTTTGATCCGCCTATTCGTTTTGAAGAGGGTGTTTTAGCCAAAACAGCCATGTGGAGCTACCGAAGTAGCCTTACCAACACCATGATGTTAAATGGATTGTTTAAATCGGGACTTACCAAGAATACATTAACAGATACGGATATAGAAGGTTACAAAATCCCTTTAAAAGAGGGGAAAACCAAAGCCATGTATTATTTTTTTACGCAAACGTGCAATACGCTAAAAGACTACGCGCCTACCCTTTCTAAATTAAAGATGCCTGTGGCAGTAGTTTGGGGTAAAAATGATGACTTTTTAAAATGGGAGCCCCAACGCGAACGTGTTATTAAAGATTTAAACATAGCGCCAGATCACATGACCATACTAGATGCCAAGCACTTTATACAAGAAGAGCAGCCGCAAACTTTGGTTAAAGCCTTATTAAAGTTCGTAAACGATTAAGGCATTTCATTAGTGTTTTGCGCTACAGTTTCTGTTAAATCTAAATCTCGAAGCACAGGGTTTTTAATTCCAATAACAATAGCTGTTAGTAAGGTCATGCTGCCACCAAAAAGTACAGCTGCAACAGGACCTACAAGTTTAGCGGCCAAACCACTTTCGAACGCGCCTAATTCGTTGGAAGAGCCTACAAACATAGAGTTTACTGAAGAGACACGACCACGCATAGCATCAGGTGTTTTTAATTGTAAAATGGTTTGTCTAATAATCATGGAAATGCCATCGGCTGCACCGCTAATAAAAAGCATAAGCGCACTTAACCAAAACAGTGAAGAAGCGCCAAAACCAACAATGCTAAGACCAAATATAAAAACAGCGATTAGTAATTTCTTCCCTGTATTTTTGTGTATAGGAATGTATGTTGTTATAAACATGGTGAGAATACTGCCTAAAGAGATAGAAGCGTTTAATATGCCAAAGCCTTGACTTCCTACCTGTAACACGTCTTGTGCAAACACGGAAAGAATAGCTACGGTACCCCCAAATAATACGGCGATCATGTCTAAAGTTAACGCCCCTAAAATAGCCTTATTCTGAAAAACAAAATGCACACCTGCCTTTAAGCTTTGGAGCATAGGTTCTCCTTTTTTAGTATTTAAAATGGGCTTTTTAGAGATTAGAAATACAGTTAAAAAGGCAAGCAGTACCATAACGAAGACGCAACACAGTGTGTTTGGTACGCCAAACCAACTGATAAAAAAACCACCACCAAGGGTGCCGAGAACCGCGGCTGCTTTCCAAGTGCTTGTGCTCCATGTTGCAGCGTTAGGATATATGCTTTTAGGCACTAATAAAGCGACTAAAGAGAAAATAATAGGGCCGAAAAAAGACCGTAGAAATCCGCCAAAAAAGACAAGTGCATAAATGGCATACAGTACAGTTGTTTTAGGCCAAGTACTGGTAACACTATCGAGGGTTAATACAAAAAGCCCTAAGCTTATTAGAGAAAATGCGGCGATACAAAGCGCAAAGAGGTTGCGTTTCTCTTTTTGATCTACAATATGTCCCGCAAACAACGCCATAGTAAATGCAGGAATAATTTCCATTAAACCAATAATACCTAGCGATAGGGGGTCTTTAGTTAAGCTATAGACCTGCCATTCTATAACAATAAATTGCATGGACCAGCCAAATACTAAAAATAGGCGTACCACTAAAAAAATATTAAATTCTTTAATACGCAATGCGGCATAAGGGTCTGTCTTAGTCATAAGTTATGCTTTTATATCTTTTAGTTTTAATTGTAAGGATACATTGCCATTCCACGTGTTTTCATCAACAGCATAAACGGCCTTAAATGTTTTGCGATTTGAGATAAGTTCTAATTTATCACCTAAACCAAAACCAATACCAACAAAACTAGGGCTATCGGTTTGTTTTGCTGTGCAACGCAAATGTGAGAGGTCTGCCCCCACACATTTTCCGTAGCCAGTGTCTTTAAGCCCATCCGTCATAAAGGTAGGTGCTAAATTACTGGGGCCATAAGGCGCAAATTGTTTTAAGATTCTATAAAATTTGGGGGTAATGCTGTTTAAATCAATATGCTGGTCTATGCTAATCTCTGGCGTAAGGAGGTTGCGGTCTATGGTTTTAGAAACTTCAGCTTCGAAGGCCTGTTTAAAAGCACTGTAGTTTTCTGGTTTTAGAGTGAGGCCTGCTGCGTATTTATGGCCGCCAAACTGTTCTATATGCGCTTTGCAAGCATCTAGCGCATTATAGACGTCAAAGCCCTTTACAGACCGTGCCGAGGCTGCTAACATCTCACCACTTTTAGTAAAGACCAGCGTAGGTCTGTAATAGGTTTCGGTTAACCTAGAGGCTACAATGCCAATTACACCTTTGTGCCAGTGCTCTTGGTACACTACAGTTGTTAAGCGTTCTTCTTCGTTACAGCTTGTAATGAGTTCTAGGGCTTCGGCTGTAATTTGTTTGTCGGTATCGCGGCGGTCTAAATTATAAGCCTCTATGTTGGCCGCCTGTGTTTTTGCCAAGTTATAATCTTGCTCTGCTAATAACGAAACTGCAAAATTGCCATGTTCCATTCGTCCCGCAGCATTTATTCGCGGTGCAATGGTAAAGACAACATCGGTAATGGTAAGATTGGTTTTCTCAACCTGATCTAAAATGGCTTTTATTCCAGGGCGCGGTGCTGTATTGATGACTTGTAAGCCAAAATAGGCAAGTGCTCTGTTTTCCCCATCTATAGGTACAATATCTGCGCCAATGGCCGTTGCAACCAAATCCAGATATGGCATAAGATCTGCTGGAGTTTGGCCATCCTTTTCAGCAAGGGCCTGTATGAGTTTAAAACCAACACCGCAGCCGCAGAGTTCCTTATAAGGGTAATTGCAATCTTCGCGTTTTGGATCTAAAACAGCGACAGCATTAGGAATGTTATCCCCAGGTCTATGGTGGTCACAAACAATAAAATCAATACCCAATTTTTGTGCATATGCAATTTTATCTATGGCTTTAATACCACAATCTAAGGCAATAATTAGCGAAAAATTGTGGTCTGCGGCAAAATCAATGCCTTTAAGAGACACCCCATAGCCTTCATCGTAGCGGTCTGGAATGTAGGTGTGTACCTGGTCGTGTTTTGTTTTTAAGTATGTAGATAATAAGGCGACCGATGTGGTGCCATCTACATCGTAATCGCCATAGACCAATATGTTTTCTTGCGCAGCTATAGCTTTTGTAATGCGTTTTACTGCCTTATCCATATCTTTCATAAGAAAAGGATCGTGCAGGTGTTCTAAACGCGGTCGAAAGAAAGCTTTTGCCGTTTCAAAATCTGTAATACCACGTTGCACGAGCAATGCCGCAATGGTCTCGTCAACTTGAAGTACGTCCTGTAAGTGCCGTACGTGGTCTAAATGAGGTTTAGGTTTTAGCGTCCAACGCATTGAAAAAAAATTAAAATAAGTGCCGTTACGTATTTTATACTTCAGTAACGCTAAAATCTAGGCGTTTTCGTGAAAATGCGTGGTAATAGTTAAAGTGCAAAATTGACGAAACATTTCCATTACACCGCAGTACTTTTCTATAGACAAATCTACAGCACGCTGTAATTTTTTTTCGTTTAGATTAGGGCCGTAAAAATGAAATTGCATATCTACTTTGTCATAAATCTTAGGGTGCTCGTCTGTTAAATTAGCTTCCGTATCAATTTTAAAATTGGTAACCTCTAATTTCATTTTTTTTATCAGTGAAGCGACGTCTAATCCAGAACAGCCTGCTAAACCAGATAGCATTAGTGCTTTAGGACGATGGCCTTCACTCTTGCCGCCATTGTCTTCACCAGCGTCGATAAATAAATTATGTCCCGAAGGGTTTGTACTTTCAAAGCGCATATCGCCTAACCATGTTGTACTTACGTGTACTGCCATTATTTTAAATTAATTTGTTATATGAATTGAATAATTTTAAAGATCAAAAACTGAATTTCATTAAGCTAAATTTATCCGTTTTATTTTCAGATTGTATAACGATAACTCCAGAATCTATTATTTTAGATGTGAAACTAAATTTTTGATCTTTTAGTGATTTTAAATAATTGCTAAATTTAGAATTAAAAAAAAGGGCTTCTATTGTTTCAAAATCAAAATTTAGTTTTGAACTATAATCGTTTTTAAGATTGTATGGTGACCAAAATGTATTTTTTGAGATTCCATTGTACCCATTGCGAGAATACGAGTAAGCGCTAATGCTTTTCTTAATAATGTCTCCCGTGTTTTCATCTAAACTTGCCAGATATATATTTTTCCCGTCCTCAGGTCTTAAACTAATACCTAATTTGTTTCCTGTTTTATTTAATTTAACGATGTAATGAAACCCTTTTTGTTTTTTGCTGAAGTTTTTGTACTCAGAAATTGAATGCTTTTTGTTCCATAACAGTTTCCCTTTCCAGTCAAATTTGTAAATATAAAAACCATCGGGTTTAATTATTCTATATGGTTTTTGTTTTACAGAGTAGAGCCCGTATGTGTAAAAAACATTTTCTTCTTTGTCAAAAAGAAGGTTGCCTGTAGCTCCAGATAATGCATCAACATTTTTGGCCGTAGAATCCTTGGTGTCATATGCATAATGGTACCAAGATGTTCCTTTTCCATCATTTGAATAGCTGAAATAATCCTTAAGAAATTCAACTTTTAAGCTCGTACTATGCTGAATATTAAATTTCTCGTCATAGATAGATACGAAATAATTATCCACTTTACCATCTTTTGAGAGGTCTTTAGCGACAAATACTAATTGATCTGAAGACGTTGTGTTGAGAGACCAAAGTAATTTTTTACGATCAGTTTCATAGTTTGGGAAACTGAATTTGGAATATTTAGGCGTTTTGAGATCAAAAGACCTTTCTAATAGAGATAAGTTAGGACTGTCTTTTATTTTAGGAGCGATGACATAATATGATTTATTCAACATAAATTCTGTAAAATCAACTCTCAGATCAAAGTCGGATAGTAAATTTCTTTTAGAATATTCCCTGTACAAATTCCCTTCAATTTTAGAGTCTTTTAAAGTTTTCGTGTGTCCTTGCTCATCTAAAATGTTAAACTTACTTTTTGATTTCGACGTGCTATACAATAAGGATTTACCATCTGGAGATATGCTTCTAATTTTAATTTTATTTTTAGGAGCATACGAAAGGGTTTCTTCAAAATCTTTAGCACTGTAAACCGTTAAATAATATTTTTTCTGTTTAGTTTTAATATCTTTTTTGTTGTGTAATAAGTAAAAGTTTCCATTATCTGTAAAGTCGTAACCTGCCAGTTTAAAGGGACTTGAGAAGACGATTTCTTTTTTTAAATCTTGAGAAAGAGAACGAGAAGGATTTAGGCATATAAATGAGATTAAAGCTATTTGCATTATAAATTGCATTAGTTTATTAAAGCGCATATCGCCTAACCATGTTGTACTTACGTGTACTGCCATACTCATTATATTTTGTGACTTATAGACTCAAAAATACTACTAAATTTATAAACTTAGATTTAATACGATCTTTAATTTGTAATAGGTTTAATGCTGTGTAAAAGGTATAGGGATTTCAATAGCTAATCCTCTAAAATAGAAACTAAACTGAAAGTGCAACGTGTTTTTGTTTGGTATTAGATGGGTTTTCAACATAACTGCTATTTTAACTCAAATATGATGGGGTTTTTTAACGAGACTGTTTTATGGCAGTATTAGGAATAGTGCGTATTGCATTTGAGTATTTTTAAATAGAATACGTTGCTATTTCAATAGTGGTTTTGGAGGCTATCTTAAGCTGAGGTACATTTTTATGGTTGATAAATCCAGAATTTATTTTTAGAGGCCTCCTCTGGAAAATTGTAGGTTTTGCTTTTTTGATTTACAGTATTTGGGGTGTTATGAAAGGTGTAAAATTGAAGAAAAAAACAGAAATTTTTGAAAGATAAGGACATGTATGGGGACTATTAGTTTGAAAAAGACATGTATTTTTTGATAATTAATAAGTATATCTAATGGTTTTTTAGATTAAAATAGAAAAAACTTATGAAAAGCTTAACAGATAAATGATGTGTTTTTTTATAAGTTTATTAAAATTTAAATACGCTCACTAACAGTATGATAGTCCCCAATTACCCTACTAACGAAATTGCTAGACAGGCAGCTGTTGAAAAATACCAATTGCTGGATACGCTTGAAGAAGATGCTTACGATAACATTACCGCTTTGGTGAGTTACGTTTGCGATGCGCCTATTTCGTTAATTACGCTCTTAGATAAAGACCGAAATTATTTAAAATCACATCATGGCGTGCCGTTTAACGAATCGCCGCGAGACATTTCATTTTGTGGCCATGCTATAAATGCTGAAACAGAGATTACCATTATAGAAGATGCGCGGAAGGATGAGCGCTTTCAAGACAATCCCTTGGTATCGGATTATAAGGCTATTTTTTATGCAGGAGCTCCTTTGGTGGATTCTGATGGTTTTAAATTAGGAACATTATGTGTTTACGATCATAAGCCAAGGCAGTTGAATGAACAGCAAATAAGTGCTATTATTTCAATGGCAAAGCAGGTAATCCATTTGTTTGAACAACGGTACCAAAATTTTAAACTAGAACGCTATCAAGAAGATTTGAAAAGGCGTAATGAAAATCTTGAAAAATTTTCTGGAGTGGTATCTCATGACCTAAAATCACCGTTGTCTAATATCATTTCATTGACGCAGCTTTTAGAGGAAGAAAACAAAAATAAACTAACAGGAGATTCGTTAACGTATTTGGATTATTTAAAAACCTCTTCTTGTACTTTAAAAGAGTATATCGATGGCCTGCTTCAATTCTACAAAAGTGATGAGTTATTGCTAGAGGATTTTAAAGCTGTAGATGTTACCGCTTTTATTCGTAAAATTACGCTTATTAGTGATGCAGCGCATTTGGCAGAAATTAGCGTGAATACGACACTTGAAAAACTGTATCTCAAAGAGGCACCGATGCTACACGTCTTAACAAACCTTTTTACCAATGCTATAAAGTACAATTCTAAATCTAAGAAACAGATTGCTATCGATCTTACAGAAACAGAAGTGGCTTATGAGTTTACTATAGCAGACAATGCCGATGGGATTCCAGAAACACATCTCGATAAGATTTTTGATTTGTTTACCATTGTTGGGCAAAAAGACAATGAGGGTAATTTGGGTACAGGTATAGGTCTGGCAACAGTAAAGAAAATTATAGAAAGCTTAGGAGGGACAATCACAGTTACGTCTGTGCCACATGAAGGTAGTACGTTTCGTTTTTCTATCGCTAAGCCTGTAAAATAGTTATGAGCCCAGCTTAGATTTTAGATGCTTTATGATAGTGTCTTATACAGGAATTAAAGACGCTTATTTTTAATAGTTATCGAATTAACGTCGGAATACTTTAAGATAGCATTCGAGTTTACATCGCCTAGATTAAGACCTAAAAAATGCTGTTGGTCATTAAAGCACAACAGCATTTTTTTTATCTTAGGATATTTTTGTCCTGTTTAGTTTTGTACTTTAATATCAAATTCTATAGAGCCATCGTTTCCAAAACCGTCTACTATAGCTGTGATGTTTAATAGACCTTTGTTGCCATATTGATCTTCAAATTCAATGATATCACCTACTTCTAGTTGTGTAACACGTTCAGCTGTTGGTGTCACAATACTGTTTAAATCTGCACTAGAACTCACGTTATCAAAATCAGTTGTCGTTAAGGTTGATTTTGCAAAAAAGCAGTTGTTAAGATCGGTTTGTGCGACTCCAGATATAGTAGGGATATTTACAATGTCTGAAGGGTAATTTGAAGCAGATGCTAGGGATGCTCTATTGCTGTTTCCGAAGAAATACCCGAAATCCCAAAGTGCAGCAAACTCTTCACCATCACTAATTTTATAAATTTCACCATTAAATAACGAAATGAAAGTGTTAGATGTACCATTCCCTAAAGGTGCCGCTAATAATTTTGCAGAAAATGCGTTCATACCGTTACCATTACTACCACTTCCATTAATGGTTATGGTACCTAAAGCAGTTTCTCCAATCGCATTGCGTTTTGAAATGTCTCTAAAATCACCACGACCAGTAGTGGCCCATAAGGTGTACACAATATTCGCATCTGCACTAGTAGGTGCGGGGAAAGGGATTTCAAATTCGAATGCATTTCTATTGGCGCTAGTAAGGTCTAAAGAGCCGTCTTTTTTATCGTCGACAGTAATACCCGAAACCGCAAATTCAAAAGGAACTTCACCAGAGTTAGCTACGTTTTGAGTAACATATAAACGACGCATGCTATTCTCAGAAGATCTAAAGGCAACTTTAACAGAAGCTAAGTTATTCGAAAGATTAGCACCATTTATAACGACATTTCTATTGTCTTCACCGGTATCGAAAACAGATAGCTCGCCATCAAATTCAGCTTCTGGATCATCAGGGATTGCAATATCTTCGTTATTGTCTGAAGAACAGCTGGCTAAAAAGAGACTTGCGACTAAAAAAAGCGCAATGGGTTTAAGTTTTTGTAAATTTTTCATAAGTATATGTAAGTTAAATTAGACTGTAAATATAGTTTTTTATAGAGAGAACGCTTAATGCTATCCCCATGAAATTTAACTTACATGCTAAAAAAGTAGAAGTATACCTATTTTTGTGTTTAAATAAAAGTTACTGTTCTAACACAGATGCTACTTGTTTTTGCAACAAAGGCAAGACCTCTGTCTCAAACCAAGGGTTTTTTGTGAGCCAAAATCGGTTCCTAGGAGAAGGGTGTGGCAAAGGCATGTATTTTGGTGTGTAGGCCTCAAAATTTCTAACGGTCTCTGTTAATGTCTTTTCTGCATTTTTGCCCAAATAATACTTTTGCGCATACATACCAATTAAAATAATAAGCTCTACATTATGAAGTTCATCTAGTAGAGGGGTATGCCATTTAGGGGCGCATTCTGGTCTTGGTGGTAAATCTCCCGTTTTACCTTTTCCGGGGTAGCAGAAACCCATAGGGACGATAGCGAACTTTGTAGGGTCGTAAAAAGCGGCGTCACTAACCTTGAGCCATTTACGCAACTGTTTACCACTAGCATCATCCCAAGGAATACCAGATGCATGTACTTTAGTGCCTGGAGCTTGCCCTATAATTATAATTTTAGAGCTAGGGTGTGCAGACACGACAGGTCTTGGGCCTAAAGCTAGGTGTTCTTTACAAATGGTGCAGTCTTGTATGTCTTTAAGTAACTGTTGCATATAAGGAGGTGTTTTACTTTATGGTTTTTAATGTAAATGTAACTGACAAGACAACAGTCTATAACCAGAACTAATCCTTTCATAAGATACTAAAAATAGCTGGACTGTATGCTTTATTGTTTTACAAGCGCATTCCCTTCAAAAGATAAACCATCAAATCCAGTATCCATAAAATTTCTAATGTTTTGGTGTCCGTCACCATTGGGGTCCTGTAATACATCTGTAAAGTAATACTGTCCAAAACAGGCTAAAGTTTCTGCTTTGGTAAGCTGTTCGGTTTTAGCAAAAGCGAATAATTTGCAAGATCCAGAATTTTGACCTTCGGCATTCATTACATTTCCATTTTTAAATGCAGTAGGTGTAAATGTATAATAGGTTTCTATAACCGCCATTGTTTCAGAGAAATCTATTTGCTCTGGTGTATTTTTTAATTTGGTTTTGAATTGTTCTATAGTCATGTTTAATTTTTTTATTTGGATTTGCCGTCAACAATAATCACGATTTCTCCTTTAGGGGGTTTATTGGTGTAGTGTTCGAGAACTTCTTTAGCTGTTCCTCGCGTTGTTTCTTCGTATAACTTGGTGAGTTCTCTAGACACCGAAACCAAACGTTCTTCACCAAAATAGGTGCAAAAGTGCCCCAGTGTTTTAATCAGCTTATGTGGGCTTTCATAGAAAATCATTGTTCTGGATTCTTCTGCTAAAAGTAGTAAACGAGTTTGTCGCCCTTTTTTTACAGGTAAAAAGCCTTCAAATATAAATTTATCGTTAGGAAGTCCAGAATTTACCAATGCAGGAACAAAAGCAGTCGCGCCAGGAAGGCATTCTATAGGAATACTTGCTGCAAGGCAAGCACGTGTTAAAAGAAACCCAGGGTCTGAGATGGCTGGTGTACCAGCATCGCTAATTAAGGCTATTGTAGTGCCTGCTTTTAATTTTTGAATGACACTAGATATCGTTTTATGCTCGTTGTGCATATGGTGCGATTGCATATGTGTTGTAATTTCAAAATGTTTTAATAATTTTCCCGAAGTACGTGTGTCTTCTGCTAATATTAAATCGGCTTCTTTTAAAACTTCAATAGCTCTAAAGGTGATGTCTTTTAAATTCCCAATAGGGGTAGGAACAATATAAAGTTTACTCATTAACTAAATTTAGCTTCTATGATTTCCATAAAGCGATTTTCAAATTCTTCCTTATGGCTCCAGTTGTTGTAATCTGGTTTTACCATGGTATCAATAAACGTCTTAGCAGCATTAAAAGAAGGAATGGTATTTAATTGAGAAATCACACGATCGTAATCGGTAGTATTGCCTTCAAATAAATGTTTTATGAATGCAATTTTATCATTAAGTCCTATGCTTAAGCCTCCACTTTTTACGCGGTCGTTAAGCGATTTTCGTTCTTTTCCGTTAGGTGCTGCGTTTGAAACGGGTTCAAAAATAGGCATATCTTTAAAACCAGAAGTCAATTCTTCAAAATCATTTTTAGGCGGTGTAGGTTTTGCTGTAATGGCTTCTAAAACGGCATCGGTATGCTCGGTTTCTTCTGGCATAAACGCGACCATGTCTTTTATTTTGTTCATTACGGGCTCGGAAATGTCTTCCTGTTCCGTTTCGTCTAGATTCACATAAATTTTATCTTCTACCTCTATATTATCACTCACCTTATTGTTAAATGCGGTGTCTAGCATGCCAAAAAACGAAGAGTCATTACCTATTGTAGGCATGGCATCCTCAAAATTTTCATGAGCAAACTTTAACACCGAAAGTGTTTCATATAGGGCGCGCGCTTCATCATACATTTTAAAAACATCTTCCTTCCCTTTAAGTTTAAGAATTCTATGCGCGATGCTTACCAATTCAGACTCTAATTTCTTTTTCATACGTTGTCGGTTTAGTAGACTTATTTTTGTTAGTAGATAGCTTTTACGCGTTCTAAAATACTATTTTTAAACTGATTTTAAAGCTATTCGTTCTAGGGGATGCACAATTTTAAGAATTAATACGTTTTAGACGTATCATTTTAATAAATTTACAGCACATTTACTAAAACCATAATCTTGGTTATGTACTAGTGTTAAAATTACAAAATGTTTCTCGAAAATACAGTAAATCATAAAGAACAATTTGGGTGGATAGAGGTGATCTGTGGCTCTATGTTCTCTGGAAAAACAGAAGAATTAATTCGCCGTCTTAAACGTGCTCAAATTGCAAAACAAAAGGTTGAGATTTTTAAACCTGCAATAGATGTGCGGTATGATGAGGATATGGTGGTTTCTCACGATGCTAATGAAATACGATCAACGCCTGTGCCAGCAGCGGCTAATATCCCAATTTTAGCCGATGGTTGTGACGTGGTAGGCATTGATGAAGCTCAGTTTTTTGATGATGAAATTGTACGCGTTTGTAATGATCTTGCTAATAAAGGCATACGTGTTATTGTTGCGGGTTTAGACATGGATTTTAAAGGCAATCCTTTTGGTCCTATGCCTAATTTGATGGCGACGGCAGAATACGTTACCAAGGTGCATGCGGTATGTACCAAAACAGGGAATCTCGCACAATACAGTTATAGAAAGACAAAAAGCGAAGCTATTGTGCTTTTAGGAGAGGTTGATGAGTACGAACCTTTAAGCAGGGCTGCTTATTATAAAGCTACCATGCGAGAGAAAATTAGAAAGATGAAGGTACAAGACGAGGAAGATATTTCCTCTAAAGACAATAAATCCTGATGCCCAAAGCACAAGAAACTGTTCTTGAAATAGATTTAAATAAACTAAAGCAGAATGTTAAGTATTTAAAATCTAAATTAGAAGGCGGTACTAAGTTTTTAGCCGTAGTAAAGGCATTTGCTTATGGCAGCGATGCTAAAGTTATAGCCCGTTATTTAGCCGGTTTAAAGGTTGATTACTTTGCAGTGGCCTATGCCGAAGAAGGGGTGGCTTTAAGGCAAGCAGGGATTACAACGCCTATTTTAGTATTACATACACTTGCCGTTAATTTTGAGAGTATTGTCACGTATCATTTAGAGCCTAATTTATACAATTTTAAGATTTTAGAAGCCTTTGTAGATGTTGTAGGCGCTAAAGGCATAAAGGACTACCCCATACATTTAAAATTTAACACCGGTTTAAATCGGTTGGGTTTTGCAGAAGCTGATGTAGCTGAAGTTACTGCCAGATTAAAGGGGCTAAGCGCTGTAAAAGTAACTTCTTTATTTTCGCATTTAGCAGCTAGTGAAGATGCCAACGAACGCGATTTTACCTTAGCGCAGATAGATGCTTTTAAACGTATCGCTGCGCGTGTTTCTAGTGCAATAGGGTATTCTCCTATATTGCATATGAGCAATACTTCTGGAATTTTAAATTATCCAGAAGCACATTTTAATATGGTGCGTTCTGGTATAGGAATGTATGGTTTTGGCAACTCAGAAAAAGAGCGTGTCCATTTAAAACCTATAGCAAGTTTTAAAACGGTAATTTCTCAAATTCATACCCTTAACGCGGGGCAAACCGTGGGGTATAATAGAGCCTATACAAGTCAAGGTATAGAGAAAACTGCAACATTGCCTGTAGGGCATGCCGATGGTATCGGGCGCATTTACGGTAATGGCAAAGGCTATGTGACCATAGGTGGTGCCAAAGCGCCAATAATAGGCAATGTTTGTATGGACATGATTATGGTAAATGTTACTGGTATTGCCTGTAATGAAGGCGATGAGGTGGTTATTTTTGATGGTACTACAACTTCTGCCGAAACATTAGCAGCTTCGGCAAATACGATTTCTTACGAACTAATTACCTCCATTTCGCAACGCGTAAAACGTGTCATTTTAAATGATGATTAAGTAGTGGTACTGTTTGTAGGTGCGCTACAACGCACACTGTTTTAGTATGTGGAGTTACAAAATGTCGAGTTGATCGAATGTTTTAAAGAGCACGCGTTTCCCATCGACTTCCAACCATTTATCTAATACTGTGGCGTAAATGGATCTAAAATCGATTTCAAATTTTAAATCGCCATTGTCATCGAGATCACTTAAGCTGGCCATATTATTATACAGGCCTTGTTTTTTTAAGTGTTCTCCAATTATAAAAACGGTATTGGCTGTACCATGGTCTGTCCCTATACTCGCGTTTTGTTTTACACGTCTACCAAACTCCGAGAATGTTAAGATTAAAGTGTCTTTAAAGGTGTTGTTTGCTTTTAAATCGTCAACAAAAGCAGCAACACCATCAGCATAGGTGCTAAGCAAACGTTTTTGAGTTGCTTTTTGGTTAACATGTGTGTCGAAACCGTCTAAAGCTGTGTAGAACACCTTGGTGTCTAAATGAGAGTTGATAAATTGCGCTGTTGTTTTTAATTGCTTTCCAAAAGCAGTATTAGGGTATTCTTTTTTAGAACTTACCGTCTTGCTAGTTTCGTAAATGTATTTCGCTGAAGACTCTGCGGCGATCATAGATTTATACAGGTACCCTAAATTGTGTTCGTTTAAATGCGTGTCCTCCAGTTGTTTGTTGATGTTTTTTAAATAAGGGGTTTGCGCTGCGTTGTAAAGTACTTTAGCATTTGTGGTCGCAATGGCATTACGGTGTATACCTTTCATGGCGAGTGATAAGCTGTCGTCTATTTCTATAGCATGATAAGGCGTCTTGCCGTAGGTATCTAAATAACGACCTATCCAGCCGCTTTGTGCATACGTATCAGCATCTGTTGCAGTTTGCCAGATGTCCATAGATCTAAAATGCGACCGAACAGGATTAGGGTAACCTACATTATTTATAATAGACACGTAGCCCTTGTCGTAAAGGTTTTTTAGAGGTGCTAAACTGGTATGTAAGCCTATATCGTCATTAAGTTTTATAATATCTTTTTGAGCCAATCCTAAAGAAGGGCGTGCTTTATAATACAGGTCGTTTCTAAAAGGAACGACTGTGTTTAAACCATCATTACCCCCAGAAAGTTGTATGATAACGAGGCGTTTGTAGCCTAAACGGCTGCTGGCTACTTCTTCGAATGCTTTCACAAAGCTAGGTATAAAAAATAAGCTGCTAGCTAGAGAGGACTGTTTTAAAAATTTTCTTCTGTTCATAATTAACACATTTGATATTCGGGTAACGACATTAATTGAATGCAATAGTCCTGTTTAGAGGTTTTTTTTAGGGATGACAAATACGCTTTAGTTTCTGGTGTAATATCACAAGCTAAAAGATGAGGTGCCATAGCCTCAAAGGGGATATTTTTAAAATGGGTTTCAAAATACGCCCAATTGGTGGTGGTATTAAAACGTTTGCCTTTTGTATTGAAACGTTGCTTTTTAAGGGCGGCTATGGCATCCGTTTCATCAGCTCCAATAGTAGAAATATACGCATTATTCAAGATAAGAGAAGGCAATCTTAAACGTAGAATAATGGTGTTGCTATCGATCCAACTTCTGCCACCTTTCCAACCCGCCACATTTGGAGGGTCTAATAAGGTTTGGCCTAGCATGCGTTGAATTATGATGACCTGCCTGTTTTTTTTGAACGTCGTTGGGACTAGTGTTTTTAGACCTGCTAAGAATTCTATGGGCGACTTTATTTTTGTGCCGATGTGCTGTTTGTCATAAAACCAGTCGGAGAGTAATACAAACCGCATTAATTTTTCAATATTATAGTCCTTATAAAACACTGTAGCCATTTGGTCAATATGTGTCGCGTTGGGCACATCATTGACGAAATAGCGGTAAATTTTAGAGCATACAAAATGTGCGCAAGCCTTTTGCTTTAAAATTATAGCGATAATATCTTCTCCAGAAAAACGGCCTGTTTCACCTAAAAAGGTTTTAAAGCCATCGTCATGTTGCCGCGCTCTAAACTTAAAGGCGCCATGTACATCATGGTTATAGCCTGTAAATGCTTTAGCACTTTCTTTAATGTCATTTTCGGTATAATGCCCAACGCCAAGCGTAAACAATTCCATAAGCTCTCTTGCAAAATTTTCATTAGGCTTAAGCTTTCTGTTTTGTTTATTGTTTAAGTACCGCGTCATGGCAGCTTCTTTAGAAATGGCATTCACAAAATCTTTAAAATTACCTAAGGCATGTGTTCTAAGGGTGTTGTTGAAGTGCTGTATATAGACGATGTTATTGTCTTCACACACAAAATGATTGGCCCAAAATAAGGTCATTTTTTCTCGTAGCAATGCGTTAGACGTTGTAAGCCTTTCAAGCCAAGCCACATTAAAGGCTTGTTGTTTTTTTCTGCTAAGCTGTCTTATTTTGCGTTTTGTTTCTGTATCTAAAGTGTTGCTCGTGCTCAGTTTTTGTTTCACAATAGCGTTAATTTCAGACGTATCTATTTCTAAAGGCGTACTGCGTTTAGAGGCTTTAAAAAGCATGTCAATAACGTCTTTTTTAGATTTGTGTGCTAGGGCATCTAATGGCGATGGGAGTATACCAAAACCGATGCGTCTGTATAAATGCTGAATATGTTGTGTTTTCATATTATACGTATGTTATGCTGTAAGTACGTAGAGCCTATATATTGGCTTCTGGTTTGGTTTAGACGGCTTTAATTTAAAAAGGTTTAATGTGATAGCCTTAAAGTTAGTATTTTAGAAGACAAAAAAGCCGTTTCTGAAAAGAGAAACGGCTTTTTTAAAGGCTTGAATGCTAAGCTTTTATTAGCTTTTAAAAGGATTGTTATTTTCCGCCATCTAATTCATCTTGCCATTTTAAAAGTTCTGCCCATTTGCCTTCGTAGGCGAGTTGTGCTTGTTTAGGCCAAGTTCCAGGCTTATGTATTTTAAAGCGTTCGCCACCAGAATCTAAAACACTTTGGCATTTTTCTACAGTACACTCAGAGAGTGCTTTCCATGTTTTAACATCATGGTTGTGGAAAAGCTCTTGTATTTTAGGACCTATACCTTCAACTATTTTTAAATCGTCTTGTTTTATAGTTTTACCAAATACAGCTTTAGCTGCAGCAGCATCAAAAGGAATTAAGGCAACGGTAGCAGCAGCGGCTAATGATGAAGCAAGAGATGCTTTAGTCGTGCTTAGATCACCTTCTAAAGCCAGTTTGCTGTTTCTACAAGCGTCTAGATCAGCCTCTAAAATACTACTGCCTTTTTTACAAGCCTCTAAATCGGCTTCTAAAGTAGTGCTGCTTTTTTTACAAGCCTCCAAATCAGCTTCTAAACGTAGCTTTTCTTTTCTACAGGCCTCTAGATCGGCTTCAAAAGTGGTACTGTTTTTTCTACAAGCGTCTAAATCTGCTTCTAGTTTTGCAACACGTTCTTTACATTCATTATAGTTGTTGTCTCCTTTAAGTTTGCCTAGTAAATAGCCTAAAATTGCACAAAGGATACCTACGATTAAGGGAATTAATATACACCAAGTCATAGTTTTAAATTTTTTAGTTTATTGTTATTACAGTTCTTCTATTTTGAGCCTTACCTTCTGCAGATGTATTGTCAGCGATGGGTTCTGTTTGGCCTTTAGAAGACGTTTCTATTGTTGTTTCTAAGATGCCGTTTTTAACCATGTAATTTTTGGCAAAATCAGCGCGTTTCTGGCCAAGAACAAGGTTTGTAGCAGCATCACCATCATTATCTGTATGGCCTTCAATAAGAAGTTTTACACCTAGTTTATCCACACAATGGGAGATGTCTGCCATTTTTTGACGCTGGGCAGCGGTTAAAGAAATGGCGGCCTGTCCAGATTTAAAGTGCAGTACCAAAGGATTATCTCTTACCGCTTGGCATGCTTTTTCTAAGGCTTGTTGTGCTGCGCCATCTTCGGCGGCATTATCATGAGTTAACAGTCCAAAGGTTAAAGGCCCAAATAAAGTGCCTTTGTCATCAGGTTGAATGGTGTCGTTAAGCGTACCATAAGTATCAATCTGTTTGGCTGGAATTCCATGCAGTACGAGGTAATTTTTAACGGCATTGGCACGTGCTAGTCCAAGATTAGGATAGACGGATGTATTGGTTTCATCGCTTTTGTAAAACCCTGTAATGTCAATCGTTTTCGAAGGGTTTGCCAGTAAGTAATCTTTAAGTTTTAGAACACCATTTTCGACGCCTGAAGTGACAGGTTCAAGAATTGAAAACTTAGACGTTTTAAAGTTAAAGTTGTCATTTAATGTGATGTTGAAATCTCCTTTCGGATCACTAATGGTAAACGCATTTTTTGTGGCGTTTACAACTTTTGGAGGTACTACACGTTCTGTGTCATCTGGTTTAGATTCAATTTTTTCTTCAGAACAACAGCTGCTGCAACAAAGAAAATAATACAAAATCATACCGATAACAATGGTGAGTACAATCCCTAAAAGGTAAGTTGTTTTTTTACTCATTTGGTTAGTGTTAAATTGGTAATTCGTTAAAGGTTTAATCGCAATACGCTTAAGCGTATCCATATTTAGGAAACAAGTTAATTAAAAAAGTCACACTATCATCTATTTTAAGGGCTTAAAAACAGGGTTTTATCATATATTAAGCTGGTTTTAATCTTGAAAAGAAAGAAAAAGCCTTCAAAAACATATGATTTTCAATTTGTTAGACTATTATGGGTGGTTGTGCTGTTTTTTCTTATTTGTGTATATGTGTCCTTGCTGAAAAGGAGATCGTGAGGGAGGTATTTAGGAATTGAATAACAGAAAAGGTTTTTTACACACCCCTAATCCCCTCTTAGTAGAGGGGACTTTGGAATTGGCTTAGCTTGCGTTACCTGTTATTTTTTCAAGAACAATTGTGTATAAAAAGGCCTTCCAGAAGCATTGTTAACGACACTTATTCCAATATGCGTAAAGTCGCCTTCAATATTTTTACGGTGGCCAGTACTGTCTAACCAAGCTTCCATTACAGCTGCAGCAGAGCGTTGTCCTGAAGCTACATTTTCTCCTGTGCCTCTTGCATTGTCTTCTTTAAATAAACGGTCAGAACGCGCGTCGAAATTATCATGACTTATGGCATTTACGCGAACCATATATTCAGTATGTGATTGCGCTAAGGTGTTCGCTAAAGGACTAATAGCAAGGGGTTGCTTGCCTTTGCTTCTTCTATGGGCGTTTACCAATTCTAGAATTTCTTGGGCGACACTATTAAGTTCAGAATTAGTGGTGCTTTCATTGTTGGTTTCGGTAGTGTTTGGTGTTTCTGAAGGCGTACTCTCTTCAGACGTGTTAGTCTCTTCAGGAGTTGCGTTGTCTTCGGGCGTTGTATTGTTTTCTGGAGCGTTTTCTAAAAGGGATTCTATAGTATCTACAGGAGCTTCCGTAGCATCATCTTTCGAACAGGATACGGTGCAAAATAAAAGCGATAGGAAAAGTGTAAGGCCGTAAGGCTTCAAATAAGTGGTTTTCATGGTATAACGTAAATTTGGTTTTCTAAAGATACGTGGAATCCCTTGTGTAAAGATCTTTAAACAGCTAAAATCTCTCTTTTTTAAAACATAAACAGTATTTCGTCGTGTTTTTAACACCTTATATCTGTATTTTTTGAGCTTGTATCTGCGTTTTAAATTTAGAGATTCTACTTAGGCTTTTGTTTTTTGATTACATTGGTAGTCTAAAACGCCAACGTATGTCTTTTAAAACGTATTGCCTATTATTTTTTTCGATTTTGATTGTGGCATCCTGTAAAGATACCTCAGTGGAGACGGACAATATTTTCAAATTTAGGGACTATATAAGTTATACAACATCAGGAGTGGTGTCTGTAGGGCGTCCCATTCAAATTCGTCTTGCTAAGCCTGTAGCGTCTTGGAAAGTAGGACAAGAATTGGCAAAAGACCTTGTAACTATAAAGCCTTATGTAGAAGGTGTTTTAATGGTAGAAAATGATCATAGTTTGGTGTTTAAACCTTCTGAAAATTTAGAGCCGGATACCGCATATACGGTGGCGGTTAAGTTAAAAGCTATTTACGATACCGTGCCAGATGGTTTTGAGGACTATACATTTCAATTTAAAACCATTACACCAAGTTTTAATGTGACAACGGGCAGTTTACAATCCTACAGTAAGTCATGGCAATATTTGGAAGGCGTTATTAAATCGGCAGATGTGATTTCAATCCAAGAGGCAAAACAACTGGTTACGGCCTCTCAAGACGGAAAACAGTTGGCTTTGGTTTTTAACGAAGCAGACACTGAAGCTCAGCATTTTGAATTCAAAATCGATAGTATTCATCGTGTTATTGACGATACAAATATAAAAGTAGTATGGCAAGGAAAAGCTATAGATGCTGATAATGCAGGAGAAAACACAGTCACCATACCAGGAATTAATAATTTTACAATTGTAGACACAGAGGTGGTACAAGCGCCAGAGCAGTACCTGTCTATTAACTTTTCAGACCCTTTAAAAAAGCAACAAAACTTTGATGGTCTGGTAAGTGTGCAAAATGCTAAACACCCTAAATTTATTGTAGATGGTAATGTTTTACGCGTTTATCCTGATCAAAAATTAGTAGGTAACATCCAAGTAGATTTATTTCAAGGCATTAAAAATGCTGAAGGCTATAAATTAAAAACACCATTTTCTGAGCGTATCGCTTTTGAAGCATTAAAACCAGAGGTGAAGTTAATTAGCAATGGGACTATCTTACCCAATTCTAAGGCGTTGCGCTTTAATTTTAAGGCTGTAAATTTAAGTGCAGTAGATGTGCGTATCATAAAGATTTATGAAGATAATGTTTTACAATTTCTTCAGGATAACGCTTTGAGTAGTACCAACAGTTATGCTATTAAGCAGGTAGGGCGGCGCATAGCAAAAAAGACGATCCCGTTACAAACCGCTGCTGAAAACACTGGTAAGTGGAAAGCCTACAGTATAGATTTGTCTCATTTTTTTAGTGCCGATCCGGGGGCTATTTACAGTATTGAATTAACCTATAATAAAAGTTATGCCTTGTATGATTGTGAAGCCAATAGTTCTGCCTCTGAAACGACTTGGAGTCGCTCTGAATACGATGCTTATGATGACACAGATACTGCTGAACCTAGTGCAGAAGCAGACGACCTGCGTGAAGCGCGCTATTGGGATAACCAATTGTACCGTTACAAGCGGTATGTTTACGATTGGGAAGAGGCAGAAAACCCATGTCACGATGCTTATTACAACGAAAGTAAGGAGGTGTCTCAAAATGTATTAGCCTCTAATATTGGTGTAATCGCTAAGCGCAGTGCTAATAATTCGTATTATTTTGCGGTAACCGATATTTTAACAACAGCACCTATTGCAAATGCTAAAGTCACCTTATACAATTATCAGCAACAAGAATTAATACATAAATCTACCGATACTGAAGGTTTGATTACGATAGATGCGGAAGCCGATGCTTATGCCAACTTTGCTATTGTTTCTAAAGGCAACCACAAAACTTATGTAAAGTTAGAAGATGGTAATGCGTTATCGTTAAGTAAATTCGATGTCTCTGGAAGCCGTTTGCAAAGTGGTTTAAAGGGCTATTTATATGGAGAGCGCGGTGTTTGGCGTCCAGGAGATACGCTACACCTTACCTTTATGCTTAATGATAATGCCAATCCGTTGCCTAAGCAACACCCTGTAAAGTTAGCACTTAAAGATCCCAACGGTAAGTTGGTGTATAAAAACGTGTCTTCCTCGCATTTAGACCATTTCTACAAATTTACTGTACCAACGACGACAGAAAGCAAGACAGGGCGCTACACTGCTCAAGTAACAGTAGGCGGTGCGACCTTTGATAAGGTGTTGAAGATAGAAACGGTGAAACCCAACCGTTTAAAATTAAAAGTAGATTTTGAAGATGCCGTTTTAACACAAGGTACCCCCCTAAAAGGGAGACTCGATGTAAAGTGGTTACACGGTGCGCCAGGAAAACATTTAAAGGCAGAGGTGAAAGCAAAGTTTAGCACCGCCCAAACAGCATTTAAAAGCTATAAAAACTATACATTTCAGGATCCGACGCGCAGCTTTAAAACAGAAGCCATTACTGTGTTTGAAGGCAAAGTAGATGCTAACGGAACGGCACCTATCGTTAAACCACTTCATATTGGTAAAAATGCTCCAGGCATGCTTAAGGTGCAGTTTTTAGCACGTGCTTTCGAAAACGGAGGTGATTTTTCTATAGATGCTTTTACCAAAACTTACGCGCCATACCGTTCGTTTGTCGGTTTGCAATCCCCTAAAGGGAATGCTTATGGTTCCTTTTTTACCGATACGACTCAGAATTTTGATGTTGTTGTACTTAATGCTAACGGTACACCTGTACAGCGAAATGGTTTAGAAGTGAAAGTCTATCGCGTAGAATGGCGTTGGTGGTGGAATTCGTCTTATGATGATTTAGCAAGTTATGTGTCTAGCAGTTACCACAGACCATATCAGTCTTTAAAAATCAATACCAATGCCAAAGGAAAGGGGCATTTTAAGCTTACAGTTCCAGATGAAGACCGCGGGCGTTATCTCATACGTGTGGTCGATCCTGTAAGTGGTCATGCCACAGGACGCACTGCTTATTTTTATAAAAACTGGTGGCAAAAAGCCCCTTCTAGCGATAAGAGTGCTGCTAAAATGCTTGTATTTTCGGCAGATAAAACGACCTATAATGTGGGGGAAACTGCAAAAATAACTTTTGCATCAGGAAACGAAGGGCGCGCTTTGGTAAGTGTAGAAAACGGTACGGAAGTATTGATCTATACTTGGAAGGAAACCACACAAGGTGAAACAACCGTAATGCTTCCTATTACCAAAGAGATGGCGCCAAATGTATTTGTAAACATTGCTTTACTACAACCTCATGCCATAAGTGCTAACGATTTGCCATTGCGTTTATATGGGGTGATTCCTTTAATGGTAGAAAATCCAGAAACGAAATTGCACCCAGAATTGGATATGCCGGATACCTTGCGGCCAGAACAAACATTTACATTAAACGTTTCTGAAAAAAATGACAAACCCATGACCTATACCGTTGCTGTGGTAGAGGAAGGGTTATTAGATCTTACGCGCTTTAAAACCCCAGACGCTTGGTTTGCATTTTATAAAAGAGAAGCTTTAGGGGTTAAGACGTGGGATGTTTTTGATGATGTTATTGGGGCGTATTCTGGAAGTATAGATCAGGTGTTTGCCATTGGAGGTGATGGAAATGCCTCCGAAGGTAAGGCTAAAAAAGCAAACCGTTTTAAGCCTGTTGTGAGGTACTTAGGGCCTTTTACATTAAAAGCTGGTGCCACCCAAAAGCACAAAATCACATTACCTAATTATATAGGCGCAGTACGTGCCATGGTTGTAGCAGGTGCTAATACAAATCAAGCTTATGGTAGTGTAGATAAAACCGTTCCTGTTAAAAAGCCTTTAATGGTGTTGGCAAGCTTACCAAGAAAGTTAAGTCCAGGCGAAAAAGTAACATTACCAGTTACTGTTTTTGCGATGGAAGCAAAGGTGAAAGACGTTACCCTTAATTTAAAATTAAGTCCAGGTATTGCTGTTGTTGGTGCTGGAAATAAAACCTTGCATTTTAATCAGCCAGAGGAACAAATGGCTTATTTTGAGTTGGATGTAAGTAAGGCGAAAGGGGTGCATACTGTAGAAATTATTGCTAAAAGCAATGGGGAAACGTCTCGCTATAAAGTCGAGCTAGATGTTGTGAATACCAACCCTGTGACCTCTAAAGTTATCGCCAAAACATTAGCGCCTAATAGCAGCGCTACTTTTAACGTTTCTACATTTGGAATTACAGGAACAAATGCCGCAACACTAACATTTTCTACATTGCCGCCAATGGATTTTACACGACGGATGAACTATCTTATTCAATACCCACATGGCTGTGTAGAGCAAACGACTTCTAGCGTATTTCCGCAGTTGTTTTTAGCAGATATTTTTGATCTAACGTATGACAAGAAACAAAGCATTCAAAAGCATGTTGAAAATGGCATTAAACGTCTCGGGCATTTTCAAAGACCAGAAGGGGGCTTAAGTTATTGGATGGGAGAACGCAGTGCCGACGATTGGGGGACGAGTTATGCAGGGCATTTTATGCTAGAGGCCGAGCAAAAGGGCTATGTATTGCCCTTAAGTTTTAAAAGCAACTGGCTGCGTTATCAAAAACAAGCAGCTAGAGATTGGCGCCCTAGTTATAGACAGGGACATTCCGACTTGGCGCAGGCCTACCGTCTCTATACGCTGGCCTTAGCAGGGCAACCCGATTTGGCCAGTATGAACCGTTTGCGTGAGTTTAGTGAAATTTCTAATGAAGCCAAATGGCGCTTGGCAGCAGCTTATGCGTTGGCTGGACAAAAAGAGGCCAGCACGCAAGTTTCACAATCTGCTAATATCAATTTTAAACCGCAGCGGTATAATTACCATACTTATGGTTCTGTTGATCGTAATAGGGCCATGGCTTTAGAAACCATGGTACTCACTAAGAACACGAAAAGGCGTGCTTTAGCTGAGACTATAGCGAAAGACCTTTCTAGTAAGCGCTGGATGAGTACGCAAACGACCGCCTATAGTTTGTTGGCCATGGCAAAAATGGTAACAGCAAACGGAGGTAAAGCATTGGCAGTGCGTTATTCTATAAATGGTAAAAATGCTGAGATTGCAACTAAAAATGCCATAGCGCAACGGGACCTCTCAATTTTAGATGGGGAGAACAGCATCACATTAAAAAATACAAAAGCCAATGTTGTATATGTACGGGTGCTTAATTCTGGGAAACTACCATTAGGTGAAGAATTAGTGGTACAGCGTGGCTTAAGTGTAACGGTGCAATATAAAGATTTGAAAGGTAATACATTAGATGTGTCTCAACTGTTGCAAGGGCAAGACTTTATGGCTACGGTAAAGGTTAGTAATTTAAAAGCTAACCCTGTGAACGGACTTGCCTTAACAGAGGTCTTCCCTTCGGGATGGGAGATTGTAAACACACGTTTTACGGCATTTGGAAACACCGCCGTAAGCCAGTCCAGACATACAGACATTCGAGACGATCGTGTGAATTTCTACTTTGATTTACCCGCAAAAGGGACAAATAGTACCAAAACATTTAATGTGATGCTTAATGCGTCGTATTTGGGGACTTATTATTTGCCAGGAATTCAGGCAGAAGCGATGTACGACGATACGTTTTTAGTGCGGACTAAAGGGCAATGGGTTAGCGTGTCTAAATAGTTGTTTCTCCTAATAGGGCGGGATTAAGGGAGGTAGAATTAAATAAAGGAAAAGGTCTTTGACACACCCCTATATCCCCTCTTAATAGAGGGGACTTTGGATTTAGCTTAGATTGTGATTTTTTTAGTTTTCTTGTCATTATTAGGGCAAGAGTGAGTCCCTCCTAATAGGGCGGGATTAAGG
>CANNGA010000007.1 GCA_947504035.1 uncultured Flavobacteriaceae bacterium
CCACGTTGATAGGCTATAGGTGTAAAGGCAGTAATGTCATAGCCAAGTAGTACTAATAACCCATAGGCTTATTGTACGCCTGTTTTTTTATAATGATTACAAGAATTATTACAGTATTAGTGTTCTATCGAGAACTTCATGATCTTATTTCAGTATGTTAACATATAAGCGCAATAGCGCGGTTGTAAGTTATGATTAGTGGTGTAAAATTACTAATGATAATGAGACAACCAACATTTTAAGGTGGTTATAGCGATGGGGCTCACCTCTTACCATTCCGAACAGAGAAGTTAAGCCCATTAGCGCCGATGGTACTACATTTGTGGAAGAGTAGGTCGTCGCCTTTTTTGAATCCCGATTCTAATATTTAGAATCGGGATTTTTTTGTTTTATACTCAACCTTTTACAGAACATTTACAAACAAAAGAGAGTCTACCTAAGGCTATTCTAACTTTATTTTTAGTAGTTGTAAAAACCTAGTTGACTTATTTAAGCGCTTAATAAATAGCTGGTTATATCCTATAAGGATAAGCGTATAGTTTAAACCTAGGATATTACGACATCTAGCTCTATTTTTCGATATGTTTTTTAGCTATATTTACTATCAAAATCCTAAGATTTGAAAGTACTACAGCAAAAAACATTATACTTTTCAGA
The DNA here is from genome assembly GCA_947504035.1 of uncultured Flavobacteriaceae bacterium. Lineage (GTDB taxonomy): Bacteria > Bacteroidota > Bacteroidia > Flavobacteriales > Flavobacteriaceae > Jejuia > Jejuia algarum. The sequence goes on from CANNGA010000007.1 coordinate 658, forward strand.
AGGAAGATCTGATAAAGTCTACGAAGTTGATTTATGTGAAAGCGGAGAAGATCTATACGTTGTAAACTTTAGGTATGGTCGAAGAGGCGCTTCTCTTAGAGAAAGTACTAAAACCATATTTCCAGTAACGTACCAAGAGGCTGTAAAATTATTTAATTCACTTGTATTAAGTAAAGAGAAAAAAGGTTATACCGAAGCTGTTACGGAAGTACAGGCAGTTCTAGAGGAAGAACCACAAATAGAAAAAGAGGTTAATGTGGCTAGAGACGCTATATTATTAAAATATTTAGAAGATGGCATAGCAGGCGTGTATACACGAGATTGGAAACTATCTAGAGTTATCTTGAAGGCAGCGCATTATAGAACAACCAAAGCTATTCCTTTAATAAAGCACTTTATTACCTCTAAAGATGCTTTCGAACAATATGCTGCTATTTATAGTTTAAATCAGTTTCAAGATACCTCAGAACGTGATAAGATTTATAATGTATTCAATACTTTAAAATTTCAAGACAAAGTAGGGCGTATAGCAGCGATTTACTGTTTGAAATATGGAGACGACGCTACAAAGGCAAAAATAACGCTTGAAGCATCTGCGCATTTACCAGAGGTGTTGCAAAAAGAAGTGAATAGCCCGCAAGCGTATTTTAATGCTTTGGCGATTTATATCTTAAAAGCTAAAGGTGCTGAAGCCGCAGTTTTGTATTATACGTATATAATGGCCTTAAGTGATACTTCGCTTAAACCTTATTTATTAGATTTTATAGACAAAGTGCCTTTAAAAGTAAATACCTTTAAGTCTATACGTTACATCTATAGAGCAGCATTTGCTATCAACGATTTAGATACGGCAGCATTAGTATCTAAACGCATAGCGGTAAGCCCTCCAGGTTATACCTCAAATTATTTATATGTAGATAATGTATGGACAGAAGCGTACGAGGAAAAGAAAAAAGCAAATCCATCTATAGCCTTTTCTAAATCTACAAAAGCGTATTTTAATAGAAGCACATACAAGATTGTGTATTGGTTAAGTCAAGAAAATAAAGCAGCTTATATCAAATTCGCTACAGCTTTACTTATCTCATTAAACGATGCTACAGATGGACAAAAAGAAGTTCTAGAATACCATTACAATTTTAATAGTGATACGAGAAACTATGACACAGAGAGGCGATGTTTCCCCCAATACCATGATTTTATGGCAGTCATGTATATTGTGCACGGTAATGCATCAAGGTTTCAACGTCAAAATAACAAATGGTTTTTTGTACAAGAAGATAACGGTTCACCATTTAATTCTAGAGAAGAACCTTTAGAGACACTGTGGAATGCTAAGCCAGAAGAAGTGCTTTCTATATTAGTACAGGCTAAAAGTGATATTGCCGTTTTATTTGCGTTAAGAATTTTAAAAGATAACCCTCAATTTTTAGAAGGTATCGCAATTCATAAATTAGAGGCTTTAATCGTGCATAAGCATCCTAAAGTCTTAGACGTCATATTAGATGTTGTTGAGAAAAAATATGCTACAGCACAGCCAGAACCGGCCATTATTATAGCCTTGTTAAAGTCTAAGCATGAAAAAGCACATACTTTAGGCTTAAAATGGCTAAAGCATTATGAAGCGCTCTATTTTTCGAAAGCTAGTTTTATAGAAGCTTTACTTTTAACGGGGAACATAGAAGGTGTTGAGTATTTAAAGCAGCTGTATTTAGATGTTGTTGCTTACAAAGTGCCATTAGATATTGAAGCTATAAATGCACTGTTCGATACGCCTTCAACATTTACGTTTGAATACCTTGTTGCTGTAAATACATTAATAGGAGCTACTAAATTTGGAGTGCTATTACAACGGGTTTCAGAAGAAAAAATAAAGGAACTAGCTATTTCTGGTACTACCAATAAGCTTTTTGCTGCTAATTTAGCAAAGCACAGTACGATCTCAACATACCACTTATTCGAGACAACGATTGAAGGATATATTACTTCAGAAGAGGCCGTATTAAGAAAAGTAGGAATTGAATTGCTTTTGTATTTTCCCGATGAATTTTTATTAGAAAACCATAAGCAGATAAGTGCATTTTGTCTTTCGGAGCATGAAGAGGTTAGAGACGCCATTCAGCCTACAGTTGAAAAATTAATCGCATTAGATGCCCGTTTTAAAACGCGCTTTTTTAAGGCCCTATTAACGACTATTGAAGCTGAAGAAACTTATGCGGGAGTGCATGACACCTGTTATACCCTTTTAACGCATAACTATGCTGCTTATTTAGAAGAGAGCTCTCCAGAGCAAATTTTTGACTTGGTACTGTCTCAATATGAGTATGCCCAAAAATTAGGAACACCATTGTTTGAAAAGAACATAGACCTTGGGCGTTTGCCTCTTAAAACGACTGTAAAATTAGCCCAAAGTGCTATTTATGATATTAGAGCGCAGTTAAGAGCCTATTTTGAAAAAGAAGTACAGACCATTAGCAGTGCTTTAGAGGATGCTTTGTTGATTTTTAACTCCAGTTGGGACGATATCATCGTTTGGGGCTGTGCTTATTTTGAAAAACATATTACACCAGCATATTGGACTGTAGAGCTTTTACTTTATGCCTGCGACCATACAAAACCTGAAGTACAGCATTTTGGGCGTAGATTGATAACGCAGCATTTTAGTGACGATAAGGGCTTGCCCTTATTGCTTAAGCTACAAGAACACCCTACCAAAACCATGCAGTTTTTTGTAACGAATTATTTAGATAACTATGCAAAAGATAATGTTGCCGTTATTTTAAAGTTGGAATTGTTTTTTAAAACCAGCTTGTTCGCTATAAACGCAAATAGGGCTACTAAGTCTAGAATTTATAAGTTTTTGTATGAAGAGGCTGTAAAAAATAAAGCGGTTGCAGAGATGACGGTTAGGTTGGTAACCAGCGTTCTAGGAACAACAACAATGCGAGATCGCGACCATAATATAGACGTATTACTAGCTATTGCGGATGTCTTCCCAGAGATAGACCTTCCTGTAGCAATAAAATAAAATGAACATATGCAGTTTAAGTATAAATATGGAGGCGCAAGCGGCGTAAGCAATGGCGTATCTGCAACAGGCGTTAGTTTTGCGCCCGATGTTCTGCGTGAACCTACTTTTTTTGTAGGAACATTAGGGAAAAAGATTCCATTTAGAGAGGCTATTTCTGCATTACACCATGTGGTTGTTGCAGATTTTAATTTTCAACCCAAGGACAATTCTGAATATTTGGCGTGGCTGAAAAGCCAAGAACAACTATGGCTGTCTGAAGCCAGTACAGATGCCTCCCAATTAGAGACCGAAATACACCGAGTACGTACAAAATTAAATGAACTTCGTCGCAATAGAGATGCTATCATGAAGCCTTATTACAAGGCGCAGAGAACGTATTTTAACTATTTATATACTAGAGATTATGCAGCATGGCTCGTTTTAGATCCTGTAATAACGGTGCATCCCGACCAAGTGTTTTTTGAGTGTTTTAGTAAAGACGAATCGGTTTATGGAAAATTGTCTTGTGGTTATGATGTATTTGATACTATTAGCGACTTTAAATGTGGAACCACAAACATTGACTATTCGAAAACCTTATACGAAGAGTTTCAAAAAATAAGAACGTATAAAGCGACCGACTTTAAAATAGATCCTAAGGGATTTGATGTTAAAACCACAGGAGAAGAAACGTATAGAGAAGTTAAAATAGACTTGCCAGATAGTTGGGTGAGAGGGTTTCTTCAGGTAAGTACAGCCATGACCTCTAAAAAGGTGTCGTTTGAATTAGAAGCCATAGATATCGCTAATTTAATAAGCGTACTAAAACGTAATAAAGAGCGAAAGGAACCACGTTCTATAACGTATAAATTAAAACCAGGAGCACCCATTATAGCGGTTTTTGAACCTTGGAATATAGAGGTGGTCTGTAGACAATCGCTATATAAAGGCGATACTGCTGAAACCATTAGAGTTTGGGGGCGTAGACGAATTTTACTATTAGAGCGCCTATTGCCAATAACAAACCGGTTTACAGTACACCTTTTAGGAACAGGAATGCCTTCTTTTTATACAGCACACCTTACCGATAACATGTATTTTACATTAGGGCTTTCTGGGTGGACTGCGAACGATTGGACACAATCCAGTCAGTTAGACTTGCTATCACCAAGAGGCCAAGTACCAGCAACAACAATGCAAAGTGTGTATTTAGAATTGCGAAAACATTGGTTTTCTAATGAGACAGATCTTGCTAAAACGATGGGGCTAGAAACAGCAGTGATTACTAAATCTCTAGAAACATTTACCCAAGCAGGAAAGGTGATATACGATTTAAAGCATAAGGTGTATCGCGTTAGAGAATTGAAACGAGAAGGTATAGACCTAGAAGACTTACGTTTTTCTAGTGAAACAGATAAGGCCGCTTATGTGTTAATGGAACAAAATGCAGTTGCAAATTTAAAAGTTAGTGAACAAAATGGAGACATACTTTTAAAAAGTCGTGTAAGCGAACATTATAAAACGACGGTAAGAATAGATAAAGATCTGAAAATCATAGCAGCGACTTGTACCTGTAGTTACTATAACAAGAATAAAATGACAAAAGGGCCTTGTGAACATATATTGGCAACAAGAATAACTTTTGATAAAAAATAATACTATATTTAAACCCATGGTAGTGGTAAGATAAAAACCTTGCATTTTGATTGGTGGATCGCCAATCTTGCACATAGATACCGAACGCGTCACTGACTCGAACTTAACTTGTGAAATAGGTACTAGTGTACCATTTCCGGTTAGACTTCTGCGAAGTGAAATAGTACACTAGTACCTATTTCACTGGAGTTGTTCAATTCAGTCTTGAGAATCGTACGAAGGCATACAACATACATCTTACTGCTACCTTTTTTATTATATGAGAAATTCTACCGAAAGAAGACAAGACATTTATGATAAAATAAAAGCCTCTTCTAAACAAGAATATATCCTTTCAGAAATGAAGCGTCTGGGCTTTTGGAATGATGGCCTAGTCGATTTTGAACATATTGATGCTTTTTTTAAAGAAGATGCAGAACTATCAAAAAAACTGCAAGCACTTCTTAAGGAAAAGCGCATTGTAGAAGATCCAGAGGCGTATATTTCTAAAAGACATCAGGAACGAAAAAAAGCTTCAAAACAGTCGCAAAAAGAAACTAAAGCGCGGCGTGAACGCGAACGTTTAGAAAAAGCAAAGCGTTGGGAAACGTCTAAGGCAAAAGAGATTATTTATGTTGGAGAAGGGTATTCTAAAAGTTTAAACCAACACCATTCTAATGTAGAAAAATTAAAAGCGAGTCATTTACCCGTATTGCATCATGCTGAAGATTTAGCTGCGGCGATGAAAATTTCTATAGGGACACTTCGGTTTTTGTCCTTTTCGAGAAAAAATGCAAAAGTAAGCCATTACCAACGTTTTCAAATGGCTAAGAAAACAGGAGGGTATCGTTTAATTTCGGCACCAATGCCTAAGCTTAAGAAAGCACAACATTGGATATTAGAGCATATTTTAAATAAAGTTAGTGTGCATGCTAATGCACACGGTTGTGTTATTGGAAAGTCTATTAAAACGAATGCCGTACCCCATGTTGGGCAAGCTGTTGTGATTAATCAAGATTTTCAGAATTTTTTTCCATCAGTAACCTATCAAAGAATAAAAGGCGTCTTTTTGGCATTGGGCTATTCGCATCACATAGCGACATTACTGGCACTACTATGTTCAGAACCTAAAATTGTAGACGTATCTCTGTTGGGAGAAAATTATTATGCGCAGCGCGGTGAACGCTTCTTACCACAGGGGGCGCCTTGCAGTCCTGCCATAACAAATATTTTATGTAGAAAATTAGATTTTAGATTGTCTGGTTTGGCTAAAAAATATGGCTTTATTTATTCCCGATATGTAGATGACATTACCTTCTCTGGAAATAAAGCGTCTTTACCTCATATTACAGCAATACTTAAATACTCACGAAAAATAGTAACCAGTGAAAATTTTAAATTGCACCCAGACAAATTGCGTATTATGAAACGTAATGCCAGACAGGAAGTTACTGGAGTTGTGGTTAATGAAAAGGCTAATATTTCTAAAGCCGCGTTGAAGCGTTTTAGGGCATTGCTATTTCAAATAGAAAAAGATGGTATTGAAGGCAAATACTGGAATAAAGGAGGAGCTGTCTTGGCGCAAATAGATGGGTATGCTAATTATATTTTTCAAATAGATCCAGAAAAAGGAGCTGCATATAAGAAGCGCGTAAATGCGATTTTAGAACAGTATAATTACAAAGCCTCTCATCGTGAAAAGCATGTGAAGAAAGGAACAGCATCTTCGAGTTTACTTAGTGGTTTCATTAAAAAAATAGTTTCATTTTTTAAGAGCTAAAATACTTTCTAAGCGTTAAATGTACGAGTGCCACAAAGTGTACGTTTGTATTTCATTCTAAACGTCGCCTACGATAAAAAGGAATACGAACTCAAATTTTATACATATCCTAATGGTGTAATGAATACAACCAGAACATAACGTATTGAAATTACAAATGGCAAAAAAATGATAATTTGTAATCTGTGTTGAAGGTTTCGTAATCTAGAATATTTTAACACATAATTTAGGTTTGTAAAAATTTTAATTATTTTAATTGTTAATCTCGTAATTATTTCTTCAGGTTTTATCTCATATTAATATATGCTTATCTTAGACTTAAAGCGAACGCGCAATGTGTTTATTGTAAGTTAAATAGAAAATAGTTTAGTATGAAAAATATGATTAATGTACCTGTTTTTAATATTAAAAATTTCCAAGATTATAACAATTGTATGTCTTTTGATAGCAATTTTTATATCAGACCTTTCAATGACCATATCAATGTTAATTTGTTCATAGAAAAACCTCACGGACATGATTTTTATTTGATATTGCTCATAACAAAAGGTACTGGGACACATTCTATAGATTATGAAGCTTACGATGTGGAACCAGGGTCACTTTTTATTGTCTCTCCAGGGCAAGTACATTGCTGGAACTTATCTGATGATGCCGATGGTTATGTGTTATTTTTTAAAAAGGAATACTTTTTAATAGACTTTGGTCGTGATAAACTCATGAAATTGCCTTTTTTTAAATCGTCTTATAGTGTGCCTTATTTAAAGTTGAATCCAAAAGAAGTGAATGTTTTAAATACGATGTTCGAAAACATTGACAAAGAGTACCGAAAGCATTTGTTTAGTTACCACGAAATGATTCGACTGCATTTAAATATTTTATTTCTTGAATTATCGCGAGTGTATGGCAAACAACATGATGATACTATTTCTTACAGTCATGAACTCATTCAGTTAAATCGATTTGAAAAGTTAATTGATACTTATTTTGTAGAACATAAAGCATTAATTTTTTATGCCGATAAAATGAATATCTCACTTAAGCAACTTAGTTATCTGTGTAAAAAAGTAATTAATAAAACACCTTCAGAGGTTTTATGGGATCGTATCATTTTAGAAGCTAAAAGATATGTTATTCATACCGATATGCCTATTAGTGCTATCGCCGAGGCTCTTAATTACAGTGATAATTCGTATTTTACCCGTTTTTTTAAGAAGCTATGCCACCTTACTCCAGAACAATACCGAAGTTCATTTAAATGGCATAGCTAATATCTGTTTTGTGAATGAATGCTTGAACATAGGCGGTGACATAAAAAGAGTGCCTCCTGTGTGTTTTAAGCTTTAATAGCAAAACTATTTACGTAATCTTCAGGATGATTAGGATCGAATTCTTTACCCATAATAATATGTTTCTTATACGTTGTAGACGGCGCATCATAACCTAATGCTTTCATTTTAGCACCACATTCTGCTGCTAAATACACTTGCTCTGCAATTTTTTTGTAATCAATATCTTTTTTTACATAGCCCCAACGCTTCATTTGTGTGAGTATCCAAACCCCCATAGAATGCCAAGGGAACGGATCGAAACCAATTCTATTAGGTTCGTTTAAGACATTCCCTAAACCATCAGCATATTTTCCTGTAAGTACTTGTTTAATTACAGAAGCGGGCTGATTTAAATAATTTTTAGGGGCTATGGCTTCAGAAATAGTGCTCCTATTTTCATGTTTAGAAGAATAATTGGTAGCGTCTATAATAGCACTAAAAAGTGCGGCATAAGTATTGGGGTGTTTTTTAGCAAAAGCTTCACTACAAGCAAAGGCGCAACAAGGATGGCCTTCCCAAATTTCTTTAGTTAACATATGTAAAAAACCAACACCTTCGTAAACGGCTCTTTGGTTAAAAGGATCTGGAGATAAGTAACCATCTAAATTACCAGCTTTTAAATTGGCCACCATTTCTGGTGGTGGTACTACGCGAATTTGAATATCTTTATCGGGGTCTAAACCAAACTCTGCAACATAATATCTTAATAAAAAGTTGTGCATAGAATATTCGAAAGGCACCCCGAACTTAAAGCCTTTCCACATTTTAGGATCGCGTTTATTCTTATGCTTATTGTGTAAACAAATCGCTTGTCCATTAATGTTTTCTACAGCAGGCATGATATAGTTCGCAGATGTAGAACCAGCACCCATAGTCATAGCTAAAGGCATTGGGGTTAACATGTGCGAGGCGTCATATTCTTTATTTAAACTTTTGTCTCTCGCTACAGCCCATCCTGCTGTTTTTATAACATTAACATCTAAACCGTATTTTTCATAAAAACCTAGTGGTTTAGACATGATTATAGGGGTGGCACAGGTAATAGGCACGAAGCCAATATTTAGAGTTGTTTTTTCCAGTTTAGAGGCAGCCGCATTGGTAGCGCCTCCATTTTCTACCTTCTTCTTGGTGTCGTTTACACAGGCTTGTAAGGCGCCTAAAGGAATTATAGAAAGTAAAGCCGCTCTAAATGTGCCTGCTCCAACTGTTTTAATAAAGTTTCTCCTTTGCATGTCATTTCCGTTAAAAATTGACTTTACAATGGAAGTTTCAACAAAACGATTCACGATGTCTTCATCAGAACTCGGTAAGTTTTCCACCATGCCGACATCTTTAGAGTGGCAAGATTTACAACTACAACCTGCTCCATGTGATAAATCGGAGTTTTCGTTAAACGGGTCATCTAAACTATTTACTGGCATAATTATGTTTTTTTTTGAGTTATACGACCATTTGTAGTTTGAAATTACTGGAACATAAATAGTTTTCCTTTATATAGTGGGTAAAACTTAAACGTAGTAATAACTAAGATTTCTTTTTATCCTTAAATGGGGCGAAAAAAGGTGATGTCTTAAAGTAATTTCGAATGCGAAATGGTATAAATTTATGTTACCATTTCTTATAAGGTAGAAACTTACCTGTCATGGTGATTTGCACACGATCGCCCTTTGGGTCTGTTACTTTATCAACATCTAAAGTAAAATCGATAGCACTCATAATACCATCGCCAAATTTCTCGTGAGTAACGGCTTTTATACTGGGGCCGTACACATAAGCAATTTCGAAAAGCCTGTAGATTAGAGGATCGCTAGGTACAGTTTGTCCGTCTCCTTTTAAGGGATATTCCATTAAGGTTTCTTTTACGATAGGATCTAGATTTAAAAGCGAAACGACTGCTTCTGCTTCGGTAGTATCTAATGAAGCACTACCCATACAAGCTGCTGCGATACAGACAGGGTTTAAACCTGTTTTTTCTGCTAAAGTATCCCAAGTAATTTCTTGTTCTTTTTTTGCTTTTAAAATGGTTGCTGTCATGAGTTTTTTGTCCATAAGCGTTGTATTAAGGATTAATAATGTTGTTTTCTAAGTTGTATTTTAACTGTAGAGGGTCTACAGTTAGCGGTAAGTCTTTATCTGATAGGCTTCCAGTCTTTAGTTTCTGAGAAATTAAAGACGATTGGTTGACGAGAAAATCGACCAAATAATTTCTAATCACATAGTAAGCAGGATGGTTCACGATACTCGCTCTATTTCTAGGTTTAGGAATATCTACAATAACTGTTTCTGCAACTCTAGCCTCTGGACCATCAGACATGAGTAGGATTTTATCAGACAGTAATATAGCTTCATCAATATCATGAGTGATCATAAATGTGGTCTGTTTTGTTTTATCACAGATTTCAACCAATTTATCTTGTAGTTTCCCTCTCGTTAATGCGTCTAATGCTCCAAAAGGTTCATCCATAAGTAATAAGCTAGGTTCTATAGCAAAAGCACGAGCAATCCCTACTCTTTGTTTCATGCCTCCAGAGAGTTCAGATGGTTTTTTATGAATATGATCATCCAAATTCACCATTTTTAAAAAGTGAATAGCTCTACTTTCTATGTCTGCCTTAGACATTGTTTTAAACTTACAAGCAATGGCCATAGTGACATTTTTAAGAACAGACAACCAGGGGAGGATACTATGGTTTTGAAAAATCACACCGCGATCTAGGCTTGGTTTATTCACGTTTTGGCCTTGCATTGAGATGCTGCCACCAGAGACTAAGTTTAGACCTGCTAGATTGTTTAGAATGGTTGACTTTCCGCAGCCCGAATGCCCTATGAGGCATATAAATTCGCCCTTGTCTATTGAAAAGCTTACGTTTTCGTAAATGGTTACAAAACTATTGCTGTCTTTGATAGGGTAAGATTTCGATATGTTTTTAACGTTTAAAAAATTAGTATCCATTTTCGATTGTTTTTATTCTTGGTAATCAAAATATTTTGAAATATAGGCGATCATGGCATCTAAAGCCATACCCACAATGCCTATCATGAGAATGGAAAAGACGACACTTGCTAAGTCTAAGTTGTTCCATTCGTTCCATACGTAATACCCAATACCGGTTCCTCCCACCAGCATTTCTGCAGCTACAATAACTAACCAAGAAATACCCATTGAAATTCTAAGTCCTGTAAAGATGGTAGGCAGTGCAGCAGGGAGTATAATGGTGAATGCCATTTTTACGTTATTCATTTCTAAAGTTTTACCAACGTTTAGAAAGTCTGATTTTACAGACATCACTCCAAAAGCCGTATTTATAAGCATAGGCCAAATGGAGCAAATAAAAATCACAAAGACTGAAGAGAGGATAGAGTCTTTTATCACAAATAAAGCTAATGGCATCCACGCTAAAGGAGAAATGGGTTTTAAGATCTGGATATAAGGTTGCAAGGCTTTATAAAATACAGGAGACATACCTATTAAAAAACCTAGAGGTACAGCAATAATAACCGATAACAAATAGCCCGCCATTACCCTAAGTATAGAAAAAAATAATTGTGTACCTATACCTTTGTCATTGGGGCCGTTGTCATAGAATGGATGACGTAATTCTTTAACAGCCAATTTAGCAACTTCTATAGGACCAGGAACATGAGCTTGCTTTTCGCCTAAACCCATAAGTGTTTCGTATTCTGTTAGGTTTTTTTTGTGTCTTGACCCATCACCTGTTACGAGTTCTCCAATGAAAACAAACAAAAACAATAGGCCGATGGATAGTAAAATAGATTTTCTCGTGTCTGTCATAGTCATGTAAAAAAGCGTCTTATGCAAACTTAGACAGAAGGAGAGTTTCATGTATAGGACAAAAAAGCCTTTTACTGGTGTAAATTGCACATAATTTATGGAAACATGTTTATTGTCATGGTTTTATATGGTAAAAAGTAGTTTTTATTGTTTTTTATATAGTAAAAATGGATTTGTATTACGAATTATTAAATATTATGTTTTCAAAAATGTGATAAATGCGACTTAAAAAGAGAATGTTTGATAGTGTTAAATTCTTTGTAAATAGAGAATTTATATTAAATATTGTGAAAATTTTAACACGATAAGTCGAAAGACATAATTCTTCATTTAAAGTATTTTTAAATTTTAATAGATACGTTAAATAATTGTAAAATCGCAGTTGTTAAAATATGTTTAGGGCATGAGGATGTATGCCTTAAACCCGAGGTAGCGATGAGAAATGTATTATGGCACTAAAAAACGGTATGAAACTATTTTACTTAAAATAGGGTTTAAGCTGTAATACATAGTTTCAAGTCTAAACGGGGGAGACATAAAAATAATAAAAACGACATTAACAACAACTATGAAACAACTATTAACAATTTTTAGCAGCATTTTTTTATTTTATGCCTGTAGTACTGAAGAGGTGCGTCCAGAAGCGGAGCAAACATTGGGGCAAGCGGGGCCGTTAAATAATAAAAAATGTGGTACAACTAAATTAAGTGAACAACGTATAAGTGAAGACCCTGACTTTTTTCAAAAGAGAGCCAATTATGATGCGTTTATAGCAAACCGTATTTTAGAGGCATCTCAAGAAAGTGCAAAGGCAAGTCCTATAATAACAGTGCCTGTTATTGTTCATATTCTTTACAATAAAGAAGCAGATAAATTTTCGAAACAATTTGTGAGAACGCAAATAGGTGTTCTTAATAATGCATTTAAAGGTACAAATGGAGACATCTCTAAGGTGCCAGAGAAGTTTGTTAAATCTTTGGCGGGTGATACAAGGATACGATTTGACCTTAGAAGAATTATTTATAAAGCTACAGATGTAGAAGCTTTTAGTATAAATGATTTTAGTGAAGCCGACATTAGAAACCCGAACAAAGGTGGTTCTGCACCTATAGACCCTGTTCATAAACTAAACATTTGGGTTGCGAATTTAGATGGCTTTGCTGGTGCAGCATTTAAACCAGAACATAATGTAGCGCCAGAACAAGATGGTATTATGATGAATAGAATGTTCTTTGGTTTGTTCGAAAGTGATACCAACCCCCTAAATTTAGGAAGAACTTTAGTGCATGAAGCAGGCCATTATCTCGGTTTAAGGCACTTATGGGGAGATGATGCTTTAGGCCCTACAGGCTGTAGAACCGACGATGGCGTTGGTGATACACCAAATAGTTCAAGAGGGCATACAGGAGTCCCTGTTTTCCCTGTAGTAACTTGTGGTTCTGAAGATATGTTTATGAATTACATGGACTTTACAGATGATAAGGCTTTACTAATGTTCACAAAAGGACAGACCAAGCGAATGCGTGCTGCTTTCGATTTTGAAACCCGAAAGAACATAGGGATTTTCTCTAATTAAATAAAAATTAGACAAAGTAAGGCATAAACGGTAACGCTACATTTTGTAGACAATCCCGATACCGTTTATGTTTTATTAGTATCACTCTTTTAACACACTCCTAGAAATTACAATTTTTTGAATTTCGGAAGTCCCTTCATAAATTTGAGTAATCTTAGCATCTCGCATCAAACGTTCTACATGGTACTCTTTTACAAAACCATTGCCACCATGAATTTGCACGGCTTCTACGGTTTGTTCCATGGCCACCTTAGAGGCATAGAGTTTGGCCATAGCGCTTGAGGTATCGTAATTAGCTCCTAGATCTTTGTCATTAGCAGATTTCATGACTAATAATCTAGCCGCTTCAATCTCGGTGTACATGTCTGCTAATTTAAAAGCTATCGCTTGGTGATTGCATATTTCTGTGCCAAAAGCTTTACGCGTTTTAGAGTATTTCAAAGCCAGTTCGTAAGCACCTTGGGCAATACCTAAAGCTTGAGCAGCAATGCCAATACGGCCTCCAGAGAGCGTTTTCATTGCAAATTTAAATCCAAAACCATCATCTCCTACACGATTGGCTTTAGGTACTTTTACATCATTAAACTGTAGTGTATGTGTGTCGCTACCACGAATGCCCAATTTATCTTCTTTAGGGCCAATATGAAAACCTTCCATCCCTTTTTCAACAATAAAAACATTAATGCCTTTATGGCCTTTGTCACGATCGGTTTGCGCAACAACTAAATAGATATCTGCGCGCCCTCCATTGGTAATCCAATTTTTGGTGCCATTAATACTATAGTGATCGCCCTTATCTATGGCTGTTGTTTTTTGTGATGTGGCATCGCTACCCGCTTCTGGTTCGCTTAAACAGAATGCTCCTATTTTGTCTCCTTTTGCTAAAGGGGTAAGGTAGTCTTGTTTTTGGGCTTCTGTACCAAAAGCTTCCAATCCATAACAAACCAAAGAGTTGTTGACAGAAACAATCACAGACGCAGAAGCATCAATTTTAGACAATTCTTCCATAATAAGCACATAAGAAATGGTGTCCATTCCACTACCACCGTATTTAGGGTCTACCATAATACCCATAAAGCCTAATGCAGCCATTTTTTTTACAAGGGCCTCAGGGAAATGTTGTGCATTGTCACGCTCTATAACGCCAGGAAGCAATTCGGTTTGAGCAAAATCGCGGGCAGCATCGCGAATCATTTTATGTTCTTCAGATAGGTTAAAATTCATAATTCGTAATTATAGAGTTATTTAGATGAGAGATGTTTACGAATATAGCGATTTAGTTGCAATTTCTAAATAGATATTACTAATTTTACGGCTATGACGAAAGACAATTATAAGGTTATAGGGGTGATGTCTGGAACATCTTTAGATGGAATAGACCTTGTATATGCTACATTTTTAAAAGCAGAAGGATGGACTTTTAAAATTTTAGAGTCAGAAACTATAGCCTATACTCCAGAATGGAAAGAGAGACTCAGAACATTGGTGCATCAAAGCCCAGCGGCACTTTCAGCACTAGACGATGCCTACACGGCGTACTTAGCTAAAGTAATTAAAACGTTCATGGAAAGGTATGAAATTCGTGATGCAGACGCCATTTGTTCTCATGGGCATACGGCTTTGCATCAGCCAGATAAAGGACTTACCTATCAAATAGGAAACAGACCAAGTATAGCAACATATGTAAAGACGCAGGTAGTCTGCGATTTTAGAGTGCAGGATGTTGCATTAGGGGGGCAAGGAGCACCACTTGTACCTATAGGCGATGCTTTATTGTTTTCAGAATATGATTTTTGTTTGAATTTAGGTGGTTTTGCAAATATTTCTTTAGAGGTTAACGGCATGCGGCTGGCGTATGATATTTGTCCCGTAAATATTGTATTGAACCATTATGCAAAACTTTTGGGGCATGATTATGACGATGGGGGGCGTGTGGCGGCATCGGGAACGCTTAATAACGCCTTACTAGACACACTTAATCAATTGGCTTTTTATGTTCAAGACCCTCCAAAATCTTTAGGGTTAGAATGGGTAAATGCTAAAGTGATGCCATTAATTGAGGGTTTTAAGTTAGAGACCAAAGACGTTTTACGTACATTTAGTGAACATGTAGCCCTTCAAATTTCAAAAGCAATTCATAAAAAAGCAGATGCTAGGGTTTATATAACAGGAGGAGGCGTCTACAACGATTTTTTAATCACCCGTATTAAAGCACATACTTTAAATACAATTGTGATCCCAGATGCGGCTATTGTCGAATTTAAAGAAGCCTTAATTTTTGGGTTTCTAGGGGTTTTAAAACTTAGAAATGAAGTGAACTGTTTAAAAAGTGTTACTGGAGCGTCAAAAGATCACAGTTCGGGGCAATTGTATTCCATTTAGCCCTTACGATTCGGGTTTTATCTTCTTAATTGAATATGATTTCTCGAAAGAAAAAAGGCAAGTCAGCTTTTTCTTTTGAATTTAAGCATTAATTTGTGATAAAAATTGGTAATAAAGCAAATTATACCAATAAAGTGTTTGCAAATTAATAAAAGGGGTTTTGTTTTTTATATTTGTTGCTGTACAAAATTTAATTAAAAACTCATGTTCAAACAATTTTTAGGGAATAGTCCAAAATGGTTTAAATCTACTATAATAGCATTTTTAATAGCAAACATTGTTTTGTTTTTTACTGTAGGACCAGTCATTACGGCTTGGTGTTTTATCGCAGAATTCATTTTTTGCTTAGCGATGGCATTAAAGTGTTACCCGCTACAATCAGGAGGTTTATTAGCTATTGAAGCTTTGGCTTTGGGTTTAACAACACCGCACAATGCCTATCACGAAGTCGATGCTAATTTAGAAGTTGTATTACTTTTGGTATTTATGGTAGCAGGTATTTATTTTATGAAACCTCTATTGATGTATATCTTTAGTAAAGTATTTACTAAAATAAAATCTAAAACGGTATTATCGCTATTGTTTGTATTTCTAGCCGCTATTCTTTCAGCGTTTTTAGATGCTTTAACGGTAACAGCAGTATTAATAAGTGTCGCCGTAGGTTTTTATGGGGTGTACCATAAGATACATTCTATGCCAGATGCCGATTTTGATGATGACAATATTCTTGATAGAAAAGAATTAAGCGGTGAAACTTTAGAACGCTTTAGAAGCTTTTTGCGAAGCTTAATTATGCATGGTGTTGTAGGTACGGCCTTAGGAGGTGTATGTACTTTGGTAGGTGAACCTCAAAACCTTTTAATAGGAGAACGTCTAGGCTGGGATTTTGTAGAGTTTTTTGTGAAAATGGCACCTATAACCTTACCTGTATTAGTCGCAGGTTTAATAACAACTGTAATTTTAGAAAAGACGAAACTGTTTGAATTTGGTGAAAAATTACCAGAGGTTGCTCGTGAGATTATAGAAAATTATACCGAAGAAGAAGATGCTAAACGTACAGACGCCGAAAAATATGGACTTATAGTACAAGGGGTGTCTGCGGTGTTATTAATTGCTGGTTTGGCTTTACACGTAGCACCCGTAGGGTTTATTGGTTTGGCTTTAATTATAGTACAAACGGCATTTATGGGAATCATAGAAGAACACTCTTTAGGACATGCTTTTGAAGAAGCATTACCATTTACAGGTTTACTCGTTGTATTCTTTGTGATTGTAGCCATGATACACGATCAACACTTATTTCAACCTATTATAGAATGGGCGTTATCTAAAGATCCGTCACAACAACCTATGTTATTTTATTTAGCCAATGGGGTGCTGTCTATGATTAGTGATAATGTATTTGTAGCGACAGTTTATATAGGAGAAGTGCAAAATGCATTTACTTCTGGCGCAATTACTAGAGATCAATTTGAAAAGCTAGCTGTGGCCATTAATACAGGAACAAATTTACCAAGTGTAGCGACACCAAACGGTCAAGCAGCATTTTTATTCTTATTAACATCATCTTTAGCACCATTAATTAACTTGTCTTACGGAAAGATGGCAAAAATGGCTTTACCATATACTATCGTTTTAGGTGGTATGGGATTAATCGGAATTTTATTCTTTTTATAATTTAATTCTTAAATTGCCGTTATTCAATCATTAGAATCAATCATATGCTAAACATACTCATACAAGCAGCTCAAGAAAGCCCAGAGTTAGAAGAAGGTGCACCAGTAGAAAAAACACTTTCCATTATAGAATTGATAAGTAGTGGTGGTGCTGCTGGACAGGTTATTATCGCGATCCTGTTCTTGTTACTAATTATGGCGATATACATCTATTTTGAACGTATTTTTGCGATAAAAGCAGCCTCTCAAATTGATGCTAATTTTATGAATCAGATTAAAGATCATGTGAGTAACGGTAAAATAGATGCAGCGCAAATGCTTTGTGCGCAGGCCAATTCGCCTGTATCACGATTAATAGGAAAAGGGATTACCCGTATAGGAAAACCTCTAGCAGACATCAATACAGCGATAGAGAACGCAGGCCGTTTAGAAGTCTATGGTTTAGAAAAAAATGTAAGTGTACTCGCTACGATTTCTGGTGCTGCACCTATGATTGGATTTCTAGGAACGGTTATAGGAATGATTCTCTCCATTTTTGAAATTGCAAACTCTGGTGGACAAATAGATATTAAATTATTAGCCGATGGTTTATATACGGCAATGACAACTACAGTAGCAGGTCTTATTGTGGGGATTGTAGGTTATATTGCTTATAACCATCTCGTTGTTAAAACCGATAAGGTGGTATACCAAATGGAAGCCAATTCGTTAGAGTTTTTAGATCACTTAAATGAACCCGTATGAATTTAAGAGGACGCAATAAAGTAACCCCAGAATTCAATATGTCGTCTATGACCGATATTGTATTCTTGTTACTTATCTTTTTCATGCTAGCATCTACACTTGTAACAACAAATGCTATAGATATTCTATTGCCTAAAGCGAGTGGAAAGACAGAAAATAAGAAGTCTGTCGCTGTGAGTATAAAAAAAGATCTCACCTATTATATCGATCAAAATCGAGTAGGTGTTAGTGTATTAGAAAATCAACTTTTAGCAGCATTGTCTAAAGAAGACAAGCCAACTATTGTATTGCGTGCAGAGAAATCGGTACCTGTAGAGCATGTTGTAAAAGTAATGGATATCGCCAATAGAAATAAATTTAAGGTGATTCTTGCTGTAAAGCCCAATTAAATAGAAAACACATAAAGCAAGCACACTTAAAAGTGTATGAAATACTTAAAGACAAAACACGAACGTAATTCTGCAAAGATCACCGCTTTAATAGCGCTTATTGTGGTGTTGTTATTATTTGTCGTTGGGCCACCTTATATGGATCCGCCAGAGGAATACGGTATCGCTGTAAATTTTGGTACCAGTAGTTTTGGAAGTGGTAAAATACAGCCCACAAAGCCCATAAAGTCCGAGCCTAAGGTTGTGGAGGAAACACCCCAACCAGAAGCCTCTAAAGCAGAACCAACCAAGGCTGCGGAAGCTCAAGAAGAGGTGATAACAGAAGAAAATGCAGAAGCTATTGCGATAAAAAAGCAAAAAGCCGCAGAAGCTAAAGCGAAGGCTGTTGCAGAGGCCAAAGCCAAAGCCGAAGCAGAGCGTATTGCAAAAGAAAAGCGAGAGCAAGAAGAAAAGAAACGAAAATTAGACGCCTTAATTGGTGGCGTAAGTAAGTCTAAAGGTACAGAGACTGGAGGTGAAGGCGACGATACAAAGGCAGGAGATAAAGGGCAGCTAGATGGCAATCCCTATGCGCCGAGTTATTTTGGAGGCAAAGGCTCTGGTAGTGGCGGTGTAGGTTATGGTTTAAAAGGGCGTGGACGTGCTTCTTTTAATATATTGCCTCAAACATGCAACGAATCTGGGTTGGTTATCGTTAAAATTGTAGTGAATAGAGCAGGTCATGTTGTAGAGGCTGTACCAGGCGTTAAAGGAACTACCAATCGTGCCAAATGCTTGTTAGAGCCTGCAAAGAAAATTGCACTGTCTCATAAATGGCCTTCCAACTCCAAAGCACCTACGCGACAACTAGGATTTGTGAGCGTTAACTTCGAACTTAGTCAATAATACACATGAATTATAAGGATACACTAGATTGGATGTTTACACAACTGCCAATGTATCAAAAGCAAGGCAAGAGTGCTTATAAGGCAGATTTGTCCCGCACACTTAAACTTGCCAAACACCTTGGCAATCCGCAGCAAAAATTTAAATCAGTACACGTAGGTGGTACGAATGGTAAAGGCTCTACAAGCCATATGATAGCTTCTATTTTACAAGAAGCAGGCTATAAGGTAGGTTTGTATACATCACCACATTTAAAAGATTTTAGAGAGCGTATTCGAATAAATGGTGCTGTTGTGACAGAACGTTTTGTAATTGAATTTATAGCACAGCATAAATCGTTTTTTGAGGCACATAAGTTTTCATTTTTTGAAATGACGGTAGGGATGGCGTTTGCTTACTTTGCACAAGAACAAGTAGATGTTGCAGTGGTAGAAGTAGGACTGGGCGGCCGTTTAGATTCTACAAACATCATTACACCAGAACTTGCCGTAATTACCAATATAGGCTTAGACCACACTCAGTTTTTGGGAGATGCTTTAGAATTAATAGCAGGAGAGAAAGCAGGTATTATAAAACCTGAAGTGCCTGTGGTGATTGGAGAGACACATCCTGCAACCAAGCCTGTATTTGATGCTAAGGCGACTGCTGTGGGGACTAAAATTGTGTATGCCGATCAATTGGCGTCTGCAGCATATAAATCTGATATGATAGGAAGTTATCAAACTAAAAATATAAAAACAGCCTATCAAAGCATAAAGGAACTCCGTTTAAAAGGGTATTCACTCACGGAGCGTCATGTTGAAAGCGGTTTTTTAAACGTTATGGCTAATACGGGATTACTAGGCCGTTGGCAAGTTTTAAATACAGCGCCTAAAACCGTTTGCGATACAGGACACAATAAAGAAGGCCTAACTTATGTCATGGCACAGCTCTTAAAAGAAACCTATAGTGCATTACATATTGTATTTGGCGTTGTAAAGGATAAAGATGTACAGACTATTGTTGATGTATTACCTAAAACAGCAAGGTATTATTTTTGTAAGCCAGAAATTTCTAGAGGAAAGCCTGCAACGGATTTAAAAAACGAATTAGAGCCTTTTGGACTCTATGGAGAAGCGTATAATTCTGTAAATGAAGCGTATAAAAGTGCTTTAAAAAAGGCGTCTAAGACCGATTTTATTTTTATTGGAGGCAGCACATTTGTCGTTGCAGAAATTATTTGAAACTTTTTTCAAAAAAGTTTTTGCAGATCTAAAAACAAGTGTATATTTGCACACCGATAACAAGGGCGCGTAGCTCAGTTGGTTCAGAGCACTTGGTTTACACCCAAGGGGTCAGGGGTTCGAATCCCTTCGCGCCCACAGAAAAATCCTAAAGCATTTGCTTTAGGATTTTTTATTTTTAGACATCTTCGCAAAATCAAATTTTTATTTCATTACACACACACAACTTTTGGACTTGATCCTATACAAGACGGTACAGGATAGTGAATTCTAAATATATGCCTATTTTTCTGTTCTTTTAATATAAAAAACTAAAAATAATTGTGATAATTAAATGCAATCCACAGAAATCATTTTTTTAAACGATAATACTTTTACATAAGGGTTAAAATTGCTCCCTTAAAAAACAAAAGCATTAATTAACTAAAACTAAATTTGAACTATGAAAAATCAAAAAAACGCTTTAATGTGTTTACTAATGCTGTTTGCGCTATCTCTTAGCCATAATGCGCAAGTAACAGTATCGACCAACTTTACTAACTCTAGCAATAATAAAGGTGTAATGAGAGATTTCCATAATACTTTTATTAGAACACACCAGTATAGCAGTGGCAGAACAACACCTGGATACCGGTCTCCCTTTTTTAATGGAGATGGTATTAGTTTAGTAAGAACTTTAGGAGGTATTCGAGAATCTAACATGAACCCTGTACCTGCGCAGCAATTTGATTCTTATGTATGGAATGGAAGTGAATTTGTAACAGACTTTACAACATTGAGAGGATGGATAAACACAGGTGGTAATGGTAGAGCAGTACGTATGATTGTACTAGACCAACCTTCTTGGGATTTTCAAAGAGATGAAAATGGCGTTTTACCTGGTAACACATACAATGTAAGAACTTATGGTAATGGGGAACCACCTTTTGACGGCTTAGGCAGTACCCCTAGAGATAAAGGTTTCAGAAGATGGCTAGCCTATTTAAAAGAAGCTATGGAAGCCATTGTAGATCAGCTTAACTCACAAGGTGTTAACCCTAATGATGTTCAATATTGTATAGGGCGCGAAATAGGTACATTTGCGCACTGGACTGGAAGTCGAAATGAGTTTTTTAGATTTTATAGGGCATCTATTAACGTTGTTAGACAAGTATTACCTAATGCAAAGGTTGGTAGTCATTTTTTATGGCAATCTGCAACTTCTCAAACCGCTAATGATGATACATCTTGGCAAGAAGATTTTATAGCCTATTGCGCAAACAATAACGTTCCTTATGATTTTCTTGCTGTATCGTATTATCCTATAGTAAATAGACCAAATAGTGATCTAGACAATATTTACAATTTAGATTGGGCACCTATACTAGAGCATCCACAATGGGATAGTAATGCCAAATTACAGCTGCACGAGCATAGATTGGTTGATCAAATCTCGGGTAACACTACCGTACCTGCTACAGCAGATAAGCAAAATGCATTCTTTATAGGAATGGTAAAAACGGTAATAGATAATGGTTTAGACCAAGTACATCACTGGGATACAGGGCAACAGTACGAACCTAGCATGGGAGTTGTGCGTGAGCTAATAGCAAATGGGAATGAGTACTATACAGGGGCAAAATCTGGAAGACCTACTAACAACAATACGTTAATTAATGCTATTTTTACAAAAGCTGGCCCTAATACTTACGAAATAATAGTGTCAAACTTTTTAAGAGCTTTAAACACCCCTGCTGTAACACAGGAGGTAAGAATAGATGCTGTAATTAATGCTCCTAGAGGCACTAGAGTTTCGATAGAAAAACAATTTTTTAATGCTGGTATAGTTACTTCTAATTCTGAAAGATTTGGCTCTGAAACATTAACCAATTCAAGTTTGCGACGCACTACTTTCGGGGGTAATAATTCTAGATCTACTGTAAGAATAACCGAGTCACTTCCGAGTTGGACGTGGGCTAAATACAGAATTACTTTCAATTCTAATTCAGCTAAAGACAATGTAAATGCCAAACCAATAAACGAAGATGCATCGGCAACAGCGTTAGACAACAAAGACATTATAGTGTACCCAAACCCTGTTAACTCAGAGACTTTTAGTATTAAACTAAAAGGAATGGAAAATGCCAACATCACAATTACAAATACATTAGGAAAAGTGATACGCCAAATGACCACTAAAGAAAGTACTATCAAGTTTAAAAAAGGTGGTCTATTTAAAAGCGGCATTTATTTTATTCTTGCAAAAGATAGTGATGGTAGAAGCGTCACTTCAAAACTTGTAATTGAATAGATAGAAAACGTAATATTTTAAATGATATATTAAGGTGGTAAATCTCGTATTTACCACCTTTTTCATGAAAACAGTAGCATCCTAAACGTTATAGAAAAGTATGTTATATTATTTAAAAAATAATTTGACGCGTATTAGTATGTGAGTCTACACCAAACATTATATATTAAGGAGAGCTTAGAAGACCTGCTCATATTAAAGACGAAGCAAAATAATTACAAAGCACTACAATACAGAGCAGAGCAATTTAAAATTATAGTATAGACAATGCTGCTTTTCATTCTACCAAAAATATTGAAGTTTTTGAGAATATTTTCTTGATAAATAGTCCTCCATGTACTCCAGAATTAAACCCATACGGACAAGTTTGGGGGTATATCAAACAAAGGTTCAAAAATCAATGCTTTGAGAATTTAAATAAACTTAAACAATGGCGCTGTCAGATGGGTAACACCATGGCTAAAGAAACTGAAAATCTATTGTGAATAGTAAACACTATTTGAATAGTTTTTATACGACATTTAATATTTAAATTAATGTTACCTGACTTGCCTAAGTAAAAAACGATTTTCAAACTATAATCATAAACTTAAAATAGCACGAGATTTTGAGGCTATACGTTTTGGTGTTTACAGAACAAGAAATGAAGGTCCTAAAATAGTAGGATTAGCCGATTATCAGACGCATACTTCAACGTGGGATTATATAACAACAATGAACGATGATGCTTGGCGAGTCTATGATGGGTTTTTTATCCACCAAGGTTCTAATAATCCCTTATCAGGTAGTTATGGTTCTATTGGATGCATAGAAATATGTGGTTTAGGGGAATGGGATCGATTTAATGATACAATTAAAAAATTAACAGGACTAAATAGTTTAACTCAAGTGAGTTATGATAAATTAGTAACTGTTGAATATGAAAGAGCTGAACGTCCTTCATTAAAACGTTTATAAAGATGAAACTGATATTTATTAACTTATTTGTTATACTAACCCTAAATAGTTGTAAAGGTAATACTAATCAAAATGAAGAATTAATTTTTGATAAAGTCTCATTAAAAAGTATAGAAAAAAAGTGATTCAATACGACCTATCAAAATTTACAATATTGTATATGATAGGAATCAAAATAATAGTTCAAAACAACTATCACTGTTTATTGAAAATTTAGATAATTCATATAAAGATAATAGTTTAATTAAAGATGAAGAATACATAAACAGAAGATTAAAAAGTTATCAATCTAAAAGATTTGCTAAAAGTTTGATGAATGATTTTTATAACGAAAATTTTACAAAAACAACACAAAAAAATGTTTCCTTTCTAACTAAAGAGCAATTTAAAGTTCAAGGGAATATAAGAGTTGAAGAATGGTTTTTTAAAGATGAAGCAACAGCTATTTCGTGTATTAAAAGTCTAAAAAGTTATAGAGAACGAGAAATCCACTTTAAGTTCATTAGTTGGATATGGATACAACAAAAAAATAAACTCTTTTTTATTTTTACCACTGACTTTATGGTAGATTCTGAACCTATGCAGACTATGAAATTACATTTGTTAGATGTAATTAAAGAAGGAAAACAAGATTATGATATTATAGAAATGGATTAGAATATATTGTTACGTTATAAATTCTAAGTATAAGATGAATTATCAAATAAAAACCAACGTACAATAACTAAGAAGCATATAGAGAGCCAGCAGGCAGGCTATAGGCCTTGTTAACTGATCCGTTTCGGATAGCCCCAAGCCTTATGAGTTAAACGTTTTTAAGGTAAGATTGGTTTGGTAAAATAGCTGTAATTTTAGTTCTGGGTTTTAAGTGCGATAGTGTTGTTAGAGTGCTACCATTCATTTTTAAGAGCGATGCTCTTATTGTTTTTGTTTTACACTGCTTTTTAGCCTTTTTCTTTAGTTTTAGACATTTTGCAAAATCAAAAATTTATTTCATTTCACACACAACTTTTGGACTTGATCTTTTTTTTGGTTGCTATTAACAGAAATAGAGTCTTATACCATACAAGAAAATAAAGATTAAAATTTTCCATAATCGTGCCACTTCTTAAAGTGATACGTTTTCTACATGTCTTGCATTTTTAACTTATCCTGCTTTTTATAGAATAATACTCGGTACGCTCACATTTTACAGATAACGCTTTGTTTATCTCGTTCTGATTTGAAATGGGCTATACATGACGCTTCGTCTCCAAAGTTTGCGGTAAAACCGAATAGATTCATGTCTTAATTTTTCATTTAAGATAACTCCTCTTTAAAATATAAGAAATTACAAATGTTAAATGTTGTAATTATCAAAAACCAATAAAACAAATACTACGTATATGCTATTGACTGAAAAACATACAAATTTAAATACAAGCAAAACTGTACAGGATAGTAAACTCTAAACGCACATTTAATTTGTAGTTTTTTAATACAAAAAGAAATTATTTTTTTTAAACGATAACACTTTTACATAAGGGTTAAAATTGCTCCCTTAAAAAAACAAAAGCATTTATTAATTAACTAAAACTAAATTTGAACTATGAAAAATCAAAAAAACGCTTTAATGTGTTTACTAATGCTGTTTGCGCTATCTCTTAGCCATAATGCGCAAGTAACAGTATCGACCAACTTTACTAACTCTAGCAATAATAAAGGTGTAATGAGAGATTTCCATAATACTTTTATTAGAACACACCAGTATAGCAGTGGCAGAACAACACCTGGATACCGGTCTCCCTTTTTTAATGGAGATGGTATTAGTTTAGTAAGAACTTTAGGAGGTATTCGAGAATCTAACATGAACCCTGTACCCCTGCAGCAATATGATTCTTACACATGGAATGGAAGTGAATTTGTAACAGACTTTACAACATTGAGAGGATGGATAAACTCAGGTGGTAATGGTAGAGCAGTACGTATGATTGTACTAGACCAACCTTCTTGGGATTTTCAAAGAGATGAAAATGGCGTTTTACCTGGTAACACATTCAATGTAAGAACTTATGGTAATGGGGAGCCACCTTTTGACGGTTTAGGCAGTACCCCTAGAGATAAAGGTTTCAGAAGATGGGTAGCGTATTTAGAAGAAGCTATGGAAGCCATTGTAGATCAACTTAACTCACAAGGTATTAACCCTAATGATGTTCAATATTGTATAGGACGCGAAATTGGTACAGAAGCGCATTGGACTGGAAGTCGAAATGAATTTTTTAGATTTTATAGAGAATCTATTAACGTTGTTAGACAGGTATTACCTAATGCAAAGGTTGGTAGTCATTTTTTATGGCAATCTGCAACTTCTCAATCAGCTAATGATGATACATCTTGGCAAGAAGATTTTATAGCCTATTGCGCAAACAATAACGTTCCTTATGATTTTCTTGCTGTATCGTATTATCCTATAGTAAATAGACCAAATAGTGATCTAGACAATATTTACAATTTAGATTGGGCACCTATATTAGAGCATCCACAATGGGATAGTAATGCCAAATTACAGCTGCATGAGCATAGATTGGTTGATCAAATCTCTGGTAACACTACCGTACCTGCTACAGCAGATAAGCAAAATGCATTCTTTATAGGAATGGTAAAAACGGTAATAGACAATGGTTTAGATCAAGTACATCACTGGGATACAGGGCAACAGTACGAACCTAGCATGGGAGTTGTGCGTGAGTTAATAGCAAATGGGAATGAGTACTATACAGGGGCAAAATCTGGAAGACCTACTAACAACAATACGTTAATTAATGCCATTTTTACAAAAGCTGGCCCTAATACTTACGAAATAATAGTGTCAAACTTTTTAAGAGCTTTAAACACCCCTGCTGTAACACAGGAGGTAAGAATAGATGCTGTAATTAACGCTCCTACAGGGACTAGAGTTTCGGTAGAAAAACAATTCTTTAATGCTGGTACAGTTACTTCTAATTCTGAAAGATTTGGCTCTGAAACATTAACCAATTCAAGTTTTCGACGCACTACTTTCGGGGGTAATAATTCTAGATCTACTGTAAGGATAGCCGAGTCACTTCCTAGTTGGACGTGGGCTAAATACAGAATTACTTTTAATTCTAATTCAGCTAAAGACAATGTAAATGCCAAACCAACAAACGAAGACGTATCGGCAACAGCGTTAGACAACAAAGACATTAAAGTGTACCCAAACCCTGTTAACTCAGAAACGTTTAGTATTAAACTAAAAGGAATGGAAAATGCCAATATCACAATTACAAATACATTAGGAAAAGTGATACGCCAAATGACCACTAAAGAAAGTACTATCAAGTTTAAAAAAGCTGGTCTATTTAAAAGCGGTATTTATTTTATTATTGCAAAAGATAGTGATGGTAGAAGCGTCACTTCAAAACTTGTAATTAAATAGATAGAAAACGTAATATTTTAAATGATATATTAAGGTGGTAAATCTCGTATTTACCACCTTTTTCATGAAAACAGTAGCATTCTAAAGGTTAGAGAAAAGCATGTTATTTTTTTAATTCACTTGGCTGTAATTATACACTGAACATGGTCTCTTTTATACCATGCACGTAAAAAAAGTGTATACGTATCGTTTCTTTTCTACTATTTTTACATTAGAAAATGAAACCTTAACTAAAACTACTAGATTTTTAACCAATATCTTTTCTTACATAATTGAGAACTTTACATTTATATAAGTTTGCTCATGCCCTGGTCTTTTTAAAATTGAACCTTTATAGCATTTTGTACACACGTTAATCAAAGCAGTGTCTGTAAGTTTGCAAAAATAAGCCAACGCAATGGTATTATAGATTTATAACAAATTTCCAATACCCGCCAAAACAAGGGGTGAAATAATTAGGCGCCTCTTAATAACTCTATAAAGGGTTGGTTTCATTGGCTTTATATTCACCAAAGCTTATTCAGTGAAAAGTCAAGACTTGAACTCAAACAAATTTTGATTTTTAAAATGACTTTTTAAGGATCAGTTATTTAGTCAAACTTTCTCAACACAGAATAGAGCAATTTAAAATTATAGTAATGTATAGTGTTGCTTTTCATTCTACTAAAAATATTGAAGTTCCTGAAAATATTTTCTTAATAAATAGCTCTCCATATACTCCAGAATTAAACCCATGCGAACAAGTTTGGGGATACATCAAACAAAGATTCAAAAATCAATGCTTCGAGAATTTAAATAAACTTAAACAATGACGCTATAAGATGATTAACACCATGGCTAAAGAAACTGTAAAATCTATTGTGAGTAATAAATACTATTTGAATAGTTTTTATACAACATTTAATTTTTAAACTGGTATGACTCTTATTTGGGGAACCATAAAAATCATCAAGAAGCATTTGGTATGTAAACTTTTTAAATGGATGAAAAGTAAAGGTAGAAAGGCATGTCGGAAGTTATGCCAGCGGCCCTATGAAAATTTAGTCCGCTTTTATGGCTTATTAGACATAAAAAAGTATGCACATCTTAAAACCCTATGCGAAAGCTCAATGAAGAATTCTATCGGTAAACCGTGTGAGGAGAAACTTTAAGCACGGTTTGATGAAGGAGGCGCTGACAGTCTCATGAATTTCACTAATTTAGTAAGACATTTAATAGAGCTGTCAGGCTCTACTCTACTGTGTTATTATAAGAAATTTTAAAACTGTTTATGAAGATTTACGAAACTAATATGACAGAAAAAGAAGTTGAAAAAATTGGCAAAGCATATTTGAAAGAAATAAGTAGTGCATTCTTTTATTTTTTCAGCAATCATATTGGTGCTTTTTAATATGTATTACACTGAACAAGGTTTTTATAGACTAATTTTTAACGCACCTATATTTTTATTTGGTTTATTTCAATTAAAAAAAGCAATAAAACTTTTATTTTTTGATACTATTAAAAAAGACTTTGAACAAAAGAAAAAAATAAAGATAACGCTAATAGTATCCAAAAAAAACGAAGAACATGAATCTTTTGATGGCCCTAATAGCTCTGCTAATATAGAGTTTAAGAAAAACCCATATTTTCGGAGTTTAGATATTTCAGAAAGCTCTTATCTGTCAATTTCAATTGGAGATAAAGTAAATTTTGAATTAAGTAAATATGGAAAATGGCTAATAAAAGTTAATTCTAACTCAAGAAATATTGACTATAACACTTTAGTACATGACAAAAATGACATAAATCATTAATTTTCAAACAAATAGGTGTTAATTTAGTTGTATAAAATACTGGAATTCAGTATATTAAAGTGTTATTCTTACATGATGACTTTAAAAAAGAACTCCAGTACCAGTGTTAAAGATATAGAATTATTAAGACTCTTTAAAGCCCATTTTAAAGGAGATCTAAACTTAGCTAGAATCCGTCTTATTTGTTTATTTATAAACGCGCTATGCAAAGTTAAGTCTGTCAATTTTGTTAAAATATCTGCTGGCTTTGCTACATCAACAGATGCTTCAAGTAGTTATAGACGAATTCAACGCTTTATGGCATTTGTCGATTTCTCGTCTATATGGGTAGCGAAGCTTATTTTTAGTTTACTTCCTCAGAAAAAGGGTTTAATCCTGTCTATTGATAGAACCAATTGGAAATTCGGTAGCAAAAATATAAATATCCTTATGCTAGGGGTTAGTTATAAAAATGTAGCTTTCCCTATTTTATTTAAAGTGCTTGATAAAAGAGGGAACTCAAATACAAATGAACGTATTGCGTTGGTACAAGAATTTGTTGATTGCTTTGGTAAGGACTGTATTGATTGTCTGTTAGCTGAGAGGGAGTTTGTCGGAGAGCAGTGGCTCAATTTTCTAAATAACAACAACATACGATACTTCATTCGAATACGTAATAACTTCAAAATATTTTGCCCCAAAAAACAAAGAGAAATTACAGCTAAACATTTATTTCATAACATCAAAGATGGAAAAATAGACTTCTGTATAATTGTTGCGTTTAACAAGCCAGAGCTAGCATTAGAGTACTACGCTAAAAGATGGCAAATAGAAACATTATTTAGAGGTCTTAAATCTAGCGGATTCAATCTCGAAGAAACTCATCTAACTCATAGGGATAGACTACGGAAATTAATCCTCCTAGTAATGATTGCTTTTGTATGGTGTTATAAAATTGGAGACTTTATTGATGAAAAAATAAAACCAATAACCATTAAAAAACACGGAAGAAGAGCTATAACTGTATTTAAATACGGATTAGACTATCTCTCAAAATGCTTGTTATCAGGATTTAATAAATACAACTTAAACCTTATCCAATTTTTGTCGTGTACTTAGCTATAACACTTATAATGTTGTGAGAGCAAATCGAATAAAAACATTAAAAACGAACGCAAAATAGTTAAGCATATGGCGTGGATAGGCTAACGTGATATGTGGTGTTATCTGATCCGCTTAAGTAAAAAACAATTTTCAAAGCGTACTTATAAGCTTAGAGTAGCATGAGATTTTGAGAGTATTTGGAAGATATTATACTTCAAAAAGTTCGAAAACTGTCCCGTTGCGTCCACAAAAAAAAGGTCGTCTAGAAAGTAATTTTTAGGCGATTTCTTTTTTATAGATCTGATGATTTGTCCAAATTCCATCTTATTAAGTTATACTTTTAAAAGGATTTATGGTTCGTGATTAGATACAGTATCGTTCTTTTGAATTAAAAAGGGATTTGTGCTATAAGAAAAGAATATATGGTGTTTTTTCATTTTGTTTGGAAGGTTTTTTCGTGACTTTTTTAATCTTAACGATTGTTGGATTAGATTGATATTTTAATTTAAAAAGCGTTATTTTGTAGCATAACTTAATATATGACAGGACGCGTTTATAAATCTACAGGAAGCTGGTATACAGTGAAAACTCAATTAGGGGACATATACCAATGTCGTATAAAAGGAAAGTTTAGGCTTAAGGGGATTAAAAGTACCAATCCAATAGCTGTTGGCGATATTGTGGATTTTGAATTAGAAGAAAATAGCGATGAGGTTTCAGGCGTTATTTTTAATATACACGATAGAACCAATTATATTGTTAGGAAATCTGTTAACCTGTCTAAGCAAACCCATATCATTTCAGCTAATATCGATCAGGTGTTTTTAATGATTACCATTAACAATCCGCCAACATTAACAAGCTTTATAGATCGCTTTTTAGTCACTGCCGAAGCCTACTCTATAAAAACCATTCTGCTTTTTAATAAAATAGATGCCTACGATGATGA
The DNA here is from genome assembly GCA_947504035.1 of uncultured Flavobacteriaceae bacterium. GTDB lineage: Bacteria > Bacteroidota > Bacteroidia > Flavobacteriales > Flavobacteriaceae > Jejuia > Jejuia algarum. The sequence goes on from CANNGA010000007.1 coordinate 31,593, forward strand.
AACGCTTTTAGAAGTGAGATATCTAGCGCATGTTTATCGTAAAATAGGGTATGAGTGTATTGGCGTGTCTGCGAAAACAGGAAAAAATGTAGACAAGGTAAAAGGCATCATGAAAGATAAGGTAAGTATGTTTGCAGGACACTCTGGTGTTGGTAAATCTACATTAGTAAATACTATAGAACCGACATTAAATTTAAAAACCAAAGCGATTTCCAATTTGCATATGCAAGGCCAACATACCACCACATTTGCTGAAATGTTTGATACCAATTTTGGAGGGCGAATAATAGATACGCCTGGGATTAAAGGCTTTGGAGTTGTAGATATGGATAAAGAAGAAGTAGGCGATTATTTTCCTGAAATTTTTCAATTGAAGCAAAATTGTAAGTTTAATAACTGTATTCATTTAAAGGAACCCAAATGCGCTGTGAAACAAGCCTTAGAAGATGATGAAATAGCCTATTCCAGATACCGTAGCTATGTCCAAATTTTAGAAGGTGAAGACGAAAACTATAGAACCGACGATTGGCAATAGTACCATGTATTAAAAAAAATGAAAGTAGTTATTCAAAGAGTTTCTAGTGCTAGCGTATTTATAGAAGCGCAGCCCGTAGCATCTATCCAACATGGTGTTGTTGTACTGCTTGGTATTGCAAATGAAGACAGTAAAGACGACATCGATTGGTTGTGTCATAAAATAGCAAATCTTAGAATTTTTAGCGATGCCAATGATGTCATGAATCAATCCCTATTAGCCTGTAATGGCGATATGATAGTGGTGAGTCAATTTACACTACACGCAACAACAAAAAAAGGGCACCGCCCGAGTTATATAAAAGCCGCAAAACCAGAAATAGCATTGCCGCTTTATGAGGCATTTGTAAAACGCCAACAAGACGTTTTAGGAAAGCCCATTCAAACAGGGCGTTTTGGTGCGGACATGCAAGTGCAATTGGTTAACGATGGTCCTGTAACTATAATTATCGACTCAAAAAATAAAGAATAAACATTGGCGAGGCCAGTGTTTTATGAAATGAAATAAACCGTTTTATGTATAAACAACATTTCGTGATCTTAGCGCTGTTAATGGCGGTTTTTAGTGCATTATCTCAAGAGCATATTTATAAAAGCACTAGCATACCTGAAACTCTTAAAGAAAATGCGAATGCAGTCATTAGAACGCAAACCGTAGCAATTCGTTTAAAATCATCTCGTGAGATGCATATCTTAAACAAACGTGTCGTTACTGTACGCAATAAAAAAGGGGAAGCCCATGTTAATGCTTTTGTGTATTATGACGATAACAAAAGCGTATTAAAATTAGAAGCGGTTATTTACGATGCCTTTGGTAAAGTCATTAAAAAGGTAAAAAAGAAAGATTTTAAAGATGTGAGTGCAGTGGCTGGAGGGACGTTATATTCAGATTCTAGATTGAAATATTTAGACTACACCCCTATAGCTTACCCCTATACCGTTGCGTTTAGTTGTGAGACAACTAATAAAAACACAGCATTTATCCCTCCTTTTTATCCGATAGATGGTTATAATTTAAGTGTAGAGCAAAGTTCTTATAGCATTACATATCCCGAAACATTAAAAATAAGGCTAAAGAAAAAAAATGTTGAACACTATAATTTAGAAACGTTTGAAGAGAAACAGCTTTATAGGTTTCAAATACACGATGTTGCTGCAATTAATACCGAAGCCTATAGTCCAGAGGCTGCACAGATAGTCCCTAGAGTATTGGTAGCTTCTAATAAATTTACATTGGAAGGTGTTGAGGCCGAGGTGGAAGATTGGACAGATTTTGGGAAATGGATGTATCGCGATTTGATAGCGGATACCCATGATGTGCCAGAAAGCACAGTAAAAACGATTAAAAACTTGGTAAAAGACGAGGATAGTGCTATTGATAAAGCTAAAAAAGTATACCAGTACGTACAAAATAAGGTACGCTATATAAGTGTGCAAGTAGGCATTGGTGGTTGGAAACCTTTTAATGCGTCTCAAGTTGATAAGTTAGGGTATGGCGATTGTAAAGCATTAACAAACTACACCATGGCTTTGCTGAATGCTGTTGGCGTGGAATCTCATTATACAATAGTGTATGCGAATGGATCCCAAAGAAATATAGAAAAGGATTTTTCTGCCATGCAAGGGAACCATGCGATACTTAATATTCCTCAAAAAGAAGGAGAAGATATCTGGTTGGAATGTACAAGTCAAAAATTACCCTTTGGATTTATAGGGGATTTTACAGACGATAGAGACGTTCTTGTCATTACGCCCGAAGGCGGGAAAATAAAGCATACAAAGCAGTATAAAACAAAAGAGAACTCCCAAGTACAGACGGGGTGTTATACCCTGTCGAGTTGGGGAGATATCGCTGTGACTCTAGAAGTAAACTCAAAAGGTACCGCCTACGACGATAAGTATTATTTAGAAAGCTATACCCCTAGAGATAAAGATATCGCATATAAGAAGCGGTTGCATTTTATTAATACTATAGATTTTCAAGAGTTATCCATAACAAATGATAAAGCGGCTATTACTTTTAAAGAGGTTTTAAAGTTTACAGCTAAAAACTATGCAAAAAAAGCGGGATCACGGCTACTGTTTAGAGCCAATGCTGTTAATCAAAATAAATACATTCCTAAGCACGATAACGAAAGGCGTTTGCCAGTTGTTGTAAAACGCGGTTATCTTCAAGAAGACGATTTTGTCATTAAAATACCAGAAAATTATCAGGTAGAATCTGTCCCCAAGGCCGTCCATATAGAAAATAAATTTGGAAGCTATAGCATGCATATAGCGCAAAAAAACACATTGGAATTAACATATAAACGTCTATTTATATTGAAAGACGGTGTGTACCCCAAAGAAGACTACAAGGCATTTAGAGATTTTTGGAAACATATTTCTAAACAGGATGCCGCAAAGATAGTCATTGTAAAAAAGACAGAAGAGTTGAAAAAGGACTAGAGCCCGATTTCGTAAGTAAAGCTAATACATACATAAATTTAACAATATTATAAAAATGAATATAGAAAATGCACAAAAAGCAGTAGACGAATGGATCAACACACATGGCGTTCGTTATTTTAATGAACTAACCAATATGGCCCAACTCACAGAAGAAGTTGGCGAAGTGGCACGAATTATTGCACGTCGTTATGGAGAACAAAGTGAAAAAGAAAGCGATAAAGACAAAGATTTAGGTGAAGAATTAGCAGATGTACTATTTGTAGTCTTATGTCTCGCTAATCAAACAGGAGTAGATTTACAAGCAGCTTTTGATAAGCGGATGTATAAAAAAGGCAAACGCGATCACGATAGACACCATAATAATGAAAAATTGAAATAATTTATAATTATATTTGACGCTTCTAAAACTAGAAGCGTTTTTTAATGAATATCACTCTACAACAGTCCGAAATACACAAAGCAGCATCCATTGAGATCACAGGTTCTAAAAGCGAATCGAATAGGCTTTTATTATTACAAGCTTTATTTCCAGAATTCGATTTAAAGAATGTGTCAAACTCAGACGATAGTAACTTAATGACAAAAGCATTAGCGTCTAAAGAAACCATTGTAGATATTCATCATGCAGGAACAGCCATGCGTTTTTTAACGGCTTATTTCTCTGTACAAGAAGGTCGCGAAACAATTCTTACGGGATCTAAACGTATGAAAGAACGTCCTATAAAAATTCTGGTAGACGCTCTAAGAGTGTTAGGTGCAGAGATCACTTATGAGGCAAATGAAGGCTTTCCTCCAATTAAGATTGTTGGTAAGAAACTATTAAAACACAAGGTATCCTTAAAAGCAAACGTAAGCAGTCAATACATTTCTGCGTTACTTTTAATTGCATCTACACTAGAAAATGGTATCGAATTAACATTAGAAGGTGATATTACATCCATACCTTACATTAAGATGACCTTAAGTTTGTTGAATGAAATAGGTATAAAAACAGCTTTCGAAAATAATGTGATTACAGTATGTCCAATAGAAACACCACCGGCTGCCAAGACCCTAACTGTAGAATCAGATTGGTCTTCGGCATCGTATTACTTTAGTATTGCCGCGATTAGCGCTGTAGGGACTGAGATAAGTTTGGCCTCTTACAAAGCCAATTCGTTGCAAGGCGATTCGTGTTTGGTAGACATCTATAAACATTTTGGCGTAAGCACCCGTTTTACAGAAACACGTATGATTTTAACAAAGGAGTCTAAAACATTAGAACCCTTAGTTTTAGATTTAAAAAATGCGCCAGACATTGCGCAGACCATAGCAGTTACCTGTTTTACATTAGGTATCCCTTGTGATCTTACAGGGTTACATACCTTAAAAATAAAAGAAACAGACCGTCTTGTAGCACTTAAAACAGAAATTGAAAAATTAGGAGGTGCGGTAACAATTACAGACAAATCGTTACATTTAGAAGCTTCAAAAGGCATAAAGCCTATGGTGTCTATTGCGACATACAATGACCATAGAATGGCTATGGCTTTTGCACCTGTAGCATTAAAACAAGCAGTCATTATTGAAGATGCAGCTGTGGTTTCTAAAAGCTACCCTACCTTCTGGGAAGACTTAAAAGTATTAGGTTTCGAAATAACAGAATAATAATCGGCTATTTACTTGACAACCCCTACTTTGAGATTGTATATTAGCGCTTTTTAGAATTTTAAGGCCACTTAAAGGTTCTAAAAGCACATAAACTCATAAACTTTTTTAGATGAAATTATCGAATTTTGGTTTTGAATTACCAGCAGAATTATTAGCAGAATACCCTTCAGAAAATAGAGATGAATCGCGTTTAATGGTTTTAAATAGAAAAGAAAAAACTATAGAACACAAGTTGTTTAAAGACCTTATCAATTATTTTGAAGAGGACGATGTGATGATTCTTAATAACACCAAAGTATTTCCTGCTAGACTTTATGGTAATAAAGAAAAAACAGGAGCACGCATAGAAGTGTTTTTATTAAGAGAGCTTAATGAAGAACAACGCCTTTGGGATGTTTTGGTAGACCCTGCTAGAAAAATAAGAATCGGTAATAAATTGTATTTCGGTGATGATGAAACTTTGGTTGCAGAAGTGATAGACAACACAACCTCTAGAGGACGTACATTACGTTTTCTATATGATGGATCTTACCAAGAGTTTAGAGCGAAACTAAAAGAATTAGGAGAAACGCCATTACCTAAATACATCAAGCGCGAGGTAGAGCCAGAAGATGAAAGCCGCTACCAAACCATATTTGCTAAAAACGAAGGCGCTGTAGCTGCACCAACAGCAGGGTTACACTTTTCAAAACACCTATTAAAGCGTTTAGAAATTAAAGGTGTTAATTTTGCAGAAGTGACACTTCATGTAGGTTTAGGGACGTTTAACCCTGTAGAGGTAGAAGATTTATCTAAGCATAAAATGGACAGTGAAGAGATTGTCGTAGGAACAGAAGCTGCGAACATCATCAATACAGGAATTCAAAGAAAGAAGCGTGTATGTGCTGTAGGCACAACAGCGATGCGTACTATAGAAAGTTCTGTGTCTTCAAGCGGTTTATTAAATGAAATGGATGGTTGGACAAATAAATTTATATTCCCTCCTTACGATTTTAGTATTGCCAATTGTATGATTACTAATTTCCATACCCCAAAGTCAACACTACTCATGATGGCCTCTGCTTTTGCAGGTCACGACTTTATTATGGAAGCCTATGAAGAAGCCATTAAAGAAAAGTATAAGTTTTACAGTTATGGCGATGCCATGCTCATCATATAAATTTAAAGCCTCGTTTTACGAGGCTTTTTTTATAAATACACACAAGGCAAATTTAATTAGTGTTTTTAGAGAAAGCTTTCACTATTTTTGCAATGTAAATGGATACGATTAAAAAGGATATAAGAGCGCTAACAAAAACGCAATTACGCGAATTTTTCGAAGCTCAGGGGGATAAAGCATTTCGAGGCAATCAAGTGTACGAGTGGTTATGGCAAAAAGGAGCGCACAGCTTCGAAGCTATGACTAATATTTCTAAATCTACTAGAGAGATGTTAGAAGCCCATTTTGTGATCAATCACATAAAAGTAGATACCATGCAGCGTAGCAGTGATGGTACTATAAAAAATGCAGTACGACTTCATGACGATCTTATTGTAGAGTCGGTATTAATACCTACGCCAACGCGAACCACAGCCTGTGTGTCTAGCCAAGTAGGCTGTAGTTTAGATTGCCGTTTCTGTGCAACATCACGTTTAAAGCGGATGCGTAATCTTAATCCAGATGAAATTTACGATCAAGTTGTAGCCATCGATAACGAAAGTAGATTATACCACAACCGGCCTTTAAGTAATATTGTATTTATGGGGATGGGAGAGCCTCTTATGAACTACAATAACGTCCTTAAAGCCATAGATAAAATCACATCGCCAGAAGGCTTGGCCATGTCGCCAAAGCGTATTGTTGTGTCTACCTCAGGCGTGCCTAAAATGATACGAAAAATGGCAGACGATGGGGTGAAATTTAAATTAGCCGTATCGTTACATTCAGCTATCGATGAGGTAAGAACAGCTATCATGCCTTTTAATGCCACGTTCCCTTTGGCCGATTTGCGAGCTGCACTAGAACATTGGTATGCCAAAACTAAAAATAGAATTACTTATGAGTATGTCGTTTGGAAAGGTATAAATGATAAACGTAAAGATGTAGACGCTTTAGTTGAGTTTTGCAAATTTGCACCAAGTAAGGTTAATCTTATCGAGTACAACCCTATAGACGATGGAGAGTTTCAACAAGCCCGATCAGAAGCTATAGAGATGTATAAAAACGTTTTAGAAGCACACCGTATTACAGTTACCATTCGCAGAAGTAGAGGTAAAGATATAGACGCCGCCTGCGGCCAATTAGCAAACAAGAGTTAGACAAAACGCATAATTATAAAAAAGCGTACCTCTTTTAGAAATTAGATGCAATAACACATGAAAATTGTAGAGCAAATAAAACAACCCATAGCTTACGAGATGGATCTTTTCGAACAAAAGTTTCAACTGTCCATGTCTAGCAAGGTCGCTTTGTTGAATAGAATAACACATTACATCGTTAATAGAAAAGGGAAGCAAATGCGGCCTATGTTTGTGTTTTTAGTTGCTAAAATGGTCTCTAGGGGAGAGGTGAGAGAACGCACGTATCGAGGAGCTTCTGTTATAGAACTAATTCATACCGCAACACTCGTACATGACGATGTTGTAGACGATAGTAATATAAGACGAGGTTTTTTCTCTGTAAATGCACTGTGGAAAAATAAAATTGCCGTTTTAATTGGTGATTACTTACTGTCTAAAGGTTTATTATTATCTATAGATAATAATGATTTCGATTTGTTGAAAATTATATCTGTAGCCGTTCGCGAAATGAGCGAAGGCGAGTTATTACAAATAGAAAAAGCACGTAAATTAGATATTACAGAAGACGTTTATTACGAAATAATAAGACAGAAAACCGCAACCCTAATAGCGGCGTGCTGTAGTCTTGGAGCAGCTTCTGTAAAGCCAGACTCTGTTCATGTAGAGACCATGCGTAAGTTTGGAGAATTAATAGGGATGGCATTTCAAATAAAAGACGATTTATTCGATTATGGCGATGCCCAAATTGGGAAACCTACAGGAATAGATATTAAAGAGCAAAAAATGACCCTGCCTTTAATTCATGTGCTTAACCACGCCACTAAAAAGGATAAGAAGTGGCTTATAAATTCGATTAAAAATCACAATAAAAATGCAAAGCGGGTTAAAGAAGTTATTGCTTTTGTAAAACAAAATGGAGGCTTAGACTATGCGATTTCTAAAATGAAAACCTTTCAAGAAGAAGCCTTAGCACTTTTAAAAAGTTATCCCGATTCAGAATATAAAACGGCTTTAGAGCTTATGGTTAATTATGTTATTGATCGAAAAAAGTAGTTTTAAGAACGCTATTTTAACAAATTTTGTGACGCAGCTTCTTTAGAATAGCTGTACTTTTAGATATAGTGTTAATTTTACTATTCCAACTTACTACTCTTTTATTCAACTAAATTGAAATTCTAATTTAATGTGCGGTAGATGATATACCGCATAGAAAAGAATGTAATTGTATATCAAAACTTAAAATAAGTTTGCTCTCTATTATGCTAAATAGCAGTAAAAAAGAGTATACTGTACTATTTTGTAATGGTAAAGACCACTATTTATACATGTGTTTTAGGCATTGTGATGGCGTTTCAGCTCCAGGCACAACGCAAAGACCGTGTATGGAATAATCATGAAAATTACAAGCAAGAAGTTATCGCTAACATGCGCAATACACCTTATGGAATTACAACCAGAAGGTTAGCAACGCGTATAGATAAGAGGGCATTAGGAAACAGCACTATGGAATTGTTTAAAGATTTCGATTTTGTAAATGGCATCAACATTGCCTGGGTCAATTTTGGGAGAGACATTGGTCTTGAAAGTGATTTTGGAGCGATTAGGACATACCGTCCAGATATAGAAAAATTCACTAAAATTTTTGATAAAGTGAGTCAAAGCGGTGGGAATGTAGTACGTTGGTGGTTTCATACCAACGGGTCTACCAGTCCTGTTTTTGATGCTAATGATGAATTTGTAGTGCCAAATCCTGATTTTTTCGAAACAGACCTGCGTACACTTCTAGATGTAGCGGCTTCAAAGGGACTTAAAATTCAAATCTGTTTGTGGTCTTTCGATATGCTTAAAGGAGGGCAGTGGCGTGTCAACTCAGCTAGAAATAAAAAGCTATTGACCTCAGAACCGCATCTAAAGGCGTATTTAGAGCATGGACTCATTCCCCTTGTAAAAGCCTTAGGAAACCACCCAGGCTTGTATGCATGGGAGCTGTTTAATGAACCCGAGGGGATGACAGAGACCTATGCGGGGCATTGGCCAGATTTTACAGATAAAATAACAGTCCCAGAACTGCAAAGAGTGGTTAATAAAATGGCAGCTGCAATTCGAAAAGAAGTTCCTGAAGCTAAGATTACCATAGGTGCTTTAGGGTTTTTATCATCACTTAATGATAGCGCTCTAAACTTCGAAAATAATTATGCAGATGCCCAATTACAACAAGCAGGGGGCGAGGCAGAAGGTTATCTCGATTTCTACAACATACACTATTACGGCTGGGCGGGCGAAGCAGGCTCTCCGTTTCATACCACGTTCGAAGACAGTAATCTCGATAAGCCTGCTATAATTGCAGAATACTATCCAGATGAAACATTTCGCGTTACCCCCCAATACTTAGGTGTAAAACTATTAAATAACGGTTGGCATGGTTCCTTAATATGGTCTTGGACCGATCGCGATTGGGAGGCTATAGCGCCTGTGTTAGAAGCAACAGATAGTGCCTTGCGTCCCGATGCATTTAACGCTGTTCCGGAAACATTAGGAACTGTTAGTATTTTCCCTAACCCCGCAACGCATCAAATTGAAATTAAGAATATCCCCAAAACCACAGCGGTGATTTTACTGCTCAACCTTCAGGGACAAATCTTAAACCGTTTTACAGGTGATTTCTCTATGAAATCTAGTTTAAATGTAAGCCTGTTAACCTATAGTGCAGGTACTTATATCATTTCATTACAGAAAGCAGATCAAACCCTACATAAACGCTTTGTAAAATTGTAATTGTTATATAGGGGCGTTAAGAGAAAACGACTATAAACCGCAATACTTTAATACATGCTCAGGAATGTGTAATTCAGGATCTAAATGAGAGTCACTAATAGGAGGTGCTGTAACTTGTTTTATAGGAACTACTCCTGCCCAAATAGGCAATTCCATGTCTTTTTTCTCATCAATAGCACCCTCAGCACGTACTTTAGCAGAAGCTGTTGTAATGTGTAAAGCAACCACTAAAGTGGCATTGAATTCTTTTGCGTTCATAGGTCTTAATAAATCCCACCGGTTAGGGATCATATGATCTACAATACATTTTAAAGCAGTTTCTTTGGGTTTAGAAGCTTCAATAGCGGTAACTGTTCCAAATACTGTTGCAGATCTGTAGTTTACAGAATGGTGAAAACCAGAGCGCGCTAAAACCAAGCCATCAAGATGCATTACCGTCATACTTGCCGTTTTTTGTTCTAATAAGGCTAGCAACATGCGGTTTTTTTTAGAGCCATGCAGATAAATCGTATCATCTATTCTTCCGTAGGCCATAGGAATACTAATAGGAGCTCCTGCGTAATTATAAGCTACAAAACCGATGAAACCAGCATCGAGAATACTATTAATTTGGTCTTTGTCATAAACAGCTCTATTAGAACCTCTGGTGACTTTGTTTAAAGGGGTCTGGGTATATTGTTTCATAATGTATGTATGTTATGCTGTAAAATTAGTAACTTCATGGACTACTTAAATAGTCCAATTTTTATTTTATTGATAGTCCAGATATGATCCCTTATAAAACAATACTTCAGTTTGATAAAGAAAAGAAGCAAGCACTTTACATTCAGCTTACCAATCAATTTATACATTTAATCAATCAAGGCCTATTAGCACCAGAGACACGATTGCCTAGCAGTAGACAGTTGGCAGATCTTATTGGAGTGCACCGAAAGACAGTGGTGGCCTGTTATGAAGAACTAGATGTGCAAGGTTGGGTAAATACCTTGCCTCAAAAAGGGACATTTGTAAATGCAGAATTGCCAGTGTTAAAAACACAGCCTATAGGAGAAGTTTTGGCGCCGTTTAAAGCTGACGAACCAGGATTTTCGTTTAAAAAAAATGCCATTTTAAATCGCAGTTTCCCCCAACATTATAAAGACGGATTTGTTTATGTGAATGATGGTGTTTCAGATGGAAGACTTGCGCCTGTACAAGAAATAGCGGTTATGTATAGAAAACTGTTGTCTAAAAAACAGACTGTTAATGCATTAGGGTATGGTACGACCTATGGCCATTTAGATTTAAGAACAACATTAGTCAACTATCTCAATGCTACCAGAGGATTAGATATTACTGTAGACAATATTTTGATTACCAGAGGAAGTCAAATGGGGTTGTTTTTAAGTGCGCAATTGCTGGTTGATACTAATGATTATATCATTATAGGAGCTACCAATTATGGATCTTTAGATACAACTTTCGAATGTGCAGGCGCGAAACTACTAAGGGTTACAGTAGACGATAACGGTCTAGATACAGGGGAAATAGAGCGCTTGTGTAAACAACATGTTATAAAAGCAATTTATACGACATCGCACCACCACCACCCCACAACAGTAACCTTATCGGCTCAACGTAGATTACACCTTTTAAATTTAGCTAAAACCTATGGTTTTGCAATTATAGAAGATGATTACGATTATGATTTTCATTACAATCAAGCGCCAATTTTACCTTTAGCCAGCCATGATAAGTATGGGCATGTTATTTATGTAGGCTCGGTATGTAAAACCGTAGCGCCCGTATTTAGAGTGGGGTATTTGGTAGCTTCAAAATCTTTTGTAGACGAATGTGCTAAGTGGCGTAGGTTTGTAGACCGGCAAGGCGATGCCATACTAGAACTTACATTTTCTAGATTTATAAAGGATGGGGGTTTAGATAGGCATATTAAAAAAGTGATGAAACTATACAAGCGCCGAAGAGATGTGTTTTGTACACTCTTTAAATCGGAGTTAGGGGCGTATTTTTCTTTTGAAATTCCTAAAGGCGGCATGGCCATATGGGCTGTACTTCATAAACAATACACTTGGGAGGCAGTGGCTAAAAAAGCCTTAGACGTTAAATTGGTCATCCCAGAATGGCAGCGGTATGATATGGCAGGAATAGGACATAATGCGATTAGAATAGGCTTTGCAGCTTATAATGAAGAAGAAATTCATGATTTTGTAGAGCGCCTAAAGACGACCATGTTAGCACTGTATTAAGACTTCTTAAGCAGATTTCATTTTTAAAATGAATACTTTACAGTACATTTACAATGTATTTTAGGTCTGTAAGAAGGGGCGTGATGTTAAGGTGTTTTTTAACATACAAACCGTCCTAGAAGGCGACATTATTAATTAAAATTAGACAATACAAGTATTTTGATATCAGCAGCATCCATAGATCAGGTTTTTGAAACGTCTAGAGTAGAGGAAGTTATAGGCGATTTTGTACAGCTTAAAAAAGCAGGGAGTAATTATAAAGGCCTAAGTCCATTTAGTGATGAGCGTTCTCCTAGTTTTATGGTGTCGCCTGTAAAGCAAATTTGGAAAGATTTTAGTACAGGAAAAGGGGGGAATGTGGTTGCTTTTTTAATGGAACATGAACATTTTACTTATCCAGAAGCGATAAAATACCTCGCAAGAAAGTACAGTATAGAAATAGAAGAAACCGAGCAAACCAATGCCCAAAAAGAGGCCGCTAATGAGCGTGAGAGTTTGTATTTGGTGAGTGATTTTGCAAACACGTATTTTCAAAAGATTTTACATAAAACAGATCAAGGAAAGTCTATAGGCTTAAGTTATTTTAAAGAACGCGGTTTTACGCCAGAAACGATAAAAACTTTCGATTTAGGCTATTCTTTAAACGAATGGCAAGCTTTTACAGACGAAGCTTTAAAACAAGGGTACCAATTAGAGTTTCTCGAGAAAACAGGACTTAGTATTGTAAAAGGCGAGAAACGGTTTGACCGTTTTAAAGGTAGGGTTATGTTTCCTATTAAAAGTATGAGTGGGCGTATTCTAGGGTTTGGCGGACGTATTTTAATCGCAGATAAGAAAGCAGCCAAATATTTAAACTCTCCAGAAAGTGATATTTACCATAAAAGTAAAGTGCTTTATGGAATTTATAATGCGAAGCAAAGTATTGCTAAAGAAGACAATTGTTACTTGGTAGAAGGGTATACAGATGTGATTCAGTTTCATCAAACAGGAATCACCAATGTGGTGTCCTCATCGGGAACGGCACTAACGTCTGAACAAATACGCCTTATTAATAGATTAACAAAAAACATTACCGTTTTATTTGATGGCGATGCCGCAGGTATGCGTGCCTCCCTTCGTGGTATAGATTTAATCTTAGAACAAGGGATGAATGTTAAGGTGTGTACGTTTCCACAAGGGGAAGACCCAGATAGTTTTGCAAAACAAAATTCTTTAGAAACCTTAGAAGTGTATCTAAAAGAAAACGCAAAGGATTTTATTCAATTTAAGGCCTCAGTTTTATATGAAGATTCTAAAAATGACCCTATAAAAAAGGCGAATACCATTAGAGATATTGTAAATAGTATTTCTAAAATTCCCGATACGATAAAGAAAGAGATTTATATACAAGAGTGTGCACGTATCATGGACATTAGTGAGGAGGTATTGTTCACAACTTTAGCACAAATCGATCAAAAAGAACAGCCTGTAGATCCTAAAAAGAACACTAAAGGGGCAAAAAGTTTTCAGGTTATAAAGCCAGAACAGCCTCCAGAAAAGGTAGACGTTCAGTATTTATTGGAACGCAAGATTATAGAAATTTTACTGTTGTATGGTGATAAAGTTGAAGATTTTGAAGATCTCGTTTTAAAAGAAACCGACAAAGGTGATTTAGAACTAGAGCCTGTTATACAACAAGCACGTGTGTTCGAAAAGGTATATCTCGATTTGCAAGATGATGAAATGCAGTTTTCTAATTCGCAATTTAAAACGTTATATTATACAATTATAGAACGTTTAAATCAAGATGCGGTATTTGAATTGAAAAACTTTATTAATACAGTCGATGCCAACACAGCCAATGAAATAACAACTATTTTAATGGAGGATGAGCGTTATACCTTGGATGATTGGCATCGAATGGATATTTTTCCTAAAGAGAAAACACATTCTATAGCACAGCTAGTTAGTGAAACTATTTTAAATCTTCGCTGTTTTTTAATAGACCAAAAGGTTTTAGAGTTTCAACAAAAAACTCTGGAAAACAGGTCGGAAATTAACAGAGACATACTAGAAGAAGTAAAAGATTACTCAGGCCTAAAAATGCTACTCTCTAGAAAGCTTAGTCGTGTATTATAGTTCTAATAACTTAGCTTGATTTACTAAGTCTACCATATTATCAACTTTAAGCTTTTTCATTAAACGCGCTTTGTAAGTACTTACAGTTTTTTCGTTAATGTCTAATTCTTGAGAAACTTGCTTGTTTTTCTTTCCTATAGCAAGGAGTTTTAAAACTTCTGTTTCGCGTGTAGATAATTTTTTAAAGAATGTACCATTCTTGTTTACTCTATTTCCAAAAGCAAGTTCTTGCGTTAAAGCATTACTAAGGTGAATTCCACCATGGTATACTTTAGAAACCGCTTCATTTAAAATGATAACATTTTCTGTTTTGGAAATGTAACCAGCGGCACCAGCTTTAATAGAGTTAAAACCATAAACATTCTCAGGCTGCGCACTTAACATAAGTGTTTTTACATCTGGATATTCAGATTTTAAATGTCTTAAAACGGTTAATCCGTTTAGTTTTGGTAAATCGATTTCAGAAAGAATAACGTCAACAGGTTCTTTCTTTAAAAATTCGAGAACAGCTTCTCCGTTGTCAACGCTTCCTACGATTTTTACATCTGATGAAGCCGAAAATAAATGTTCTAACCCTTTTCTAACAATAGGGTGTGGGTCTGCAATTAATAATTTTATCATAATTCTTAGGGTTTTAATTATCATGACGTTAATATTAGTTTTGAGAGAGTCATGATTGAGAGTCCTCCTAGTGGCACAAAGGTAATAAAAATTATTCTATAATGCAATACCTACAACAAATTAATAGGAATCTCACAAATAGGAATAGGGATCATTTTGTGTTTATTGCTGGTATTGTAGCGTTTATAAATTTTAAAAACTTCCTGTTCTCTTCCCGAAAAATCGGCATCACTTTTACCTTCACTGTCTTTTTGCATGGCCCATTCTAACTCAGGATAAGAGGCACCAATTTGGTCTTCATCACTTCTGGCATCACCAAATAGACCATCACTCGGGGCTGCATTAATAATAGATTCTGGAACGTTAAGGTAAGTGCCAATGGCGTAGACTTGAGATTTTAATAAATCGGCAATAGGACTAAGATCTACCCCTCCATCACCATATTTCGTGTAAAAACCAACACCAAAATCTTCAACTTTATTGCCTGTTCCTGCCACAAGTAAACCATACAAGCCTGCATAATAGTATAAAGTCGTCATACGTAAACGTGCTCTAGTATTGGCTAATGCCATATCTATAGTCGCTTGATCGCCATCCATAAACACTTCACTTTTAAAAGACTCAAAAACAGGTGTTAAATTAGCACGGGTGTCATCTACATTTCCAAAACGTGCTTTTAGTTGCGCAATATGCTCATGGGCGCGAGACACATGACTAGAGGCTTGATGTATTGGCATTTCAACACATAATACGTTTAAGCCTGTTTTTGCACATAGCGTAGAGGTTACAGCAGAGTCGATGCCCCCAGAAACGCCAACAACAAAACCATTAACGCCTGCTTTAGTCGCGTACGCTTTTAACCAATTTACAATATGATCTACAACTTTTTCTGTTTGCATATAAAGTGAATTTAATTCAGAGAATAGTACCTTTGTACAAAAATAGAGCTTACACCCAATTAATAAAAATTTATAGCGCTTAGTTTCCATGAAAAAAATTGTAGGTCTTATATTAGGAGTTGTCTTTATGACCGCCTGTCAAAAAAAAGATACTTTAGAAGCAACGATTGCAGCCATAAATACAGATATTAGTATAGAACGATTTGATGTCTTTTTTGGAAAAGCAACCAAAGCGAATTTGGCAGATGTGAAAAAAGCATATCCTTTTATGTTTTCCAAACGGTATAGTGATTCCTTATGGCTAGAGAAAATACAGGACACGATACACCAAGAGCTGGTGAAAGAAGTTCAAAACAAGTATAAAACAACGGCTGTTTTAGAAGAAGAACTAGAAGATATGTTTAACCATTTAAAATATTACTATCCCGAATTTAAGCTGCCTCGTGTGATCACAACAACGTCTATGGTCGATTATAAAAACAGTGTTATTGTTACAGATACAATAGCGTTACTGGCCTTGGATAATTATTTAGGAAAGTCGCACCATTTTTACCAGGGCATACAACAGTTTATTCGCGAAAATTTTGAAGCCGATCGAATAGCCATAGATTTTGCTGGTGCTTATGCCAAACGTTACATACGCCAAGCAGCACACAATACCTTTCTGGATGAAATGATTTACCATGGCAAGCAGCTGTATTTTAAAGCGTTGCTGTTGCCTCAAAAAACAGAAGCACAGATTATGGGGTATTCGCCCGAAGCCTTAGAATGGGTGCAAACGAATGAACATTATATATGGCGCTATTTTGTAGAGAAAGAATTATTATTTGATACCGACCCTAAATTACCGATCCGTTTTATAAAGCCAGCACCTTTTAGTAAATTTTATTTGGCTGAAATTGATGGTGAATCTCCGGGGCGTATAGGCCAATATATAGGTTGGCGAATCGTAAAGGCTTATATGGCCAATAATACAACGGCCTTAACCGATATGCTTGATACAGCACCTAAAACTATTTTTGATACGTCTAAATTTAAACCCCGCAAGTAATGGCAAAAAAAATACAATCTAAGATTGAGTTGAATGTTGAATTGGATGAAAACCGCGTGCCAGAGAAATTATTATGGACAGCCGAAGATGGCGAGATTTCAAATGCAGAAGCTAAAGCAATGATGCTATCTGTATGGGATGATAAGGCTAAAGAAACGCTTCGAATAGACTTATGGACCAAAGACATGCCTGTTGACGATATGAAGATTTTCTTTCATCAAACATTAGTCGCTATGGCAAATACCTTTAACAGAGCAACACAAGATGAAAAAATGACGGCCACTATGAAAGATTTTTGTGATTATTTTGCTGAAAAGTTAGAGCTGAAGACATAAAACCCTCTTTTAAGGAGCACGCTCTTCTTGCTGGTCTTTTGTTAAGTGGTCTAGGTATAGAATACCATTTAAATGGTCTATTTCATGTTGAAAAATAACAGCGGTAAAACCAGAAACGTTAGTTTTTAATTGGGTGCCAGTGGGTGTGTTGTACACAATAGATATCGTGTCTGAACGCTTGTTTAATGTCGCACTTTTATTAGGGATAGAAAGGCAACCTTCTGTTACGGTTTGTTTTGTTTTTGAATAGTTGGTGATTTTCGGATTTAAATACACTTCAAAAGGAAAGTTGTCTTTGTCAAAACGTTGTACCCAGATGATATTTTTAAGAATGCCAACTTGAGGCGCCGCAATGCCAACGCCCATGGCACTACTATCGGTTACCGTAGCATACAAGCGTTTAATGAATTTAGACAACATAGCGTTGTTAGGATCGGGTTTTATATCTGTAGAACGTTGTCTTAGGCATAACGAATCTTTAGTGTTGGTGATTTTATAAATGCGCATGCTGGCATGGCTATCCCCATTTTGGATCAATACCTGTTCCGCAGAAGAGAATCCTGTTGCTGTCCCTGTTCTCAAACCAGAGCAGCCTATTATTAAACAGAGGCTTAAAACTAAGAGCGCTCTGGACATAAGGCAATAGTAGGACGTATTAGGATGTAAACTACCATTCATTAATACGGTTAGAATCTAGTTTTATAAAGATAAATAAGAGTATTGTAAATGCCCAAAGTCCCGAACCACCATAACTAAACAGGGGAAGAGGAATTCCTATGGTAGGAATGAGACCCATAACCATTCCAATATTAATCAGGAAGTGCATAAAAATTATAGCAGCAACGCTATAACCGTATACACGACTAAACTGCGATTTTTGCAATTCGGCAAGGTGTAAAATCCGTAGAATAAGGAATACGAAAAGAATCACCACAAAACTAGTTCCTAAAAAGCCCCACTCTTCACCAACGGTACTAAATATATAATCGGTATGTTGCTCAGGGACAAATTTCCCTGTGGTTCTGGTACCTTCTAAAAAGCCTTTTCCTGAAAACCCTCCAGAACTTATGGCTTTCTCCGATTCGTTTAGGTTGTAAGCGAAAGTACGCTTCATTTGTTCGAGCTTCTTAGGGTCTTTTTCCAAACGTAGCCATAAGCTAATACGGTCTTGTTGGTGGGGTTTTAGAATGCTTTCATAAAAGAACTTAATGCCAAACGCAAGTGTAACACCCACTGCTAATACAACAAGGGTTTGGGGTAATGTTACTTTTTTTCTGTTGAAATAATAAAATGTTAGAATAGCTACAGTAAGTTCAACGGCTACAATAGGTGCTCCAAATTTTAAAGACAATACGGCAATAGTAGCTAGAAAAAGCCCTGTTAAAAGATAGATTTGAGGTAAGCCTTCTCTATAAAACACAAAAATAAAGGCGACATAAACAATTGTACTTCCAGTATCATTTTGAAGTAATACAAGTATTGCTGGTGTGGCAATAATGGCAAAGGTTTGCAATTGGTCTTTAAGCCGTTTAATATCTGTATTAAGATCACTAATGTATTTGGCAACAGCCAATGCGGTAGCTGCCTTAGCAAATTCGCTGGGTTGTATTGTCATCCCGCCAATAGCATACCATGAGGTTGCACCGTTTACATTTTTCCCAAAAATGAATAATCCCGCTAAGGATAGCATGGCGACGGCAAAAATAACACTGGAAAACCGTTCGTAAAACTTAGTGTCTAAAGCCAGTAATAGTATGATGAGGCCAAACGTAAGCAGAATAAAAATAAGCTGTTTGCCATAAGGTTGCGAGGTGTCAAAATAACTAATAGCCCCTCCACTTTGCGATGCCGAAAGGATATTTAGCCAGCCAAAACCTACCAATACTAAAAAGATAATTATGGTGATCCAGTCAAATTTAAAGTGTCTGTTCGTATGTCTAAGCATTACTTAGTGGCCTTATTTAGTTGGTGTAAACGTTCTTTTAATCTGTAGTATTCGTGTTCTTCTACAATTTGCAACTGGGTCCTCCCATTAATTGCGAAAGGTTGCCCCGAATAGGGTTTGGCATACTCGTTTTCTAAGGAGTGCTTTAAAAGCCATTCTTCCAAATCTGTTCTGCTAATCGTACCTTTTATATGTCTCTCGATCATTAAACTGGCCACTTTCCCTGCAAATCGACTTCCCCAATACCCATTTTCAACAAACACTGCAATCGCAATTTTAGGGTTCACTTTAGGGGCAAAGGCGACAAAAATAGAGTGATCTGTAAGTTGTTTTCTTATGCTGTCAACAACAGCAAAATTTTCTACGGTACCTGTTTTGCCACAAATATCAATGCCTTTCACCTGTAGGTGTTTTGCTGTTCCTTTGGTATATACGTGGTGCATCCCCTCTATAACAGGTTCGAAATGTTGTTGCGCTATCGTCGTATATTTAGGTGTGGTGAAAAAGCGAGGTATAGTATCGTTTTTAATAGACTTGATGATATGTGGGGTTAAGTAATACCCTCTGTTGGCAATAGCAGCAGTCATATTAGCCAATTGTATGGGGGTAGTCGCAACTTCTCCTTGACCTATAGCGTTAGAAATAGTGTATGTAGAGTAAAAGGTTCTGGGGTAGATGTTTTTATAATAAGCTCTGTCTGGAATCCTGCCTTTAGCACCAACATGTAGATCGTTGTTTAAGTATTGGCCTAAACCAAAACTTTTGGCATGTTTGCTCCAGGTGTCAATACCATTAGAGGCATTACCGTCTTTATCTAATATTTTTCTATATGTCGTTGCAAAATAGGCATTGCAAGATTCTTGTATACCCGAAGTAAGGTCGTTGCGTCGGCCTCTATGGCAGTGGCATTTCATAAACCGATTTCCGTATTTATAACCTGCGTAACACGTTACTTTGTCTTCTGGAGTCATGACGCCTTCTTGCAAAGCAATAAGAGCATTCATTAATTTAAAAGGCGATCCTGGTTCGTATACCCCTTTTAAACTTCTATTAAAAAGTGGTTTTGCTATAGAATCGTAATATAATTTCGTGAAATTTTTGGAGCGTTTTCTACCTACCAAAAGGTTGGGGTCGTAAGTAGGAGCCGCAACCATAGCTAAAATTTCGCCAGAAGCAGGTTCTATTGCAATAACACCGCCGCGTTTATTTTGCATTAATAATTCGCCATAGGCTTGTAAATGGGCATCGATAGTAATGGTAATGTCTCTGCCTTGTTCTGGAATTGTATCGAATTTACCGCCTTTATAAGGACCAATATCTCTATTAAAGCGGTCTTTTTGTATAAATTTAATCCCTTTTTTACCTCTTAAGAGGTTTTCATAAGAGGCTTCTACACCTTGTTTCCCTTTTAAATCCCCCAATTGGTAATAGGGATCTTTGTTAATGTCGCGGTTATTAACTTCTCCAATATCTCCTAATACATTAGCGCCAATAGTGGTTTCGTATTTACGTAAGGGGCGTTTTTGGATGTAAAACCCTTTGTATTTGCGCATTTTTTCTTGTAAAATGGCGTAGTCTTCTTTAGAAAGCTGCGGCACAAATGGGGAGGCCAATCGTGGTGAGTGTCTTTTGGCACGGTCTAATTTTTTAGCGTAGGTGGCGGTGTCTATTTTTAAAAGTTTACAAAACTCCTCGATATTGAAGCTGTCGACTTCTCGAGGAATCACCATAACATCATAAGAAGGTTGATTGCCTACTAGTAAATTGCCATTTCTATCGTAAACAAAACCACGTTTAGGATAATCCCATACTTTTCTAAGGGCATTGTCTTCGTATAAACTATCCGAACTGCCTTTGTAAATTTGAAGGTAAAATAACCGGCCAATAAATGTAATACCACTTAGAAGGACTAAGAAAAAAAGTAAAAGTCGTCTCATTTAGTTTGTCTACTAAAAATAATAGAGATTAGTACAATCATTAAAATAGTGAAAATACCTGAGAATAACGTTTTTTGAAGCATGTAAAGTATCCTAGAACTGTTAAAAATTTCTAAAGCAAATAAAATAAGATGATGAATGAAAGTAAGCATGGCAACATAGATCACTTTGGCGCCAAAATCGGTGTTGTCAAATTTCACATGGTTGTGTTCGTACATGGTGCCAAAAGCAAATTTCAGGAATCCAGGTCTTAGATAGGCAATCGTAACTGCTGCTGCGGCATGGATACCTCCCGAATCTGAAAATAAATCGATTGCTAAACCCAGAAAAAAACTGATGCCAATAAAAAGTAATCTACTGTTATTTGTTGGATAGAAAATAACAAATAAAATATAGATGTAAGGATTGATATATCCTAAAAAGTTAATATGATTAAACAAAACGACTTGAAGTACGACAAGCAGTATGAACCTAACAATGTATTTTGTGTTTATACTATTCATTTAGACCTTCTAATAGCGCTTTAATTTCTTTTTTATCGACGTTTTCAATGGTATAGACATGCTCTAAATTTGTCATATCATTAAAGAGTGTAATGTCTATTTCATGAAAATTTTCAGTAGCGTCTAATGTGGTATTAGAAACAATGCCTATAGGAATATCTTTAGGAAATATAGAAGAACGCCCAGAGGTAACAATCGTATCACCAACAGCTACAGGAGCAATCTTCTCAACATCGGTTAGTTGAATGGTGTTTGCGGATTTTCCGTTCCATGTTAAGGACCCGAAATGGTTGGTCTTTTTAAGCTTAGCACTAATTCTACTTTTGGAATTTAAAATAGAAATAACGGTGGCATAATTAGCAGAAACATGGTCTACAATTCCTATAACTCCCAAAGAGGAGATAACCCCAAAGTCTTCTTTAATACTGTCATTACTACCTTTATTAATGAGTAAGAAGTTATTAGAGTTGGTATAGCTATTGCGAATAATATGAGCGGTGTTGAATTTGTAATTTACGGACGTACTTGCAGTATAGGTAGCTGTATCTATGACGGTATTAAAAACAAGCTGATTGAGGCGTTTGTTTTCTTTTGCTAATAATTGGTTTTGCGATTTTAGATTAAAATAGGCGCTAACGTCGTTTGCCGTATTGTAAACACCTCCCGTTAGGAAGTTAGCAGAATTTATAAATTTACTCCTGTGGTAAGAGCGGGTTTGAAAAGTAAATAAAAGCGAAATACTAAAAAGCAACAAGAACAACAAAAAGTTTTTGTTTCTTATAATGAAATTAAGAATTTGTTGCATGTTTCAGGGGCCTATTTGATCAATACACTTTTGTATTTTGGTAGGTTTTTAAGCGTAATACCCGTGCCACGAACCACTGCTCTTAAGGGATCTTCTGCAATATAGACAGGTAAATCTGTTTTTTGCGATAAACGCTTATCTAAACCACGTAACATAGAGCCCCCACCAGCAAGGTAAATTCCTGTATTGTATATGTCGGCAGCAAGTTCAGGAGGCGTTTGTCCTAAGGTTTCCATAACAGCATCTTCTATTCGTAGTATGGATTTGTCTAATGCTTTGGCAATTTCTCGGTAAGAGATAGAGACTTGTTTTGGTTTTCCTGTAAGCAAATCACGACCCTGTACACTCATGTCATCTGGTGCTAATTCCAAATCTTCAGTGGCAGCACCAATTTGTATTTTTATTTTTTCAGCGGTACGTTCCCCAACATATAAGTTATGCTGCGTACGCATGTAATACACAATATCGTTTGTAAAGACATCACCTGCAATTTTAACAGATTTATCGCAAACAATACCACCTAAAGCAATTACCGCAATTTCTGTAGTACCACCACCTATGTCTACCACCATATTTCCTTTGGGTTGGGTAATGTCTACACCAATACCAATAGCCGCAGCCATAGGTTCATGAATTAAGTAGACTTCTTTTCCGTTTACCCGTTCTGCACTTTCTTTTACCGCACGCATTTCTACTTCTGTAATTCCAGAGGGAATACAAATTACCATACGTAAGGCTGGGGTGAAAAAACGCTTTTTTAATGCTGGGATGTTTTTTATAAACATACTAATCATTTGCTCTGAAGCATCAAAATCTGCAATTACACCATCTTTCAAAGGCCTAATCGTTTTTATGTTTTCATGGGTTTTACCTTGCATTAAACTGGCTTCCTGACCAACAGCAATAATTTTTCCAGAAACTCTATCTCGAGCTACTATAGATGGCGCATCTACAACAACTTTGTCATTATGAATAATTAAAGTGTTTGCAGTACCTAAATCTATTGCAATGTCTTCGGTTAGGAAATCAAAAAATCCCATGGGCTATTAGTAGTTTTTTGTGGTTTGAAAACGAATCCCGTAAAAGTAATAAAAGTTACTAAATATTTTGCTTACATGTGTTTCAAAATAACAAATAATCTCAACTTTTTTAATCTAAGAAAATGCTTTAGTAAAAATGCGCTTTAAGAAATGCTTGTAAGTTTACTAGAAATGAAAACATTGATGGTCAAAAAGGCTAAGGCGCATAAGAGAAATTTTATGTTAGGCTTGAAGATCTAAGTTAATAATGTTTTAATAATTAGGAGCCTAAAATATTAAGGGATTAAGCCGTTAGGGATGTCATGTTTTGAGGGTTTAAAGAACACAACTTTAAAATTGTACGACTAAACCAAAACGAAAGCGAATAGTGTTCGGTGTAAATGTAAGAAAAGCAGTTTTTATTAAGAGGTGAATTCATATTTTACTCTTAAGGTAAGATTTAGAAATGTGCAATGGTACTTATAAAGTGAGAAGCATGAAGCGTCTGGTAGGCTTTTTTTGAAAGAAAAATCAATAATCAGTATTAAAATTTAGTTTTTGTTGTATTTTTTTATAGAATTTATGCTTTTTTTTACTTTATTAGTAGCTTATAACCCTAATTAATAATTTTAAAGTAAATTAAAAATGAGTACAAAAACAGAAGAAATTGTATTACCACCAGGAGAGAAAGTGCCACAAGACAACGTGAGTGTTAGAAAATTAAAAGATTCACAAATTACTTTCGACTTTAAAACTCCTACTACACAGCCTCTACAGCCTCTTATACAAGCAAAGTATAATGAGTGCGCACTAAAAGTGAGTGCCATTGTATTTATAGCTGCTTCGGAAGATGTAGACCCTGAAAGCATTTTCGTGACTTGTCAATCTGTAATTTCAGGTTCAGGCTTACCACAGCTCGATTTATTTATTGTTTACAACGCAGAAGAGATAAAAGCTAAGAAATTTCAAGGATATCGTGTAGATATTACTTTAAAGGATGTGCCGAAAAAAATAGAACATGTTTGTGCATTTCTTTGGGATGAGGACCCTAGGACGTCTAGAGGGACGGTGACACGGCCATCAAGAGTTCGTTAAAATAGATTGAAAGAATTGTAAATAAAGGTTGTTAGTTTTTTAGATCTTATTCTTTTGATGTATTTTATTGGGTGTACGGTAAATTTCTATGAAATAAGAGTTTAAATAATTTTCAACTTTTCTCGATTTTTGATTTTATTGAGTTTTTGTTTTTGGAAATTTGTCGTACACTCATTTATTTTTTAATAGATTATGCTCAAAAAAAGTCTAGTATTTTTGTTTTTTTTGTCCAAGTTTTGTTGCGGTCAGAATCATACACTCGAAGAAATAACAAAATCAATAGAAGTAAAAACCAATACAGTAATTGAATTAAATGCCACAATATTATTTTTTAAACAAAAAAAATGGGACTCAACATTAGTTTATTCTAGTAAAATTATTTCTGTTTGTAATGACTTGGATGTATTGGATTTTTGTCATTTTTTTCGAGGTTATAGTTTCTTAGAAAAAAAAATGATTAATGAATCAGAGAAAGAGTTTAAGTCAATATCCGAAAATTTCAAATATAATTATTTCTCATCTATGCTTTTAGGTGAGATATATATAGAACAGCGTAAATTCTTAAAGGCGTTAAATGTTTTTGAGAAGATTTTATTAACTGCTAATAAAAAAATAAATAAAACAGATAATTTAAATAGAGTAAAAAACAATATAGGACTGTCGTATTTTCATCTAAAAAAATACGAAGAAGCCGAACCTTATTTACTTAGTGATTTAATGATTCAGGAAAGTAACAAGGATACTCTAAATCTAATTACAGCGAATTACAACCTAGCTAATTTGTATTATTTACAATATAAAGACGATCTAGCCATTTCTTATTTTGAGAAAGCGTATAAACTTTCGGGAAATACTGATGATTTACAGGCAAAACAAGATGCTGCTGATAACATGGCCGTAGTAGAAGAGAACCGCAACAACTACAAAAAAGCTTTAGCCTATCGTAAAGAATACGAACAATGGAAAGATTCCCTAAGCAATCAAAATAAAATCTATGAGGTAGCCCAACTCGAAAAGCAATTTGCGGTAAAGCAAAAACAGCAAGAGGTAGACCTCTTGCAAATAGAAAATAAAGCCAAAGACGTAGAACGTAATGGGCTGTTGTATTCGGCACTAACTTTATTGATTTTATTGGGAGTTACCTTTTATTTCTATAAAGAAAAAAACAAAACCCACAAGATTATTGTCGCGCAAAAAGAAACTTTAGATGCTTTAAATGCGACAAAGGATAAATTGTTTTCTATAGTAAGTCACGATTTACGATCGTCTGTAAACGCGCTAAAAACAAGTAACGCCAAATTACTATCGAATTTAGAAGCCAATAATTTAGACGCTTTAGATACCTTGTTGCAACGTAACAGTGGTATTGTAAATGGGGCTTATAATCTGTTAGATAACCTATTGCATTGGGCATTATTACAAACCAAACAGTCGTATTTTTATATAGAGCCGTTGCGTTTGTTTTTTATTACAGAACAGGTCTCTCACAATTACAAACCCTTACTAGAAGACCAAGGCTTAACTTTCGAAAATAGTGTGTTAAAGACTGCCAAGATCTTAGCCGACCAAGAATCTTTAAAAATTATATTACGTAACTTGTTAGACAATGCGATAAAATTTTCTAAACCCAATGGGCAGATTAAAATCTATACGACTGTAAACGGCGGTTTTTGTAATTTAATTGTAGAAGATACGGGCTTAGGCATGAGTGCAGCGACTATAACAACACTGCTACAAGATACCCCAAACTTAGCAAAAAAAGAAAACGAAGATATTATAGGTACAGGGCTAGGGGTGCAACTTTGTAAATCTTACATACAAAAAAATAATGGGGTGTTTTCTATAGAGAGTACATTAGGAAAAGGGACTAAAATGATCGTATCTTTACCGAAAACCACCTAAATGCAAAACATTAACGTATTAGTTATAGAGGATAGACCCGAAGAGAGTGCGCCGCTATTAGATACCCTTACCGCAAATCATTATAATGTTATAGGCGTTGCCAGAAGTTTTAAGGCAGCCTTAGAACTGTATCATAATAACCCTGTAGATATAGCGATTATAGATATTTTTTTAGATGGAAATCCAGATGGTATTGCCTTTGCAGAAACCATTAACGCGATACCGCATAAAGCAAAACCTTTTGTGTTTTTAACCAGTTCTACAGATCGAGCTCTATTTGAACGGGCCAAGCTTACACAGCCTTTTAGTTATCTCATGAAACCTTTTAACGAATTAGAGCTGCTTTATGCTTTAGAAGTGGCCGTTGAAAAATTTTATGAGCAACCCGATGTGTTTTTAGGTGATGAGGAAGATACTATTATTAGTAAAGATTACTTGTTTATAAAAAAGGGAAAGGCGCTTAAAAAGGTATTTACGAAATCTATTATTTATATTGAAGTAGAGGAGAAATACTGTAATATCTTCACCGAAGAGGAAAAGTTTGTGATCTTAATTTCACTAACTAAAATATTAACACTTCTAAACGATGCTGTGTTTTGCCGTACCCATCGTAATTTTATAGTGAATACAGAAAAGATAGAGGAAATCATTCCTAGTGACAATCTGATACTGCTTTCTGGGCAGCATAAAGCCACCTTAAGTGATACTTATAAAGATATCTTAAAGCGTATCCGTACCTTAAAGTAAGAAAAACACATTTCTAAAAGTACGCTCTTTCACTTGTTTGTTAGGTGATTACGTTATTTTTACTGCTTTTTATAATTGTGTTTTTGCTGTTATGGAAACGATTTTCTTTCTCATGCCTTAAATTTTCCGTTTCATGCCTTTTTTGGATGATATCTTGCTTAGTAGTACTAATTTAGTATCATATTAAACGTAAAACATCACGTATGTTTTCAAGAAAAAAAAGGGATCATAAATCTACTCACAAGATGGAACGCACAGAAAAAACTAAAATAGATTATTTTATTTGCTTTTTGATGTTAGCAGTCGTAATACAACTCTGCATACTTATCTACAGAATTGTTGTAGTGACAGCAGGATAGTCTAATAGATTGTAACGGCACAAGCTAAATCAAAAAAAAAGGCACATTTGTAACCAACCTAATTTTAACAAATGTTATGCTTAGAGACTTTATAAGGGAAAATGTCTTTAGGATATAAAAAGAGACTGTCTGTAAAAGGCAGTCTTTTTTTTGGAATTTAGCTTAAAAAGCTTTGATTAAAAGAGATATTACTGCTCAAACAAAAGCTAAAGTTTCATATCAAATTTAAGTCCCCTCTATGAAGAGGGGATTAGGGGTGTGTTGTTTGGGTAGTACAGTTTCATAATTAGAAACAACACCTCCCTAAGCCCTCCTTTTTAGGAGGGACACTCTAGCTCAAACAAAAGCTAAGACTCCAATTTCATATCAAATTTAAGTCCCCTCTATGAAGAGGGGATTAGGGGTGTGTTATTTGGGTAATACAGTTTCATAATTAGAAACAACACCTCCCTACACCCTCCTTTATAGGAGGGACACTCCAATTTCATATCAAATTTAAGTCCCCTCTATAAAGAGGGGATTAGGGGTGTGTCATTTGCGGTAATACAGTTTTATAATTTGAAATAACACCTCCCTACGCCCTCCTTTATTAGGAGGGACACTCAGGTTCAAACAAAAGCTATGACTCCAATTTCATATAAAATTCAAGTCCCCTCTAAGAAGAGGGGATTAGGGGTGTGTTGTTTGGGTAGTACAGTTTCATAATTAGAAACAACACCTCCATACCCCCTCCTTTTTAAGAGGCACACTCCAATTCAAATAAAAGCTGCGACTCCAATTTCATATCAAATTTAAGTCCCTTCTATGAAGAGGGGATTAGGGGTGTGTCATTTGCGGTATGTACAGTTTCATAATTTGAAATAACACCTCCCTACACCCTCCTTTTTAAGAGGCACACTCAGATTCAAACAAAAGCTAGGACTCTAATTTCATATCAAATTTAAGTCCCCTCTATCAAGAGGGAATTAGGGGTGTGTCATTTGCGGTATGTACAGTTTCATAATTTGAAATAACACCTCGCTACGTCCTCCTTTATAGGAGGGACACTCCGTTTCAAACAAAAGCTACGACTCCAATTTCATATCAAATTTAAGTCCCCTCTATGAAGAGGGGATTAGGGGTGTGTTGTTTGGATAATACAGTTTTATAATTTGAAACAACACCTCCCTACGCCCTCCTTTATAGGAGGGATACTCCGGTTCAAACAAAAGCTACGACTCCAATTTCATATCAAGTTCAAGTCCCCTCTATCAAGAGGGGATTAGGGGTGTGTTATTTACGGCATATACAATTTAATAATACCTAATGAACCCTTTTTTATAGGCTCATTTCTAAGAGAAGCTTCTTTGTTTAAACAAGAAAAATCGTCTGAAAATTACTTTTTAGACGATTTTTTAAAAGAATATCAATGGATTAATTAAGTCTTAATAACTGTCTACAATTAATTTAAACCCTTTGTTATGTACATTTAAAATTTTCACGTTATCATCAGGTTTAAGGTATTTACGCAATTTTGTAATGTATACGTCCATGCTCCTCCCGGCGAAATAATCATCGGTTTGCCATATTTTATTTAAGGCCAACTCTCGAGGTAATAAATTGTTTTTATAGACTGCCAATAAGCGTAATAAGGCATTTTCTTTAGGGGATAATTTCGTAGGAAGTTTATCGCCAAAATGTAAAGACCTTACTTTAGAATTTAAGTAAAAATGGCCAATGTTAAACTCGAACTGTTTAGAATAAGATGTACTTCGTTTTGCTGTGGAATTCATAGTTGTATCGTTTTAAAAAAATTAGTCTAAGCGTTTTGCAGTCGTAAATTCTCGTATTAAAACGACGCTTTAAAGTGTAACTGGTACACCTTTATAAATGTTACACGACTATAAAAAGTAGTCAACTTTTAATAGTGGAGTCAACAAGAGCGTGTTTTTAAAAGAACTAGAACTAACGCTTTCTTAGGAATTAATGATTAACATTAAAAGTATAAATCTATGGTATAAATCATTTTTTTATTTTAAAGGTATCTTATTTTACAATTTAAATTTGAGCGTTTAGGCAGATGAATTCATTTTTTAGGTGAAAACATCTCCTTTTTAGGTGAATAAAACCAACACGTACTTATAGAAATAGCCTTTTTGTATAAATAGAACTACAGTCTACATGGCTTAGAAGCGGGATTGGGTTATAGGATAGGTTGTTGAGGTTACTATTAAGGAGCCCAGCTCTTTATTAGAGTAAAGTAGGTGTTATGTTAAGCCTTAGAATAACTTTGTGTCTTTAACGTTTGATTTGAGAAAACGAATCTAAAACTAAGACGTGTATTACGTTCAGATTATGCGTTAAGAAAATCTATAACGACTTTCAATTGCTGCAAACACTAGCGCTAGGCTATGTTTTTTAATTCAACCGTAATGATAAACTACACTAAAATTAAGAAAATAGTAGGGTTTATGGCATTTGAAAGCCTCATGATGATGTTCCAATGCCATATTTAGATTAAAAAAATGCTACAAGCTAGACCTTGTGAAAACGTGTCATCGCTTGTAGCATATTATATAAGGCGTATCCATTGTCCTGGATACTATATTTTATTTAGTGTTTAAAGTGACGCGTGCCCGTCATTACCATTGCCACGTTATTCGCGTTACAATAGTCAATACTCAATTGGTCTTTTATAGAACCACCTGGTTGTATTACAGCGGCAATGCCAGCAGTGTGCGCTATTTCAACACAATCTGGGAATGGGAAGAAGGCATCACTAGCCATAACAGCTCCGTTTAAATCGAAATTAAAAGAACCTGCTTTATGAATGGCTTGCTGTAAAGCATCTACACGGCTTGTTTGCCCTGTACCACTAGCACATAATTGTTTGTTTTTTGTGAGTACAATGGTATTCGATTTGGTGTGCTTGCAAATTTTAGAAGCAAATAATAAATCGTCTATTTGTGCAGCAGTAGCCTTTGTATCGGTTACAGCCTTTAAACCTTCAGCTGTATCCGTAATATTATTTCTATCTTGTACTAAAACACCATTTAAACAGCTACGTACATTGGTTTGCGGCATGTCTATATCGTGAATTTTCAATAAAATTCTGTTCTTCTTACCTTGAAGCACAGCTAAAGCGTCATCTGCAAAAGAAGGTGCAATGACAACCTCGCAGAATAACTTATGAATTTCTTCAGCAGTAGCTAAGTCTATTTCAGTGTTACTAATAAGTACGCCACCAAAAGCCGAAACAGGATCGCCAGCCAAAGCATCAATGTAGGCTTGGTGTAAGCTCTCACGTTGGGCTAAACCACAAGCGTTATTGTGTTTTAAAATGGCAAATGTTGGTGCGTCGTTTTTAAATTCCAACATTAGATTTACAGCAGCATCTACATCTAAAAGGTTGTTATAACTTAATTCTTTGCCGTGTAGTTTTGTGAATAATTCATCAAAATCACCAAAGAAAATACCTTTTTGATGTGGATTTTCTCCATAACGCAATGTTTTACCTTTAGTTTCGCTTAGTTTTAAAGCTGTCTCTTCATTGTTTTGATTGAAATAATTGAAGATCGCAGAATCGTAATGCGAAGACACGTTAAAGGCTTTTCCAGCGAAACGTTTTCTGTCTTCTTCAGAAATAGTACCCTTGTTTGCAGAAATTAGGTCTAAAAATTCAGCATAATCATTTACCGAAGACACACAAATTACATCGGCATAATTTTTAGCAGCAGCACGAATTAAAGAAATACCACCAATATCTATTTTTTCTATGATGTCTTGGTTGCTAGCACCAGAGGCTACTGTTTTTTCAAACGGGTATAAATCTACAATAACCACATCGATTTGTGGAATGTCATATTCGGCCAATTCAGCAACGTCACCATCATGGTTTTGTCTGTTAAGAATACCTCCAAATACTTTGGGGTGAAGTGTTTTTACACGTCCACCTAAAATAGAAGGGTAAGACGTTACATCTTCTACAGGAACAACTTTTATACCTAAATCATTAATAAATTTTTCAGTACCACCAGTGGAATAAATGGTAACACCTTGTTGGTCTAGTTCTCTAACAATAGGCTCTAAACCGTCTTTGCTAAACACAGAGATTAATGCTGATTTGATGGTTTTTTCGTTGCTCATCTTTTAAATGTTGTTTTTAAACTCCCGTAATCAGGAAATGATTTTGTTGTTTATCAAGAGGTTATCCTCTTTAATTTTAAAATATTTGCAAAAGTAGCTATTTCGTAAAGAAATGCAACTTAGAATGATTTTAAAAAACGATAGATTTTTTAACGAAAATCATAGATTTGTTAATAAGAGAAAAGCAAGGCTGTGAGAATTTTGTCAAGCTATTTTAAAATCCTAATTTGTCACAGGATAAAACCAGAGCCGAACCCAATAGACTTTATAAGGTCTAATTTTTAATCTCTATATTAATATAGTAAAAGGACATTGAAAGCACTTTTTATAAAATTTAAACCTGTTATACGATTTATAGTCACTTTTTTAGTGGTGTACTTTGTCTTAGCATTAATGTATAAACTCTATTTGCAGCATGCAAAAAACGCCGTGTTTTATCCTGATTATTTTACCCATCTAGTCGCCAAACAAAGTCAGGCAGCACTTAACGCATTTTCCTATCAAACAGAGGTTGTGCCACACCCCGACGAGCCCTCTTTAAAGCTTATTTTAAATGGGAAATATTTAGCACGTGTGGTAGAAGGCTGTAATGGTATTAGCGTTATTGTATTATTTATAGCATTTGTTATAGCGTTTTCGGCGCGTTTTAAAACCACGCTAATTTATCTTATTGGGGGCAGCTTGCTTGTTTATGCGATTAACTTAGCACGAATTGTGGTTTTGTCTATAGGGCTGTATCATTATCCAGAATATGAATCTGTTTTGCATACCGTTATTTTTCCTGCTATTATTTATGGTACGGTTTTTTTATTGTGGATCATTTGGGTCAATCGTTTTTCTAAACTAAAGCAAAAGCATGTCTAAAGTTGTCACCTATATTGCGTTATTCATATTAATACTATTATTGGTTTTAATTCGCTTTTATGAAGACCAGCTGTTTTACGACCCTTATCTCACATTTTTTCAAAACGATTACCTGTATTTAGACAGTCCAAGACGCGAGTTGGCAAAATTAGTGGCATACACGGTAGTGCGTTATGTTTTAAATACGGGACTTTCCTTAGGTGTTTTGTATGTAGCATTTAAAGATATGAGCATTGTAAAATTTTCGGGATTTATATATGGCGTTGCCTTTGTCGTTTTAATGGGGTTGTATCTCTATTTTGTTATACACCCGAAGCAAGAAGACTATTATTTTTTCTTTAATATAAGGCGTTTTTTAATTCAACCTTTACTGCTCATACTATTGTGTCCTGCGTTTTATTATCATAAACTAAAAGCATCTTAGGTGCCTTTATAATGGGAATTTAAAGTTGTGTACTCTTTAAGATTAAGGAGAGCGTTATAGTTTTTATAAAGTTGAAGATCTGTATTTTTATTTTTTGTAATTTTACGTAGTGAAATACCCATTACAACATAAAATTTTTGCAGTAGTTTTAGCACTCATGGTGCTTTGTTCTACATTGTCTTTTACGGTAGAGAAGCACTATTGTGGTGGTGAGTTGGTTGCTGTATCTCTTTTTGCCGAATTAGAAAAATGCGGTATGGACAGTGCAGTGGTTTTTGAATCTTCTCCCTGCTGTAAAGATGAGATCGCAGTGGTAGAAGGGCAGGATGAATTGCAATTGTCTGTGTCGAAGTTGTTAAAATTCCACAAATCTTATTTTGTGCCTAATGCTAACATAGCGCGTCTAAGGTCTATTGAAACACAAATACAGCCTAGGCCTTGTTTTCATGCGCATGCACCACCAGAGAGCAGTCCCAATATTCAAATACGAGATCAGGTTTTTTTAATTTGATAGTACTTATAAAGCAGCATGAGAGAGAGTTTTTAATACACACTTTGCATTACCTCTTATTAAAACTCATGCAGTGCCTTTAAGACCTATTGTTTTTAATAAAAAAATCAAAACCTATGGAACGTATTTATACGGTTACAGGAATGACTTGTAACGGCTGTCGCGCCAAAGTAGAAGCGCAGCTCAATCAAATACCAAATGTTGTTTTAGCGCAAGTGCAGTTGGAACAAAACAAAGCAATTATTACATCTAAACAGGAAATCCCTTTAGAGCTTCTGCAAGATGAATTATCAGAAAAATATACAATTACCGCAGAAGAGCCCTTAAACAGACCTAAAACGGCAGTATTAGAATCTAAATCTGAACTAAAACGTCTCTATCCGTTACTGTTAATTTTTACCTATATAACTATTGCAGCGACGTTAATGCATCTAAAAGTCTGGAATACTAATGCATTTATGCTCGATTTTATGGGCTTGTTTTATGTGGTGTTTAGTTTCTTTAAATTATTAGATCTTAGGGGATTCGCGACTTCTTTTGGCATGTACGACCCTCTTGCTAAAAGAGTGCCATTGTATGGCAAAGTCTATCCTTTTGTAGAAGTGTTTTTAGGACTGTGTTTTTTAATGCGTTTTGAAATCACATTGGCCTTGGTCTTAACGCTATGCATTCTAGGGATGACAACTGTTGGTGTCACTAAGGTACTTTTGCAAAAAAAAGAGATACAATGTGCGTGTTTGGGAACGGTTTTAAATTTACCCATGACTACTGCAACCTTTATAGAGAATAGTATCATGTTACTTATGGCTACAGCAATGTTGCTTGGTATCTGTGTTTAAAAAACGTTTTAGTCTTAAATAATTAAACACATGAAATATATTATATTTACAGTGCTTGTATGGCCTTTTATGCTGTTTTCTCAGGATTATATTTCTGGAGAAATAAAAGATGGTGATGCGACACCAAATAGTAGAGGTATCGCTGGTGCTAATGTCTATTGGTTAGACACAACAGTTGGTACAGTTACTTCGCTAGAAGGTACGTTTAAAATACCTTATAAAGCGGCGTATAAAAAATTGGTAGTGAGTTATGTGGGCTACCAAACAGATACTATACATGTAGACGGTCCAAAATTTATAAAACACCAATTGCAGGCTGCAACAGATTTAGATGCTGTTGTGGTGCGGTCTCGACGACAGAGCATACGCAAATCGTATACAAAAGCGCAGAATGTGCTTACGGTAAGTAGTGCCGAATTGTTAAAAGCGGCATGTTGTAACCTTTCCGAGAGTTTTGAAACCAATCCTTCTATAGATGTGAATTTTGCAGATGCCATTTCTGGCACACGACAAATACGAATGTTGGGATTAACGAGTCCTTATATTTTGATTGCCACCGAGAATATTCCCTCCGTACGAGGAGCATCGCAAGCCTATGGGCTTAGTTTTATTCCTGGTACTTGGGTAGAAAGCATACAAATCACCAAAGGAGCGGGGAGTGTGGTGAATGGTTTTGAAAGCATAGCAGGACAGATTAATACCGAGTTGGTAAAGCCTTTAACCGATGCTAAATTTTTTGTAAATCTTTACGCGGCCTCTAGCGAACGTGTAGAATTAAATACCCATATCAATACGAAAGTTAATAGGTTTTGGCATACGGGACTTTATGTGCACGGCAATAGACATAACCAAAGGCATGATAATAATAATGATGGCTTTTTAGACATGCCAAGGTTTCATCAAATTAATGTGATGAACCGTTGGCAATATACCAATGCGAAACGTGGTTTGGTGAGTTTTATTAATTTAAAGGTTTTGAATGACGACAAACAGGCGGGAGCATTAGCTTATAGGTCCGAAACCGATAGATTGACCACCAATAATTGGGGAAGTGAAATAGATACCAGACGCTATGAAATTACTAGTAAATTCGGGTATGTAAATCCAAATGTGCCATGGCAAAGTTTAGGGGTGCAAAGCGCATTTAGCAGTCATAAGCAAAAGTCCTCTTTTGGGTTGAGTCGTTACGATATTACACATAACAGTCTCTACACCAATGCGATTTACAATTCCATTATAAGTGACTCTAGGCATCATATTAAGACAGGCGTAAGCTACACCCATGATACGTATGAAGAGTTGGTAAATGTCACGACTTATAAAAGAACAGAAAATGCTGTAGGGACTTTTTTTGAATACAGTTACGATAATTTAGAGCTGTTTAATCTCACTGCGGGCATTCGTCTAGACCATCACAACTTATTAGGTACGTTTGTAACACCACGATTGCATCTGCGCTATTCCCCATGGCGTAAATCGGCTTTTAAAGCGTCCTTTGGGCGCGGTAAGCGTAGCGCTAATATTTTTGCCGAAAATCAGCAATTATTTTCTACCTCACGACAACTAGAAATATCAAATGCAGGAGGCCCTATATATGGTTTAGATCCTGAAATCGCATGGAATTACGGCGTGTCGTATTTGCAAGGCTTTCGTCTCTGGGGACGTTCTGGCGATGTAACTTTAGATTATTATAAAACCGATTTTAAAAATCAGGTCGTAGTTGATTGGGAAGACCCAAGAGCCGTTCGCTTTTACAACCTCGAAGGTGATAGTTTTGCCAATAGTTTTCAAATGGAGTTAAATTATAGCCCTTTTGAGCGTTTCGATCTAAGAACAGCGTATAAATTTTATGATGTACAAACCACCTATCGTTCAGGGCGTTTAGAACGGCCTTTAACCCCTAAACATAGAGTGTTTGTAAATGTAGGTTATGCTACAAAAAATAAAAAAGCGGAATTCAATTTCTGGAAATTCGATTTGACCTTTAATGGGTTAAGCACACAGCGTTTTGCAGCGACAAACACGAATCCAGAAGCATTTCGATTGCCAGAACGCACACCAAAAGTAGGGACTTTAAATGGACAGGTTACCAAAGTGTTCTCGTCTAAATTTGAAATCTATTTAGGCGGTGAGAATCTCACGAATTTACGACAACCTAACGCGGTATTAGGGGCAGAAGATCCCTTTGGAGCGAATTTTGATTCTACTTTCGTGTACGGCCCTATTTTTGGAAGTTTGTACTATGCAGGATTACGTTATACTGTAAAATAAAAAAGAAATGCAATGCGTAGCCATTTGTAAAAAGGCTTTAAACGTTTAAAAATGAACCGCTGTGTAAACAGCAATTAAATTGAAATAAAATGATGAAACAACTTGTTATGATAGTGGCAATGTTTTGTGCGGTATCAGGTTTTGCTCAAAACAAAAATGCCAAAGCAACCTTAGAAGTAGATGGTATTTGCGGAATGTGTAAAACACGTATAGAAAAAGCGTCTCTAAATACTAAAGGCGTTAAATATGCACAGTGGAGTGTAGAAACCCACGAACTTAAACTTATTTACGACGCACGTAAAACAGCAACAGATTCGATTAAGCAACGTATTTTAGAGGCAGGACATGATGTGAAAGGTGTGAAAGCAACCGATGCAGCATACGCTACGGTACACCCTTGTTGTAAATATAGGGACACCTCTGTGATCGATACCCATAATGGAGACGATTAAACTTAAATTGTTTTATGCGCTTGTAGTGCAACAAGAACTTGTTTTGAAAGTATTATAGTGCCTATTGATGGCATAGGGGATATGTTTGATGGAGCGTCCTAAACGTCTAATAGAGTGCGACTTATCTTGTGAAGAACGATGAGTAAGATTAAAAATTTATACTATTACCAAATGAAAGAGACCTCAAAAAAAAATGATTCTTCCTGTGATACAAAGACAGGGCAGTGTGCACCTAGTGCAAACCTATCGAAAAAAGAAACCTTTAATGAACCCAATCAAGCGTCGTTACCCTACAAGCTCATCTACTATTACGATGCCTTATGTGGTTGGTGCTATGGGTTTAGTCCCGTAATTGCGAAACTCTACGACAGGTATAAAAAGACGATGGCTATAGAGTTGATAAGTGGAGGTTTATTTTTGGGGGAGCGCGTAGGTTTGGTTAACACCGTGGCCCCCTATATAAAAGCAGGCGCCTATAAAAGTGTTGAAGCCACCACAGGGGTAACATTTGGGACTGGCTTTTTAAGCGATTTAAATGGTAGTGGTAGTATGGTGCTTAATTCGTTACCACCCGCCATAGCCTTAAGCATTGTTAAAGCGACATGTCCCGAAGTACAACTTGAATTTGGAGCCTTATTATTACACGCCATTTACAATAAGGGAATGCATAGTGATTCTATAGATGGTCTGGCAAATTGTGCATCTAAAATTGGCTTAGATCCCGAGGTATTTAAGATGCAAATGCGTGATGCGCACTACATAATTAAAGCAGAGCAGGATTTTGAAATTTTTAAACGCAGTCCGCATACAGGAATGCCAACCCTAGTCTTAGAATGTGATGGTGCACAAATTGTACTGTCCAAAGGCTATGCTTCTTTTAATGATTTGAGTTCTAAGTTAGATGCTATCATAGCGTCTAAGTCGGTTTAAAAATCAAGATAGTATAATTGGTTTAGAATATATGAGATACAAAACGAGCATGACCTTGTTTTAAATAGAAGTTTATAGAAATAAATACCTAGATCGCATTTTTTAAGAGGTGTAAACATTAGCTGTTCCCACAAAATTCCTATGGCTACATTGCGTACGGTACTGGCAGATGTGGGTTTAGGAAACGTAAAGGGGCCTACTCGAAATTACAGAACTAGGGTAAGGCTTTTGGGCTTATCTTTAGAAAGTGAGTAAGACCAATAGATATTTCTTATTTTTGCCAAAATTTTAATTCATGCAACAAGCAGGTACCATTAGAGTACAGGTTGCGAAATGAGATCGAATGACTGAAAAAGACTTCTTACCACAACCTTATACGCAAACCATAGAGAACGGCCATTATTCATGGACAGCACCAAGTAATATTGCTTTGGTGAAGTACTGGGGGAAAAAGGAACATCAAATCCCAGAGAATCCATCTATTAGTTTTACTCTGGGGCATTGCAAAACAACAACAACAGTAAGTTTCTCTAAAATAGTAGAAACCGATGCGTTTTCTTTTGAAGTGTTTTTAGACGGTGTATTGAAAGAAGATTTTAAACCTAAAATAGCTACTTTTTTTGAGCGTATACACGCATACCTTCCATTTTTGAAACAATTTCATTTCAAAATAGAGACTTCAAATACGTTTCCGCACAGTTCGGGAATAGCTTCTTCGGCCTCTGGCATGAGTGCTTTGGCATTATGTTTAATGCGTATAGAACAGGCTTTACAGCCCGATATGAACGCAACTTATTTTACCCAAAAAGCATCTTTTTTGGCCCGTTTGGGGTCTGGAAGTGCATGTAGAAGTATAGAAGGCCCCTTAGTGGTTTGGGGAGCGCATTCTGCAATCGATGGAAGTTCGAATTTATTTGGAGTGCCCTATCCTTATGATGTGCACGATTGTTTTAAAAAGTATCAAGATACCATATTGTTGGTAGATAAAGGCGAGAAGCAAGTTAGTAGTACTGTGGGACATAACTTAATGCATGGACATCCCTTTGCTCAAGAACGTTTTAAACAAGCCCATACGCACATGTCGGCAATGGTTTCAATTTTAAAAGAGGGCGATTTAGATCGGTTTATAGCTATCGTAGAAAGTGAAGCCCTAACGTTACATGCTATGATGATGACGAGCATGCCTTATTTTATTTTAATGAAGCCAAACACCTTAGAAATCATTAACCACATATGGGCATACCGAGAAGCAACTGGCTCTAAGTTGTGTTTTACATTAGACGCTGGAGCAAATGTACATCTGTTGTATCCTGAAAATGAAGCGTCAACAGTTTTAGAATTTATAGACACAACATTAGCAGGGTACTGTCAAAATGGGCATTACATCAACGATGTTATAGACTTGGGCGCTAAGGAATTGTAGTCTAATGCGGGAGTTAGGGGTAAAAAGCCTTATCTTTGCTAAAGTGTAGTGTTTAAAAGCAAATGGCTTATATATGAAAGGACCACTTTTTTATTCAAAAATATTACTCTTTGGAGAGTATGGTATTATTAAAGATTCTAAAGGTTTGTCAATACCTTATAGTTTTTATAACGGTGCCCTCAAAAAAGACGATACACTTTCTGAAACCGCAAAAACGTCTAATGAGAGTTTAAAACGTTTCGCTACACATATCGCTAATTTAGATACAGCTATTGTACGTTTTGATAGTGATAGACTGCAAGCCGATGTTAACGCAGGTATGTATTTTGATTCGTCTATACCTCAAGGGTACGGCGTAGGAAGTAGTGGGGCTTTAGTCGCTGCTATTTATGATAAATATGCTTTCGATAAAATTACGGTACTAGAAAACTTAACACGAGAAAAGTTGTTAAAGTTGAAACGCATCTTTTCAGAAATGGAATCTTTTTTCCATGGCAGTTCTTCGGGGTTAGATCCTTTAAACAGTTACCTAAGCATTCCAATTCTTATTAATTCTAAAGATAATATTGAAGCTACAGGCATTCCAGCACAGCAAAGTGAAGGGAAAGGTGCTGTATTTCTTATCGACAGTGGTATCATTGGTGAAACAGCACCTATGGTAGGCTTGTTTATGGAAAAAATGAAGCAAGAAGGCTTTAGAAACATGCT
This sequence comes from uncultured Flavobacteriaceae bacterium, assembly GCA_947504035.1. GTDB lineage: Bacteria > Bacteroidota > Bacteroidia > Flavobacteriales > Flavobacteriaceae > Jejuia > Jejuia algarum. The sequence continues at coordinate 71,412 of CANNGA010000007.1, forward strand.
AAAAACACAGTTTATTAAGCACACTGATGCTTGTGTGGATGACTTCTTAAAAGGCGATATCAAATCCTTATTTAACAACACCAAGCAGCTGTCTAAAATTGTGTTGAATCATTTCAAACCTATGATTCCTAAGCAATTTCATGAATTGTGGAAAAGAGGCATCGATACTAATGATTACTATTTAAAATTGTGTGGATCTGGCGGCGGTGGATATATTCTAGGCTTTACAGAAGACATCCATAAAGCAAAACAATCCCTTTCAGATTATAAATTAGAGGTTGTCTACAATTTTTAATGGTAAAGGCATAGTCCCTTTTAGATTTACCTATTTATTATACTCGTTTTAAATGCTATCTCGTAAACAGAAACATATCCTACTGAAGTTCTTTAGTATGTTTTCTGTAGTTAGAGGCTATAATATTTTAATAATTGTTATAGCGCAATACCTCACAGCAGTTTACATATTGGCCTATAATAAGCCCTTAAAAACGGTGGTTTACGATGTTAATTTGTTGCTTTTGGTTCTGGCTTCTGCTGCAGTAATTGCAGCAGGATACATTATTAATAACTTTTATGATTCTGAAAAAGATCTTATTAATAGACCTTTAAAGTCTAAGTTGGACCGTTTAGTTAGTCAAAACACAAAGCTTTCTTTTTATTTCGTTTTAAATTTTATAGCAGTTATCATGGCAAGCTACGTGGCTTTCCCTGCAGTGGTATTTTTTTCGGTATATATATTCAGTATTTGGTTCTATTCCCATAAGCTTAAAAAGCTGCCGTTTATAGGAAATTTAACGTCTGCAGTATTAACTATTTTACCGTTTTTCGCAATTTTTATGTACTATAAAAACTTTGAAACGGTCATTTTTGTACATGCTGTATTTTTGTTTCTAATCATTGCTATGCGAGAGCTTACTAAAGATTTGGAAAACATAAAAGGCGATATTGCCCAAAATTACAGCACGATTCCTGTGGTATACGGCGAACACGTTTCTAAAGTGATGCTTACCATTTTAGTACTTATTACTTTATTACCCATGTATTTGCTGTTATTTTGTTTTGAAGTAGGGCATATGTGTGTGTTTTTTTACCTAAGTTCGTGTTTACTTGTCCTGTTTTTAGCTTTGTTGTGGCAATCTAAGACGAAAATGCATTATTTGATACTTCATAATATTTTAAAATTTATCATTTTAGCAGGTGTATTTAGTATTCTACTACTAGATGTTACCGTTATTCTTAATCGTTTTTAAGGCTGATAAATCATTCGTCTTAAAGGGCTCATCTTAAATTTAAGTCTATCTTTGCAAAAAATTATCAGTGATGAACAGACAAAAAGGAGGTAAAGGCAAACGTACAGAACGCGGTACAAAAGATAAACGTTTTGCAAACCAAGGGCAACGCCCAAGCGCAAAGCAAACTGGTGCACCTGCAGCATCTAAAAAGGCGAAGTCTGCGCCTTCTGATGAGATACGACTCAACAAATACGTTGCCAATTCTGGCATGTGCTCGCGTCGTGAAGCCGATGTGCATATTGCAACAGGATTAGTATCTGTTAATGGAAAAGTCATTACAGAGATGGGCTATAAGGTGAAACCAGGAGAAGAGGTACGTTATGATGGTGCTAGAATAAACCCAGAGCAAAAGGCTTATGTGTTGTTAAATAAACCCAAAGGTTTTGCAACAACAACAAGCGAGGGTAAAGGACGTACAGTAATGGATTTAGTCGCTAATGCTACAAGCTCTAAAATAAAGCCAATAGGGCGTTTAGGACGTAATTCTAAAGGTTTATTGCTGTTTACAAACGATGATACCATTGTGAAGAAGTTTACAAACTCTAAAAATGGAGTCGCGCGTTTGTTTCATATCGAATTGACTAATAACTTAAAATTAGAAGATCTTAAAAAAATCCAGAACGGATTTAAAGTAGAAGGGAAGCTTATCGAAGTAGAAGAGATCAGTTATATTGATGGGGCTTCTAAAAAAGAAGTAGGTCTAAAAATAAAGAATACAGGAAATACGATCATTAGAACTATTTTTGAGCATTTAGGTTATGAAATTCTAAGCTTAGATTGTGTGGCTATTGGGCATCTCACTAAAAAAGATATTCCAAGAGGGCACTGGAAACATTTAACAACACAGGAACTTAATACTTTAAAAATGCTATAACAGCGCGTGCATAAATACACAGTTCTGTTTTATAAAACACAATATATTTTAGATATTTAAACGCGATGCTGATGTGTCGCGTTTTTAAATTATAGAGATAAACATCTTAGGATGTTTTTCCAGATGGCATTGTTTCTTTTTTTATAAAAACCTCCCAAATGAATACCGCATATACGCATATGTATTCTAAAGCAATGACCCATAAATTTTCAGACTTATCGGCTTTATTTAAATTGACATAAGCGAGATAGCTTAGAATAATCACAAAACTCCATACCAAAGGAAATTTGTATTTGGTAAATACAGATAGAATGAGCAAGGTCGCTACATACCAAGGGTGTACAGTTGTTGTGGTAAAGAAGTAAAAGGACAGTACCATAAGCATAGCAGTTGCTAAAGGTACGAAAGGGGTGTTTTTTCTAAAAAAGGTAATGGCTAAGGTTACCAGAATTACAATAATAGGTGTTACTTTACCTATAATGGCGATTTCGTTATAGCCTCTAAAGCTGTAGCCTATAGCTCTGGCGATATAATACAAGCTGGCATTAAATTCAAAATTTTGAAACCATAAGGCTACCGTTTGCGAATAATTGTTAATGAATTCTGAATTATAAAAAGGTAGAAATAAAAGCAGTGTGGTTCCTATAATAATGCCATAAAAAGCAGAAAGTTTTCCCAATTGTTTTAAAACGTTGCCTTTCTCCATAAACCATTGGAAAAATAGTGGTAAAAAGATAAGCGGCATGAGTTTTACAGAGATGGAAAGCGCAAAAACAATAGCTGCCCATTGCCATTTTTTTAGGTAAAGTAAATACAAACTCCAAACTAAAAAGAAGATCATGACCCCTTCAAAATGTAAATTTCCAGTAAGTTCAATAATAATAAAAGGGTTTAAAATGTACCAAAATATAAGATGTGTAGGACGTTTTAAATGGATTAAGAGCTTCTTGCCAAAGTAGAGTGTTCCAAAGTCGGCTAAAATCAATAACAAGCGCATCACGATAACGGAACCTAGAAGACTGTGAGAGGTCCAAACGTTAGAAATTACAAAACAAAGCTGATTTATAGGCGGGTAGTTGGTAAAGTGACTGGCATTTAAAGCTCCCATACCTTCTCTAAGCAATTGGGCTTGAGGGACAGGAAAGGTACCTTGACTTATAAAAGACTCTACCGTATATAAATAAGGGTTTAAACCTTCTAAAATCATTCTACCATCCCATAAAAACCGGTAAAAATCTTGAGATAGATTGGGAATGGCTAAAATAAAAACAGCTCGAAATCCAAAAGCACAATAGGTGAGCAGTTTGGGCTGTGTTTTAAAGTGTTTTATAATGGCGTAGCATAAGCCAAATGCTATTGTATATAAGACTAATAGGGCAGTGTAGTCTGTACGTACCAATTGGTAGGCAAAGTATCCGTATAGACAGCTACCTAACAAAGCATAAAGCATTAGACTGCTATATGTTTTTGAAAAAAAGGGATGTAAAGCCATAAACTAGTGTTGTACTAAACAGGACAGCTAGAACTAAAAGGGCGTGTACAAGCGTATTGTATTTAAACCTTAGAGGTTAGTGATTTAAAAAACACATAACCAAATCCTATGAATAACATAAAGTGGAAAGGAAATAGCCCAAAGTCACCACCTTGGTCTCCTACAATAAAAGCACTGTACATTCCAAATCCAAAATAAAGCATAAGTAAGCCTTCAAAAATAACGTTAGCAGATACTTTTCGTTTAATGTATTTATTGTTTTTCCAGTTGTCTTTAAATTTGCTGATATTGAATTTTGGCGTTCGCACAAATTCACTTTTCTTTCCTAAATGGCCTTCAAGTACCGCTATTGAGTTGTGAAGTGAAAAGCCCATTGCTATAGAGAAAAATACGAAGAACATTCCGATATAATTCATGAAATTCTTAATGCCACTGCCATACATTTTACGGTACATGATCCAGTAACACACAAAGAATATAACAGTGCTTATTACAAAAAAGCTCATAACCACAAAATACGACTGTAAATGCTCGTATTCATTTTTAATGTAAAGCATAGGAATACTTAAAATGGCTACAATAAAAATATTTAAGAACATGGTACTATTTAATAAATGCAGTAAGCCATGAAGTTTTGTTTTGGCAGAAATGTTTTCGTTTCTCAATACGCGACCAAGCATCTTTCTAAAGTTTTCAGCACCACCTTTGTTCCATCTAAATTGTTGGGAGCGGGCTGCACTAATAACAATAGGTAGTTCAGCAGGAGTCTCAACTTCTTCTAAGTATTTAAATTCCCAGTTTTTTAATTGGGCACGATAACTTAAGTCTAAATCTTCTGTTAGGGTATCGCCTTCCCAGTTACCAGCATCGATAATGCACTCTTTTCTCCAAATGCCAGCAGTACCATTAAAATTGATAAAATGTCCTTTAGAGTTACGACCTACCTGTTCTAACGTAAAATGCGCGTCTAACGCAAAGGCTTGAATTTTAGTAAGAATAGAATAATTACGGTTAATGTGGCCCCATCGGGTTTGTACAACGCCAATAGATGCGTTTTTGAAATAAGGAATAGTACGTTTAAGCCAATCCGCATTTGGTAAAAAGTCTGAGTCAAAAATAGCTATAAATTCCCCTTTGGCAATTTCTAAACCTTCTTTAAGTGCCCCGGCTTTAAAACCTGTTCTAATTTCACGCGTTATATGTTGAATGTCTAAGCCTGTCGCTTGTAACTTTTCTACGTGCTGTCTGGTACTTTCTACCGTTTCGTCTGTAGAATCGTCTAAGACTTGAATCTCTAATTTATCTTTAGGATACTCTATTTTCGAAATGTTGTCCAAAAGACGTTCCATAACATACATTTCATTGAAAACAGGGAGTTGTATGGTCACATAAGGAACTTCGTCTGGTTTAGACAAATCAAACTTAGCATCGTTTTTGTTGCTTTTAGCCGACAGATAGTTGAATAAAAGATTAAGTTGCGCCAAAGCATACATGAAAATGAGCAGCAATGCAATGGTATAAATAACTATAATAAAGGTTTCTACAAACATTATTTAAGACTGTATTTGAAAATCCAACTTAATATTTTTATGCCTGCAAATATAGCACCTTTTACCGTTCCTGAAACTTTTGAGACACCTATTCTGTTCCTGTAGTTCACGGCAACTTCTGTGTAAGATAATTTTTTCTTGATTGCTTTCAGTTGCATTTCTACAGTCCATCCATAGGTTTTGTCTTCCATTTGGAGCGCTAATAGTTGCTTATATTTTATGGCTCTAAAAGGCCCTAAGTCTGTGAATTTGGCACCAAAAAATAGGCGCATTAAATTGGTGGCAAGCCAGTTGCCGAATATTTGAGGCGTTGTCATAGCACCATCTTCTCTAAGCGCTTTTACACGCGCACCGATAACTAAATCGATATTATTTTCTATAATAGGCGCTACTATTTTAGAAAGTTCCTCTGGGTAATCACTGTAATCACCATCTAAAAACACAATAATGTCTGGTGGTGTTGTTTTAGCAGCGACATATGCCATACCTTTTAAACAGGCATAGCCATACCCTCGGTTATTTTCTGTTAGTACTGTTGCTCCTGCTTGTTTCGCATTGGTTTCTGTAGCATCGGTAGAATTATTACTTACAACGATCACTTCTTCTACCGTGTTTGGTATGTCGCGAATAACACTTGCAATAGAGTCTGCTTCATTATAAGCAGGAATGATAACATTTATTTTGGTCATTTTAAATCATTGAGATTATTTTCCTCTCGGAAAGATTTAAAATCTGTCCATTCCTTTATTTGTTTGCCAGAATCATAGCGTTTGGCAGAGGTAAGTCTTTCGTTACTATACATTAAACAGTATCCATTTTTAATATTATCTTCCATTTGGCATTTATGATGCACTTTTCCTGAGGCATCATAGAATAACCACCAGTCATTCTTTTTGCCATTTTTAAAATGCCCTTCAGTTTCTTTTTTGCCATTCTGGTGGTAAAAGTACCAATAATTTACGGGGCTATCATTCTTAAAACTGCCTTGTTTCTTGATCGTGCCGTTTGCATAGAAAAATGTCCAATGCCCTTCTTTTTTACCGTTAGAATAAGCACCTTCACTTTGCAAAGTACCATTGGTGTAATACTGTCTCCAATAGTTTATTGGCGTGTTGTTACGATAGGCACCTTCTACCTGTAAAATACCCGATGTACTATAAACACGCCAATATCCTGTTTTTTGGCCGTTAGTATAACTGCCTTCTTTTTCTAATTTGGAGTTATTGTAATAATAACTCCAAAATTTATCTTTAGTGCCATGTGCTGTAAAAGCGCCACTAGATTTCAAAACACCTTGGGGGGTGTAAAATTTCCAGAAATCTACCTTAGTACCGTTGTCTAACCAGCCTTCCGATTTAATCGTGCCGTCCTCATAAAACGTTCTTTCGAAGTGTTTTTGAGCACAAGCTGTGAGTGTTACGAAAAGGACTAATGTTAGAAAATTTAACCTGTACATGAGGGAGATGCTTTAACAGTTGCTAATTCACTAATTTAGTTCTTATTATTCACTAAATCCATTAAATCAACATCATTTCCTAAAAGTACTTGATTTGCATCAATACGTCCTTCTAAAGGCCCATTTTCTAATTTTAAAACACCTCTAGGGCAAACTGCAGAACATACACCACAACCTACACAACTAGAACGTACTATGTTTTCTCCTTTTTGCGCATAGGCTCTTACATCGATACCTTGCTCACAGTAAGTAGAACAGTTTCCACAAGAAATACATTGTCCACCATTGGTCGTAATTCTAAATTTAGAAAATAAACGTTGTTGGATACCTAAAATCCCTGCCATTGGACAGCCCATACGACACCATACACGGTTCCCTAATATAGGATAAAACCCAGTACCAATTACTCCAGAGAAAATAGAACCAATTCCAAAAGCATAAAAACTTCTTAAAGCGGCGTCTCCTGCGTATACTTTTGTGTTTAATCCAAAAGATAGGTTGGCAGCGTCTATTTTAATTTGACTTAAATCTATAAAAGCAATTAATACAATAAAACCTATAGTTAAGGCATAAAAACCTATAGCTCCAGTTAAAGCATCTTTCTTTAATTCTTTTCTTTTCCAATAGGCTACTCCAGCAAATACTGCAGTAAGGAATACAGCAACACTTGTTAAGAATACATTTTTTGTAAACCAATATTTGTTAGGGTCGTAACCTAGGTATGTAGAAATAGTCGCTACAGTCATAACTACAGAAAATACAAGTACAGCATTAATCATCCAGCGTTCTAGTTTCCATGCGCTCATACTTTTGTCTGAAAGTTGACGGAAAGAGTCACCAGCAGTTTCTGCTAAACCACCACAACCACATACCCAAGAACAGTACCAGCGTTTTCCATATTTATAAGTTAAAAACGGAGATACGACAAATACTATGAGTATAGCTAGTATTAAAAAGAATAGACCTATAGTTTGCGCATTTATAAATTGGTCAACACGCCATTGCTCAAATGCATAATAATTTAATGGCCACATGAGTTTTAAGTCATTATAGGGCAGTGAAAAGGTGTCAGAGTTTAAACGTGCCATTAACTCAGGAATCACAAAAGCAAAGGCAGTTTGAAAGAACATAACACTAAGTGTGCGCAGTTGTTCGTATCTATTATGCTTGTATTTCATTAAAAATTTAATACCAAATGCTAATATAGCAACAGTATAAAGTGTACCGTAAACAAACCACTGGCTTGCAGGGTTGCCACTTAACAAACGGCTTAAAGGATCGAATAATCCAACAATGCCTGTATTGCTACCATCTACACCTTGACCTAAGCCCAAAAGTTCTGCAAAAAAGTATAAAATGATGTAAAATCCTGTAAGTAAGATTCCAGCAATCCAACCTAAGAACCCTCGGCTAGAAATACTTTTAAACCAAACACCATGGTTTTTTATGCCTTGTAACTTGTCCATATACAGGCCTCTAGCATATAGTATGATACCACTAGCTATGGCTAAAAGGGAAATGGTAAGCCATAAACCGTTATTTTCGAAATTATTAAATAAAGAGAGTACAATGATGGCCAAACCGCCAAATCCTATAATTGTACCTATTTTTTGTAGTGTGTTTAAATGATCTGATGCGTCTCCTGTTAGAGACATATTACGTTGTATGGTTCCCATGTTTTTAAGCTGTGATTAGGTTGTTTTTAAATGCGTTTAAAATGTCTTTTTCGAAATGTTTGAAAAATTCAGGATCGAAATTAGCTTCCGCTAAATGGTCCATAACGTAATTCACGTCTTTTTGTTCTGTAAGCCATCTATCGAAGACTTCATGTCGCATTCTAATACCAAAAGTGTTAATGCCTAAGAAAAGATTAGTTGTTGTGTCGTAACAAACGGTAATACACTTCGTATCGTCTTCATGTTTCCAGTGGAAATGTGCTTCGTTTTCTCTAGGTTTTGCAAAAACCCAACCATAAGTCTGGTATTCTATATCTAAAAATTTAGCAGAATTGAACCAATGTCCAGGTTTGTATTGTATACGGTTGCCACAAATTGTCTGGGCTAATGTTTCTCCCATCATACGTCCTGTATACCAAACGGCTTCTATAGGACGACGTTGATCGATACCACCATCACGCTGTTCTGCACAGTCTCCAATCGCATAGACATCCTCTACACTTGTTTCTAAAAAGCGGTTAACTTTAACGCCTCGACCCAACTCTATATCTGATGTTTTTATAAAATCAATGTTAGGAGATACTCCAGCAGTTAATCCAACGTAATTACAAGGGATTTCTTCGCCAGTTTCTGTAATTATTATAGAGGACACCTGCCCGTTTTCATCCGATTTAATTTCTTTTAAATTAAAGCCTAGACGTAAATCGATATGATGGTTTTTAATATGTCGGTTAATCATACCACTTTCGCCATCTGGAAGTACACCGTTCCAAAAACTCTTTTCCCTTACTAAAAATGTAACAGGAATACCTCTAGAGGATAACATCTCAGCAAGTTCGATACCAATTAGGCCTCCTCCAACGATTACAGCACGTTTGCACACTTTGTTGTTAGGTGCATATTGCTCTACATTTTCTAAATCTTGTTTGTGGTATAAGCCAGATACGCCTTTTAAATCTTGACCAGGCCATCCAAATTTATTAGGCTTACTTCCTGTAGCTATTATTAATTTATCATATTTAAGGCTATCACCTTCTGCAAATTCTAGCGTTTTGGTTGCTGTTTCAATATGTTTAACAAAGCCTTTCTTTAATGTAATGTTATTCTTTTCCCAAAACCAGCTTTCGTAAGGTTGTGTGTGTTCAAATTTCATATGCCCCATGTAAACATACATGAGGGCTGTTCTAGAAAAGAAATAATCTGTTTCTGCTGAGACAATAGTGATTTTTTTGTCGGAAAGTTTTCTGATGTGCCTTGCAACCGTGACGCCAGAGATGCCATTCCCAATTATAATAATATGTTCCATAGTTTTTGGTTGTTTGTAATTGCTTAGGTCGCTGATAAAGGTAATAACTTAACGCTTTTATTCAATTTAGAATAATTTTAAATTAACGACGTACTGTAAGGTTCTGCCAAAACATAGTGCGAGAAATCTTTTTATTTTTTTTGAAAGTTTATTTGAAATTAACAGACTTAGTTGTTGTAGAACCATAAAGTTAAATTCATCAAAACAATAAAATAAATCTAATCATGAAGAAAATCATATTCCTATTCGTAATACTTATAAGTGGCACAGTGGCCCAAGCCCAAAGCCTCACAGATTTCTTTAATAAGTCAAACGCTTTTTTAAAGGCTAACGTTGCCAATGGAAAAGTGGCTTACGATAAAATTCATAGCAATCCACAAGACTTAAAAGATGTTTTAAAAATAGCTGAAGGGATTTCGGTAGCGAAGAGTGACGCTAAAAATTACCAAGCTTTTTGGATTAACGCTTATAACCTCTCTGTAATTAAAGGCTTGATAGATCATTATCCCACAAAATCACCTTTAAATCAAGCTGGTTTTTTTGATAAAACGAAACATAGTTTAGGAGGGAAGCAAATTACTTTAAACGATATAGAGAACAAATTGTTAAGAGGGCAATTTAACGATGCACGATTCCATTTCGTATTGGTATGTGGTGCTGTAGGCTGTCCCCCTCTAATTAATAAAGCGTATTTGCCAAGCACACTTAACGCTCAGTTAGAAGCGCAGACTAAAAAGGCGATTAACGGCAATTTCATTCAAGTTGATGCGAAGAAGAAACGTGTAAAAGTATCTCAAATCATGGAGTGGTACAAAGGAGATTTCAAAACAAAAGATTCAGATGAAATTGACTTTATCAACAAATACAGAAATGAAAAATTAGAAGGGAAATACAAGTTAAGTTACTTCACTTATAACTGGAATATTAACAAACAATAACATCAAATTTATTATATAATTCATCAAATAAAACACTGCTTCAACATAAAATAAGGCAGTGACATAACTTACCAAAATCAACATTTATGAAAAGAGTACTAGCAACTATAGCATTAGCAGCACTGGCATTTACAGGGCAAGCTCAAGAAGAAGATAATTCAGGATTGAGTAACGTACAAACGTTTACACCGTCAAAATTGTTAAGTAAAGGACAATGGGATATCAAGTTTTTTAATAGTATTTATACGCAAACAGAGCAAACTGATGAGAGAAGTACCTCTGTAACAATAGATCGACAAACCTTTTTTACAAATACAACAGAGATATTTACAGGCGTTAGTAAAAATTCAAGAATTAATGTTGGTGTTGTGTTTCAAGTAAGATCAAATACTTTGGGTGGTCAAGGTGCTTTAGATGTACTCTCTTTTGAAGATAACTCGGGTGATAGACGTTCTGGGGTGTCTACAATAGCACCAGCTATTAGAGTGCAACCTTTTAGAAGCCTATCTACGTTTTCTTTTACGTCGGCGTTTATTATTCCAGTATTTGAAGATCAACCTGGAGGATTCTTAGATCAACGTAGTTTTGCATGGGAGACAAAATTCTTCTACGATAGAACGTTTGGAGCCAATAAGTGGCAAGTATTTACAGAGGTGGATACAAAACTAAATTTAGGAGATAATAGAGAAAATGTTGCGCCAGATGAAAACTCTTCGGAACGATTTGCAGGAACGAGTTTGTTTTTACCGTTAAGTGCATTCTTGAGTTATTTTCCATCATCAAAGTCAACAGTATTTGTAAATGCGCAACAAACGTTTTTAATAGGTATAGACAATCCACAGTTTAATGGAGGAGAAAATTTTTCTCAAAATGCGACACAGTTAGGTCTAGGTGCAAAATACCAATTAACACAAGTGCTTAATATTGAAGGTTCATTTGGAAAGTTTGTTAGAGGAAATAATTTTCAAGGTTTAGGCCAAACGTTTAGTATTGGTTTAAGAGCTTTATTTTAATAAAGCGTAGCACATTAAAATATAGATTAAATTAGGAGTTTAAAACAAATCGCTTTATGAGGTCTTTTAAACTCCTAATTATACTGGTACTGATAAGTTTTCAATCCTGTACCACACAGTCCCAAAAAATTAATGGCGTTAGCTTTGTAGCGTCTACATCTCCTATTAATGAGACACATGTTACACCAGTAGTAGATGTGCATGCAAATTATGCCGCAGTAATGCCTTTTGGGTTTATAAAAGATATAAAAGCGCCTTTAATTAGATATAACACTTCCAGACAATGGTTTGGAGAAACAAAAGCAGGCGTTAAACAGTATATAGAGGTCTTACAACGGCAACAGCTAAAAGTGATGTTGAAACCTCAAATTTGGGTATGGCATGGTACATTTACAGGCTATATTAAAATGGAAAATGAAGCAGATTGGAAAGCTTTAGAAGCCAGTTATAGCACGTTTATTTTAGACTATGCGCAAGTAGCACAAGACACCAATGTAGATCTGTTTTGTATAGGTACAGAATTAGAGCAGTTTGTGAAGCATAGGCCCGCATTTTGGCTTTCTATTATTAAAAAGATAAGACAAATTTATAAAGGCAAATTAACCTATGCTGCCAATTGGGACGAGTTTAAGCGTACGCCTTTTTGGAAGGCTTTAGATTTTATAGGAATAGATGCCTATTTCCCGGTGAGCATTAGTAAAACACCAACTGTAGCAGAATGTCTCGAAGGTTGGAAGGTTCATAAACACGTTGTAAAAAATATAGCGGAGATGCATGGTAAACCTGTACTCTTTACAGAGTTTGGTTATAGAAGTGTGGATTATACCGCTAAAGCACCATGGAAAAGCGATCGTAATATGACACAAGTAAATTTAGAAGGACAAACCAATGCCACTAAAGCTTTGTTTGAAGCATTTTGGAACGAAGATTGGTTTGCCGGTGGATTTATTTGGAAATGGTTTCACAATCATAAAACAGCGGGAGGGATAACAAATTCTAGGTTTACACCCCAAAATAAACCTGTTGAACAACTCTTAAAAGCACACTATAAGTTACAATGAAATTTTTAAAGTATATATGGGTAAACGTCCTATTTTTAATGTCTTGTAATGAAACTACAAATGAGACATTAGAAGTGTTAACTTTAGCCGATTATATTTTAAACACTACAGTAGAAAGGGGTGCAGTGATTGCCTGTGCTGCGAGCGATCCTTCAGGCATGAAAGTACAAACATTTTATTATCCAGAAGAAGGCGCTACTAATATACGATTGTACCAGACGGCAACTATAGCCTTAGATGCAGACGATTTTTCAAATTACACCCAAGTTGTTATAGAAAGTACCCCTGTATTTAATGGCAGTTTGAGACGGTTTGAGCAAGTAACTACACTAGAAAAGTGGGGTGTTGTAACTTACGAATTAGAAGGAGAGGTTAAAATTTCAAACCCTATTCGTACAAAGCCAGTTTCTAAGCCTACAGTATGGGAAGACATTATAACGATAGACCAAACCCAACCTGAAATGCCACTATTTTCATGGCGAGATAATTTCGTTAAGGACAATGCTATTTATTTTCAGGTGCTTACAACACAGCAGGGGGATTTACTTTCAGGAACCTATACCAATCAAAATAAGTTTCAGTATTACAAATTAGATAACGTGGTCTTGAACATTACCAAGCAAGAACCACCAGTATTACAACGTGGTACAGCATACCTTTTTACACTCATGGATGTGAGTCGCGATAATTGGGTAAATGTTGTAACCTTTAATAAACGATTTACAGTAGAATGAAAAAAATTTGTATCGTCATTTTTTTGATGGCTTTTGGGATGATAAATGCTCAAGAAAAGACAATTACCAAACTTAGTATTGAAGGAAATAAACGTACAAGAACATCTTTTTTAAAGCGATTAGCTTTTGTGAAAGAAGGAAGTGTTTTAGATACCGTTAGAGTAAACTCAGATGTACGACGTTTAAAGCTTTTAGCATCGGTAGCCAATGTAACGTCTAAACTGGAGCCCCAAGACGATGGGTATCATTTAACGTATACAATTGAAGAGAATTTTGCCATTATACCAGGGTTGAATATTTTCACAGATAATAATGATGAGTTTGCTTACCGTGTTTCGCTTTTTGATTTTAATTTTTTAGGACGAAATCAAATTTTAGGAGGGTTTTACAGTAAAGATGTGTTCAATTCTTTTGGTGCGTTTTGGGAAGCCCCTAATTTATTTTCAAGGAAATGGGGTATAGGTGTGAATTATCAGAATAATATATCTCAAGAGCCTGTTTTCTTTCCGAATGAGCAAGATGTTAATTACGAGTTTAACAGCAGTGCTTTTCAAGCAAGTGTAATCTATGAGCGGGATTTTAAGAATCGATTTGAATTAGGGTTTAATGTTTCTCGAGAAACTTACGATTTTATAGAAGGGAACCTTCCTGCAGGTATTCCAAGAAATTTGGGAGCCGATAAGTTAACGGTAGTGGGAGAATATGAACACAATCAAATTCATATTTTTTACCAGTATCAAGAAGGGTTTAGAAATATCTTAAACTATAGATTTGTGACAGGGTCTCAAGGGCAGGATGATTTATTAACGAATTTCTTTTTAGGAAGGAATGATTTTGAATACTTTAAACGTGTTGGCGCCCGAGGAAATTGGGCGAATCGTTTGCGCCTAGCCTATGCTTCAAACGACGATACACCATTTGCGCCATTTGCGTTAGACAATCAGTTAAACATTAGAGGTGTTGGGAATACTATAGACCGGGGTACGGCAGCTGTGGTTGTAAATACAGAATACAGACATACGCTTTATGAAAAAGGGTGGTTTGTTATACAAAGTAATGCATTTGTAGACGTGGGGACATGGCGTAATCCAGGAGGCAGTTTTACCGATTTGGTAGATGGTAGTACGGTTCGATTTTATCCCGGTTTAGGCGTGCGTTTTATTCACAAACGTATATTCAATGCGGTTTTTAGATTGGACTACGGTTATGGTGTAGGAGATTCTGCAACAAATGGAATAGTATTCGGTATAGGGCAATACTTTTAGGATAAATATGTTTACTTTTATGGTCACCTAAAGCTTCTATTAATGCTACATAAAATACTATTTGTTCTGGTTACATTAGCGAGCCTGTTATGCTACAGTCAAACCAATAGTGTAGTAGATGTAAAAATACAAGGGAACAAGCGTTTAAAAGCCTCTTTTATAAAACGTGTATCAGATGTGAAAGCAGGATCTGTCTTAGATTCCACGCTTTTGGAACGCGATATTTTACGCTTAAAACGTCTCCCTTCTGTGGCGCATGCGTATTATCAAGTGTTTCATTCTCATGATAATGGGTACAATGTGTTTTATAATGTAGAGGAGAATTTTACTTTAATTCCTTCTGCTAATATTTTTACAACGAATGATGACGAGTTTGCTTATCGCATTGGCTTGAACGAATTTAATCTTCTGGGACGAAATATCGCTTTTGGAGGGTTTTATCAAAAAGACATATACGATAGTTACGCCGTGAACTTTAGAGCGCCTTATTTGTTTTCTAATAGATTAGGAGTTGCTCTCAATTACCAAAGTTTAACGACCTTAGAGCCTGTTTTTTTCGATAATACATCTTCAAATTACAAATACAATAATACCTCTTATGAAGTTTTAGGACTTTATAAATTTAACTTCAATAATAGAGCAGAATTAGGTGCTACTTATTTTATTGAAGATTACGAGTACCAATCTGGAGCGACGAGTCCAGATGTGCCACTGTCTTTAAGAGTTCCAAAATGGTTGCTTAAAGGTATATATGAATACAATGGCCTAGATTACCAATACCAATATGTCTCTGGTTTTAGAAGTGTGTTTAATCTGCAATATGTAACGTCTACAAATGCGGTATTACCAGATTTTGTGATAGGATGGAATGATTTCTTTTACTATTTACGTGTTGGTGAAAAGGGGAACTGGGCCAGTAGGCTTCGCTTGGGAATTTCTACAAATGCAGACTCACCGTTTGCGCCGTTCTCTGTAGATAATAATTTGAATGTAAGAGGCGTTGGTAATGTGATCGATAGAGGTACAGGAGTTATTGTTTTAAATACAGAATACCGGTATACCTTTATAGATAAAGATTGGTTTATATTTCAAGGAAATGCTTTTGTAGACGGCGGTTCTTGGCGTAATCCAGGAGGTGATTTTGGAGACTTTGGAAATTCTCAAAATATTAGAGTCTATCCCGGTTTAGGCTTTCGATTTACACATAAAAAGGTTTATAACGCTACTTTTAGAATAGATTATGGTTACGGCATTACTAAAGATGCTACCCAAGGTTTTGTTTTTGGTATCGGTCAATATTTTTAAATACAGCAACAGGGTTAATCAAAACTTAATGCCTATTTGTTTTCTGCTTTCAAGTAATCGTTTAGTTTTGCCAAAAAAAACATATGCGCACGTTTGCAATTGGAGATATTCACGGGGGCTTAAAAGCTCTAGTACAAGTTTTGAATGAGATAGAAGTTAGAGATGAGGATCAGCTTATTTTTATGGGCGATTATGTAGATGGTTGGAGCGAGTCTGCTCAGGTGATTCAATTTTTAATAGAGCTTTCAGAATCTATTACATGTACGTTTATTAAAGGGAATCATGATGTATGGTGTGAAACGTGGTTGCGTACTGGCGAAGTTAATCCTACTTGGTATATGCATGGTGGCAAAGAAACTATGGAGAGTTACGAGGGGTTTTCTGAAACAGAAAAGCAACGTCACTTACAGTTTTTTGAAAATTTAAAAATGTACCATCTCGATAAGGCCAATCGCTTGTTTTTACATGCTGGATTTACATCTATGCATGGTGTGAAAAAAGAAGTGTTTGAAACCACGTTATATTTTGACAGAACGCTTTGGGAAATGGCATTAACCATGGATAAAAACATCACTAAAAACTCTGCATTATACCCTAAGCGTTTAACACATTATCATGAAGTTTATATAGGGCACACGCCTACGACCAATTTTAATGAAACTGTACCTATGCAGGGCGCTAATGTATGGAATGTCGACACAGGAGCTGCTTTTAAAGGTAAATTATCTGCAATGAACATAGAAACCAAAGCTGTAGTACAAAGTGCTGCGTTACCAAGTTTGTATCCCGATGAAAAAGGACGAAATAAGTAGTACTAATAGCTAGTATTTAGGCTTAGAAGTTAGCGTGATATCATATTAAAAACCTTAAAAATTAGTTTTTAATAATTTTTAAGGTTTTAGAGTTCGCTATTTTTAAAACATAAATTCCAGAAGGTAGATGCTGTACATTTATTTCTGTTTTAAAGGTGCCGCTTTGTATGTCTTGACCAAAGCTATTGTATAAGCTGTATTTAGAAGCCATATCCAATTTATTTTTAAACCTAATATGCGTTGTTGCTGGATTAGGAAAAGCTACTAAAGTTTGTTTCTGTGCTATATCAGCTATGGATAGTACTTGGGTATCGGTTACCTTATATATAGTGTCAAGAGTGATAACATAGCCTAGATTTTCGTTTACAAAATGAAAATCAGTGATTTCTGAAGTGTTATTGAATTTCAATTCTTGCCAAGATGCACCTTGATCATCGGTTTTAAAGATATTGTCTTCAGTAGCAGCGCCTGTCCCTGTAGTTTGTACAAAGCCAATATTGGTATCTATAAAGCTTATGTCTTGGCCTCCAAAAGTACTAATAGGCTCCCATGAAGTTCCTCCATTTGTCGTTTTTTCAATTTGAGATTGCCTTGTTCTAAAACCTATTTCGGTATCTATAAAAAATAGAGACTCAGCATCTGAAAGGGTATCTGTGGTTTCATATATTTCGTTCCATGTCACACCATTGTCGGTGGTTTTATAGACGTAATCTGTGTCTATGAGAAAGCCAATATCACCAGCATTATTGGGGAAATGAATGTCTTGAATGAGACTTAAATTGAATGCGTTTTCAATTGGAAATGCAGTCCAACTGCTACCAGCATCTGTACTTTTAGCAAACGTATTTCCAGTTGAAGATACACGGTAATAAAAGGCGGTATCATTGTCTTTGAAATAAGCAAGACCTGGGCCATCGGTTTGACAAAATACACTTACCCAGTTAACACCACCATCTGTAGTTTTATAGCTTACATTTTGATTGTCTGTAGTAATAAAACCATTGTTTATATCTGAAAAATATATAGAAGTTATAATAGAGCAATCTGCAAATGATGTTTCAGACCAAGTTAAACCAGCATCAGTGGTCGTTAATAAGGTGCCAGTATTACTAAAGTTTCCTAAGCCTACATAGCCATGCGCTTCATCCAAAAAAAAGACAGAATTTAAAAAGAAATTTTCAGAAGGTGTGTAGGGTAATATATTAAATGTTTGAGCTGTTAATTTAGAAGAAACGAATAGTAGTAGGATTAGTAAGATTGATTTGTTCATAATATTTGGGGTTGAAAAATACCATGCTAATATATGTAAAAAAAACAAAAACGTAAGCTTACTGTAGGAAGGGGAATGTTTTATTTAAATATTTAAGACTGTTTTGTATTTGAGAATTTTTCACGATAATACGCTGTTAATTCAGCAGGAGAGGCGCCCAGTTTACGTTTTAAATGAATGCGCCAGAAGTAATATTGCGTTTTCCATACGCCGTGTGTCTCATAACAACGGGCTGAGGTGGTTAGCCATTTTGGAATGACTACAAATTGTTTTTTTTGATACAGTTTTTTTATAAAATCATTGTCCTCATAAATTAAAAAGCTGTTGTCGTAGCCTTCAAGTGTATCAAAAAGATCTCGTGTAACGAATAAGCTTTGGTCTCCACCACGACTTGCCATTATAGGAAGCGCAGTAAGCCAACCTGCTAATTTTAGCCACCAATGGGTACTATTAAAGCGCATTCTAAAACAGCCTGCTAAGTGGCCTTTGTCTACTCGAGAAACAATTAATTGATCGAAATGTTTAGGCGGATAAGAATCTGCGTGTAGAAAATATAAAATATTTCCAGTAGCCCGTGCTGCGCCGGCGTTCATTTGTTGGGCACGGCCTTTTGGAGAAGTTATACATATAACGCCTTTTATGGTAGCTACTTTTTTCAAAGTGTCGTCGCTGCTACCACCATCAGCTACAATAATTTCTTTAGTGTATTGAGACGACCGTAAGGCTATTAAATGTTGAAGCAGAACACTAATAGTTTCTGCTTCATTATAAGTAGGGATGATGATAGATATTTTACTCATTCAAACTCCAGTTGTAATCTTTAAATCGTTTTTTAGCATTAGCAGCAATTTTAACGTTGCTGTATATGTTTAAAAAATCAATAAGGTTACCGTTTTGTTTAAAATCTTTTGAGAACCATTGGAATATTTTCGAAAGCTCTAAAGTATGAGCAGTGATCGTGTTTCTTGATTTGTCGCTTAAAAATTCTTTTGTAGCCGCGGTAAGTTGTTGGTCCATACTAGAGGCTTTAAACGTTTTATTTTGCAGTTTAGGACAAGAAAAAGAGGCGCATACAATGGCAAAATGAATACGAGGATCGTCCATTTTTCTTAGGATGTCATGCTCAATTTCATTTAAATTATACCATTTATTGCCCAGTTTCCAAAAACGCTGATCCCAAGGTTTACTAATGTCTTTAATGCTTTTTACAGGCCAATGGCGTAAAATTAAATCTATAGTAAGTGCATTGTAGGCATTAATCCAATAGGCTAATTTATCGTTTTTAGACCAACTGTCTTTAGGCATGTTTGCGCCCAAATAGGTGATGTATGCTTTTAAAGCTGAACGGTCTTGTCTAAAACCATTGTAATTAACATTGCCCTTAGTAGAAACATGCTTTTGCAACAAGGTGTTAAAAGCTGTATGTGTAACCGTAGGTTTAGGTGCTATCGCTACTACTTTTTCTACCGTTTCACTAGCCTTTTCTACAGAAGCCTCTATAGCAGTTTCTGCAGGGGTTACTACAGCAGCTTGAATAGTTTCTTTTGCATCTATGACAGTCGTCTCTACTGGTGTAACAGGGGCGGCAGGAGCCGTTACCTTTTCTACAGGTGTAACAACTTCCTTTTGAGTTTGTGTCACTGTTTCTTTAGTGCCTCCACAGGAGGTTATGAAACAGAATGTAAGTACAGCTAAAAAATATTTCATAAACTTATTTGTCATTAGGTATCCATCGTATTTTATGAACTAGCAACACCCGCCACCATCGTAGTGGTATGTTGATGGGCTAAAAAAGATATCATCTCTGTTTAAATCTGCCAATGCCGCAGCGGTTTTGTCGCAAATTGCTAAAGGCTGATTTTTGAGTAAGATGTGTCCTTTTTTATCATCAAAGTAGTCCTCTTCACCATAATAAATTGCTGCTTTACCTGTAAAGATACACGGGCCATCTTCTGGCATAGGGTCTTTTATAGCAGCCACCTCTATGGATTCAATATAAATTAATTCTTCTGTAGGGTAGTGTTTAGGGTCTAAAATTCTATAGGGTTTTCTGGCTCTTATTTCTATGGTGCCAAAACCAGCATCGGTAAGTGCTTTAACATACTCTGCTATTGGTAAACTACCACTTAAACAAAGCGCT
The DNA here is from genome assembly GCA_947504035.1 of uncultured Flavobacteriaceae bacterium. Lineage (GTDB taxonomy): Bacteria > Bacteroidota > Bacteroidia > Flavobacteriales > Flavobacteriaceae > Jejuia > Jejuia algarum. The sequence goes on from CANNGA010000007.1 coordinate 91,596, forward strand.
CTTAGGCGTTCGTCGTTGCGTAAGGTGTCGTTCATAGGTTGTTCACAAGTAGGATCACTCATTACAAGACGACCATGTGGCTTTAATACGCGGTACATTTCGTCTATGGCTTTCTTTAGATCTTCTGCTTTAAAAATGTTAAATAAACAGTTTTGAGCAGCCACATCAATAGAATTATCTTCTACAGGTAAGTTTAAAGCGTCTCCTTTTTTTAGATCTACAAAATCACTTTTAAACCAATCGTTTTGAGCTTCTGCTTCTTTAAAATTTTTGCGAGAGGCTTCTAGCATTTCATCTACAACATCTACACCAACAACACCTCCTTTTTGACGGTTGAAGTAAGAGAATTGTAGCAATTCCATACCGCCACCAACACCTACATACAACATTTTAGGATTGTTGGTTAAATCTCTAGCATGTACTGTAGAGCCACAACCATAATTCATCTCCTGCATGATTTTTGGGATTTTTAAGCCTGGTAGCTCCCAAATAGGGTTCGTTGTGCAGCATAAACCAACATCTGGCGTTAAGGCTGCTTCTTTGTATACATCGTGGGTGGTGTCTAAATAAGTACTCATAGTCTTTGTATTCAATCTACAATTAATAATGAACAGTTATGCGGTATAACTGCAAATGGTTTGTAGTGTGTTTTAAATTGATTTAATTAATTCTTTAAATAGGGTTACCATATGGGGCTCAGCCTTTCCTGCCATAGCAATAATTTCTGCAATGTCTACAGGTTCTAAATGATCTGGGTCGCATTCATCGGTTAAAACTGACACCGCTGCTACTTTTAAATTTAAATGGTTGGCCACAATAATTTCAGGAACAGTACTCATACCTACGGCATCTGCGCCCATAAGTTTTAGCATGCGGTACTCTGCTCTGGTTTCAAGTTGCGGCCCAACAACACTAACATAAACGCCTTCATGCAGCGTGATGTTGTGTGCCTTGGCGCTATTTTTAAAGGCGGCGTTTAAAGTCGCATCATAAGGAGCGCTCATGTCTGTGAAACGTTCGCCTAAGGCTTCTACGCCTTTAAAAGCAAGAGGGGAACCACCTTGAAGATTAATATGGTCTTCAATAAGCATGAGTTCGCCTTTTTTGAAGTTTAAATTAATGGCGCCTGCTGCGTTAGAAACCAATAAGGTTGTAATGCCCAATTTTTCCATAATACGAACAGGGTAGGTAACATCTTGTAAGCTGTAGCCTTCATACAAATGAAACCGTCCTTGCATTACAATGACTTTCTTACCCGCTAATTTTCCAAAAATAAGTTTGCCTTTATGAAACTCTACAGTCGCGGTAGGGAAATTAGGAATGTGGTTATAGCTAACTTCTTTTATAATTTCAACATCGTTAATAAGTTGTCCAAGCCCAGTACCCAAAATGATACCTACTTCTGGATTTTCAAAACCTTTATCTTTAAGGTAGTCTACGGTTTCATTTATAAATTTAATCATGAAGTTGTTTTATTTTTTCTTGTAATTCTATGTTGTTTTTATAAAAGCTAGAAGCTGTTAAATCTTCAAACGTATCAATGTCGTTTAGAGTGTCTAACAGTTCAAAAGGCACCTCTAGTGTTTTTAATTCATCTAAGGTAACCTCTAGTAAATGCGATGCACTCCATGGTTTGTCATTAAACACACTATTTTGAAGTTTAGAAAGACCTATAAGGTAATACCCGCCGTCTACAGCAGGACCAAACACAACAGGACTATGTTGTAAGGCTTCTAAGCCTGCATTAATATGTGTGGCCGTAATATCGGGCAAGTCAGAACCAATTAGCACAATACGTTCATAACCGTCGTTAAAACCCTTTTGGAAAGCGTTTTTCATACGTGCCCCTAGATCTTCACCTTCTTGCGCGTACTTAGAAAACCCCATCCATTGGTCGTCCAAGATCGTTTCGGAAAAGTAAATGCGCTTATCGGCTTGCATAGAGGTTGTTGCCGTTTCTGTAAGTTTTACCAATTCTGTATATACCTCGAAAGCCCCTTGATTGCCTATAGTTTTGGCAAGACGTGTTTTTACTTTGCCTAGTTTAATGTTTTTTACAAAAACAATTACAAGCGTTTTAGTCATATATCTTTATACCATTTTTTAACCACTTGCCCCATGCTGGTGAAAATGCATGAACCGAGTCTGTTTTTTTTTCTTTTAAATTCACAACGTCTAGGTGGTTGTTTTTCCATTCAAAAATACCACCATATAAGTTGAAAACATTTGTATAGCCACTAGTTTTAAGCCGTTCCGCAATGTCTTCTGAACGAATACCTAAAGAGCAATATACTACAATTTGAGCATTTTTTTTAGGGAATTGTTTTTGGATTGTATCTAAATTAAAAAAGTCATAACCTACGCAAATAGCGTCCTTTATATGGCTGGTGTTGTATTCTTTTGTTTCCCGCGCATCTAATAGTAAAACTTGTTTTTTAATACGTTTAAGTGCATTAACATGAATATAAGGTATGGTTTCTTTGTTTTGCTGTTTTAACAGCTTATCCAGTGTTTTTTGGCCAAAACTTAACATGGCGCAACACATACACAATACCATCATACCCTTTTTCATGTTGTTCTTAAGTTTTAAGCCACTGTACCTTGACAGCTGCTACCAGCACCAGCAGTACAGCCATAGCAGTGTTGAGAGATCACAATAGAGCGTCCTTCAAGTTGTGCTTCATTATATTCTGAAATGTGTTTGGCTTTACTGTTTACAGGAAGCGCTAACATTTGGTTGAAATCGCAGTCGTATAAATACCCATCCCAGCTTACCGAAAGTGTATTTGTACACATCACATTGGCCACGGCAGAAGGGTTATAAGCTTCTACAAGTTGGTACATGTAATCTTCATAGTTTTCTGAGGCAATGAGGTAATCTAAAAAGCGAGAGATAGGAAGGTTGGTAATGGCAAACAAGTGATGAAACTGTATGCTAAAGTCTTCCATAAGTGCTTTTTTAAAGTCTTTCTCCATAGCCATTTGATCTCCAGGTAAAAATGCACCGGAAGGGTTGTATACCAAATCGAGACGTAAACTACTCTCTGGCATACCATAACCTACGGCATTGAGTTCTTGTAAGGCCTTAATAGAGGCATCGAATACACCACTACCACGTTGTTTGTCTGTTTTACCTCTTGTCCAATGTGGCATAGAACTTACCACATGTACATTATGCTTTTTAAAGAATTCTGGGAGATCGTAATATTTTTTATTGGCTCTTATTATGGTCAAGTTAGAGCGTACAATAAAATCTTTTATTCCTGCTTTAGAAGCTTCTTCTACAAACCATCTAAAATTAGGATTCATCTCTGGAGCACCACCTGTAAGGTCTAACGTATGAGCGCCAGTTGTTTTTATAACGTCCAAACATTGTTGCATCGTGGCTTTGGTCATGATTTCCTTACGATCTGGACCTGCATCTACATGGCAATGTTCGCAAACTTGGTTACACATGTAACCCACATTAATTTGAAGAATCTCTAACGTGTTGGCTTTAAGCGGAAACTGATTGGTCTCTTTTATCTTAGTGGCAAAGGTTGGTAATTCACCATTTTTAAAGATACCGTTTGATAGAATCTCTATTTGCCTTTTGCTATTGGCTAAAGCACTTTCGCGTTTTTGTAGTGATTGTGTTTTTACTTTTGTCATATGCTATAGTTGCGAACACCTACTGTTCTCATGATATTAGGAGCTTTGGGGAATACTAAGCCCTAAAAAAATAAGGCTTGCGACATCGGTCTATTACCCGTCCAATTTATTAACCTTATTCATCATTTGTACACCATGTACAAGAGTCGCACCACTTTTTATAGCGGCACCAACATGTACGGCTTCCATCATTTCTTCTTTAGTAATACCACGTTGTAAGCCATCTTTAGTATAGGCATCGATACAATAAGGACATTGTTCTGTATGGGCTACGGCTAAGGCAATTAAAGATTTTTCCCTTGCGGTTAATGCACCTTCTTCAAAAACTTTGCTGTAGTATTCGAAAAATTTAGTACCTAGAGCCTCACTCCATTCCGTAATTTTCCCAAATTTTCTTAGGTCAGACGGATCGTAATATGTTTTTTGCATGATCTTATTTTGTGGTAAAGATAAACATCTTATCTAATTTGTCGGTAAAGGCCCTTCAACATAACAGAAAATTTATGGTTTAACAAATACTTAAATTTTTCGTAAAAAAGCATAGAATATATGAGAATTATAGGCTTAGAGTGCAGATGAATTTTTAATTTTACGAATTAATCTTCAAATTCGAATACGTGTATTATATAGGATATGATTTAGGAAGTTCTTCAGTTAAGGTATCTATTGTAGATGCGGCTTCAGGAACGAACATAGTGACCTTAAACGAGCCCACAAACGAAATGGAAATTGTAGCACCAGAACAAAATTGGGCAGAACAAGATCCAAACATGTGGTGGCATTATGTATGTGTAGCGACGAAACGTGCTATAAAAGAAGGGCATATAGAAGCTTCTAAAATTAAAGGCATTGGTATTTCGTACCAAATGCATGGTTTAGTTGTTGTTGATAAAGCGGGAGCACCTTTGCGAAATTCTATTATTTGGTGTGATAGCCGTGCCGTGGAGATTGGTAATACAGCGTTTGAAGCTTTAGGTGAAACAAAATGTATGGACCACCTGTTAAATTCTCCAGGGAATTTTACAGCGTCTAAATTAAAATGGGTACGCGATCATCAACCAGAGGTTTACGCTAAAATATACAAATACATGTTGCCAGGCGATTTTATCGCATTACAATTATCTGGAGTTTGTAATACGACAAAAAATGGCTTGTCCGAAGGCATGCTTTGGGATTATAAAACCGATACCGTAGCCGATTGGTTATTGGAGCATTACGGGATTGATACAAATCTTACACCAGATGTTGTCGCTAACTTTTCAGAACAAAGTTTTGTTAATGCAGCAGGCGCAGAAGCAACAGGATTACCAGAAGGTGTACCTATCACTTACAGAGCAGGAGACCAACCTAATAACGCCTTGTCATTAAATGTGTTTAATCACGGAGAGGTTGCTGCTACAGGAGGAACTTCTGGAGTTGTATATGCTGTAACGAATGTGTTGAAATCTAAGGAATCTTCAAGGATTAACCATTTTGCACATGTAAATTATACCAAAGAAACCACAACTTTAGGGAAATTATTATGTATTAATGGTGCTGGGATTCAATACCGATGGTTGAAAGACAATTTGGCATCCGATTCTTATGAGGCCATGAATGCCAAAGCAGAGGTGGTGCCTGTAGGATCTGAAGGCGTTTGTGTGATTCCTTTTGGCAATGGTGCCGAGCGTATGTTTAACAATAAGATTGTAGGAACGCATTTTTGTAATTTAAATTTAAATACGCATAGTGAAGGCCACTTGTGCCGTGCAGCTTTAGAAGGTATTGCATTTTCGTTTGTATACGGAATGGATATTTTAAAAGCGGATAATGCAGAGATAAAAGTGATACGAGCGGGGAATGATAATTTATTCCGATCTGAGATTTTCTCTAATACAGTGGCCACTTTAATTGGTCATGAAATTGAAATTTACAACACCACAGGAGCTGTAGGAGCAGCAAGAGCGGCAGGCTTAACCGATGGTGATTTTGAAAAATTTGGTGCTAACATTACAGCAAACGACCACGTAATGACTTATAAGCCTTTAGGGAATAAAGCGCCTTATGAAGCAGCATACCAAAACTGGAAAAAAGAATTAGAAATAGTATTAAAACATAAATAAAACGTAAAACAATGGCATTAATAGGCGATAAAGAATACTTTAAAGGTATTGGCGAAATTAAATTTGAAGGGAAGGATTCTGATAATCCGTTAGCATTTAAATATTACAACCCAGAACAAGTTGTTGCGGGAAAAACAATGCGTGAGCATTTCAAGTTTTCGGTAGCATATTGGCATACCTTCTGTGGGCAAGGTGCAGATCCATTTGGGCCAGGCACACAGAGTTTTGAATGGGATAAACCTTCTGATGCTATCGCTGCTGCAAAAGCAAAGGCAGATGCTGCTTTTGAGTTTATTACAAAAATGGGATTTGATTACTACTGTTTTCACGATTACGATTTAGTGCAAGAAGGCGCTACATTTGGAGAGTCTGAAAGTAGATTAGCAGCCGTTACAGATTATTTAAAAGAAAAACAAGCTGCTTCTGGTGCCAAGTTACTTTGGGGTACTGCGAACTGTTTTTCTAATCCACGTTACATGAACGGAGCCTCTACAAATCCAGATTTCGATGTTGTAGCACGTGCAGGTGGACAAGTGAAATTAGCGTTAGATGCTACGATTAAATTAGGTGGTGAAAACTACGTATTCTGGGGCGGACGTGAAGGTTACATGTCGTTGTTAAATACAGATATGGGACGTGAGTTAGACCACATGGGGCAGTTTTTAGCTATGGCTAGAGATTATGCACGTGCACAAGGGTTTAAAGGAAACTTCTTTATAGAGCCTAAGCCTATGGAGCCTTCTAAGCACCAGTACGATTTCGATTCTGCAACGGCTATAGGTTTCCTTAAGGAGTACGGTTTAGACAAAGATTTTAAAATCAATATAGAAGTAAATCACGCGACATTAGCACAGCATACATTCCAACATGAAATAGAAGTGGCTGCAAAGGCAGGTATGTTAGGAAGTTTAGACGCGAACCGTGGAGATTACCAAAATGGATGGGATACAGACCAGTTTCCTAATAACATTCAAGAAACTACTGAAGCCATGTTAGTATTCCTAAAAGCAGGCGGCTTACAAGGAGGTGGTGTTAATTTTGATGCTAAAATTAGAAGAAACTCTACCGATTTAGAAGACGTGTTTTTAGCACACATTGGTGGTGCAGATACGTTTGCAAGAGCATTATTGGTAGCCGATAAAATTATTTCGTCTTCACCTTACGACAAGTTAAGAAAAGAGCGTTATGCGTCTTTCGATTCTGGAAACGGAAAAGCTTTCGAAGATGGGAAATTGAACTTAAGTGATTTGTATCAAATTGCTCAAGACAATGGCGAATTAGAATTGAAGAGTGGTAAACAAGAATTGTTTGAAAACATCATCAATCAATACATCTAAACCACCTATAGAACGCCGCAAAATGTGCTAAGCACGTTTTAGAGTGTTAAAGTTTATTATAAATAAAGCGAATCCTACAACAAAGGTTGTAAGATTCGCTTTGTTTTGCTTAAAAGTGAATTCTATCTCTTATATTAGCGGTCAACTAAAAATTAATATAGATAAATTATGGGTATAATTTCCTTTATAGGGTTTACATTGCTGGTAGCTGTAATAGCTTATTTGGCAACTAGAAATACAGATGAGAACACCTCCGACGGTTATTTTTTAGGAGGTAGAAGTTTAACGGCTACTGTAATTGCAGGGTCTCTATTACTAACAAATCTGTCTACAGAACAAATCGTAGGACTAAACGGTGATGCTTACAAAGATGGTATCTTAGTGATGGCTTGGGAGACTTTAGCCGCCATTGCCATAGTAATTACTGCTGTGTTTTTATTACCGCGTTATTTAAAAGGAGGTATCTCTACGATTCCAACATTCTTAGAGCGTCGTTTTGATAGTACAACGAAAGCAATGACTTCTGGATTGTTTCTTACAGGATACGCTGTTGTATTGTTGCCTATGGTATTATTTACAGGGTCTAAAGCGATAAGTGGTATGTTTGATATTCCGCAGCTTTTAGGCGTAAGCGAATGGGGTGCCATATGGATTTGTGTATGGGGTATTGGTATTATAGGTTCTATTTATGCCATTTTTGGAGGTCTTAAAGCTGTAGCAGTTTCAGATACCATTAATGCTGTAGGGTTACTTATTGGAGGGCTTTTAATCCCTGTTTTTGGATTGATAGCTATAAGTGAAGATGGTAGCCTTTTAGGAGGGTTAACCAAACTAGCAACAGAGCATCCCGAAAAGATGAATGCTGTAGGTAGCGCAGACTCTTCAATTCCATTTGAAACCATATTTACAGGAATGATGTTGGTACAATTGTTTTACTGGGGGAGTAACCAGCAAATCATACAACGTGCTTTAGGAGCTAAAAACCTAGCTGAAGGACAAAAAGGATTAACGATTGCAGCTTTTATTAAAATATTAGGGCCTATTATTGTGGTATTGCCAGGGATTATTGCGTTTCATAAATATGGAGAAGGCATGCATACCAGTGATGTGTATCCAACATTGGTAGCAGATGTATTGCCTGAGGTTTGGATTGGCTTTTTTGCTGCCGTATTATTCGGTGCGATTTTAAGTTCATTTAATTCTGCACTTAATAGCTGTGTGACCTTATATGGTGTTGATATTTACAAACAATTTATAGATAAGCAGGCTACAGATGAAGTTGTTGTGAAAAACGGAAAGCGTTTTGGTGTTATTTTAGCATTTTTCGCAATGATTATAGCACCATTTTTAGTGTATGCAGACAGTATTTTTGGATACTTACAAACGGTAAATGGGGCGTATAGTGTGCCTATATTAACCGTTTTAGTAATTGGTTTCTTAACTAAGAGAGTACCTGCACTTGCAGCCAAAGCGGGTGTGATATTCGCATTTACAATTTATGTACTATACATTATCTTATCTGATGGTTTTGGCATTGTAACCTTACACATGTTACATATGCAAGCTATTACTTGCGTGTTAACTATAATTTTAATGTTAGTTATTGGTAAGTTAAAACCTCGAGCAACTGATTATGAGCAAACCTACACAGAGCAGGTAGACGTAACCCCTTGGAAATTTGTAAAACCAGTTGGCTTAGTCATTTGTTTAATTGTCATATCTACATACTTTATCTTTAACTAGTAAAGCATACACGCACTCTAGCTGCGTGATCGTACTTTATTTTAAAACCCGATGCCTTAAATGGTATTGGGTTTTTTAGTTTTAAGAACCCGGCAGTATTTATGGGATCTAGAAAGTGTTATCACAACGTGGCATGTGTCATGTAGGGTTGCGTCTTTTTAAGCCTATAAAAAGCATGTGGAGTCACAGTATTTCTTACGTGTTTACTAACGAAAAGCATTCGAAATACGTACTGCATTTCTTTGTGTTGGTGTTTTAAAATTCATATTTTTAAAATCTAAGAAATTCTAATCTAAAAATAGATGATAAAGGCCATACTACATGTAGAAGATTTAAGTGTTAACGTACTTGGCTACGAATTTGAGTTTAAAAAAACAACCGACGCCCAGTGGCAGCCTTATCCAGGCACTCGCTTTGAAGGGCTTATTGTTAAAATAGAAGGCTCTCAAAATAATATGTGGTGGGAACATGCTATAGCAGACCATAGGCCGCTCTCTAAAATGACCTTAGAAGTGCAACCTGCTGTACTAGGCCAGCATAAAACCACTTATCACCATTTTTACGATTGTCATATCTCCAGTTTTAAGTCGCGTTTTTCTTCTGAAAGCACAGCCCCTTTTTATGAACTGTTTTTAATTACCTGCCAAGGTTTTGAATCTTCTACTTCGGTCGCGGTTTACCAAACCAAAATGCGCAAAACTTTTGATCGTAATGTAACGCCTGTGGTGCGGGAGACTGCGCCAACAAAGCGTGAAACAGAAGATAATGAACCTCGTTTAATCAATCAATATATAACAGATCAAAATGATGTCGAATTAGATAATTATAATCGAGGTGATAAGATTTTTTATGTTCTGGAAAGCGAAAATATGATTGGTGAAATTATGGATATTGAACTGCATAACAAGGAAATGGATTTTTTATATCGGGGTGAACGCTTAAAAGGAGACACTATTAAGAATTACATTATCAGATCTGATCTAGAGAAGATCCCTTTGGAAGTCATCCCTGAAAACTACGAAGATTAAAACCTAATTATTATTTATGTCAAAAAACACATTTAAAGTCGTCTATAAAGGGCGCGTATTGGGTGAAACATCTATTAATTTGCAATTACCAGACAAAGAACTTGTAGAGGATCAAAAAGGTACAAGTTCAGTCGTTGTAAGTGAAGACGGTTCAGTTTTAATGCAAGTCAAACACAAACTTATGAGTGTTGGCGAATCCATTGCTCAAATTAAATATTCAACCTCTGCTAAGGCTACAGATTATGGCACTGTAAAAGTTGTTCAATTAAAACAACAAATATCCTCTAGAGGTGAAGATATTTATTATTTTTCCAATGACACAGCGGTTTTTGAAGGTACATTAGAAGAGGCGAAAGCAGCATTCCCTGACGTTGATTTTTCAGATGTAAAATCACGGGATATTGTTGATAGGAGTAATCCCGAATTTAAAAACCTCGGACGTGTCTCAAAGCCTGTAGAATGGGTGAATCAGAATTATTATGATGCAGATGAACATGGAGGAAAACCTACTAATTGGGATGATTGGGCAGACAAAACGCAATTAGCCTTAGATGCAGTAGGCTTAATTCCAGGTGTTGGAGAATTTGCAGATTTAGCCAATGGGGTAATTTCTCTAGCACGTGGTAACTATGTAGAAGCGGGTTTAAATTTTTTATCAATGATACCGCTTGCAGGTACAGCAGCAACAGTTTTAAAAAATGCGCGTAAAGCTAAAAAAGCTGCGAAACAAAGTAAAGAAACAACAACTGGTGTTTATGATTTAATAATAAAAAGAAAAGATGATATAAAAAATTACATAGGAAAATCCAAAGATTTTTTTACACGTCTTAAACAGCACTTTAATCTAAAAAAGGGTACATTTAAGGACGATCTTCTCGATAGTAAGTCTCTTTTTCATAAAATGAAGGGGGCAAGTGATTACGAGATGGAAATGGTAGAAAATTGGTTGATTTTAAAGAAGTATGGAGCTAACTGGAAAGGTTTACAAAAGAATAGTGATCTAAAAAAACTTCTCAATAAGAGAAACCCAGTAGGAGGCAGGCATAATTTGAAAACTCCAGAAGGTATTAATGAGTTTATGAAAAAAGCAGAGAAAATAATTGATAGATTTGAAAAAGATGGATTGCGAGAATCTCTAGAGAAATCTGTAAAAAATAAAATTTGAAAGCATTAGTAATACTATGGAAATTATAACAAAAAAGAATGATGTAACTATCATAAAAATATATCCAGAAGATTCTATTGAAGATATAAAAAAAACTGGATTAACGTATAATTCTAAAAATACAATCCTTAAACTTGATAACTCTTATTCTAATGAGAAAGGTTATCAAATTTTTGTTTCAAAAAAGCTATTAATCGAAATCACAAAGGCTTTTAGTAATATAGAAGATATTAGTTTTTACTCTTCTATAGAGGGTGAACAAGATTTTATATATGAGTTGAAAAAATTAAAGACTTTACAAATTCATTTTTGGGCGGATAAAAAAGTAAAAGTAGATTTTTCAAAAATCCCTCAACTTACCTTTTTTAGTTGTAATTGGTATCCAAAATTTATTTCAAATTTTGATACACAAAAAAATATAAAAACACTCTCTCTATCTGATTATAAATCGAAAAATTTAAAGCCGTTAAAACATCTAACCGAGCTAAGGTATTTGAGAATTCATAGTGGAAGCTTAAGAAATATAGAAGGCATTGAACATTTCAAAAAACTAGAGCGATTGGAATTAATCTATTTAAGAAACCTAGAAGATATATCCCGTCTTTATAATTTAGAAAATGTAGAGTATATAGAATTTGACAGCCTATATAAACTAAGTGACTTTAGTCCATTAGGCTATCTTTCTAATTTAAATCATCTAAGAATAGAGGATAGTAAAAAACTTGAGTCAATTCAGTTTGTCAAAAAGCTTAAAAAACTTGAATACCTTAATTTAAATGGCACAACAATTATTAATGATTATGATACCACGCCAGCGGAACATGTGACCGTATTTTGGGGAAGTAGATATAGCGATAAATACAACAAACACTATCCAGAAAAGGAATTACATTGGGTTGATGGAAAATGGAAAAAAATCGCTCACTTGGATTAACCTTCCCCAAGGAAAGGTGGCAAGCCTTACTATTAAAGCAACTTTGATAAATGGCACAAGTAAAAACACCGATTTTTTAACTATTGTTAAGAATCCTAATTTTGAAATACCCCATGATAAAACCTTAGATGCAGGGAGCAATTCTGCCATTAAATTAGAAAAGATTAAAAATAAAGGTTGGGATATAGATATTAAGGCATTAAACACCTTTGTCCAAACGGAATATATTGTTATACAGGATTATAAAGGTGATGAGGTTGGCAAAATTTAGTAAAGAGTGGAGATTTGAAAAAACTCTTAAACAAAAGAAACCCAGTAGGAGGTAGACTTGATTTAAAATCTAGAAAGGGAATAAAAGAATTTATGGAAAAAGCTGAAAAAATAATTGATAGGTTTGAAAAAGATGGGTTGCGAGAGTCTTTAGAGCAATCCTTAAAAGTGATGGATTAATATTTTGATATGAGATTAGTACAGTTAACTGACACGATAAGAATGGTAATCGAGCCGACGACCAATTTGAAAGAAGCGTATCAAACCTATGATCCTAAAAAACATTTTTTAAATTTGGAAGGAGAGTTTGATGATGAAAAATTTTTAAAGGACTTTGGGACGGTTTTTAATGCTATAGAGCAATTGGCTCTAAGTAATTACGGCACTTCGTCAAACGATTTTGTTTACACATTACCGAATTTGAAAACGTTTTCTATTGGATTTTACACAGATGTAGAGCAAGTTATTGATTTTGAAAGAGTAAACTCATTAGAAACATTATCAATGTCTTGGCTACCTAAAAGATTTAAAAACCTAACGACGCAAACAGAAATAAAAAAACTTCATTTAACGCAGTATAAACTAAAAAATTTAAAAGCTTTAAATCATTTTAAAAATGTTAAAAATTTTTCAATTCTTGGAGGAAGTTTGAAAAATTTAGAGGGTATAGAAACATTTAACAACCTTGAGACTCTTAATCTTATAGATGTGCGAAGCCTAATCGATATATCTGATTTAAAATTTTTGAATAAGATCAATCATATAGAATTTGATAGCTTATATAAACTAAGTGACTTTAGTCCATTAGGTCATCTTTCTAATTTAAATCATCTAAGAATAGAGGATAGTAAAAAACTTGAGTCAATTCAGTTTGTCAAAAAGCTTAAAAAACTTGAATACCTTAATTTAAATGGCACAACAATTATTAATGATTATGATACCACGCCAGCGGAACATGTGACCGTATTTTGGGGAAGTAGATATAGCGACAAATACAACAAACACTATCCAGAAAAGGAATTACATTGGGTTGATGGAAAATGGAAAAAAATCGCTCACTTGGATTAACCTTCCCCAAGGAAAGGTGGCAAGCCTTACTATTAAAGCAACTTTGATAAATGGCACAAGTAAAAACACCGATTTTTTAACTATTGTTAAGAATCCTAATTTTGAAATGCCCCATGATAAAACCTTAGATGCAGGGAGCAATTCTGCCATTAAATTAGAAAAGATTAAAAATAAAGGTTGGGATATAGATATTAAGGCATTAAACACCTTTGCCCAAACGGAGTATATTGTTATACAGGATTATAAAGGTGATGAGGTTGGCAAAATAGAAATGGCGCCCAATAGCGTTGAGAATTTAGACGTCAAAATTATCCCCGTTGTTTTTAAGTCTACCCCTGCCAAAGAAACGACAGACGCGCAAGCCCTTTATAGAAGCGCAATAAATGGCGGGAAATTGATAAACACGCTAAACAATAAAGCCTTTAGTCAAATAGGTGTAAAATGTATCATAGCCCCTATAACACCATCGCTTGAATGTATTGTTGTAGATGTTATGAAAGACAATTGAGGGACTTTAGCCTCAAAAGGATATGCTGTCCTTACTAAGGAAAATGAAATTTGGGAAGGTAAACTTGAAGAAGGAGCAATGCTACAGTTTTGGTACGGTAGTAATTTAACTTTAATTAAAAATAAAATTAAAGCAAGAAGTCTAGAAGATAGACAAGGTGGTCATTCAGTTATATTTAAATCATATATTAAAGACAGTTCTGGCAGTGTTACGGGGTTTAAATATTATGATTATTCTGGGATTAGTAAATCCGCTATTAAAGGTGATGGAAGCTTGTTTTTAGGAGCTAATTTAAAAGATATTAAGTAATGAAAATTATATTAGTAATAAGTTTTGCATTTTTCTTTAGTTGTAAAAACAAAATAGGTAACGTTTTTAATTCTGAATTAGAAATGAAAAACAAAACGTTTATTAAAAAAAACAATGATGAAGTAGATATTTCTCTTGAATATTCTACATGTAAAAATTCATACAGGGATACTGATCTTTATAGCAAGTTTATTGGCATTGAAAAGCAGAAATATAAAAATAGTTTAGAAAATAATAAATTATTCTACCAAGCCGAAAAAGAAAAATTTGATATATTATTTGAAGGTCAAAATATCATTTGTATACTATCATTATCAGGCAATGGATATAATATTTTTGATCTATTTTACGACAAAGATAGGTCTACATCAAAATACGTATACAACAAAATATTAATGGTTAATAAAAATAGAGATGAAGCACTTGATTATCATGATTTTTTTAAAAGAGGAATGGTTTTTATCTTAAATGAGCGAGTTAATAAAATAACAATTGTAACTTTCAATCCTTTTCTAGATAATAGCATACCAGCTAAAATAAAAACCATTTTTAATAAGAATAAAGATTATTTTAAAACAGCGTTTATGACAACAGGAATTGGTACTGTTCAAAACCTTGTCCAATAATGATGTCAATTTTAAAAAAAAATAATCCAAGCATAGTGTTAATCATTTTCTGTATTACAATAACTCATTCTACGTTAGGAAATAATTTCAAAAGCAACTTTTAAAAAAAAATGACAGTATTGAAACATGTCTTTCTCGTTTAATGAAGGCTTCTGGATATCTTTAAAGAAAACCATTAAAAAAGGTATACCTGTAATGGTTGGTGTAGAGACTTAAAAAAAGAGGTTTTTTTAGAGTTTTTTAGTGCTATCCCGTTCAATAAGGCTTGTCTTAACAATTTTAGTTTGAAAAGGTTTATGGTTTTGCTCATCGTTTTCTATACGTTCTATAAGCATACTAGCGGCAGATTCCCCAATGTGTTTGCCATGTTGGCTAATTGCAGAAATAGAAGGTGTAAGATGTTGTAGGAGCCTTCCGTTTGTAAAACAGGCGATAGCCATATCGTCGGGGACGGTATACTGCATTTGTTTTACAAGACGCAGCGCGTTTACAGCAGAGGTTTCTTCCAAGCACAGTAGACCGTCTATAGATTTATCGGCGAGTATGATTTTAAGTGCCGTATCAAAATCTTCGTGCTTTGCTATGCGAACAATACGCTTCTCCTGAACAGGCATACCAAATGCATTTAAAGCCTTTTTATAGCCCTCTACACGTAATTTCCCCACACTTAAATTGTCGATCACAGAAATTAAAGCGATATGCTTACAGCCCGTTTTAATTAAATGCGATGTCGCAGAAAAGGCGCCCTCCAAATCGTCTACAATAACTTTGTCGCAGTTAAAAGTATCTGAAATACGATCGAACATCACTATAGGAATCCCTTCATTTGAAGCGTTTTGCAAATGCGTGTACTGTTCTTTAACTTGTGTTTCTTCCGCAAGTGAAATGATAATACCGTCTAAAGTATCACTTTTTAGTAATTCTAAAGTTTTGACTTCCTTTTCAAACGATTCGTTCGAAATACATGAAATAATATGATACCCATGCTGGGTGGCCTTTGCTTCTATGCCTACAAATACTTTAGCAAAAAAACTATTCATAATATTGGGGATAATCACCCCAATGGTTTTTGTTTTTTTATGCAATACACTTAGATCTACACTTTTGGATTTGTAATTGTTAGCCCTAGCATAGGCTACAATTTTCTCCTTAGTAGTAGCACTAATTTCATAGCTATCGCTCAATGCTTTAGATACGGTAGCGATGGAAACTCCAAATGTATTGGCGATATGTTTTAATGTGATGCGTTTTGGCATTGACTAGAGGTGAAATCATTAGTATAACACCTTTGTTAAGGTATTAGGCACTATTAAATTTAATGTTTGCAAGCTGTTTGTATGGCACAACAGTGCATATGACTACAAAATTAAACATTTTTTACACTGTTCGATAATTGCTAGTGCGCTTTTGTGAGCTTAATTTGCAGGGTGTGCTGTCTTTTTGAAATGTAAGGCTATAACAGTACCCGTATTGGGCGTGCTTTTAACGGTAATTTTCCCTTTATGCAGTAGCATAATTTGCTTACACAAACTAAGACCAATACCACTACCAGTTGTTTTAGTGGTAAAAAATGGCACAAAAATATCGTTACTAATTTCTTTAGGAATGCCTTTGCCATTATCGACAACCGATAGGGTGGTACTGCCATCTATATGTGTTTTTGCCAATAACGTTATCGTTGGGGTTTTGGTTTTTTCTAAGGCTTCTATTGCATTTAAAATAAGGTTTAATAAAACCTGTTCAATAAGGTAGTTGTCAACGTCTATCTCTAAATTAGGGTTTTCAATATTACAAATTAACGTCATGTTTTTCTCGACAAGAGAAGGCAGCATTAGTGTTTTTAGACTCGAAAATAAAGCGCTTACATTTACCTTGCTAAGGTTTAGTGTATTAATCTTATTTAAACTTCTATAGGTTTTTGCAAATTTTAAAAGGCCTTCGCTTCGGCTTTTAATGCTTTCTATGCCCGTGCTTAAATCTGTAATGTCTAAAGTTGCAGTTTCAGGAGTATCGATAGCGGCTAAAATTTGAGATTGTAACGTTTCTGCTAAGGAACTTATAGGCGCGATAGAATTCATGATTTCATGTGTCATAACACTTAACAGTTTTTTCCAAGCTTCAGATTCGTTTTTGTTTAAAGTAGCGTCGATATTTTGAAGAACGATTAATTTAAAACGCTGGTCTTTTATTTCAAAAATACTGGTAGATATTAACAGTTTGACGTCTTCATTTTCAATATTGAGTGTGATGTTATCATCTGTAGTGTAGTGGTTGGTGAAAATAAGTTTGAAAAGTTCTGGCTTTCTGTTTTTTATAAAATTGACTGTTTTCAGCGAAGGGACATTCAGTATAGTTTTAAAAGCATCGTTACCCCATAAGACATGGCCTGTTTCAATATTGTAAGCGATAATTCCGGTTTGTATGAGCTCTAATATTTTTTTGAGGTATAAATGTTGTTCTTCTTTTTCTTTATTGATCTGGATGATCGTTTTAGTAACAGCATTGAAGTTTTTATGTAGTTTTTTAATGTCAGGAGCGCCCGTATCTTCATTAAACCATCTTGAAAAATCTTTATATTTTATAGATTCGAAAAAATCATCTATTTCAGAAAACCGTTTAGACATAAAATTTAAAAGGTTTAGAAAAGACAAAATGGACAGGGCTAAGAAACACGCTGAAAGCAAATGTTTCAAAGAGGGGTTTAAATTAAAATCTAAAGCGAATACACTATACGCTAAAGCCATTAGCGTTAAAAATAAAATGAAGACCCTTAAAAATAAGGCCCGTTTAAACGTGTTATAAACCATATTTATTAAGCCTTCTGTAAAGCGCCGTTCTTGTAATGCCTAATAGTTTAGCCGATTTAGAAATGTTACCGTTATTTTTTTCAATGACTTTTAGAATTGCATTTTTCTCAACGGTTTCCAATTTAAAATCGTCTTCGTGCAAGGCCTGTATATTTTTCTCTAATGGTGAAAATACCAGATCATCTTCATTTAATATAGAAGTTTCGGCCATAATTACGGCACGTTCTAGAGCATATTGCAACTCTCGAACATTACCTGGAAAGGGGTAATTACACAGTTTTTGTATAAAACTGTCGTCTAATTTAAAGCCCGATTTAGTATACTTATCGCTGTATATCTCTACAAAATGTTTTGCCAAAACAACAACATCTCTTCCTCGGGTTCTTAGAGGCGGTATCATGATTTCTACCGTATTAATTCTATAGATCAAATCTCTTCTAAACAAGGTTTCGTTAGAAAGGGATTGGATTTGCAAGTTTGTCGCGCAAATAAGGCGTATGTCTATAGGTATGCTGTGGTTAGAGCCTAAAGGCGTAACGTGTCTGTTTTGTAACACAGTTAAGAGTCTTGCTTGTTGCTGTAAGCTAATGTTGCCTATTTCATCAAGAAATAAGGTGCCACCATGAGCGGTTTCAAAACGCCCTTTTCGATCTTCTCTGGCATCTGTAAAAGCACCTTTTTTATACCCAAAAAGTTCACTTTCAAATAAGGTTTCGGTTAATGCGCCCACGTCTACTTTAACAAAAGGCTTGTTTTTTCTTAATGAATTATCATGAATGGCTTTGGCAATTAAGTCTTTTCCTGTGCCGTTTTCGCCTAAAATTAAAATGTTGGCATCGGTTGGTGCTATTTTTTTTACTTTCAAAAAAACAGCTTCCATCACCTTGCTTTCTCCTAGTAATTTCGTGCCTTTTACAAGTGTTCTTGCGTTTTTGTTGTGTTTTGACAGCTTCTGGTCAAGACTATCACAAAGTGCTGCAATAAGTTTGTCGTTTTTCCATGGTTTGACTAAAAAATCTGAAGCCCCTTGTTTTAAACCTCTAATTGCTAATTCTAAATCACTGTAAGCTGTTATTAAAATAACAGTTAAGTTCTTATTGGTTTCCTTAATTTTATTAAGCCAATAAATGCCTTCGTTCCCAGTATTTATAAGCCCATTAAAATTCATGTCTAGAATGACAATATCGAATTGTTGGGTTTTGATGAGGTGTATGAGGTTTGCTGGGTTTTGTTCGGTGGTAACGTTTTTTACTTTCGATTTTAGAAGTAACCGCAAGGCAATCAATACATCTGGATCGTCATCAACAACTAATATGTTCGCATGTTTTAATAGCATAATTACAATATTACGATTTTATCAAGGGCATTTAAAATTATTGATCTATAAAAATAAAACATTAAAAAAGTGTTGTATTATCGAACGCAGTTGTATCATTTTCGAACACTTAAAATTGGTGGTATATGATTAACTTGTTGTTTGTTAGTATTTTATGTTTATGGCATGGTAATGCCTATATGTAAGCCAAATAGTAATAACTTATGGATATCATTTTAGAAAAGAAACGTTTTAGTGCTAAAAGAATACGTCTTATGGTTGGCGTCGTTCTATTGGTTGCTTTGATAATTTTTGTAATTTTTTCTACAGGAGGTAATTCAAAATTGAATGTTAATATGGAACGTATTTCAATTAGTGAAATCACCGAAGGTGTATTTCAAGAAAATATACCTGTTAGTGGCGTTGTACTGCCTATTACCACTATTTATTTAGATGCTTTAGAAGGCGGACGGGTAGAGGAAATATTTGTAGAGGATGGCGCTATTATGAAACAGGGCACCCCTATACTTCGGCTTTCTAATACAGATTTAGAATTAAGTTTAATCAATCAAGAAACCTCAGTTTATAATTTGCTTACACAAATGCAAATTTCCCAAAATGCGGCAAATCAAAACACAATTAATAAGTTAAATAGAATGACCGATGTAGAAAATGCCCTTATTGAAGCCGATCGTATTTATAAACTTAACCAAACCTTATTTGCGGCAAAAGCCATAGGGCGTCAAGAATTTCAAGAATCTGAAAACAATTACAACTACCAGAAGCAGCGTATGGAATTGGCGCGAGAAATTTTAATTCAGGATTCTATATCGATTAAGCAAGAGGCCTCTCAAAAAAGAAATTCTCTAGGAAGAACGCAAAGTGCTTTAACGTTAATGCGAAAAAAGGTGGGTGATTTGGTTGTACGCGCTCCTGTAGATGGACAACTCACGTCGTTAGATGCTGAAATTGGGCAATCTAAAAATAAAGGACAGCGTTTGGGACAAGTTGATGTGTTAAGTGGGTTTAAAGTACGTGCAGATATCGATGAACATTACATCTCCAGGATTTATACGGGACAAGAAGGGACCTTTTCTTTTAATGGGAAAGATTATAAGTTGATGATAAAAAAGGTGTTTACCCAAGTCTCGGAAGGACGATTTCAGGTGGATATGCTGTTTAATGAAAAAATTGAAGGTATAAGACGTGGGCAATCCCTTCAAATTAGATTAGCTTTAAGCGATGAAAAACAAGCGATTTTAGTGCCTAAAGGCGGCTTTTTTCAAAAAACAGGAGGAAATTGGATTTTTAAGTTAAATGAAGATGGGACCTTAGCGCATAAAGTAGCTATTAAATTAGGGACTAAAAATACGGCATATTACGAGGTGTTAGAAGGGGTGTCTCCTGGCGATAAAGTGATCACTTCTAGCTATGATAATTTTGGAGATAAAGACGAATTAGTATTAAAAGAATAAGATAAACAACATGATAAAAATAACAGACTTAGAAAAATATTACAAAACAGAAGAGTTGCAAACCATAGCCATTAATAAATTGTCTTTTGAGGTGAAGAAAGGCGAGTTTGTAGCTATTATGGGACCTTCAGGTTGTGGGAAATCGACGTTGCTCAATATTTTAGGCATGCTAGATGATGCCGATGCAGGGAGTTTTATGTTTAATGACGAAGAGGTTATAGATTACAATGAACGTAAACGTGCCCATTTGCGCAAGCATAATATTGGATTTGTATTTCAGAGTTTTAATTTAATTGATCAGTTATCTGTTTTTGAAAATGTAGAACTGCCGTTAATCTATACGGGAGTAAAAAAGTCTGAACGTACCAAACGAGTAAACGAAGTGTTAGAAAAAATGCAAATCATGCACCGTCGCAAACACTTTCCGCAACAATTATCAGGAGGGCAGCAACAACGTGTTGCTGTGGCAAGAGCCGTTGTGAATAATCCCAATTTAATACTGGCCGATGAGCCTACGGGGAACTTAGACAGTTCTAATGGTAATGAGGTTATGGAACTTTTAACCGAGTTAAATGCTCAAGGCACTACCATTATTATGGTAACGCATAGTGAGCATGATGCGAAGTTTACGCACCGTATTATACGTTTATTAGACGGCCAAAAGGTGGCGGAGAATAGTTTGGTATAATATTAAAGAAATAGGTTGGCCCTAAAGGGATTACTACAATTTTATATTACATAGATTAATGATTTTATCAAGTTACTTTAAAATAGCACTAAGAAGTCTTAAAAAACGATTGACTTACACATTAATAAACGTTTTGGGTTTGAGTGTTGGTCTTGCTAGTTTTTTAATCTTGATAGCTTATACGAATTACGAAGAGAGTTATGATGGGTTTCATGAGAACAAAAATGAGGTGTACCGTGTTATTTTTGAAAGAAAACAGAATAATGAAACTATAAGTGTACACCCAACTATTATGCCGCCTTTGGGAGATGCTCTAAAACAAGAAATACCCGAAGTGCAAGGCATGACACGGTTTAGTCATAAAGGTGGTGTTGTGAAAAATGAACATATCACAACAGATGTAAAAGGATTGTTTTATGTCGATGCCGATTTTTTTAAACTATTCTCTTTTAAACTTATAGCTGGAGATCCTAAAACCGCATTAGCTCATCCAAGATCTATTGTTATTACCCAAGAGATGGCTACCACGTATTTTGGAGATAAAGAGCCGTTGGGGCAGGTGTTAAAAGTTGCCAACGATTATGGCAAAGTGGACTATAAAGTTACAGGGATCGCAGAGAATCCTCCAAAAAATACAAGCCTTGATTTTCAAATGCTTTGTACGTTTGAAACCATTTATATGAGAAAAAAATGGATTCAAAATAATTGGATGTTTTGGGGATTTGAAACGCTAATTTCAGTTAAAGAAGGCACAGATGTGTCGCGCGTTAAACAGAAGTTAACGGTATTTGCGAATAAACATAAAACAGATCCTATGGAGGCTACTGTGGATTGGTCCTTCGATTTACAACCCATTCAAGACATACATTTAAAATCAGATTTTAGACCAGACGCATTGCAAAGGGATTCTAGTGCAAGAACGATACATCTACTTAAAGTTATTGCGCTGTTAATCGTATTAATCTCATGGGTAAACTATGTAAACTTATCTACAGCGAGTTCTTCAGAGCGCGCTATCGAAATAGGCGTACTAAAATCTATTGGTGCGCATAAACGCCAAATCACGATACAGTTTTTAGTGGAATCGTCTATTGTGTTTTTTATGGCCGTAGGTTTGGCGATAGGTTTCGTGTTTTTATTAATTACTCCTTTTTGTGGGGTATTAGATATAGAATATGGTTTTGATCTTGTATTGCAAACAGAATTTTGGATACGTCTTCCTTTTATTGTTTTCATTGGGATTATAGCTTCTGGTTTATACCCTGCTTTTGTATTGGCATCGTTTAAAACTACAGAAGTTTTAAAATCTAAAAACATGAATGCACCAAGTAGTGCTGTGGTACGAAAAATACTGGTAGGTTTTCAATTTGTTATTTCAATACTGTTGATCGTTTGTACAGTAATTATGATTCAACAAAATAATTTTATGAAGCAAAAGGATTTAGGGGCAGATATTGATAATGTGATCGCCTTGAGACGCCCAGAATTGAAAGATAATGTGAAGTACAGAAAATCATTAAAGAGTTTTGGGAAAGCACTAGAACAAATTTCGGGCGTATCAGGTGTATCAGCAGGTTATTCGGTACCATCTATGTGGACTTGGAGGATGGCCGTTTGGAAGACAGAAGAAGGTCCTGAGAGTCAAAAGACACATATGGTGACGAGTATCGATGAAAATTATATTGGTATTTATGGTTTAAAACTACTTGCGGGCAAAAACTTTGAAGGTCATGCCAAGATAGATGCCACTAAGGTCATTGTGTCGAAGAAGGCGTTGGAGTTATTTGGTATCTCAACAGCAGAAGATGCCTTGGGAACGAATATTATGGTTGAAGGCTTCCAAAAACGAAACTTTGAAATTATAGGTGTTGTAGAAGATTATCATCATTTATCATTACACCAGAGTTTAAGGAGTATGGTGTTTTTGTCTAATATAGGGATGTTTCGATTTCCTAAAGTTTTCTCTTTAAAACTTGATAATGACGCTGTATCTATAAAACAAACGATGGCACAGGTTAAAACGGTGTTCGATCGGTTTTTTCCAGGTGATATTTTTGAACATTCCATTTTAAAAGAGCGCTACTCTTTACAATATCTAGAAGAAGATAGAAATCAAAATGTGTTTACCGTTTTTTCTTTATTAGCAATAGTCTTGTCTTGCGTAGGTGTTATAGGCTTGTCATCATTTATAGCACTTTTAAAAGCTAGAGATATAGCGGTTCATAAAGTTCTTGGGGCTAATAAAACAAGCGTGTTTTGGCAATTGTCTAAAGAGTTT
The DNA here is from genome assembly GCA_947504035.1 of uncultured Flavobacteriaceae bacterium. Taxonomy (GTDB): domain Bacteria; phylum Bacteroidota; class Bacteroidia; order Flavobacteriales; family Flavobacteriaceae; genus Jejuia; species Jejuia algarum. The sequence goes on from CANNGA010000007.1 coordinate 114,900, forward strand.
ATGATCGTATTGGCTGTTGCTGCTGTTTTAGCAATTCCATTGGTTTATGTTTTTATGGAGGATTGGTTAAGCAATTTCCCTTATCGCATAGCGATAGCTCTACCTCATTTTATTATGGCCTTTGTTAGTGTCTTTGCTATTATGATCGTGGTTATATTTTTTAATATGTATAAAGCATTGGTTAAAAACCCTGTACACGTGTTAAAAGAGTAAAAGTGAAAAATTTTAAATGATAACAAAATGTTACAAAACTATTTTAAAATCGCGTGGCGGAATCTTATTAAAAATAAGGGCATTACTTTAATTCAAGTCCTAGGACTTACATTAGGTGTTGCAGTTTCTTTAGTTATTGTGCAATACGTGATGTTTGAGAAAAGCTATGATCGGTTTCATACAAAGTCGGAGCGTATTTTTAGAATCGCTCTCGATTTTTATAACGAAGGTAAATTAATAGATAAAGACGCTATGAATTACCCTCTTACGGGACCTGTAATGGCGCAAGACTTTCCTGAAGTAATAGCCTATACGCGTATTACACCAGAATATGATAAAGTCATACTAAAACTTGGAGATGCCATATTTGAAGAAACGAAAGTGTTTTATGCCGATCCAAGTTTCTTTGATTTATTCGATTATTCATTTATACAAGGACAACCAACACAGGCCTTAAAAGGGCATAATAAAGTGGTGCTAACTCAAGCGTTGGCAGAAAAATATTTTGGACCTAAAACAAAATGGGCGGTCTCGCCTGTTGGTCAAACAATTCGTTTTAACAATGTAAAAGATCTTATAGTTTCTGGCATTATTGAAGATGGTCCTAAAGCGACACATTTAAAGTTTAATGCCTTGATATCATTCGATACTTTCGTTTCTGAAAACCCATACATTAAGAATAATTGGGGTTGGAATGATTTTATAACTTATGTGCTTACTGTTCCAGGAACCACAAAAGTAGCCTTACAGTCAAAAATGACAGCCTTCGCTAATACGTATAAAGAAAAAAATCATGGTAATGTATTTGTGATTCAACCCTTAACTGATATTCACTTGCATTCGCATCAAAGTGATGAGCTTGAACCTGGAAGGAATAATGATATCGTGAATGCACTTGGTATTATCGCTTTAATAATTATTAGTATGGCGTGGATTAACTATATAAATCTTTCCACGTCTATAGCAGAAAAAAGAGCCAAAGAAATAGGAGTGCGAAAAGCAATTGGAGCAGGTAGAATTACACTTGTTTGCCAGTTTCTAACAGAAACATTTCTCATGAATTTAATTGCGGTGATAAGTGCTGTATGTATTGCTTATGTCTTATTACCTTATTTAGGCGCTTTATTGTATATACCCTTAACATTTACTTTAATAGCACAACCCCTATTCTGGTTAGCCTTATTGGTATTGGTGTGTTTAGGAACATTACTTTCAGGGTTTTATCCCGCATTTGTTCTGTCTTCTTTTCGGCCTATGGATGTTTTAAAAGAGGCTTCAATAAAAATATATTCTAGGAATTTCCTTAGAAAGGGTTTGATAACATTTCAGTTTGCTATAGCTATTATTTTAATTGTAGGAACAATAACTGTGCATCAGCAAATAAATTACATGCAACGTAAATCCTTAGGTTTTGAACTTGAAAAAAAGGTGGTTATTAATGCGCCTGGAATCGATTACGATACATCTACGTATCAGCATAAATACAAAGTGTTTAAAAACGCATTAGAACAAATCTCGGGAGTTGGGCTTACAACAGCGTCCTCCTCTGTACCAGGAGGGAATTTAGAATTTGAAGTAGCTGTTACAGGTGTTCGGTTGGAAGGAACTTCAAAGAAGGCGCAAAGAAGAGTTTGGGCTTTTAGTGTCGATGAAGCGTTTATAGATACCTATGCTCTGAAATTAATAGCGGGTAGAACATTTTCACCTAATGATACCGAAAAAATTATTATCAACAAAAGTGCCGTAAAACATTTAGGAGCACCTACTGTTGACGCCATTATTGGGAAGAAAATTCAGGGTTCGGGTCAGGAAATCATTGGAGTTGTTGAGGACTACCATCATCAATCTTTACAACACGAATTTTTACCAATGTTGATGGTGAAAAACTTTGATAACTTGCTCTACTATACTGTTAATATAGAACCATCATCTCCCACTCATGTTCAATCTGTTTTAGAACGCATAAAGACGGCTTGGAAAGATGTGTATCCTAAAAATCCGTTTACTTATACGTTTTTAGAAGATCGATATAATAATCAATATCAATCCGATATACAGTTATTCAAAGCGTTTTCTTGGTTCTCGTTTCTTGCACTTTTTATTACAGGTCTAGGCTTATTAGGACTATCGTCTTACATCGTTATTAACAGAACTAAAGAAATAGGAGTACGTAAAGTGATGGGGGCTTCTATTCGACACATCATGTTTTTGCTCTCTAAAAATTATTTGTTTTTACTGGGACTCGCTTCACTCCCTGCAATTGCCTTGGCGTTTTATATGTCTAACCGTTGGTTAGAAGGCTTTGTGTGGCGTATAGAATTAGAGTTATGGCTGTTTGTTGTGCCTATACTTATAGTAGGAGGTATAGCATTGTTGGTTGTAAATGTCATTTCGTTTAAAGCAGCAGTTAATAACCCTATAAAAAGCTTAAGAACGGAATAAGACATCATATCAATTAAAAAACGAATACTTATGTTACGAAACTATTTTAAAATCGCGTGGCGGAATCTCGTAAAAAATAAAAGTTATTCTACGATTAACACTGTAGGGCTTTGTTTAGGTTTTGCAAGTTGTATTTTGCTTTTGGGCTATGTTAATTTTGAAACCTCTTACGAAAATCATCTTGGAAATGCAGACCAGATCTACAGAGTAGTTACAGAGCGGTATGTTAATAACGCATTGGTTTATGAAGGTGCGAAAGGCCCAAATAGGCTTGCGCAAGTAGCGCCTGTAGATATACCAGGTGTAGACTATGCAACAAATACCTACCACGAGTTGTGTTTGATCCATACTCAGGATAAGAAGCTCGCAAACCAACGGGTAAGCTGGGTTAGTAAGGATTTCTTAAAGGTTTTTAAGGATGTTCTTATAGCGGGGAATCCTGATACGGCATTAGAAGGCCCTTTAAAAATGGTACTCACAGTTTCTAGAGCAAAACTATTATTTGGAGATGAAGACCCTATAGGTAAGGTGGTGAAATTGAATGAAGACTTGCCTTTTGTGGTTACAGGTATTGTAAAAGATACACCAGAGCAAACGCATTTAAAATATGGGTTTTTAGCCAGTATAGATACCTTTGTGTATTATTGGGGAGGAACAGCAAAAGGGAGATGGACGGGTAATAGCGTGTATGCTTATCTTTCTATAAAGGAAGATGTAAGCCCAGAAACTGTAAATCAGGCTTTAAACCAATTAGCGTTAAAACACGTTAATCCAAAAACCAATGGCGGTAAACGCTTAGCGTTTGCCATGCAACCTATAAAAGAGATCCATTTAACATCTAATTTTGCGGACGAATTAGAAATTAATGGCAATCTTAATCAAATTTATATCTTAATAGGTATTGGGGTGGCCATTTTACTTATCGTTTTTATTAATTTCATCAATCTAAGCATTGCACTCTCATTAAAACGTGTTAAAAACATTGGCGTAAGAAAAACGCTTGGCGCGACAGAACGTCAGCTTAAAGTGCAATTTTTTCTAGAAGCTTTTCTCTTAAATGCAATAGCATTACTCCTTTCTATTATTACAGTGTATTTGTGCCTTTCCTTTTTAGAACAGCTATTTCAAATCACTTGTGATTTTGGGTTTCTTTTAGCGCTTAAATTTTGGGGCTATGCGCTATTGTTTTTTATAGTAAGCATTGTTTTAGTTGGTTTTTATCCTGCGACAATCCTGTCTTCTTTTAATCCTATAACCGCAATTAAAGGCCAACTAATTGCGGGTAAGTCTGGAAATAATAAGGTTAGAAAGGTACTGCTTACATTTCAATTTGTAGCGTCTATATTTCTTACCATAGGGGCTTTTGTGGTCTATCAGCAAATTCATTTTATGGAGAATTTTAATCTGGGTATCAATACTGAACAGGTGCTAGCCATACAAGGCCCAAATACTTTAAATAAATCATGGTCAGATCATGAAGGTATGGCCGAAAAGAAGCGAAGATATCGTTTGTTTAGAGAAGAGGTCATTAAAAATGCAGATGTAGAGCTTATGGGGAGCTGTTTAAAAGTGCCTGGACAAGAACCGATTAGTATTATGGACTGGGTAACGCTTAAAGCTACCGGAGAAAGAAAAGATGGACGAATTGAAATGCGTTATATCGACGAAGGTTTTTTGCCTACTTATAATGCGCGTTTTGTAGCAGGTGAAAATTTTAAAATGAGAGTGGACACTACAAACCCAAAGGAAGAAATTATAATTAACGAAAAAACAAGTCAATTTTTAGGATTTAAAACACCAGAAGAAGCCATTGGAGAAGAGGTTAAAAAGTGGAAGCGTAATTTCGTAATTAAAGGTGTCGTGGCAGATTTTCATGTAAAATCATTATCAGAACCTATAAATCCTGTGTTTTTTGTGAATAAGCATCCTCATGAGTTTGGGTATTTCGTGGCTAAATTACATACCAGTCGGATAGAGCGTTCGTTACAAGTGATGGCATCGAAATGGGAGGCAATTTATCCAGAAGACCCATTTATAACTTTTTTTTCAGACGATTATTTTAATCAGCAATATATCAAACACAGGCAGTTTGGTAGTATTTTTAATGCACTAACATTTTTAGCCATACTTATAGCGAATTTAGGGCTAATTGCCATGGTGTCTTTGTCGACTTCGGCAAAATTAAAGGAGATTAGTGTCAGGCGTATCATAGGTGCTAAAGTAAGGGATGTACTCGTACTTGTTTCTGAGGAATTTGTAAAACTTATAGTTGTAGCCGCACTTATAGCAGTGCCTGTATCTTGGTATTTTTTAAAGGACTGGCTAAATGGATTTGCTTACCGCATTAATTTAAATCTAGCAGCGATGTTGTTGGGCGTGCTATTTGTTTTTAGCGTCGCGTTTATAAACATAAGCTATTTTGTGTTTAAAGCCTTAAGAAGTAACCCTTCAGAAGTTTTAAAGGAGGATTAATATAAGGCAGAGGGCTATCAACCCTTTGTTAGAGAATTATATCATAGGATTTATCAATCAAAAAACGAATTTTTATGTTAGGGAACTATTTTAAAATCGCATGGCGAAACCTAGTAAATAATAAGAGTTATTCTACGATTAATACTGTAGGACTTTGTTTAGGTTTTGCAAGTTGTATTTTGCTTTTGGGTTATGTTAATTTTGAAACCTCTTACGAAAATCATCTTGGAAATGCAGATCAGATCTACAGAGTAGTTACAGAGCGATATGTTAATAACGCATTGGTTTATGAAGGGGCAAAAGGTCCAAATAGGCTTGCGCAAATAGCACCTGCAGATATACCAGGTGTAGACTATGCGATTAACAACTTTTACGATTTGTGTTTGATACGTACAGAAGATAAGAAACTCGCAAATCAATGGGTCTGTTGGGTGGGTAAAGACTTCTTAAAGGTTTTTAAGGATGTTCTTATAGCAGGGAATCCAGACACAGCATTAGAGGGGCCTTTAAAAATGGTGCTCACAGCTTCTAGAGCAAAATTATTATTTGGAGATGAAGACCCAATAGGTAAGGTGGTGAAACTGAATGAAGACTTGCCTTTTGTGGTTACAGGTATTGTAAAAGATACACCAGAGCAAACGCATTTAAAATATGGGTTTTTAACCAGTATAGATACTTTTGTGAAATATGGGTGGACCTCAGCAAAAGGACGCTGGACGGGTAATAGCGTCTATGCTTATCTTTCTATAAAGGAAGATGTAAGCCCAGAAACTGTAAATCAGGCTTTAAACCAATTAGCACTAAAACACGTTAATCCAAAAACCAATGGCGGTAAACGCTTAGCGTTTACTATGCAGCCTATAAAAGAGATCCATTTAACATCTAATTTTGCGGACGAACTAGAAATTAATGGCAGCCTTAATCAAATTTATATTCTAATTGGTATTGGGGTGGCCATTTTATTCATTGTTTTTATTAATTTCATCAACCTAAGTATTGCACTTTCATTAAAACGCGTTAAAAACATTGGCGTAAGAAAAACACTTGGTGCGACAGAACGACAGCTTAAAGTGCAATTTTTTCTAGAAGCTTTTCTTTTAAATGCTATAGCATTACTCCTTTCTATTCTTGTAGTGTGTTTGTGTCTTCCTTTTTTAGAACAGTTATTTCAAATCACTTGTGATTTTGGGTTTCTTTTAGCCCCCAAATTTTGGGGCTATGCGTTATTGTTTTTTATAGCAAGTATTGTTTTAGTTGGTTTTTATCCTGCGACAATCCTGTCTTCTTTTAATCCTATAACCGCAATTAAAGGCCAACTAGTAGCTGGAAAATCAGAGAATACGAATGTTAAAAAGGTACTGCTTACATTTCAATTTGTAGCGTCTATATTTCTTACCATAGGGGCTTTTGTCGTCTACCAACAAATTCATTTTATGGAGAATTTTAATCTGGGTATCAATACCGAACAGGTGTTAGCCATACAAGGCCCAAACACTCTAAATAAATTATGGTCAGATCATGAAGGCATGGCCGAAAAGCAGAGAAGGTACCGCTTATTTAGGGAAGAGGTCATTAAAAATACAGCTATAGAAGTTATGGGTACCTGCTTAAAAGTCCCTGGGCAAGAACCGAGACATATCACAGAATGGGTGACGCTTAAGGCTACCGGAGAAAGAAAAGATGGACGAATTGAAATGCGTTATATCGACGAAGGTTTTCTGCCTACTTATGATGCACGTTTTTTAGCAGGTGAAAATTTTAAAAAACAAGAGGTTACCACAAGTCGTAAGGAAGAGATTATAATTAATGAAAAAACGAGCCGCTTCTTAGGGTTTAAAACACCAGAAGACGCTATTGGAGAGATCGTTAAAAAGTGGAAACGTGGTTTTGTAATTAAAGGTGTCGTTGCAGATTTTCATGTAAAATCATTATCAGAACCTATAAGTCCTGTATTTTTTGTGAATAAGCATCCTCATGAGTCTGGGTATTTCGTGGCTAAATTGCATACCCATCAAATAGAGCGCTCATTAGAAGTGATGGCGTCAAAATGGAATGCGATTTATCCAGAAGATCCATTTGTAACTTTTTTTTCAGACGATTATTTTAATAAGCAGTATATCAAACACAAACAGTTTGGTAGCATTTTTAATGCGCTAACACTTCTAGCCATACTTATAGCGAATTTAGGGCTAATCGCCATGGTGTCTTTGTCGACTTCGGCAAAACTAAAGGAGATTAGTATCAGGCGTATTATAGGTGCTAAAGTAAGGGATGTACTTGTGCTTGTTTCTGAGGAATTTGTAAAACTTATAGTTGTAGCCGCACTTGTAGCAGTGCCTGTATCTTGGTATTTTTTAAAGGACTGGCTAAATGGGTTTGCTTACCGCATTAATTTAAATCTAACAGCGATGTTGGTGGGCGTACTGCTTGTTTTTAGCATTGCATTTATAAACATAGGTTATTTTGTGTTTAGAGCTTTAAGAAGTAATCCTTCAGAAATTTTAAAAGAGGATTAATATAGAAAAAAGGGTGACGTTAACCCTGTGAAAGCGAAGGTGTAATTCATCAAAAAAGAACCGTATAATAGAATTCATCAATCAAAAAAACACTCATGCTAAGACATAATTTGTTACTTTTTTTTAGAAATTTAAAGAAAGATAGAAAAACCTTTCTCATTAATATTACAGGACTGTCTACGGGATTGGCTTGTGTGTTGTTTATTTATTTATGGGTTTCTGATGAAACGGCCATAGATAAATTTCACGAAACAGATGCGCATCTCTATCAATTAATGTCTAACTACTCAGATGCCAGTGGGATTCATACCTGGAATGGAGTGCCAGGGCTTTTATTAGAAGAGATACAAACCGCAATCCCTGAAGTGTCTCATGTGGTCGCAAGTACAGGAATAGAGACGTTTACATTAGCGATAGATAAGACGGTCTTAAAATCTAAAGGAAAGTTTGTGAGTAAAGATTTTTTCGATGTCTTTTCTTATCCGCTAGCGAAAGGAGATCTTAAAACAGCATTATCAAAAAAAACAGGGATTGTAATTACCGAAGCGTTAGCACAACGTCTCTTTAAATCTACAGATGTGATAGGTCGAACTGTAGATTGGAGTATTGCAGATACCTCTCAAATGTTAGAGGTTACAGGCGTTATGAAAAATCTCCCTTCACATACCTCAGATAAATTTGATTTTGTAATGTCTTGGAACTATTATCATGACGACTTAATTAGTTATAAAAACTGGGATAATTACTACGGAAGAATAGCACTGGTAACACATAAAAATACAGATATTAAAGCAGTGTCATCTAAAATAGATGCCATTTTTAAAGCAAAAAGTAATAATGCTAATGTTTCACTGTTTCTAACAAAATATTCAGACCAATATTTACATAATGTCTATGAAGGCGGAAAGGTGTCTGGGGGTAGGATTGCATACGTTACACTGTTTTCAATAGTGGCTTTATTTGTTTTATGTATTGCTTGTATTAACTTTATAAATCTATCTACAGCTAAAGCTTCGCATAGAGCTAAAGAAATAGGCGCTAAAAAAACGTTTGGAGCATCACGAAAGTCTTTAATAGGACAATACTTTATAGAATCTATTTTATTAAGCGCATTTTCTTTACTATTAGCTATCTTTTTAGTGTTTATCTTTTTACCACAATTTAATGCCTTAACAGCTAAAGATTTGTCCTTAAGTTTTACAGGATCATTTTTGATGTTTCTTATAGGAGTAGTTGTGGTTGTAGGTCTATTGTCGGGAAGTTATCCTGCATTATACCTTTCTCGATTTAACGTTATAAAAGCCATGAAGGGGGCTGTAAGTTCTACACGAAAGGACGAGTGGAGACGACAAACGTTAGTGGTAACACAGTTTACGCTTTCAATTATTTTAATAGTCGCTGTTATTGTTATTGATGAGCAAATGGAATACATCCATACTAAAAATTTAGGCTTTAATAATGACAATGTTATTTATTTTGAGCGTGACGGTAGGTTGCGTACTCAAACCGAACAATTCATAGCGGCGTTGAAAAATGAAGAGGGTGTAAAAGCTGTATCGCATTCTAGTTTTGCTTTTGGAGGTAATAGTACTACAGGAGGTGTACATTGGCCTGGTAAAACAGAAAAAGATCGCGTACAGTTTTGGGAAATAAAATCGGGCTATGGGTCTTTAAATCTTTTGGACTTTGAGTTGTTAGAAGGTCGAGATTTCTCGAATTCGTTTGCTTCAGATAAAAATGGAGTTATTGTTAATGAAACAGCTGTGGCGGCAATGGGTATGACGCATCCCATTGGAAAAACGATAAGACACTATTCTGGTAAAAAGCAAATCGTTGGAGTTGTTAAAGATTTTAATTTAACGTCTCTGCATACAGAAATTGAACCCGTAATTTTCTTGTGCAAGCCCCAAAGCACAGATTTTATCTTGGTTAAATTGAACAATGGGATGACATCTAAAGCTATTGCACGCGTACAAGAGCTGTATTCTAAATTTAACCCTAATGCTCCCTTTAAGTTTAAGTTTCTAGATGAGGATTACCAAGCCTTATATACTTCAGAAACGCGTGTAGCAAATTTATCGATGTGTTTTGCAGGCCTTGCGATATTAATTTCTTGTTTAGGCTTGTTGGGATTAGCGGCATATACGGCAGAAACTAGAAAAAAAGAGATAGGCATCCGTAAGGTGTTAGGCTCTAGTGCATTTGCCATAATTAAAATGTTAACCAGTGATTTCTCAAAAATGGTCATAGCAGCCATTTGTATTGCACTGCCTATAAGTTATTTTTTCTCAAAAAATTGGTTAGATGCTTTTGCGTATCGCATTGAATTAAAGTGGTGGTATTTTATAAGCGCAGGCTTATTAGCCTTAGTTATTTCTTGGCTTACTGTAGGATTTCAAACGTTTAAAGCCGCTGTAGCAAACCCTATAAAAAGTTTAAGAACAGAATAAATCATCACATCAATTAAAATATAAAACCATGTTACGAAACTATTTTAAAATCGCGTGGAGGAACTTAAAAATAGAACCTTTTTTTACATTGCTAAATATGTTTGGTTTGGCTATAGGTATGGCAGGGAGTTTATTAATAGCTCTATACATATATGATGAACTTAGCTTTAACAATACATTTCCTGATGCTGAGCGCATCTATCGAGTTAATGCCGATGTGAAATTTGGAGGTAAAGTTTTTAATTCGGCTCAGGTTTCAGATCCTGTTGCTCAAACTTTAAAAAAGGACTTGCCTCAAGTGGAGCTAGCAACGCGGTTTTTAAATAATAGTGGTTTATTACTAAAGAAAACAGCAACAGATACTAATGTTAAAGCGCTAAAAACAACATTTGTTGATTCTACCTTTTTTGATATGTTTGGTGTTGAGTTGCAATATGGTAATCCTAAAACAGCACTCGTGAAGGCTAATACTTTAGTTTTAACAAAAGCGGCAGCAGAAAAGCATTTTGGTATAAAAGATGCTTTGGGTAAAAGTTTGATATTAGATAACAAGACCTCTTATTTGGTAACTGGTATTATAGAAGATTTGCCAAAAAACTCTATACTAGGTGATTTTTCTGTTTTTATGTCCATGTCTGGTAATACACGGTCTAGAAAGAATGAATGGGGGAGTCAAGACTTTGTCACTTTTATCAAGTTAAGTCCAAATGCAAATATGGCCTCTACAAAGGCCTCTATTAAAGGATTGTTTGGGAAATATGTGATTCCGTTCGTACAAACCATGATGCCAGGGATAACTGAGAAAGAATTTATAGCTTCTGGTAATTATTTTGATTTTAGTATCATTAATCTAGAAGATATTCATTTGCACTCTACCAGACCTTCAGTGCTTTATGCTAACGGAAGTATTAAGAATGTTTATATTTTGGCATGTATAGGTTTATTCCTAATTGTATTAGCTAGTGTTAATTTTGTGAATTTATCTACAGCATACTCTTTAAAACGTGCTAAGGAAGTAGGAATACGTAAAGCATTGGGCTCAAATAAAATTGAGTTAATTAGTCAGTTTTTAGCAGAGTCTGGATTAATAACTTTTATCTCTTTAATAATAGCTATCGCGATAACGACAATTGCAATTCCGTTTTTTAATGACCTATCAGGTAAACTCATTGTATTACCATTTACAAAACCACTTTTTTGGATTGTAATTTTTGTAGCTACTGTGTTTTTGGGACTGCTTTCTGGAATATATCCTGCATTTTATATGTCTAGGTTTATACCGGTCGATGTGCTTAAAGGAGGAGCTTCGAGTAATATAGGTGGCGTAAAAACAAGACAATCATTAGTTGTTTTTCAATTTGCTATTTCAGTATTTCTAATTGTAAGTACACTAGTGGTTTTTGAACAATTAAACTTTATTCAGAAAAAAGATTTAGGTTATGGAAAAGATAGAGTTTTAATTATTGAAGACGTAGATGTACTAGGGCGAAAACGTCAAGCTTTTAAAACGGAAGTGGGGCAATTAACATCGGTTAAAAATGCAACTTTAAGCGGGTATCTTCCCACGCCTTCCAATCGTCAAGATGCTTCCTATTTTGAAGAAGGGTTTATGCAACAAGAAGATGCTTTGCATGTACAACAATGGCAAGTAGATTATGATTACATAGCGACTTTAGATTTAGAAATTATAGCAGGTAGGGCTTTTAGTAAAGCTTATAGTACAGATAGCAGAGGCGTCATTTTAAATGAAACAGCGGTTGCGTATATGGGCGTTAGCCCAGAAGAAGTCTTAGGGAAAAGAATTACTAATGATATAGGCCAACAAAAACAACGTTTTTTTACAGTTATAGGTGTTGTAAAAAACTTTCATTTTGAATCTTTAAAAACACATATTGAAGCCTTAGGTCTTTTTATGGGTAATGGTGCAAATGCCATGGCTGTAAAAATTAAAGAAGGCCAATATGCTGCTACGATCGATAAGATTGAAACACTATGGAAAACCCAAGCTTCAGGTCAGCTTTTTAACTATTATTTTTTAGAAGACGCCTTTAATAACTCGTATAAAGCAGAGCAACGATTAGGTCGAATTTTTATAACTTTTACTGTGCTTTCTATATTAATAGCTTGCTTGGGGTTATTTGGATTGGCTGCTTTTAGTGCGCAAAAACGTTCCAAAGAGATTGGTGTTCGTAAAGTTTTAGGAGCCAGCGTTACACAGATTACTTATAAATTATCTGTTGACTTTCTAAAATTGGTTGGTATAGCTATTTTAATAGCATTGCCATTAGCACGGTATGCCATGAATACATGGTTGGAAGATTTTGAATATAGAATAGAAATAGGTTGGAGCGTATTTATATTGGCCACAATGTTGGCCTTGGCAGTTTCATTACTTACGGTTAGTTTTCAAAGTATAAAGGCAGCCATTGTAAACCCAATAAAAAGTTTAAGAACAGAATAAATCATCACATCAATTAAAATATAAAACCATGTTACGAAACTATTTTAAAATCGCTTGGCGAAATCTAATTAAAAGAAAAGTATTTACGACGATTAATATTTTGGGGCTTGCGATTGGTTTTTCCAGCAGTGTACTCATTTATTTGTTTATAAGCCATCATTTGTCATTTGATACATTTCATGAGGACTCAGATAAAATATACAGAGTGACTACCGAAGAAGATATGGGGCAAATTCATCGTTTGGCTACAGCACCTCCTGGTTTCGCAAAAGTATTTAGAGAAGAGTTTGATTATGCCCATAAAGTCGCTAAAATAGTGAGACAAACTAATTTAATAATTGATGTGCCAAAAGCTAATGGTACGGCGAAGTTTAAGCAGGACCTGTCGTTTGTTGAAGCCGATTTTTTTAAGATTTTTAATTTTCCACTGGTAGATGGAAGTCATAATGTAGACATCTCTCATCCAAACACAGCGCTAATAACAGCGCAAAAGGCTTTAGAATTATTTGGCCAAAAAGACGTTGTAGGAGAAACTTTTGTGCTTAATAATGATAAAACGATAAAAATTACGGGTGTCTTAAAAGATGTGCCTAAAACTACATTTTTGAATACAGAAATCTTTATTTCTTTTCAAAACGTTAAAGCGATAGGGAATTTTATGGCATCTGAAAGTTGGGGCGGCATAACTTCAAATTTACAGTGTTTTATAAGTTTAAAGCCCAAACAAGATATAGCTGCTATTGAAACGGCTCTTTTAGAATTGCCTAAAAAATACAGACCAAGAGCTAAAAACAAACATATATACAGATTACAGCCCTTATCTGATATACATTTTAATACGGATTATGGTGGGTTAAGCCCTACGTTTTTAATCATTTTTGGAGTCATCGGATTTTTTTTAATAAGTATTGCTTCCATTAATTTTATTAATATATCTACAGCTCAAGCCTTTTACCGTTCTAAAGAAATAGGAGTTCGCAAGGTCTTAGGAAGTTTAAAACAACACTTATTCTGGCAGTTTTTAGTAGAGACCTTTTTAATTAGTGTATTGGCAGCTATTATTGGAATCGTTGTAACAGCATTGGTTTTACCAGCTTTTAATAATTTATTTGAATTAGAACTCTCCTTAAAAAGTCTTTTTGAGTTCAAGTTTATTGCTTTTTTTAGTGTTTTATTAGGTATTGTATCATTGTTAGCGGGAAGTTACCCTGGCATTTTAATAGCACGTATCGCACCTGTATTAGCCCTTAAAGGGAAGTTGAACGCTCATGATACAGGAGGCGCTTTTACAAGGAAAGTATTGGTGGTTACCCAGTTTTCAATAGCCATCATACTTATTGTGGCCACTTTAGTTATCTCTAAACAAATTACTTACGCCGTAAATGGCGATTTAGGCTTTGAAAAAGCATCTGTCGTCATGTTTGATATTCCGCCTAAAACCAAACAAACCACCCTAAATACTTTAAAAGCGCGTCTAAAAAATACCACAGGTATTCAAGATGTTTCTAGTTGTTTTGGCAGTCCAGGGGCAGCAGAAAACAATTGGGGGATTACGGTTAAATATAATAATAGGCCTGAAAACGAAGCGTTTTCTACCACTCTTAAAGCAGGCGATATAGAGTATTTAAAATTATTTAAGATTCCTGTAATTGCAGGTCGTAGTTTCTTTAACGATGATAAAACCAAAGAAATTCTAGTAAATGAAAAATTTGTTAAAAACCTTGGACTAACTTCTGTTGAAGATGTTCTAGGGAAATCATTACAATTACAAGGACAAAATACAACCATTGTTGGGGTCTTTAAAAACTTCCACAATCAAAAATTCACAAAAGAAATAGAGGCCACCATCATTACACCCCATCATAAATGGTACAGAGAAATTGCTGTAAAACTCAATTATGCCAATACAAAAACGACATTAGCTCAGATAGATGATATCTGGCATGAAACCTTCCCCAATGATATCTTTGAATACCGCTTTTTAGATGAACGTGTAGCAGAACAATATGAAACAGAACAGCAATATTTAGCACTGTCAAAACTATTTTCAGGCTTAGCCATTTTTATAGGATGTTTGGGGATTTATGGATTGATTCTGTTTTTTATAAACCAACGGATAAAAGAAATTGGCGTTCGAAAAATACTGGGGAGTAGTATTAAGAGTATACTGACCTTATTTTCGATAGACTTTATAAAGCTCATTTTAATTGCTGGCGTTATTGCCACACCTATAGCATGGTATGTAATGGAGCAATGGTTACAAGGCTATGTTTATAGAACACAACTAAGTTGGAGGCCTTTTGCTATAGCCATTCTATCTACATTACTATTAACTCTTGTTACTATTAGTTATCAAACCATTAAAGCCGCTATGGCAAACCCTATAAAGAGTTTAAGAACCGAATAAATGACCACATTAGCAATCAAAAGAAATCATGATACGAAACTATTTTAAAATCGCTTGGCGAAATTTGATTCAAAGTAAATCGTTTAGTATTCTTAATATTGTTGGCCTTTCAATAGGAATGGCATGTAGTATTCTTATTTTATTGTGGGTACAGAATGAGATAAGTTATGACAAGTTTCATACCGATTCGAAAAAAATATACAGATGCATCGTAGGTTCTGGAGATTTTAAAACGGCTACCTCTTCAGCAGGTATGGGGCCAGATTTAAAAGAGGAGATGTCTGAAATTGAAGCTGTTGTGAGAACTACTAAATTTGAAAGGACACTATTCTCTGTTGAAAATAAAGTGTTTGAAGAAGACAGGTTCATGTATGTAGATCCAGAATTTCTTTCCTTTTTTGATTTTCCTTTACTTAAAGGTAAAAAGGAAGAAGTTCTAAAAGAGCCAAATACTATTGTACTCACCGAGACGATGGCTAAAAAGTTTTTTGGTAAAAAAAATGCCTTAGGACAGATCATTAAATTTAATAACAATAAAAATTTAAAGGTAACAGGAGTGCTTAAAGACTTACCACCCAATTCTCATTTTAATTTTGATTTCATTTCGTCTACTCTAACTATTGCAAAGCAGAATAAAGATTTTGCGAATAAAATATGGGGCCAATTTAATTACTATTCCTATTATAAATTAAATGAAACCGTGAGTGCTTCAAAAATTGAAGTCGCAGCCTTTGAGGATAAAATTAATCGTATTGCAAGTAAAAGGCTAGATAGTAATGCCTTTGAATTTAGATTACAACCTCTAGAAGATATTCATTTGCATTCCAATTTACAATTAGATATTGCAGGGCATGGAAGTATCCAATATGTGAAGATCTTCTTTATAGTTGCACTTTTTATTCTGGTTGTAGCCTGTATTAATTTTATGAATCTCGCTACAGCGCGTTCTGCTAAAAGAGGTAAAGAAGTTGGTATTCGTAAAGCCATTGGCGCGCAAAGACGACAATTAGTGGCACAATTTTTAAGTGAATCTCTTGTATTGTCTTTAATAGCCTTAGTCATAGCCGTTGGCTTAGTGGTCGTGCTAATGCCTTATTTTAATGAGATTTCGGGGAAAACATTAGGCGTAGATTTTACTTCAGGTGGCTTTTGGTTGAGTTTGTTAGCTATTGTTTTAGTCACAGGTGTATTTGCAGGGAGTTATCCCGCATTGTATTTATCTGGGTTTAACCCAGTAAAAGTATTGAAAGGCCATCTCAAAACATCAGGCGGCAACCTGTTTTTTAGAAATGGGTTGGTGACCATGCAATTTGTTATTTCAGCAGTTTTAATTGTGGGTACTGGTGTTGTTTATAAGCAGCTTAATTTTATAAAAGACAAAAACTTAGGTTTTAATAAAAGCAATATGATTATTGTGCCTTTTAAAGGGGAAATATTTAAAAAACAAAACGCTTTAGTTACTGCTCTACAACAAAATCCACTTTTAGAAAACTATTCTGTATTTAATAATATGCCTACGAATCTTGATACAGGAACCATCGAGATTGATTGGGAAGGCAAAGAAAAAGAAGATGGCCTAGTTGTGCCAAACTTAGCTGTGGATGATAAATTTATAGACGTATTTAATATAGACGTATTAGCGGGAAGAGGGTTTTCTAAAAAATTTACCGCTAGTGGCAAAAACCTTGTGATTAATGAAACTTTAATGCGGTTAATGGGAAAAGATTTAATGAACATTATAGGAGAACCATTGGAATGGAAAGGCACTAAGAGAAATGTTATAGGTGTTGTGAAAAATTTTCACTTTAAACCCTTGCATTATAATGTAGAACCTTTAGTTATGCTACAACGCAATAGGAACTCTAGGTTTTTAGCCATACGCACAACTATTAATCAAACAGAAGCAAGTCTTAAAGCCCTAGAGCATATACATGCCAAATTAAATCCTGCTTTTCCTTTTACCTATTCGTTTTTAGATGCAGATCTTGAAAATTTATATGAAGGAGAACAACAAATGGAAACCATCTTTAATATACTGGCACTACTTGCTATTTTTATCTCCTGTTTAGGTATTTACGGGTTATCTGCTTTTATGGCAGAGCAAAGAGTTAAAGAAATTGGAGTTCGAAAAGTACTGGGGGCGACTACAGTAAGTTTGGTGAATTTATTGACTAAAGACTTTTTAAAACTAGTCGTTTTGGCCCTTCTTATTTCTATACCGCTATCATGGTATTATTTAAATGAATGGTTACACACTTTTGCTTATCGCATTACTATTTCGTCTTGGATGTTTGTATTGGCTGGTGTATTGGTGCTTAGTATTACCCTTTTAACGGTGAGCTATCAAAGTATTAAATCTGCCATAGCAAACCCTATAAAAAGTTTAAGAACCGAATAAATGACCACATTAGCAATCAAAAGAAATCATGATACAAAACTATTTTAAAATCGCTTGGCGCAATCTTATAAGAAACAAAGGGTATTCCGTAATTAATATTGGTGGTTTAGCTGTAGGTATGGCTGTGGCTATAATTATTGGGCTTTGGATTTATGGAGAAATATCATTTAATAAAAGTTTTAAAAATCATGACCGTATTGCGCAAGTTATGCAACATCATACAATTAATGATATAAGAGAAACTTGGAAGGCTCTTCCTCCAATAATGGGCAAAGGACTTGAGGAAAATTTTGGAGATTATTTTGAATATATTGTTCAATCTTCTTGGAATTCAAATTATTCTTTAAGATTTGATGACAAAGTGTTTGTTAGGCGGGGTAATTTTTTTCAGCCCAATGTAATAGAGATGTTAAATCTTAACCTTTTGACAGGCTCTAACAATGGTTTAAAAGATTTAAATTCTATAATGCTGTCAGAGTCCGTTTCAGAAGAGATTTTTGGAGAAAAAAATCCAATGGGTAAGATTTTGATTTTTGACAACAACATAAATTTAAAGGTTGCTGGAATTTATAAAGATGTACCTGAAAATTCAGCCTTTAAATCACTAAACATTATTTTACCATGGAGTTTGTTCCTAGCTCTAAATCCAGAAATAGAATCTAAAACGAATCCGTGGAATGATGGTAGTTACATACAAACCTATGTGAAATTAGCAAAAAACGTAGGATTTGAAGATGTATCGAAGAAAATTAAAGATATAAGGTATAATAAAGGCAATAAGCTAGTAAAATCTTATAAACCTGAAATTTTCCTTCACCCTATGAGCAAGTGGTATTTATATGATGATTTTAAAAATGGTATAAATATAGGTGGACGAATTGATAAAATACGATGGTTCGGGTTTATTGGTATGTTTATCTTGGCTTTGGCCTGTATCAATTTTATAAACTTGAATACTGCTCGTTCGGAAAAACGAGCAAAGGAGGTGGGAATACGAAAGGCAATAGGCTCCAATCGCAGGCAGTTAATTGCTCAATTTTTTGTTGAGTCCATTTTAATCTCTTTCATAGCTTTTGCTACAGCGTCTATAATGGTTGTTTTAACCTTGCCATACTTTAATAATCTTGTTGAATCACGTATAAGCATGTTGTCGGATAGTCCTCTCTTTTGGATAACTTGTATTGTAGGTAGTTTAATTATTGGGCTTATGGCAGGATTTTATCCAGCCCTTTATTTGTCTTCTTTTAGAGCAGTAAATGCGATAAAAGGAACTTTTAAGGGAAGACAAACTGAATCAATCCCTAGACAGGTATTGGTCATTTCACAATTTACCATATCCATAGTACTAATTATTGGAGCCATGATTGTTTCCCTTCAAATAAATTATGCTACCAATAGACCAGTGGGATATAGTAAAAATGGATTAATAAGTATTTCAACCACAAAAGAGACTCATAATAATATTGATGCCATACGTTCAAATTTAATAGGTTCAAGAACAATAATAGATATGGCTGAGGCTTCTGAGGTCATAACCGAAGAATGGAACGGCTACGGAGGTTGGAGTTGGGAAGGAATGAATTCAAACCTCTTACCTGATTTTAAGTTTGGCAATGTTAATTATGATTATGGAAAAACCATAGGTTGGAAAATTAAAGAAGGGCGTGATTTTTCAAGAAATTTTACCTCAGGTTCAACTCAATTTATTTTGAATGAATCGGCAGTTGAATATATGAATCTGAAGAATCCGATTGGGAAAACAATTAAGTCTGGAAACGATAAAGCAGTAATCGTGGGTATTGTAGAAGATTTAATAATAGAGTCGCCTTATGAAAAAGTGAAGCCGACCATATTTCATTTGTCGAAAGGACAAGGAAGTGTATTTCTTTTAAGATTAAATCCAACAAAAAGTATTAAAGAATCTTTGAGTAAGGTGGAACAGGTATTTAAAAACTATAACCCTCTACTTCCATTCAATGCATATTTTGTAGATGATGAATTTGAAAAGAAATTTAGAAATGAAAAACTTCTTGGAAAGCTAGTAAACCTATTCGCCATTATTGCAATTTTAATTAGTTGCTTAGGCCTATTTGGTTTAGCCTCATTTGCTGCAGAACAGCGAACCAAAGAAATAGGTATTCGAAAAGTAGTTGGAGCATCGATTTTTAAACTTTGGATATTGCTTTCAAAAGAATTTGTTGGCCTAGTGGTGCTTTCCATAATTATTGCTTCGCCTATCGCTTATTACTTAATGTCCAATTGGTTAAATGACTACACCTATAGAACCGACTTGTCGTTCTCGGTGTTTTTAATATCGGGATTAGGTGCTTTATTCATTACTTTATTAACAGTAAGCTACCAAAGTATCAAAACTGCTAGTGCCAACCCTATAAAAAGTTTAAAAACGGAATAAATTATCGCAAATCAATCAAAATCATGATACAAAACTATTTTAAAATCGCTTGGAGAAACCTTATAAGAAACAAAGGGTATTCCGTAATTAATATAGCAGGCCTTGCAGTAGGTGTGGCTGTAGTGTTACTTATTGGGCTTTGGATTTGTGATGAGGTTAGCTATAACAAAAGCCATGAGAATTACGATACCATTGCTCGTGTTTTAAAGCATGTCACAGAGAATGGTAAAACGCGAACAGGAAAACCTATGCCATATCCTTTGGGTAGTGAATTAAGAGCTAAATATAGTGACGATTTTAAGCATGTTGTTATGAGTTCTTTTCATACAGGCAATGTATTATCTAAAGATAATAATTATGTATCTAAATATGGTGGTTTTATGGAGCCTGATGCACTCCAAATGCTTTCGTTAAAAATGATTCACGGTGATTGGGATGGCTTAAAAGTCCCAAATTCTATTGTGATATCGCAATCTACGGCGCGCACTTTTTTTGGAGATAAAAATCCAATAGATGAGCGTATGCAAATAGGGAATACATTAGATGTCGTGGTTACTGGTGTTTTTGAAGATTTACCTTATAATTCTGAGTTTCATGCCTTAGAATTTATAGCGCCTTGGCAGCTTTATACAATATCGTACCCTTGGGTAAAAGAGGCGCGAGATAAAAATCTATGGGATTATAGTGCCTATAAGTTATATGTGCAAATTGCAGATGGTAAGACGATGGCATCTGTTTCAGAAAATATTAAGAAAGTAATTTATAACCATTTGCCAGAATACAGTAAAAAAGGGAAACATGAGTTAGTGTTAGACCCTATGAAAGATTGGCACTTACGGTCTGAATGGAAAAATGGAGTGCGTACAGGTGGGTTTATTCAATACGTATGGCTTTTTGGTATTATAGGTGTTCTTGTACTCGTGTTAGCTTGTGTTAATTTTATGAATTTAAGCACAGCACAATCCGAGAAGCGCGCCAAAGAAGTTGGGGTTCGTAAATCTATTGGTTCTACTAAAAAGCAACTCGTGAGTCAGTTTTTAAGCGAATCGTTTTTAGTGGTTCTTTTAGCTTATTTTATAGCAGTTATAGTCGTAGTTGTCACTTTGCCTGCATTTAATGCCTTAGCAGAAAAACAGATGACAGTTCCTTTTTATACTATTTCGTTTTATATAGTTAGTGTTGGGTGCATTGTAGCAACCAGTCTTATGGCTGGGAGCTACCCTGCATTTTATTTAGCGTCCTTTAGACCTGTAAAGGTATTAAAGGGGGCGTTTAAAGCAGGAAGATCTGCAACATCTTTTAGAAAAGCATTAGTGGTTATGCAATTTACCATTTCGGTAATGCTTGTTATTGGAGCTATTAGTGTCGAAAAACAAATAGGACACTCAAAAAATAGACCTTTAGGGTATCAAAACAACGGACTTATAATGATAAGTAAAGATACCGAAGATTATCAAGGTAAGTACAATGTAATGCGTAGCGAACTTATAAATTCTGGAGCGGTAATAGAGATGGCGGAATCTTCTAGCCCATTAACAGACGTATGGTCTACTGGAGGCGGGTTTAATTGGGAAGGAAAAGACCCGAATTTTAGGATGAATATGTCTTTGGTTAGTGTTTCACATGATTATGGTAAAACTATAGGATGGAACCTTGTCAAAGGGCGTGATTTTTCTAGAGCGTTTTCAACCGATTCTACGGCATTTGTACTTAATGAGGCAGCAGTAGATTATATGGGATTAAAAGACCCTGTGGGGAAAACGATTAGATGGAAAGGAAAAAAGCATAAGGTAATTGGTGTCGTTAAGGATTTACTCGTAGAATCGCCTTTTGAACCCACACGGCAAGCTGTTTATCTAATGGATTATAAGAACACCAATTGGATAGAATTAAAGCTAAATCCAGAAAGGAGTGTTTCGAAATCTTTAGCAGCAGTGAAATCTGCTTTTGCAAAGCACGTCCCCAATGTGCCATTCGATTATAAGTTTGTAGATGAGGTGTTTGCTAAAAAGTTTGTTGCTATAGAACGTATTAGGAAATTATCCAATCTATTTGCGTTTTTTGCCATTTTTATAAGTTGTTTGGGGCTTTTTGGTTTGGCAGCTTTTATGGCAGAACAACGTGAAAAAGAAATAGGAGTGCGTAAAGTGGTAGGGGCCTCTGTATTTAATTTATGGAAATTACTCTCTAAAGATTTTGTAAAGCTCGTTGTGTTAGCTATAGTTATAGCAACGCCTTTAGCCTATTACGGGGTGAACAGTTGGCTAAATAACTATACCTATAGAACCCAAATCTCTTGGTGGATTTTTGTCGTAGCAGGCATGGGAGCTATAGCCATTACACTGCTAACCGTAAGTTTTCAGGCTCTAAAAGCGGCTGTGGCGAATCCTATAAAAAGTTTACGAACGGAGTAAACCATTTCTAATACTATGTAATTCGTTTTAACCACTACAAAAAGTGTTATGAAATAGAACACCAGTGTATCAATTTCGAACACTTTAAATAGGAGTTTTTAATGTAATGTCTTTGTTTTTAAGATGTTGCTATAACGGCACAGTATTCTCTATGGTATGAATATAGAAGCCTTAGATGTAAATTTTAAACAAAAATTAAATTACTACAAAACAAACTCAATATGATACTACAACTTAAAGACCTGTTTAAATGGGTGAACTCTGGCGGACAGAGAATATTCTTGTTAAACGACATCGACTTTACTGTAAATGAAGGCGAGTTTATTTCCATTATGGGACCGTCTGGTTCTGGAAAAACAACCTTACTTAATGTTATTGGTATGCTAGACAATTTTAACGAAGGTGAGTATACGTTTCTAGAAGAATCGGTTCATACTTTAAAAGAAAAGCACCGCGCTAAACTGTATAAAGAATACATCGGTTTTGTGTTTCAGTCGTACCATCTTATAGACGAATTAACCGTTTATGAAAATATAGAAACGCCTTTACTGTACAAAAACTATAAATCTTCAGAGCGAAAAGCGATGGTTGCAGACATGTTAGACCGTTTTAATATTGTCGGCAAAAAAGAGTTGTTCCCATCACAATTAAGTGGTGGACAGCAACAATTGGTAGGTATTGCTAGGGCCTTAGTGTCTAACCCCAAGCTAATTTTAGCCGATGAACCTACTGGGAATTTAAATTCGACCCAGAGCGAAGAGATTATGGAGTTGTTTAAAACGTTAAACCGCCAAGGCGTTACTATAATTCAAGTCACACATTCAGAAAGTAATGCCGCTTATGGCTCGCGAACACTTCATTTAAAAGATGGAGTAATTGTAAATACACACTAATGAGAGTAGTAAGACACATAAAGCTAGCCTATGCACTATTGGTTGCAGGGGGATTGTTTGCACAAGAAACCGTACCAACGCAACTTTCGTTAAGCGATGCGATAACGATGGCAGTTGCAGCCAATGTAGATGTAAAAAGTGCAAGATTAGACCTAAGGCAATCGAAACTTAATTACAGGCAAACCCAAATGGGGGTACTACCTAGTTTGAATATGAACTATAGTTTTGGGATGAATAACGGGAGAAGCATCGATCCATTTACAAACAGTTTTAGTAATGAACGGTTAAACTTTTCTAGAGCAGGGGTTAACCTTAATATGACATTGTTTAATGGGTTTCGAGCCTTAAATGCCATGAAAAGAGACCGCTTTAATTTTAAAGCCACGCAATTAGAGTTAGAAGCGGCAAAACAAGATTTAACTTTAAACGTTATACTTGGGTATATACGCTTGTTAAGTAGTGAAGATCGAGTAGTACTAGCCACACAAAGACTAGCCACTACCGAAACTCAGGTAGCGCGTCTCAAAACGGGATTCGATGCCGGAGATGGAAGCCCTTTAGCCTATACAGATGTAAAAGGACAATTGGCCCTAGATCGTGTAGCGCTTATAGATGCGAAGATAAATTATAAATCTTCGGTATTGAGTTTTGCGAATCTGTTAAACCTAGACACAGCAACCGTGGCTGTAGAACGCATTAAGGATTTAAAATATTTAGAAGGTTACCCATTAGCTTTAGAAACCGTTTATGAAGAAGCGGTATTGTATTTGGCAGATTTTAAAGCCCGAGACTCTCGTATAAAAGCAGCAGCAACTGCTGTTAAAGTCGCTAGGGCAAATTACTTGCCAGAAATCTCTTTATTTGGACAATTAAATACAAATTATTCTAGTGCAGCAGAAACGTTTGCAAGAACAGGAGAGGCGGTATCACCAACAGGCGATTTTGTGACGATAGACGCTACCGATTTTCCAGTATTTCAAAACAAAGCAGAATTTGAAGGGCAAGACATACCCTATTTAGAGCAATTAGAGAATAATGTAAGTACAGTAGTAGGCCTATCTGTTAGATTGCCTTTATTTAATGGATTTAGAGCAAAATATGCTGTGAAACAACAAAAGGTACAATTAGAACGCTCTAAAATCGCATTAGAAGGCACACATTTACAGTTCAAGCAAGCCATAGCAGAAGCTTATAATGCTACCGAGGCCGCTTTTAAGCGGTACAGCGTTTTGCAAGAGCAAGTAGATGCATTTAAAGAATCATTTCGTATCAATGAAATCTTATTCTCTAACGGTGTGTCTAATGTGGTGAACTATATTACAAGTAAAAATAATATGGAAAATGCCAAGCTAAGCTTAAATATAGCGAAGTACGACTATTTATTAAGAGCGAAAGTATTAGACTTTTATAGAGGCGTAAAATAAAGCGTAAAGACGGGTGTTACTTTTAAAGTTCGCGCAATACATTTATAACACTACAAATAAACGAACACTCCGATACCTTGATTTTAAAATCAGGGAACTTAGCCTTATCTGGGTTAAGCGCACAAATAGTTAGAGTTCCAGAAGCAACGTCCTGATGGCGAATGGCCCGAAATAAAATACCATGCTCATTATGAAAAAAGCAGAACATTTTAGAGGCAGTCGTATCAAAACCCTCTTTCCAAAATTGTTTGCTAATCGCTTTGCAATACGCCCAATCCCCTTCAACTAAAGCGTGTTTAGATCCTGTATTCATCGCCATATCTGTAACCTCTATCTTAAACCAATCCGCATCTAAAACCGTGTCATCATGAATCGGTAACACCTCTTTATCTAGAGTACTCATATGGTGCTTGTCGTAAAAGACATGCGCTAATGCTGTTTTATGTATTTTAGGAATACAAGTGGCATAAGTAGGTGCCAGTAAGTTTTTTAAGTAGTCATCCTTAGGTTCGCTAGCAAAATGCTCAGGAGATTTGCCCGTAAGCAACCACTCTAAACTAAGCTTAGGGTATTTCTCTAAAATCGTCTCTAACTTGCGTTTGCCAATACCTTTCGAAATGCTATTTACGTAACCATTAGAGACGCCAATAGACTCTTCGAAGGCTTTGACAGACAAACCCTCACGTTTAATAAAACTTTTTAACCGCTCTTTTACACTCAAAAATCTATGATTTAGGTAAATTCTCTAAAAAAACTCTAATAATATTTCTTTATTAGAGAAAAACTCTATATATTTGTTACATACAATAACAAAGTAATAACAAAAAGCCTATGAAACCAAAGAAAATGGTTTGTTTTAGTGCTATTTGCTAGGGATTTGTATTAAGAAATAATGGCGTAGAGATGGTTTTATCCAGGAAAAAGAACACTATAAAGACACTATATGCTCAGATTGATAAGAAAACAATGTTTATAATAGAAGTTGCAGATTATTTTGGGAAATCACCGCAAAGTTTACGGGTGCATTGGTTTTCGAGTTTCTGGAGCATTCCAGAAGACTATCAAGATGAGCTTATAGTTTTATTAAAACAAAAAATAAAAACACAATATTGAATTGCTGAATCGTAGGGGTAAGTATAATTAAGTTGGGAGCGCGAAGGCTTCGAGTATCTTTCAAAAAGTTAGTTGGTCATAACTGCTCGAAGCTGGAGTGCTTTATTGTAGCATTTTTAAAGAAAAGTAACTGTCCATTGCTTACTTGTTGGCTATTTAAATGTTAGAAATTGAAGAATAAAGTAAGCGTCATTTTTTAAGCTGTTACAGGGCTAGAGTTGAAGGGAAAAACGTTTTTTATCTTTTGAAGTTGCACCAATTTTAGTGTAGAAGTCTATCGCTTTTGTATTAAATTCGGGTGTTTGCCATTGTATAGCAATACAATTTTGAGATATAGCATATGTTTTAATTTGTGCCATGATACGTTGGCCCAAACCGCGTCCTCTAGCAGTTTCTTTTAAATAAAGACAGTCTAAATAGATATAGAAATCGGCATCCCAAGTCGAAAATTGCTTCATAAAAGTAGCGTAGCCTATAAGAATATCATCTTGAACAACAACCAAACATTTAAGGTGCGGATTTGGCCTAAATAAGAATGTAGATAAGGCTTCTTGTTTATTATGGGCGTTATAATCCGCACGTTCAAAATCAGCATGCGCTTTACATAACATGATAAGTTGGGGGAGGTCTTCAATCTTTACAAATCGTATGTGCATCTTAAGTTCGGTTTTAACAGGTACAATTTTTAGGAGGCGTTTTAGACGATTTTTTGCCGTCGGTAGGATAGCCGTCGCGTTTCCACCATGCAATGCCGCCAATAAGCTCTTTGGTTTTAAAACCAAGTTTGGTCATGTTTAAAGCGCCTTTGGTAGATGCATTGCAGCCAATACCATCACAATAGCAAATATATGTTTTTAATGTATCTAAATGCGTTGTTCTAGCTCTATCCATTTCACTATGTGGTATGTTTATGGCATTTGGGATATGTTCATTGTTAAACCCAAGAGGCTGTCGGGTGTCTATCACCACTATGTCTTCACGCTGTTTCAACGCATGCCATAAATCTGATGCATCCATTTCATAAGACAATTTGTTGTTGTAAAATTCAATTTGTGTTTTCATAAATTCTAAAAATTTAGTGTATTACAAACCTAGTAAGATCTCAGGGAGATTTGCAGTAGTATACATGTGCATTTTTAAGCTTAGGTTGAAATTTTTTCAAGCAAGAGCTTATTGTAAAATGCTAACTTTGTAGGCTATGGAGATCAAATACTTTAGGTTGATAAAAACGATTGTAGAAGAAGGAAGTATTGCCAATTCTGCTGAAAAATTATTTTTAACACAGTCTGCTTTAAGCCATCAATTGAGAGACTTAGAAGGGCAATTGGGGTTTAAAGTGTTTTTGAGAACTCGAAACCGTTGGGCGTTGACCGATGAAGGTAAAGTACTTTACGATTTAAGTCATTCGGTTCTTGAGCGCATAGAAGTGGGGTTTAACAGTATCAAGCAGTTGCAAATGGGATCTGCAGGTACTGTAAGGGTAAGCACCGAATGTTATAGTTTTTACCAGGGCTTTTCAGCTTTTATTCAAAAAATGGGACTTTTATATCCAGATATACATGTGGATTTAATCTTAGAAGCCACCCATAAACCTATTTTGAAATTACGGTCTAATGACATCGATATCGCCATAGTAACTTCAAAATTAAATCATGAAGATTTAACCTATATAGATGTTTTTGAAGATGAGATTTTTGCTGTACTACATCATGAACATCCATTGCAGACTGAACCTTATTTAGAAGCGCATCATTTTGAAGAGCTGCATGTCATCATTCATTCTTTGCCTTTAGAAACCGTATCGGTGTATGAGCAATTTTTAAAACCAAATAACGTAAAGCCGTTTAAAATCTCTGCGATACCATTAACTGAAGTAGCTTTAGAAATGGTTAATGCAAATATGGGCATCATGTGTATGCCTAAATGGGCCTTAAAAGCGTTTAAACTCTCTAAAAATTTAAGTTTTAAGCGTATAGGTGCAGTGGGGTTAAAAAGAACCCATTATTTAGTGTGTCGCAAAACGGAGCGTTCTAAAAAATACATAAACGATTTTATTTCAAATTTTAGAGATGATTTCTCAACGCTTTAAAAGAAGGGGAGAAGTATACTGGCGCATCCAAAACGATGTGAGGATAAGCGTATAGAGTGCATTACAATTTTGAAAAGACGAGTGCTTGATACTTACTGATGTTCTTAGAGAACTAAAGCTAAACATGCTTTTAACAGGCTAAGGCTATATGTCGTTTTAAAACTGCAGCTAAGCGTTGGCTGTTGTAGTGGGGCTTTAATCACTAAAAACAATCATCTATTGAAGCTGACTTAGTCTGTGTTTACAGCTTCAATAGATTTTAGATTGTATAGTTTGGACGGTATGCGTATTACTGCACAAGACCGCTTCGTGCTCCTGCCAATGTGGCGCGCATTCTGTTACGTTGCCCGTTTGTAAATAGGAAACGGTGAGAATCATCAACAGAAGACATGATGTTCCAATACATGTCTTGAGAGCCACAGCTTGTAGTGCTTGCGCCAGTTCTAACGGTACCACTATAGCGTTTAGAGGTGTTAGGCGTGTCTCTAACAGCATCATCAAATCTGCAATTCTCTGTTGCTCTGCCTGGTAAATGGAATAAATTTAAGTGATGACCAACTTCATGAGCTAACGTTAAGCCTTCAGATACGGCTTCTGGAGCAAGGTCTCCACCAAAGAAAAGTTCATCAATATAGATGTTGTCAAAAATTGCTTGGTCTCCAGTTGCTTGGCCAGGTATAGATCCACTACCTCTTATACCTGTAGCATCTGTAAGGTTGGATATCACATATATATTAATGACGCTTCCCAAAGAGGTAGGAGTTATGCCTCCAAATTCCTCTAAAGCAACAGCAGGAAACTGTAAGTTTGATGTAAAAAAATCAATAACTTCCGAGCCATTTCTATGATTGATAGCTTGAAGCGTGAAGCGTATTCTCGTGTTCCCAGCGCCAAATTGTCTCGCATTAGAAGGTAAACCAGAAGGGCGAGAAGAGGCACGTGAGGCATAAACACCAGAGAATACTTCGTTTAAGCGTACCATTTGTGCATCTACTACAGCTTGGCTTATACGTTGACCGCTTTGGCTTAAATGATTAATCACAACAGGTATGGTTAACAGAGGAAGATTCTGTTTCCCAGACTTTTCTTGTGCTTCAAGTTTTGCGGTGTAATTGCTAATAAAAGCTTCTTGAGCACTTAAGCGTGCTTCTAGTTCGGGGTCTTTTGCTGCTGTATCTTCTAAATAAGCATCGAAACCACAGGTTGTTTTTGCTGTTTTAGAAGTTGATGTTAACGCAGAGGCATTGTTGTCGGTGGTCGCAATTGGGTCGTTGTCACAGGATAGTGCAATGGCGCATGTTGCGATGATTAGTAATGATTTTCGCATAAGTTTTAAGTTATTTTTTTGTTAATTTTTTGCAAAATTACTACAAAATAACAGTGGGTTATACGTTAAAAGATGGGTTTAACATCTAGAGGTAGACTGTGGAAAGATAAGATGTTGATTTGTTTTTAGTTAATGGAGTAATTCTATTAAAATTTTTTAACACTCTTATGTGTAGAAGAATTTTAAATATGGTCTCATTTGATTTTTTTTCTGGTGCTCTACGAAGCTACATAGGTGGTATAAATAAAAAACCCGAAACAAATGTTTCGGGTTTTTACTTGTGTGGTACCTCCAGGAATCGAACCAGGGACACAAGGATTTTCAGTCCTTTGCTCTACCAACTGAGCTAAGGTACCTCGCTAAAGCGGATGCAAATATATACTCGATTTTGGTATTTACCAAACTAAAACAGAAAAAAATATATTTTTTTTTCTGTTTTAGAATTGTAGAATATTTAACAGTTTAGTTCTCATGGTTTTGTAGATTTACGTCCTCAATAAAAAAAAATGAACTTAGTTATAGATGTTGGGAACACACGTGTAAAATTGGCGGTGTTTCATAATCAAGATCTTATTTTTAAAGATGCAGTTGCTCTAGATTTATTGCTAGAAACATTAAAAGCACTAAAAAAAAGGTACCCTAAACTTAAAAAAGCCATAGTGTCTTCGGTAGGGCGTTTAGAAAACGTACAGTTGGCTGTTTTAAAAGAAGAATTTCAATTGTTAGAATTGTCTCATGATACGCCCATTCCTTTTAAAAACAATTATGCAACCCCAAAAACCTTGGGTATAGATAGAATTGCTTTAGTAAGTGCTGCGGTATACCAGTATCCAAATACCAATGTGTTGGTTATAGATGCAGGCACCTGTATTACTTACGATATCCTTACGGCAAAAAACACTTATATAGGAGGTGCTATTTCTCCTGGATTGAGAATACGTTATGCAGCACTAAATAATTTAACAGCAAATTTGCCGTTATTAGATACAGAAATTCCTCAAAAAATAGTAGGAGATTCTACAAGCAGTTCCATGCATATTGGTGTTGTTCATGGTCTTGTAAATGAAATAGATGGATTTGTTAAAACCTATAATGCTAATTACTCTCATTTAACAGTAATTTTAACAGGGGGGGATGCTAATTTCTTGTCAGAACAATTAAAAAGTAGCATATTTGCGAATTCAAATTTTATTTTAGAAGGACTAAACTATATTTTAAAATATAATTCAAACTAAATGATAAAAAAGCTTTTAGTAGTTTTTGTTGTAATTTTTACAGTTTCTGCTTTTGCACAGGAAACAGTGTCTTCACCTTATTCGTTTTATGGCATAGGGAGCTTAAAATTTAGAGGTACTGTAGAAAATAGAAGTATGGGAGGGTTAAGTATCTATACAGACAGTATACATATAAACTTAAGAAATCCCGCATCTTTCACCGGTGCTAATTTAGCCAATTTTAATAACGAGAACAGGCCTGTTAAATACGCTTTGGGAGGTGGGTATACGAGTATTAGTCAAGAAAGTGCTACGTCTAAAGATAATTCTGCCTCAGGAACTTTTGATTATATCGCGTTAGCTTTTCCTGTAGGTAAATTTGGTGTTGGCTTTGGGCTGTTGCCTCTAACGTCTGTGAGTTACAGATTAAATAATACCAACGCAAATGGAGACACTACAAGCCGATTTAATGGAGAAGGTGGTTTAAATAAAGCCTTTTTAGGATTAGGGTATGCCATTACCAAGGATTTACAAGTTGGGGCTAATTTTCAATATAATTTTGGATCTATAGATGGTAGCGCGCTTTCCTTTGGGGTTGATCCACGTGGTGAACCCTTAACGACACAAACTAGAGAAGATACAGATTCCAGTTTAAGTGGTTTAAGTCTTGATTTGGGAGTGACTTATAAGGTGTTGCTTACAAAATCTTTAGAGTTAGTAACGGGAGCAACCTATACCCCTGAAACCAATCTTGTATCTAGAAATGAAAGAACGCTTTCTACAGTAGAAGCGAATACAATCCCTGGAAGTGAATCTGTAACAAGTACAATAGATGTAAATCTAGAAGGTCAAGGCCTTTTGGAGACAGACGTTACCTTGCCTACGAAATTTTCTTTTGGAGCAGGTGTTGGTGAACGTAGAAAATGGTTTGTAGGCGTAGAATACGAATTTCAAAATACAAGTGCGTTTTCTAATCCTTTATTTCAAACTGCTGCAACAACCTACGAAAACGCATCACGACTATCACTGGGAGGTTTTTATATCCCTAAATATAACGCATTTAATGGATTCTTTAAGCGGCTTGTGTATAGGGCAGGTTTAAGGGTTGAAGAAACAGGATTAAACATACAAACCGAATCAATCAACGAGTTTGGCATATCTTTTGGAGTAGGAATACCTGTAGGCGATTTTGGTTCTAATGCTAATATAGGTTTTGAAGTTGGTCAAAGAGGGACCACTTCTAATAACCTAGTGCAAGAGACCTTTATAAATCTGCAGATTAGTCTGTCATTAAATGACAGATGGTTCCAAAAACGAAAATATGATTAAACAGAACATTAACATTATTATGAAATCAAAAATTACACTATTAGTTATTTTGTTAACTTTTTCATTTGTAGGTTCAAATAGCGTAAGTGCACAGACAAATGAAGAAGCGTTAACTAAACTGTCTATAATGACAGAGTATGCTAAAGCTAAAAATTATGATGCCGCATATGCGCCTCTTATGGAGCTTAGAGCATCTCACCCTAAATTTAATCGTGCGATCTATAAATATGGTGAGAAAATTTTAAAACATAAGGTAAAGACAGCTTCAGGCGACGCTAAAATTCCATACATTAACGATTTAATGAAACTTTGGGAAGAGCGTGCCGTAAATTATCCAAGCAAAACACCAAAAGGAGAATATGCAGCAAAAGCGTGTCAATTGCAGTACACGAACAAAGCGGTTCTAGGAAAAACTACAAATGACTTGTATGCTTGTTTTGATGCGGCTTACACAGCAGATAAGAAGACGTTTACAGACCCTAAAAGTTTGTTAACTTACTTTAATTTAATGGTAAAGCTTTATGATAAAGGAGATAAATCTGCTAAAGAATTATTTAATAAGTACGACGATGTTGCTGAGAAAATAGAAGAAGAAGTTAAAAATGCATCTACTAAGTTGAATGCTTTAGCTGAAAAAGAAGAAGCAGGTACCGCTTTAACGCGAAAAGATAATCAGTATAAAAAATATTACGGACAAGTATTGAGTGCTTATGGCCAAGTGTCTAATGCCTTAGATGTAAAATTAGGTAAAAGAGCCAATTGTGACAACTTAATACCGCTTTACAAGAAAGACTTTGAGGCTAATAAGACAGATGCTGTTTGGTTAAGAAGAGCTGTAAGTAGAATGTTTCATAAAGAATGTACAGATGATCCTTTGTATGAAGCTTTAGTAAAAGCATATGATAAAGCAGATCCATCTGCTGATACCAAAGTATTTGTTGCAGGAATTTTAGTGAAAAAAGGAAAAGTTACAGAGGCAGAAAAGTACTTTAACCAAGCTTACGATTTAGAAACGAATAGTTTTAAGAAGGCGAAGTTAGCCAATAGAATAGGTTTAATTTTAAAGAAAAAAGGACGTTATGGTAAAGCTAGAAATTACTTTAGAAAAGCCTTGAAATTAAATCCATCTAATGGACGACCACACCTATCAATAGCAGCAATGTATGCTGCAAGTGCGAACAGCTGTGGAGATACTAATTTTAATAAGAGAGCTGTATATTGGTTGGCCGCTCAAGAAGCGCAAAAAGCATCACGTGTAGATCCTACATTAAAAAAGTCGGCTTCGCAATCGGCAACAAGCTATAAGGCCAAAGCACCATCTAAATCAGAAATATTTACAGCAGGTAACGCTGGTCAAACTATAAAAATTGGTTGTTGGATAGGAGCATCAGTAACAGTGCCTAAAGTATAATGCAAAAACAACATACATACAACACTATTCACATAGTCATAGCCATCGCTGTGACTATGTTTTTTTCATGTAAAGACAACTTTAAGGACATTCAAAATATTGGAGGGTCAGAGCACCAGCCTTTAGGTGTTGCCGAAAATATTAATTTAAAATATACAGATTCTGGTAAAGTCGAAGCGGTTTTAATAAGTCCAAAGATGTACGACTATAGCAATAGAGCTTTTGGGTATAACGAATTTACAGACGGCGTGAATTTAGAGTTGTTTGAGGATAACATCAAAAAAGGGACGGTAATATCAGACTATGCGATTGTGTATAATAAAACTAATATTATCGATTTAAGAGGGCATGTGAAGGTGATTACAGATGTAAACGATACCTTGTTTGCAGAGCAGCTGTATTACGATAATGCCAAAGAGTGGTTGTTTACCAACAAGCCCGTTACGTTTCGAACAGGCCAAGATTTAATTCATGGCAATGGTTTCGATTCTAATGCCGAATTTACAAACGCCGAAGTTTTAGAAATAACAGGCCTCCTTACTGTAGAAGAATAAATACGAAACTCATATTTTATAAGTGCGATACATCGGATTTTGAGTATATTTACACTAAAACCACTACATTTAACCGAAGTTATGAAGTACACAAAGTTTTTTCAATACGTTTATTTAGTATTTGGAGCTTTATTTTTATATGATGCAATTTCAAAATATGCTGCTAACGGTCACATCGCATATCCTTCATTATTGCTAGGGATTTTGGCTATATTTATGTTTTTCTTCCGAAGAAAATTTGCTAAAAAATTTGATACTAAAGACTAGTCCATGACGCTCTACGTGATTATTATTGTAGTGTCGTTGGTATTATCTGCTTTTTTTTCTGGTATGGAGATCGCGTATGTGTCTTCCAATAAAATCCATATCGAAATAGAAAAAAAGCAAGAAGGTGTACTTGCAAAAATCTTAGCAAAGCTAACAAAAAGACCTTCAAAATTTATTACAACCATGCTTATTGGCAATAATATCGCTTTGGTGATTTATGGCTTTTTTATGGGTGATGTTTTGGTAAGTTGGTTTCAGTCTTTTTTGCCCTCCCAATCGGTGCTTGTAAACTACCTGTTAAACGATTTAAGTTTACTCTCTCAAACCATAATTTCAACGGGCGTAATTTTAATTACTGCAGAGTTTTTACCTAAGGTTTTCTTTCAAATTTATGCTAATTCATTAATTAAATTTCTAGCAATACCTGCTTATATCTTTTATGTGTTTTTTACTTGGGTATCCGATTTCGTAATTTGGATTTCAGACTTAATACTTAAATATTTTTTTAAGACCGACGGGGATAACATTCAAATGGCATTTACAAAAGTCGAATTAGGAAATTACATAAGTGAACAAATGGAGTCTGTAGAGGCACATGACGATGTAGATTCTGAGATTCAAATATTTCAAAATGCCTTAGAATTTTCTGAAGTTAAAGCCAGAGAGGTTATGGTACCGCGCACAGAACTTGTGGCAGTAGAAATTAATGAATCTATAGCCACACTAAACGCCTTGTTTACAGAAACGGGGTACTCTAAGGTACTGGTCTATAAAAATTCGATAGACGATATTTTAGGCTATGTGCATTCGTTCGATTTGTTTAAAAACCCTAAAACTATCCGCTCTATTTTAATGCCTGTAGAATTTGTGCCAGGTACGGTTGTTATTAGTGATGCGCTTAATATTTTAACGAAAAAGCGCAAAAGTATAGCTGTTGTTTTAGATGAATATGGTGGTACTTCTGGTATCATGACGGTAGAAGATATTGTAGAAGAACTGTTTGGTGAAATAGAAGATGAGCATGATACTATTGTTTTGATAGAGCAACAAATAGATGAGGAAACCTATCAGTTTTCGGCAAGAATGGAGGTCGATTATATTAATGAAACCTATAAGATTAACCTGCCAGAAGATGAAAATTACGAAACCTTAGGTGGTTTAATCGTGAATCACACCGAAGAAATTCCGCAACAAGGCGAAGTGATTACCATAGCTACGTTTCAATTTGTAATTCTGGAAGTATCAAATACAAAAATAGACTTGGTCGAGGTAAGATTAATCGAAGAAGATTAAGAATTTGCAAATGGCTTATAGGTTTAACACAATATAATGCCTAGTTCTCCTTTTATTATTAAGCAGAAAATGGTATTTTCGCGCACGATATTTTTGTCAATCGGCACGGCTA
Source organism: uncultured Flavobacteriaceae bacterium (assembly GCA_947504035.1). GTDB lineage: Bacteria > Bacteroidota > Bacteroidia > Flavobacteriales > Flavobacteriaceae > Jejuia > Jejuia algarum. Next base: position 150,112 of record CANNGA010000007.1, read on the forward strand.
AAGGCTTTTAATTAAATCTAGCGTGCGTTTTTTAGGCGAAAACACTAATAAAAACCAACTAAAAGGTTAAAATTTTTGATAACACATGGCAGTTTTAAATAAAATCAGACAACGTTCATTATTCCTAATACTTATCATTGCTTTGGCATTGTTTTCTTTTGTATTAGCAGATTTATTTAGAAATAGTGATGCATTAACAGCACGATCTCAAAATACAGTTGCAACAATAAATGGAAAAGACATCTCTAGAGAAGACTTTCTTCAAAAAGTTGAAAACATGCAACGCCAAATGGGACCAAATGCGACAAATACACAAGTTATGAATCGCGTATGGGATGCCGAAGTTAGAGCCGCTGTGTTATCTGCAGAGTACGATAAGTTGGGAATTACAGTAGAAAAAGATCAAATGCGTGATTTGCTAAAAACGGCATTGTCTAGCAGTCCAGAGTTTTTAAATGAAGCTGGTGTATTCGATGAAGGTAAAATGAACGAGTATATCGCGAATTTGAAAAACACATCAGACGAAGCTTATGCGAATTGGGTAGATTATGAAAAAAATGTTGCAGCAAATGCATTACAACAAAACTACTTTAATTTAGTAAAAGCGGGATTAGTAGGGACACTTACAGAAGGTGAATTAGAGCACAAACTACAAAGCAACAAAGTAGATATTAAGTTTGTACAGTTACCGTACTCTAAGATTGCAGACAGTACTATAGAAGTAAGCAAAGGTGATATTAGCGCTTACATCAATGCACACCAAAAGGAATACGAAGTTGAAGCAACCAGAGATATCAAGTATGTTGAGTTTAAAGAAGTCGCTACAGCAGCAGATGAAACGGCAATTAAAACAGAATTAGCAAATTTTAAGAAGGGTACTGTAGAGTATGTAAATGGAAGAACTGATACCATTAAACCTTTTGCCCAAGTAAAAGATCACGAAAGTTATATTAATAGCATCGCAGATTCTGGTATTAAGTTTGAAGATCGTTTTGTCTTTAAATCAAGTTTACCAACCGTAGCAGCAGATACGCTTTACAATTTAGACGTTGGTGCTATTTACGGGCCTTATAAAGATAACGGATTCTTTAAAATGACTAAGGTTATTGCTACGAAGCAAATTCCAGATTCAGCTAAAGTGAGACATATCTTAATTCCTTATGTAGGGGCAAGAGCTGCTAAACCAGAAGTTGTACAAACAGAGGCACAAGCTAAAGTTATAGCAGATAGTTTATTAACAATCTTGAAAAAAGACAAATCAAAGTTTCCAGAATTTGTAACACAGTTTTCTTCAGATCAAGGCAGTGTGCAAAAAGAAGGACGTTACGATTGGCATCCTTACGGCACAATGGTTCCAGAATTTAATAGTTTTGAATTTGAAGAGGGTAAAGTTGGAGATATTAAAATTGTAAAAACAACGTTCGGATTCCATATCGTGGAAATAGAAGGACAGAAAGAGAAGTCTAAAGCCATTAAAGTAGGGACAATTGCAAGAAAAATAGAACCTTCTCAAGAAACTATAGATGCGATATTTAGAGACGCGTCTAATTTTGAAATTGCAGCACAAGACAATGATTTTGAAACGACAGCAAAAGCTAAGTCGTTTACAGTACGTCCTGTCAATGGAATGAAAGCTTTAGATGAAAACATACCAGGTATTGGAAGTCAAAGACCAATTGTACGTTGGGCTTTTGAAGAAGAGGCAGAGATTGGAGCTGTAAAACGTTTTACTATTCCTAATGGTTATGCTATAGCACAGATTGTAGCAGCGCACGAAGCTGGATTAATGTCTGTGGAAGATGCTTCTGCAACCGTATTACCACTATTAAGAAAAGAGCGCAAAGCAGCGCTTATTAAAGCGCGTGTTAAAGCGACAACTTTAGAAGATATTGCATCTGCAGAAAGTACAACAGTAAGAACAGCTTCTGCAATTAATATGAAAAACCCAACCATTTCTGGAGCAGGAAGAGAGCCTTTAGTTGTTGGTGCAGCTTTTGCTTTAAAAGAAGGAGAAACGTCTCAGTTAATAGCAGGAGAAAAAGGTGTTTATAAAATACAGGTTACAAAAGTAACTCCAGCGGTAGCGTTAGATAACTACCAGTCTTTCGCAAACCAAGTACAGACTAAGAAATCTAGTGTTGTAAATACAAAACTTTACAGTGCATTAAAAGACGCTGCGGCTATTGAAGATAATAGAGCGAAGCTTCAGATACAATAAATGATAAGGTATTTTAATACCACAAAAAAAGCCTCAATTTTTAAAATTGAGGCTTTTTTTGTGATGTATTTTTAGTTATAAAATCATTTGGTGGTACGGCACTACAGTATCAAATCCCTTAGCTTTAAAATAAGCGGTTGGGTTGGTCTCAGAAGCCGCTAAAATGAAATCGCCACCCCATGCGCCTAAACTTTTAACCGCACCGTTAAAGTCTTTAAAAAGACGTGTGCCTACTTGTTCTTGCTTTGTCAACGCTGCAATAAGGTGTTCATGCCCCTTGATTAAATCCTGAAAAGCACTTAATGTAGTACATTGTAATACCGCCTCAGTAATGGCCGAAATCTCAGAAAGTGCCGTGCCAAGGTCGCCCTTTAGAGCTTTGTAATGGGCAATGCCTTCTCTGCTGTTTTGTTTTTCATTCAAATACACAAAATAAAGCTGATCGCAGTAAGCAGGGGAAAATTGCACAGGACTTACACTAGGACTATCATCTGTAATGTTATAACATATAGGCGAATCGTGCTGCGCACAAGCAATATCGTAACCACTACCTCCAAAAGTGAGTTTAAGAAGCGCATAAGGATTAACACCAGCCCATTGAGCGACATTATTAATAAGAGTAGAGGAGGTGCCTAACCCCCATTGCCTTGGGAAATCTAAGTACGTTTCTATTTTAAACCCATAGTCGGTGTTAAGAAATTCTGGATTTAAGCGTCGCGCCGCAACCAAGATTTGAAGTAATCGTAATGAAGGGGTACTAGGGCTAATCGTTTCTAGCGTAGTATGCTCTAGCACATCTAAATGCAGCTGGTCTTGAAACCAAAGTTGTTTTGCAACATCATAGCTATACCAATGCAATTCTGGAGTTGTAAGAGGTGTGAGTTCTAAGCTTTGTCCTTGCGCCGTAGGAATGGCTAGTGCTAAGGCACCATCTAAAACCACGTATTCTCCAGTGAGTAATAGTTTACCGTTACTTTTATAGCTTTTTTGCAATGTGTTTCCTATTTTGATATTAAACTCTTAACTTTTTAAGGGCATCTACAACCGCACTATGCGTTACCGTATGGGTTTTAAAATGTTCGGTTAGGGTTAGCTTTTCGGCAGGACTCGCTTCAAATTGATTTAAAATATTCATAAGGTGCATTTTCATGTGGCCTTGCTGAATTCCCGTAGTCGTTAACGATCTTAAAGCTGCAAAATTCTGAGCCAAACCAGCAACAGCAACAATTTGCATAAGCGTTTTTGCTGAAGGTTGCCCTAAAAGTTCCAAAGCGAGTTTGACTAAAGGATGTAAGCCCGTTAGGCCTCCTACAGTACCTAAGGCAAGTGGGATGTCCATCCAAAACTTAAAGATGCCATTTTCTATTTTAGCATGCGATAAGCTCGAATACCGACCGTCTTTGGCAGCATAGGCATGTACACCAGCTTCTACAGCTCTAAAATCATTCCCTGTCGCTAGAACCACTGCGTCTATACCATTCATCACACCTTTGTTATGAGTTACAGCACGGTAAGGCTCTACTTCTGCAATAGCAACCGCTTGTACAAATTTAGTCGCGAAATCATGACCAGAAATACCATTCTTTTCTTGAAGGGCCTCAACAGGACAACTTACTTCTGCCCTTACCAAACATTCGGGGACATAGTTAGAGAGAATACTCATGACAATAGTGATGTCACGCTCTGTAGCTGTAAACGTTTCAAAATGTAAAGCCCCGTCTTTAAATGTCTTGGCAAACTGTTCCAAACAGGAGTTGATGAAATTAGCTCCCATAGCATCTAAGGTTTCAAAAGACGCATGAAGTTGGTAGTAATTGTCTATATCTTGTGTTTTATCTCTAAGTTCAATAGCTAAAATGCCACCACCACGTTTTTCCATATTACGGGTAATGGGTTTGGCATCAGCAATAAGTTGGGCTTTAATATGTTTAAAATACTGTTGTAAATGCTCAGGATTTCCTGTGTACATGAAATGAACCTGTCCTATTTTTTTAGTAGCAATCACTTCCGTTTTAAAACCACCTCTATCTAACCAAAACTTCGCAGCTTTACTTGCCGCAGCAACCACAGAGCTTTCCTCTATGGCCATAGGAATGGTATAAACCTCGCCATTTATTAGAAAATTTGGCGCTACACCCAAGGGCAAATAGTAATTAGAAACAGTGTTCTCTATAAATTCATCATGCAATTGCTGCAAGGCTTCATCGCTATGCCAATACTGTTTTAAAACGGCTTTGGCAGCATCGGCATTAGAGAAATAGGTGTCGGCAATCCAATCAATTTTTTCTAATTTAGAACGTTTAGAAAACCCCGAAATAATCTTAGTCATAGTTGCATGCATTTATTGGCGCAAAGATAGCACTCTTCTTAAGAATTGAAAGACTCTCCTAAGGCGTTATTTTACCACTTTTAAACCTAAAACCTGTTACAGTTTGAACTCTAGCAAAGGCTTAGAATGATTTGTATTACAAAATAAAACCTTAGGGTTCCTTTATATTTACTTTCAGATTTTCGCCTCCAGTATAAAGTTCTGCTGTATAAACTAAGCAGAACTGTTAATTGATTCGGTTAAATGCATTATTTTTGGTAAACTTGAAGTAGGTTTAAAAAATCAATACGTTTTTAAGAGCAAACACTACGAATAATTGATTTTTTAGACAGTATTAAAACTAAAAATTGATCTAAAAGGTTTTACACATATATGAAATATACCCTAAGTACCTTGATTGTTTGTTTATTGCTATCTGCTGCTGCAGTAGCTCAGAAAAAAGCCATTACCTTAGACGATGTATGGAACGGTGTATACAGAACAAAAGGTTTAGACGATTTGCATTCTATGCAAAATGGCAAGGCGTATGCCGTGTTTAATTTTGACAGGGTTGAACGTTCTACTCGTGTTGAAATTTATAACTATAAGACAGGTGAAAAAGTAAAAACACTTGTGTCTTCTGCAGATCTTCCAGAATTGAATTACTTCACAGATTATAGTTTTAGCGCAGATGAAAGTCATGTATTATTAGCAACAGAGGGCGCGTCTATCTATCGGTATTCTTCTAAAGCGCGCTACTATGTTTATAATGTCAAGACCAAAGGCCTAATAGAAGTTGCAGAAGGTAAAATACAAGAACCTACATTTTCGCCAGATGGCAAAAAAGTCGCCTACGTTTTCGAAAATAATATTTATGTGTTTGATATCGCATCGGGCAGTACAGATCAAATCACATTCGATGGTGTAAAAAATAAAATTAAGAATGGGATTACAGATTGGGTTTATGAAGAGGAGTTCACATTTGTACGTGCTTTTGAATGGAATGCGACAAGTTCTAAAATCGCATTTATACAATTTGATGAAACTCAAGTCCCTGAATTCTCCATGGATGTGTATGGCAAAGGCCTTTACCAAACGCAGGAAGTGTTTAAATATCCTAAAGCAGGAACAGAAAACGCTAAAGTGGAAGTGTTTGTTTTTGATATAGAACGTAATACGACAACGCCAATAGCATTCACGAAATCGTATATAGATTTTTATATCCCTAGACTTCAATGGACACCTAAAGGAGAGGTGTTGAGTGTTCAAGTTTTAAACCGCGCTCAAAATGCCTTAGACCTTTGGTTTGTAAATACAGATACAAGTACCATGAACCTTGTATTAGAGGAACGTGATAAGGCCTATGTAGAGGTTACCGACTATTTGACATTTTTAGAAGATAGCAGTTTTCTTTGGACGAGTGAAAAGGATGGGTATAATCACCTCTACCACTACGCGCCAACAGGAAAACTTATTACGCAGGTTACTAAAGGGCAGTGGGAAGTTACCGATTTTTATGGATATGACCCCTCACGAAGTACTTTGTTTTATCAATCTACAGAAAATGGCACGATAAACAGAGCAGTATATAGTATTAAATTAAATGGCCGTCATAAAAAAGGATTAGCACTACGTGAAGGGACAAATTCAGCAGAGTTTAGTGCTAATTTTTCACTTTTTATAAATACGTTTTCTAATGCTGTAACACCGCCAGAATTTACACTTCATGAAGCGGTATCTGGGCGTTTAGTCAAACCAATCAAAGATAACAAAGCCCTTTTAGAGCAACTTTCGGAGGTAGAAATGTCTCAAAAAGAATTTGGAACCCTCTCAGTTCATGGCAATGATTTAAATATGTGGCTGTTAAAACCCGCAAATTTCGATGCGCAAAAGACCTACCCACTATTCATGTACCAGTATTCTGGACCAGGTTCGCAATATGTATCTAATGCTTGGCATACTACAAATGACTATTGGATGCAGATTCTAGCTCAACAAGGTTACATCGTAGCCTGTGTAGATGGTAGAGGAACGGGGTATAAAGGCGCAGCTTTTAAGAAAGTCACTCAAGGCAATTTGGGGCATTATGAAGTAGAAGACCAGATAGAAGCAGCAAAGCAATTGGGCGCCTTTCCTTATATTGATAAAACGCGAATAGGCATATCGGGATGGAGTTATGGCGGTTTTGTAAGCAGTAATTGTTTGTTTAAAGGGCATACCGTATTTAAAATGGCTATAGCTGTTGCACCAGTTACCAGTTGGCGTTTTTACGATACCATATATACAGAACGTTATTTAGGATTGCCAGAAAATAACGCAGAAGGCTACGACGCGAATTCACCAATGACGCATGTTGCGCAATTAAAAGGTGACTTTTTAGTGGTGCATGGCTCGGCCGATGATAATGTACATGTGCAAAACACCATGCGCTTGGTAGAAGCTTTAATACAAGCCGATAAAGATTTTGATTGGGCCATTTATCCCGATAAAAATCATGGCATATACGGTGGTAATACACGCTTACATCTCTACAAAAAAATGACGCGATTTATCCATGAAACACTTGGCGATAAACGAGAATAAAGGGTTTAATTAATTGATAATACGAAACAACTGATTTATGAAGACAGATATAGAAAATTTATTTAAAGATAAGGTCTTAGGACATCCAGCAGGTTTATTTGTTGTGTTCTTTACAGAAATGTGGGAACGTTTTTCTTTTTATGGCATGCGGGTTTTATTAATAAATTTTCTAACTATGGCAGCAATAGGTTATAATCCTGGTTGGGAATGGTCTGTTGAAAATGCAGGTGCCTTATTTGGTACTTATGCCATGTTATTGTATATCACACCTATTATTGGAGGTTGGATTGCAGATAAATATACAGGTTACCGTTGGGCAGTCATCATTGGGGCCTTCATTATGACATTAGGTCACTTATCTATGGCTTTTGAAACTGAAGCATCCTTGTATATTGGCTTGGTGCTTTTAGTTATTGGAACTGGTTTTTTTAAACCCACAATGACTTCCATAATTTCTGAAATGTACAAAAGCAGGCCTGAAAAAAAAGATGGTGCTTATACTATTTATTATATGGGGGTAAATGCAGGGGCTTTTTTTGGGATGATGCTTTGCGGCTATTTAGCCGAAAAAATAGGATGGGCCTATGGTTTCGGTTTGGCAGGCATTTTTATGCTTTTAGGAACACTTCAGTTTTGGTTAGCAGGGGCTTTGTTTGGACAAATAGGAGCTAAACCTTCTTTAATACATGAGGAGGAATTGCCCCAAACTAATAATGACCAAACCTTAGCCCCATTAGAAGGCTTAGAAGAAGAAAAGCCCAATCCATTTACATTAACAGATAAAATACTAATACTAATATCCTCAATTATAGGCTTAGGGTATGCTATTAATGACCCCTTGTCTAAAATCGCAGGAATAGACCTCTTTTCTGTATTTAAAATAGGAAACTTAGAAGGACAGTACACAGCTGTTTTATTGGCGCTAACCTTATTTTTAGTTTTGGTAATCACTAGAATTTCACGTTACTCTAAAATTGTTAGAGACCGTATGATAGCATTTATAATCTTTGCTTTTTTTACAGTCTTTTTTTGGTTATCATTCGAGCAAGGCGCTTCTTCATTGGTCATATTTGCGAGAGATAACGTTAATAGATTATTAAGTGGAGGTGCAGCGACAACATTTAATGTGATTAATCTATTACTAACGGTAGTTCCTCTTCTTATTATTTCTTGGGTATTGTATCTCTTGTGGAAAAAAACCTTTACTAAGATTCCAGGATCTAATGTTGTACTTGTTGTTTGTTTTGTGGTCATGTGGGGGTTAGTAGGATGGATGTTAAATAGAGACTTCAACACAGTTGCTTACGATGTTGCTTATAAAACAATTAAGACGACTGTTTCGCCTAATAGTTATAACGCAACGGCGACCACCTTAAAGGCTTTTAATGCCAAAATGGTGTCAGGACATTTTAAGACTATGATAGATGGAGAAGAGGCAACCATCTCAATAGATAGTATTAAAGTTGGATCGCAAACACTACTTTTAGAGACGTCTTCATTAAAGAACAGCAAAGCGAAATTAAAAGAACAAGAGGCATTTAATATAAAGTATTTAATTGCCATTCAGAATATAACAGACACTAAAGTAGCTACGGTGTACTACCATAAAGATGATAAGGTGCTTACACAACCTTTAAACACATTGTATTTTCACACCCCAATAACGGAGACGATGTCATTAGGCCCAAAACTTGTTATTGAAGAAAAGATAACGTCTGTAGCAGAGCCTATTGCGTTACAAGTAGGGGATGCCATAAAAATGATTGTAAAAGACAATCAAGGAAGTTCCTACGGGTATTTGGACGATTTACGTCTTTCAGCATCAAGGTCAAGAGGTACGCGTTTGAAAAGAGACAACGGCATAGTCGATGCGCGTGTTACAAAAGTAAAAGCCAATGAAGTAGAAATTACAGTGTCGTGGTTTAGTATTTTGAATTCCTTTTTTATTATTGTTTTTGCATCGTTTTTTTCTAAATGGTGGGACAGTAAATACAATCCTAGTGCTGCAGCCAAATATGCCTTAGGATTAATTTTAATGGCCATTGGTTTTGGATTATTAGCTTTTGGAGCTAGTGGTCTTGTAGACGGTGTTAAGGTGAGTATGATTTGGTTAATTCTAGCATATCTTTTCCATACTTTAGGCGAACTGTGTCTCTCTCCTGTAGGTCTATCTTATGTAAGTAAGTTAGTGCCGCCTAGAATGATTGCTTTAATGTTTGGGATGTGGTACCTTGCAATAGCCATTGGAAATAAGTTGGCAGCTGTACTTGGAGGACAAATAGAAAATATCACTAAGGCTTACAGTTTATCAACATTCTTTCTCATATTTACGATAGTGCCTTTAGTGGCTGGGATTGTAATTTTAGTATTAAATCCTTTATTAAAAAGGCTTATGCATGGTGTGCGTTAATCGAGAAATCAATGAAAAATATTTAAAAAGAAGCATATTAGATGCTTTTTTCGTAAGTTAGGCATAAGATTTGCAACTCATCTATTATGAAAAAGACGATTTACCTACTTATCGCGCTATTATTCGTTATGGGCTTTAGTCATGCACAAGAGGTTGTGTGGCATCAAGATATGAAAAAAGCTTCTGAATTAGCCATAGCAGAACAAAAACCCCTAATGTTATTTTTTACAGGATCAGATTGGTGTGGTTGGTGTATAAAGCTTCAAAAGGAAGTTTTATTAACGAAAGACTTTGAAACTTGGGCCGCAGAACATGTGATCTTAGTGGAATTAGATTTTCCTAGACGCAAAAAACAAGATAAAGACACGCAGATTCAAAATTATCAAATGCAAAACCTTTTTAAAGTAAGAGGATATCCTACGGTAGTTTTTGCAGACCCAGAGAAAACGTCTAACGACAGAACAAACCTAATTCATATGGGAAGTACGGGCTTCGTTAAAGGCGGATCTAAAAAATGGCTAGCCGTAGCTGATAATATTATAAACTCGAGGCAAAAATCGTAACTTTGTAGCCGTATACTTTTAAAAACAGCACAGCATAACATGAAAACCTACATATATATAGTTTTACTTATTCTAGGAGTACACCTCTCTGGAGTGGCACAAGAGATACAATGGGTGAGTTTAGAAGACGCAATTGCACTTCAAAAAAAGACACCTAAAAAAATAATGATGGATGTTTATACCGTTTGGTGTGGCCCTTGTAAAATGTTAGATAAGCGCACATTTCACAATCCAGATGTGGTAGCGTATGTTAACGAAAATTATTATGCTGTAAAATTTAATGGCGAAGGTGCTACTACTGTAAATTATAAAGGTAAGGCTTACGGAAACCCAGGATACAGTCCTGCAAAACAAAATACCAGAAATACACCACATGAATTAGCAAGATATCTTCAAATAAGTGCTTATCCTACCATCGTATTTTTTGATGAAGATGCTAATGTTATAGCACCTATACGCGGCTATCAACAACCTACACAGTTAGAATTGTATTTGAAATTGTTTAAAAAAGATGACCATAAGCGTATTACGAACCAAGACGAATTTAGCGCGTATTACAAGGCTTTTAAACCCGAGTTTAAAGGTTAATACGTCCTGCTTTAGATATAAATTTAATTCTGGTAATTGATTTCGAAAGCTCCGTCTGTTCCCGTATAATGAAATGGAATGTCTCGTTTAGAGCATACAAGCTTCCATCGTTTAATAAACGAGGTGTAATTACTACCGTCTGCAATAATATACAAAGGCCTGTGATGAGAGATTAAACGTTCTAAGTTTAATTTTGGAGATTCTCGTAATAATATATAATCGGGTTTAAAGCTCTGTACGTTGTAAAGACCCAAATGGTCTACAATTAAAAGTTGCTTTTCGCCTAAGCTATAGATAGAGTGCAATGTATCTTGTTTATAGGTTTTTAAGTGCGCTTTAACTTTAAAATTAGTAACAGTAGCCTGCGCTTTTAAAGTATCTGGTTTTAAATCGCTGTAAAATACAGTTGAATGTGCTATATGGGCAAGTATACTGTGTTTAGGTTTATGAAAGACAATAAATTTATGTTTGGATCTTGTGTACGCTGTGACACAAAACGCAAAAGACATGGCGATGCAACCGTAAAGTATGAATTTAAAATACTTGTAGAGCGCCGTTGTCCAAAATTTGTAACATGATACAATGAGAACATACGAAATAAAAAGGGCGCTTAATTGAAATGAAATGGCCTTAAAAAGAAAAATGTCTTGTTGTGCAACCCAATGCACAAAAGCATTCATTGCAAGTATTACCGTGTCAAATAAAGTAACGAGACTATGGGGTAACATGTCGATACTGCCCAATACTATGATGATAAAACCAGCACCAATGATACCGCCAAGACATGGTAAGATAACTAGATTAGAGAGGAGAAATAAACCTGAAAATTGATGAAAATAGTAAAGGCTAATAGGGAGTATCCCTATTTGAGCAGCACAACTCACCGTAAATATGCGCCAATAGAGCTGTACTAACCAATGGCGAGGATGCCATAAGCGCGCCAAAAGAGGAGTGATACTTATAATAGCAATTACAGCACAATAGCTTAATTGAAACCCTACATCGAATACCAATAAAGGCTTGCAAAGTAGCAATATAAAAATAGAAATGGCTAAGGTATTGTAGGTGTTCGTTGGGCGTTTTAGTTGCATTGCAATGGCTAGTATACTAAACATGGTAATAGATCTTACAACAGAGGCTGATAACCCTGTTACCATTCCAAAACCCCATAGAATTAGGAGAATAAGACTAATTTTAAGTCGTCTACCGTGTTTTATACGTTCTAAAGGCCGTAACAAACGGTTTAGAAAAAGAAGTAAGATGCCGATATGTAAACCCGATAAGGCAAGTATGTGTATCACGCCAGCATCTGTATAGGTATTTTGTAAGGTCTTGCTAATGTTTTGGCGCTCACCCAGACATAAGGCGCTAATAATTGCGAGGCTATCTTTTGAAAAGCTAAATGTTTGTAGTTTAGAGATAAGATATTGCCTAAGTTGGTAGGCTAGACCGTAAATGGAGGTGATGTTGTTTGAGACCGAAAACAAGGCAGATTTGTCTAATATAAGCTGATGGTAAACGTATTGACGCTCCAAGTAAGTTTTATAATCAAATGCGCCAGGGTTTAAAACAGGACGAATAGATTGAAATGCTGTTCTCGCAATATAAGTCGCATCTACATGTAACGAGGGTGACATACTCGTAGAGGTTTTTTTGAGCTTTAAAAGCACCTTCCCTGTCGTTTTGTGGGCACCGATAGTGTTAATAGTCACGTAATAGGTCTCATAATACGAATTTGATCTTAAGACCTCATCGACTCTAAAGCTAATGGTGTTCAATGCAGAAGGGATTTCTGGCTTTTTAAAACGATGCGAATAGTGTGTTGTAGATTGTTTAGGATTGTGAAGATTAACGGTTAAAACACCAATGCAAATCATGCTTATAACACTGGTTAATCCAAACCAAATCTCTTGTTTAAATCGCTGCTGTGCCCTTCTATAGCTTAGGTAGGCTATTAAAAGTGTGATCCCAACCATGACATACGACAGGGGTAGAGGTATTGAAACATAATACCCTAACAAAATGCCTACCAGTATAGCAACAGTAAGCTTTATAATTGTAAAATTGAGCAGCCGCATAAACTGCAATTTAGTGAATTTACTTACAATACGCGGCGTACTTCAGAAAAAGCAGATTTCCAATACCGCTCGTTTAGAGAGGAGATGATAACTCCTCTAGACGATGTGGCATGAATAAAATAGATATTATGGTCTTTAATGTCTACAACTAAACCAACGTGATTTATAGAACCTCTTCGGTTTTTATTGGTTTTAAAAAACAAAAGATCTCCTTTTAAGGTTTTTCTAAGATCGATTTTACGTCCCTTCTTAGCGATGTCTCTAGAAATTCTAGGTAAGTAAATTTCGTTAGCTCTAAAAGATTCGTAAACCAATCCAGAACAATCCATGCCTTTTTTTGAGGTGCCTCCATAGGTATAGCGAGTACCTAAAAATTGTTTGGAATAGTTTACAATTTTAGAGGCTTTAGATACAGGTTTGTTAACATGACGTTGCGTGCGTTTAGGTTTAGGAGCGATCACAACGCGTTGTGTACGTTCAGTTTTTGCTTTCTTTGTAATTACAGGAGACTGTTTCGATTTGCAATTGTAAAAAAGAAGCAGCAAAGACAGGATAAAGACGCATTTTTTCATGTTAAAGTTTCGATTTTAGGGCATTATAAATATGTGTTGCAGTAGTCTCGCTGGCACCTTTACCTCCTAATTTTTGTTCCAATTCGTAGTAATTGTGAAACATGGTTTGCCGCGCATCCGTATTTAGGATGTTATGCAATTCCGCTTTCAAGCGTTCTTTAGTAAATTCGTTTTGAATCAATTCAGTAACCACTTCCTTATCCATAACCAAATTCACTAAAGAAATGTATTTTAAGGTAATGATGCGCTTGGCAATATGATAAGAGATGGCGCTGCCTTTGTAGCAAACCACTTGCGGAACTTTAAACAAGGCTGTTTCTAAAGTAGCGGTACCAGAAGTGACTAAGGCCGCATAGGAAAAACTTAGCAAGTCATAGGTTTTATTAGAAATAAAACGCACATCAGTATGTTTTATAAAACTTTGGTAAAACTCGAAATCTTGACTTGGTGCCCCAGCAATAACAAATTGATAGTTTGAAAACGCATCGACTACGCTTAGCATCACACTTAGCATTTTGGTGATTTCTTGTTTTCTACTGCCAGGAAGCAAAGCTATGATAGGTTTCTCACTAAGGTGGTGTGTGGTTCTAAATTGGTGCTCATCGACTAGAGTTCTATCAGCTATGGCATCAATTAAAGGATGGCCTACAAATGTCACATCGTAACCATGTGTTTTATAAAATGGTTTTACAAAAGGTAGGATGACAAACATGGCATCGATGTCACGCTTTATGGCTTTTACGCGCCCAGCCCGAGAGGCCCATACTTGCGGGGAGATGTAATAATTGGTTTTATAACCTTCCGCTTTAGCCCATTTGGCAATACGAAGGTTGAAACCAGAATTATCTATAAAAATAACAACATCTGGTTTAAAACGCGCAATATCATCTTTACAAAACGAGATCAATTTGAATAGCTTTCTTAGGTTAAGGAGTACCTCTGTAAATCCCATGAACGCACGTTCTTTGTAATGTTTTACGAGCTGTCCACCAGCATTTTGCATTAAATCGCCACCCCAAAACCGAATCTCGGCGGCAGGGTCTGTCTTTTTAAGTGCCTTAATAAGGTTGGCACCATGTAAATCGCCCGAAGCTTCTCCTGCAAGAATATAGTATCTCATGTTTGTGTTTAACGCCCTTAAAAGAGTTTAATGATAAATGTAAATACAGCTATAAAAACGGTAATTAATAATACGCCTCTAGCGCGATAATCCATGCCCTTTTTTATAAAAATAAAAAAAGCAATAAGATTTAATACAGCTCCTAAACTAATAAGTTTGCCTAAAAATCCTTCTTTAAAAGCAGCTTCTAGTACAGTAGCAAAATCATCACCATTACCCAAAAGTTGAGCTGTTATAAATAGGCCAAAAGCATTTGCAATCAAGCCTACTAAAATGCCTGTAAAAAGATCTTTTTTCATATGTTAGTCGATAGCGTTTTTAAAATTTAGTTATTCCAATACCACCTATAGTGTTCTCAGGTAATTTCACGCTAGTTTAAATTGTACTTTATTCTATGTTTTCAGAGCCGTTTAAGTTCCATGTTTGTAAACGTGCAATACTTCGATGTGCGGTCAAATCAAATTGTACAGGCACTAAGGAGACATAATGTTGCTCCAAAGCCCATTCATCAGTATCTTCACCGCCATCTAAATTTACAAAATGCCCTGTTAACCAATAATAATCTTTGCCCTGTGGGGTCTGTCGTTTATCAAATGCCTCTACCCAATTGGCGCGAGCTTGTCTGCAAACTTTAATGCCTTTAATCTCAGCCTCAGGAATGTCAGGAAAATTAACATTGAGAACAATGTCCTTATCTAAGCCCTGTTCTAAGACCTGTGTTGTAATGGTTTTTATGTAAGATGTACAAGCTTCAAAAGTTGCATTCCAATTGTAATTTAATAGCGAAAACCCAATGGCAGGAACACCTTCGATACCAGCTTCGATAGCGGCACTCATCGTACCCGAATAAATAACATTTATAGAAGCGTTGGAACCGTGGTTAATACCAGATACGCAAAGATCTGGAGTTCTGTCAAGTATTTCTCTAATGGCAAGTTTTACGCAATCTGCTGGAGTGCCAGAACACGTGTATTCGCGGTGTGTTTGCGAAGGTACTTCAAGCTGCTCAACATGCAATGTCGTGTCTAAAGTAATGGCGTGACCTTTGCCACTTTGGGGACTGTTTGGAGCCACCACAACCACCTCTCCAATGGTATTCATAATTGCGATTAAAGCACGAATACCAGGTGCTGTAATACCGTCATCATTAGTGACTAAAATTAATGGTTTTTTTAACATAAAAGGCCCTTATTTTAGGTCATGCTAAAATACATAAAATCTTGTGTAATGTTATCTTTTACGTGCTTTAACAAAAAATTAGTGCCACTTTCGTTAAATGGCACGGTTTTTTCTTTATTTTAGTAAAAATAATACTGATAATTAGATTTTATTAAGACATGAAGGCTATGATGAGAAAGAATTATAAGGTTTTATTATTGATGCCCCTACTCGCGTTTGCGTCCTGTAGCTTTACCTCCAAATCAATTGAAAACCCCGATAAAGATAAATTATTAATTCAGGTGATTACTTATGTGCTCCAACAAGGCCATTTTGATCCTATTGAACTTAATGATGAATTTTCAGAACAGTTTTTCGAGCATTATGTAGAACGTGTAGATCCTGCGAAGCGTTTCTTTTATGAATCGGATTATCATGAATTTGAAAAGTATAAAACACAGATTGACGACCAGTTAAAATCACTTAATATTAGTTTTTTCGATATTGTAGATGACCGTTTACTCAATCGTATAGAAGAAGTTAAATTGATTTACAAGGAGGTTCTATCTACACCTTTTGATTATACCATTGAAGAAAGTTTTGATACAGATTCAGAAAATATGGATTACGTTTTTAGCAAGCGTGAAATGAAAGAACGCTGGAGAAAACAACTCAAATTTTCTACATTGTCTAACTATGATGATATTTATCAAGACGAAAAGAAAGCTAAAGAAAAAGATCCTAACCATGTTATGAAAACAGATGTTGAGATTGAAAAAGAAGCACGTGAAGCGACTTTGAGATCTATTGATATCTATTTTAATGATAATGTAGACGACCAAACACGTGAAGATAGATTTTCTACTTACGTGAATACTATAGTAGAAGAATTCGATCCGCATACTTATTATCTAGCACCAAAAGGGAAAGAAGATTTTGATACTCAAATGTCTGGAAAGTTAGAAGGTATAGGCGCTCGTTTAACTAAGCGTATGGACTACATTAAGGTTGTAGAACTTATTTCTGGAGGCCCTGCTTGGAGAAGCCAATTGCTAGAGGTGGAAGATGTTATTTTAAAAGTGAAGCAAGAAGACGAAGAAAAAGGTATTGATATAGTGGGCATGCGTATTAGTGATGCTATAAAATATATTAAAGGCCCTAAAGGCACTAAAGTAACACTTACCATTAAAAAAGTAGATGGTAGTATTAAAGACATCACTATAGTTCGCGATATTGTAGAACTTGGTGAGACTTATGCAAAATCTTCAGTTGTAGAGAAAGATAATAAGAAGTTTGGAATTATTAATTTACCACGTTTTTATGTAGATTTTAATGATTACAAGAACTTAAATGCTGCAACAGATGTACGCAAAGAAATTCAGCGCCTCAAGCAAGAAGGCATGGAAGGCTTAATTTTAGATTTGAGAAATAATGGGGGAGGTTCGCTTCCAACAGTAGTTGAAATGGCAGGTCTGTTTATAAAGGAAGGCCCTGTTGTACAAGTACGGTCTACAGGAGCGCCAAAAGAAGTTTTAAAAGATAAAGATGAATCTATTGTTTGGGATGGGCCACTAGTGATTCTAGTTAATGAACTATCGGCATCAGCATCAGAAATTATGGCGGCAGCTATGCAAGATTACAAGCGTGCAATTGTGATAGGAAGCAAGCAAACCTATGGTAAGGGGACGGTGCAAAATGTCTATAACCTTAATAAATTGGTACGTAACAATAGCAACGGCGATTTAGGCGCATTGGCGTTTACAACTCAAAAGTATTATAGAATTAACGGTGGTTCTGTACAATTAGAAGGTGTGAAAAGTGATGTGCAAGTGCCAGGGCGATTTAGCTTTATAGAATTGGGAGAAAAAGAAAAGGACAACCCTTTGCCTTACGATGAAATAGACGCTGCAGACTATAAGGTTTGGGATAATCATTTCGATTATGACAAAACAATTAAGAAAAGTAAGCAACGCATGAGTAATAATGAACAGTTAAAGCTGATTGAAGAAAATGCGAGATGGGTGAAAAATAAAATAGATAACAGTTTAGTCTCTTTAAATTACAAAACGTTTAAGTTGCAATTAGATTTAAACGAAGAAGAGGCAAAGCGATTTGATCCTATTTCAGAATATAAAACCGATCTCACGTTTAAGCCAACTACTTACGAACAACAATTGTTTACCAAAGACACTACAAACCTTCAAGAAAAGCGAGAACGCTGGTATGAGAGTCTAGGAAAAGATGTTTATGTAGAAGAAGCTATTCATGTGTTAGAAGATATCAAAATGTCTTACCATTTTAAAAAGGTAGCAAAGATAAAAGACTAAGAGTTAATGCATCATAGATCAAACTCGTTAAAACAATTAGCGCTCCAAAAGTTTAAGAAAAACTTTTGGGGCGTTTTCAGTTTCTGTTTTATTAGTTGTGTGGGGGTTATCGCTATTTTTGCTTACGCGTTCGCGCCAGACAATTCTCAATATGCCAATCAAATGCATTTGTCCATTCACTCTAAGTCTCCCGGATTTAAAGTAACAATGCTAACATTGCCCTCCACTACAGAGAATGCGCAAAATGGATTCAGTCGTTTGTTTTGGGGTGTGAAAAATTCTGATACCGAATTGCCTATCTCAAGTTATGAGATTCAAAAGGACCAACTTATGTATGTCGCGTATGCATCCGATGGATTGAAAGGAGAAGAAAAAACAGTTGCATTAGAGAGGTTTCCCAATCGTAACGTCACACCGTTTATCACCACAAAGCGATTCTTATTTGGTACAGATAAATATGGTAGAGATTTATTGAGTCGTGTTTTAGTAGGCGCAAGAATATCCTTTTTTATTGGATTTATAGCAGTATTTATTTCGTTGTGTATTGGTCTCGTCATGGGAAGCCTTGGGGGCTATTTTGGGGGTAAGATAGATGCTGTGATCATGTGGGTTATAAATGTCACCTGGTCTATACCAACCCTTCTATTGGTTATAGCAATTACCTTGGCTTTAGGGAAAGGCTTTTGGCAGGTGTTTATAGCTGTAGGGTTAACGATGTGGGTTGAGGTAGCGCGTATTGTAAGAGGGCAAATTATAAGTGCTAAAGAATTGCAGTATGTTACAGCAGCAAAAGCATTAGGGTATTCGCATTTTAGGATTATAACAAAGCATATTTTACCAAATATAATGGCACCAGTCATCGTTATTTGTGCCGCCAATTTTGCAGGTGCTATTTTAATAGAAAGTGGTTTAAGTTTCTTGGGTATTGGTGCGCAGCCGCCTATGGCAAGTTGGGGCGCTATGATAAAAGACCATTACAATTATATCATTTTGGGGAAACCTTATCTTGCAGTAATACCGGGCGTGTGTATCATGACTTTAGTGATGGCATTTATGATGGTGGGGAATGCGTTAAGAGACGCGTTAGATGTTAAAGGCCAATAGAAAGGATTAAAGCTCTCCAGGCGCAGTACTGTCTATTAGATTTAAAATGGATTGCCAAACGCTAGTATGAACAGGAATACCTTCTTTTAAGTTTTTATGCCGTATAAGTGCTGTGCGTTCTCCGGGGTAGTATGTCTTACTGTCTTTTGCAACAGGTGTGGCACTATGTGTAAAATCTATAATTTCATTTAAAAGACGTTCGTGTAAATCGCTATCCCCTAAACGAGGTTGGTGCAGGCATATAAAAACTTGTGACACCCCTGTTTCATATGGAGCCAGCCCTAATTGATAGGTCGATTTTCCACCAGATAAAACGGTAGCAAGCATGTCTAAAACAATGGATAGGGCAGAGCCTTTCCATAGGCCCATAGGTAAACTGCGCTCCGTCTCTAAAATGGCGTTAGGATCTTTGGTGAGTTGGCCGTTCGTATCCCATCCGCCATCATAAGGCAGTTGTTCGCCTTTTAATTTGTAGTCATTAATTTTTCCAAAAGAATATTGAGATACGGCCATATCTAAAACAACATGACCCTTTTTACGTGGTATAGCAATGATAAAAGGATTGTTGCCTAATCTGAGTTCTTGACCTCCCCAAGCCGGCATATTAGGCTTTGTATTGGTGAAAAGTATGGAGATACAGTCCGCCTTTGCAGCCTGCCAACCGTAATAGCCACCACGTAACCAATGGTTGGTGTTTTTTAATGCAACAATGCCCATGCCATGGGTTTTAGCAAGCGTTATGGCTCTGTCGGTACAGGTTATGGCGTTGGTAATGCCGGGAGCACCATTGCCATCCCAACGTTCTATGGCGCCAAAACTGTTGATATGTTGTGCTTCGGCATCTTTTTGAACAAGCTTTTTCTCCACAAAATCAATAAATTGTACGACGCGATTTACACCATGAGAAGCAACACCACATAATGAGTTTTCAGTAAAAACTTCAGCTAAGCGTTTGGCTTTGTCAGCTGTAAAATGATAGTGCTTGAAAAGAGTTTCAAGAGTGTCTATCATGTCTTTTTGTGAAATGCGTGTTACTGCCATATATTAATTTTACGGGTAAAATTTACCAGTACAAGATAAGCTTTATGACTTAAAATTGGGAGGCTGTAAGACATGCATTGTGTTAGAATTTATGTTAATAATACGATATTGGCCTTAAGCGTTGTAGCCTATTTTGAAAAACATCATATGTTTTAAAATTGAAGCCCATTATATCTTGATGAATTTACTTTTTCCAATAATGACTCCTGCTTTATTTCTGCTAACGATAAGGTAGGTTTCAGAGGGAAAGCGGCTTACGTCTACTTTTAGTTGAGATGTATTTGTTTTTAAGTTTAGTACCATTTTGCCTTGAATGGAGTATATAGAAGTATAGGTCTCTTCTGCTTTAGGTATTTGAATAAATAAGTGTTCTTTTGCAGGATTAGGATATACTTTTAAGGTCTCCTCTTGTGTTTCATTAATAATTTTAGTAAAAGGAATGGCTTCTAGATATTGAACAACTATTGGTTTTTCATTAGCCTCATCCATCACTATTTGTACAACGGGATATTTAGCGTTTCTGTCATTAGTCCACCACTTATAAGATCGTGTCGAGTTTGTTTCAGGTTGTCTAAGCAGTACCCATGCGTCTTCTTGTTTTTGATAGATGTAATTGGTGGTATTCAAAGTGTATTTTATGCGAAGTGATAAAAAAGTACCCTTTGGTAAAATAACATCTCCCCAAGCATCTATAACATAGGTGTAGTTCAAGACGGTTTTAACTTTTATTAAATCTTGTCCATTCTCATCTTTTTCTAAAACAGTTTCCTTTACAGTTTCATTTGAAGATTTGTCTAGATACTTAAGAGGAAACTTCATAACACTTCCTCCATAATTACCTGTGCGCTTTTCATTATTTATGAATAAGCCGTGGCCTAAAGGGGTTACTTTTTTCTTTGAAATTTCCATGAAAGACCAAGATTCATAAATATCATTAGCGTACAAAGCAATATTAGCGTTTGGGTAATCTGTAAAAAAAGGCGTGTCTTTAGGAGCGAGGAATTTTAGTGTTTGTTTGGCGACAGCAATTGTATCTAAATTAGAAAAATCCCAAATTTTGTTTGCGCCCGATTCCCCTATATCTATAGTTGTTTTGGGAAGTCTATTATAATACTCGGTAATGCTATCTCCAACAGCGAAAAAATGATGCTGTTTTAAAGTGATTTGAGCAAACGAATTTAAGGATGAAAGCATTAATGCAATTAGAACAAATTTAATAGCCATCTTTTGTTTAAGTTTTAGGTGCATTACTTATGTTTGTTAGAACTGTTTGCAAAATAGAATTTTACAAGAAATAAGCAAGTAGAAAGCCACAAAAATTAACAATTAAGTGACTTCTACGTAATTAATGCTCAATCAATTTGAAAACGTTTTCAGAGTTATACAAAATAAAAGTGTTTAAAAAAAGAGTTGTTGGTATAGTATAGCTATTGACGGGCTCTGTTTTTATAGAATTTAATAGATTTTTTTATGCATTTATACTTTCGCCTTATTGTTTTAATAGGTTTAATCGTAACTATAAACTCGTGTGGACGTAAAGCCATAGAGGAGGATAAGCACCCTGATTTACCTTATTTTCCTGAAACCACTGCTACTAAAATTAAATTTGAAACCATAAATTTTAATCCTCATGGTTTTTATAAAATCGAAGATGCCTTCTTTAGGATAACTGAGGTTTCTGATATCCATTATTTGCAGAAATTTTCTGTTTTTTATTACAAAGACGATTTAACGACTCAAATAGGTACTATGCCTTTGGTGGATGATTACCGTTTTATTGATGAAAACGGTTTTTCATATTGTTATCATTTTGAAACTGATATAAGTAAGTACGATGTCAGCCCTGCAGTCACTAAAACCCATGTTATAACTGGTGAAAAAAAGAATATTGATTATGTTAAAGCTGATTATGGCAGTGTATATGAAAATATATTTAAAGCCAATGAAGACTATGAAAAACAGCTAACACATCTAGCGGATAGTGTTATAAGAGAGATCAGATTTAAAAGAATAGATTCTGTAAAAAAAGAAATTAATACAAAGTTTACACATAGTGTTTTAAAAGGTCTGCAGAAGGTGAGAAAGATAAATTTGAATTCAAGAGATAATTCATTCTTGCTGCAATACAAAAACAAAGAAGTCGTTTTAAAAAATGCGCCTTTTTGGCATAGTGATGACGCTGCAAGCAAGTGCCCGCTCGATCTATTAGAAACCTATGCTAAATATAATGATTTAGAGCCTATTGTAGTAGAAAGGATAGCAGGTTTAGATGTATTTGATCATGCGGTTAGAGGAAATCACCTTGGTCCTGGTAAAATCAATTTTTTTCTTCAACAAAGCGGAATACAATATTATGAACTTAATTATAAAAATGAAAAAACCTTTTTCAAACTCAACTCTAAAAGTTTATACAATCACAATCTTATACAATTACTTTTAATGCCTGATAACAAAACAATGCTACTTTATTCAGATGATAGACAATTTAAACTGGCATTGTAAAACCGTTTGTAATAGACAGCAGAACATTAGAAGTTATAGTTATAAGCCTTCAGATGAGAAACAGGCATTTTTAAAGACAAGTTGTTCTGCATGTATCATTTTTGATGCGGTGTATAATGCATATACGCTACAAGCCGCATTTAGTCAGGTTTTATAATTCTTAAACTGTAATGTTGGGTTGTATCTGTTTTTTTCAATCGGATGTATCTGTGCTCAACATCTTTGTATATGGGCATATTGTAAGTGTTAGACCGGCTTGTTGCGAAAGGGTATTTTCTAAAATTATCAGGATGGATTAAAGATAAGGTGTGCTCTTTCGAACGTTTTTTTTCTAGACCCCCAATATCCGATAGTTTAAAGTGGTTTAAGTTGAGCTGCTGAAGTAATATAGAATCCGTTTTGAATTGACTGCTTTGCTGTGAGTAAGCGAGATTATTAAAAATAAAAAATCCAGCGGTTACTAAAAGTGAATATCTCATAGTTTCAAATTTGTTAATTCAAGATTATAAGGTAGAAATACTATTGTTTCTGTGTATTGCTCAGGTAAATATAGTGATTTAAAGTTAACGCTACCTCTGTGTCGTTTCTTGTTTAAAGCACAGGGAAATTGAGTAAAACACAATTTTCTAGAAAGTGTATACTGTCTAAATTGTATCTGTTATTGGTTATAAAGTTGAGGTGAGGGTAAATTAAAGAGCGCTATTAGCTTATCATATTGTTGTTAAGCACGTCAATATAGTTTAATAGAGCTTCACTACCAATAGATTTAAGAGAGGAAGTGATGAAGTGCTTGGGCATCTCTTCCCATGTTTCTAGAAGAATGGTTTTGTAATCTTCTATATGTTGTGTTATTGCTTTGGGTTTTAATTTATCGGCTTTTGTAAAAATGATAGAAAATGGAATGCCATTTTCGCCCAACCACTGCATAAAATCCAAATCGATGGGCTGTGGTTTATGCCTAATATCTACCAATACAAAAGCGGTTACCAGTTGCTCTCTGAAACTAAAATACTGAGTGATAAATTTTTGAAATGTTTTTTTAGAGCTTTTAGATACACGGGCATAACCATAGCCTGGTAAATCGACCAAATGCCAGTTTTTATTAATCAGAAAATGATTAATAAGCTGTGTTTTTCCTGGTTTTCCAGAAGTTTTGGCTAAGCTTTTGCGTTCTGTTAGCATGTTGATTAATGAAGACTTCCCAACATTACTTCTGCCAATAAATGCATATTCAGGCAAACTGCTTTTTGGGCATTTTGCAACATCAGAATTACTTATTACAAATTCAGCAGATTTGATACGCATTACAAAAAAAGATTTATGGTAGGATTAAAATTTACGTGCTATCAGCCATTCGTGAAGAATTCTATTAAATTCATCAGGATGTTCCATCATAGCCGCATGACCACATTTGTCAATCCAAAATAAATCGGCATCAGGTAATAATTTTTGAAACTCTTCGGCAACTTCAGGAGGGGTTACATTGTCGTTTTTCCCCCAAATGATACAGGTAGGTACGTCCATGTTAGGCAAATCTTTTGCCATATTATGTCGTATCGCACTTTTTGCGATAGCTACTGTTTTTACCAACTTGTTGCGATCGTTTACTGTAGCATACACCTCGTCTACAATTTCTTTAGTAGCAACCTCAGGATCGTAAAAGACTTCCTGCGCCTTTTTCTTCATCACTTCGTAATCACTACGTTTGGTGTAACCACCACCCATAGCGCTTTCGTACAAACCAGAACTACCAGTTATGACAAGGCCTTTTACTTTTTCAGGATACAATTTCGTGTGGTACAGACCAATGTGGCCCCCAAGCGAATTCCCTAATAAAATAACATCATCAAGACCTTTAAATTCTATAAAATCATGCAAATACTTTGCAAATGTTTTTACGTTGGTCTTTATAAGCGATATATCGTATATGGGAAGTTCTGGAATGATGACCTTGTATCCGTTGCTGCTAAAAAAGTTTTTAACTGCCTCAAAATTACTCAAGCCTCCCATCAATCCGTGTAGCACAATAATAGGCGTGCCTTCCCCAACTTCGATGTAGCTGTAGTCTTTCTCTTTTTTTAAACTATACCCCATTAATCTATGTTCGTCCATTTCCTAACAAAACAAATATAGTTAATTCATTCATATTTCAAGGTTTTTAATCTTTTCAGATTGTAAAGATTTGCAGTAAAAAGACTTAACAGTATTAATAACATATCGTTACGTCCTAATTTTTTCTTTGAATAAGATTCGTTTTTTCTAATCTGTCGGAAAACTACATTCAGGATTACCATTAATCGAAAATTTATCAACAATGTGGGGTAAAGTGGTAAAAAGTGGTAAAATTTTCGATATATTTGAATTTGAAAGGTTGAACAAATAACAAATTCCATTGCATTCATTAATAGGGACATACAATTGCAAAGTTGATGCGAAAGGACGTATGATGATCCCTGCTGGCATGAAAAAGCAGTTAATGCCTATTCTAGAAAGTGGTTTTGTGTTGCGGCGTTCAGTATTTCAAAAGTGTTTGGAGTTGTATCCAATGGCAGAATGGCAATTGTTGATGCAAAAAATGAACAAACTTAACAGGTTTAAAAAGAAAAATAACGATTTCATTAGAAGATTTAGTGCCGGTGCAAGAGTTGTAGAGGTAGATGCAAATGGACGGTTGTTGATTCCTAAGGATTTAACCCTATTTGCAAGTATTTCGAAAGATGTGGTGATTTCACCATCGATTAACATTATCGAAATATGGGATAAAACCTTATACGAGCAGGTTATCGATGATGCTGCTTTAGATTTTGCAGATTTAGCTGAAGACGTAATGGGACAAGACGACGACGATGTATCATAATCCAGTATTGTTAAAAGAAACGGTTGATGGCTTAAATATTAAGCCAGATGGGGTGTATGTGGATGTTACTTTTGGTGGCGGTGGGCATAGCAAAGAGATTTTGAGTAGGCTTGGTGCAGAAGGACGATTGTTTGCATTCGATCAAGATTTAGATGCCTTGGCAAATGCTATCGATGATTCGCGTTTCGTGTTGATTAATGAGAATTTTAGATACGTAAAGCGTTTTTTAAGATTTCACGGTATAAAGCAGGTAGATGGTGTGTTGGCAGATTTTGGAGTCTCGTCACATCAATTCGATGTTGCAGAACGCGGATTTTCTACACGATTTGAAGCGAAATTAGATATGCGTATGAATCAAGAAAATGCGCTTTCTGCATATCAAGTTATCAATACGTACGAAGAGGAGCAATTGCGACAAGTATTTGCGCAATACGGAGAGTTAAGAGCAGCGCCAGCAATGGCAAGACTTATTGTAGAACATCGCGAAAAAGAGTTTATAAGCACAAGCACCCAATTAAAACAAGTGCTAAAACAATTTTTAGCGCCGCGTTTTGAGAATAAAATATTAGCGCAAATTTATCAGGCCATTCGTATTGAGGTCAATCAGGAAATTGAAGCGTTGAAAGACTTTTTAGAGCAAATGCCAGAGTTATTGGTAGAAAAAGGACGCTTAAGTTTAATTTCTTACCACTCTTTAGAAGACCGACTGGTAAAACGTTTTATACGAAATGGTTTGTTTGAAGGCGAACCAGAACGCGACATGTTTGGGAATTTTGAAGTACCCTTAAAAAAAGTAGGAGGTCTTATAATGCCAACAAAAGACGAAATAAAAATTAATAATAGAGCACGAAGTGCAAAACTAAGAATCGCAGAGAAAGCCTAATACCGATGAAGAAGAGAATATTCAACATCTTAAAAGGAACATTTTTGGTAAGTGACGATGCGTTTAAGAATTGGCGGATCATCATTTTTATATCTGTACTCGCTATTGTTATGATTGCAAGCTCGCACAGTGCCGATAAAAAGGTGCATGATATTGCGCGGCTTACAAATGAAGTGAAGGAAATGCGTTCTGCCTTTGTAGATGGGCGTTCCAGACTTATGCGGCTTAAAATGGAGTCTGCTGTAGTTATTAAAATGAAAGCGCGTGGTTTGCAGCCCTCTGTAATACCACCAAAAAAAATAATGGTTAAATCACAACACTAAAGTTTAAACTTGGCAGTAACTGAGAAGAACATATTAAATCGATTGTATTTCGTAGCAGGATGTATGTTTCTGTTCGGAATCGCTGTAATGGCTAAACTTGCGAACATTCAGTTTGTGCAAGGCGATGCCTATCGCGCAAAAGCCAGCGAACGCATCGTTAAAGATTTTGTGATTCCCGCAAATAGAGGAAACCTCTACTCGCTTAATGGCAACCTTTTAGCAACTTCTGTGCCTAAATACGATATACGTTTGGATGCTTTAACGCCATCTTCGCAACGCTTTGAGAAAAATTTAAAGCCCTTATGCGATTCTTTAGCTGTTTTTTATGGGAAGCACAGCTCGTCGTATTATCAAAAAATGATACGAAAATCCAGAGTGCATAAAAACAGATACCTGTTGCTAGCACGAAACCTAGGCTATGCCGAGTATTTGAGATTTAGAACCTTCCCTTTGTTAAACGTAAGTCCCTTTAAAGGAGGATTAATCGTAGAGCAAAAAACAAAACGCGAACACCCTATGGGTGCTATAGCAGAGCGTACTATAGGTTACGAACGTGTTGATGAGCAAGGGCATATTACACGTCCAGGTATAGACGGTGCATTTGGAGTGCGATACCTTAGAGGAACAAATG
The DNA here is from genome assembly GCA_947504035.1 of uncultured Flavobacteriaceae bacterium. Classification (GTDB taxonomy): domain Bacteria; phylum Bacteroidota; class Bacteroidia; order Flavobacteriales; family Flavobacteriaceae; genus Jejuia; species Jejuia algarum. Next base: position 177,378 of record CANNGA010000007.1, read on the forward strand.
GAATGCATGCCAAACAACAAATAGGAAAAAACCAATGGAAACCTATTATAGATTATAATAAAATAGAGCCTAAAGATGGATTGGATGTATATACAACCATAGATGTTAATATTCAAGATATAGCCCATCATGCCCTGCTAAAACAATTAGAATTGTATAAAGCAGAACACGGTTGTGTAGTGGTTATGGAAGTGAAAACGGGCGAGATACGCGCCATTTCAAACTTGGGGCGTACCCGTAAAGGCACCTATTACGAACGTTTAAACTATGCGGTTGGAGAATCTCATGAGCCAGGTTCTACGTTTAAAGTTATGGCATTAATGGCCGCTTTAGAAGATAAGGTTGTCGATACCGCTACAGTTATAGATACAAAAAGAGGTACAAAGCGCTTTTATGGCAGAACGATTAGTGATTCTAGAGGTCATGGTAAAATTTCGGTAGCTCGAGCTTTAGAAGTGTCTTCAAATATTGGATTAGCAACCATTATAGATGAAAATTATGCCAAACAGCCTCAAAAATTTGTAGAAAAGATAAAAGCATGGGGATTAAATGATACACTAGATATCCCAATTATAGGAGAAGGCGTGCCAATTATACCAGAGCCAGGTGATAAAATATGGAGTAGAAATGCCTTGCCTTCTATGGCCTATGGGTATAATTTGCAACTCACGCCCTTGCATACTTTAGCGTTTTACAATGCTATAGCAAACGACGGACAGATGCTGAAGCCTCGATTTATAAAATCGGTAAAAGCATTCGATAAAGAAATTGAAGGTTTTGAAAAAGAAGTGATAAACTCTAAAATATGCTCAGATAAAACCCTAGCGCAGATTAGAGAAATCCTTAAAAATGTTGTGGTACGTGGTACTGGTAAAAAAATGTACTCCAAGAATTTTTCTATGGCAGGAAAAACAGGGACAGCACGAACAGACTATCAAAACTATAAAGCATGGCGTAAAGACAGGAAATATGTGTCTTCGTTTGCGGGGTATTTTCCAACAGAGCAGCCTAAGTATTCTTGTATTGTAGTTATACACAAGCCAAGTACAGAGGTTGGTTTCTATGGTGCAGACGTATCGGGGCCAGTTTTTAAAAGTATAGCACAAAAAATATTTACAGATACCCCTTTAATTGATAAGGTAGAAACTCTAGATGTTACGCATAAAGAAGTGCTTAAAGAGTATGAAGGGTATTATAAAACGGCGCAAACCTACCTTACTATTATGCCAGATGTAACAGGGTTGCCCACCATGGATGCAGTAGCACTTTTAGAAAATATGGGGTTGAAGGTGAAGGTGCGTGGCGCAGGTGTTGTGGTAAAACAATCGGTGCCTAAAGGACAAAAAATAAAGAAAAATCAAAATGTAGAATTAGAAATTTCGTGAAGCTCTTAAAAGACATATTATATAAGGTAAACATCAATGCAGTTGTAGGAGATACAAGCATTGCTGTAGATGCTATAGATTTTGATTCGAGACAGATAACCGCTAAAGCTGTTTTTGTGGCAATTCGAGGTACCGTTGTAGACGGACATAATTATATAGACAAAGCTGTGGTACAAGGTGCAGCAGCTGTGATTTGTGAAGTCTTGCCAGAGCAGCAAATTAGTGGCGTAACTTATATTGAGGTGAAAAACTCTAATAAGGCCCTAGCCGTAATGGCCTCTAATTATTACGATGCCCCTTCAGAAAACTTAAAATTAGTAGGCGTTACAGGTACAAATGGTAAGACTACCGTAACCACGCTATTATACCAACTGTTTAAAAATGCAGGCTATAAAGTAGGCTTACTGTCTACTGTAAAGGTGATGGTAGATGACGTGGCTTATGAAGCGACTCATACCACACCAGATTCGCTTACAATTAATAAGTATTTGAAGATGATGAATACCGCAGGGGTTGAGTTTTGTTTTATGGAAGTGAGTTCGCATGGCATTCACCAAAGTAGAACAGAAGGCTTAACGTTTGAAGGCGGTGTGTTTACAAATTTATCACACGACCATTTAGACTATCATAACACCTTTGCAGAATATAGAGACGTTAAGAAACTATTTTTTGATGGCTTAGGAAAGCATGCGTTCGCATTATCTAATGCTGATGATAAGAACGGTACAGTCATGCTTCAAAACACTAATGCGAAACCCTATACCTATGCCCTTAAAAATCATGCGAATTACAAAGCGCAGATTTTAGAAAACGAGTTTAGTGGCCTGTTGTTGTCTATAGACGGAAGCGAGGTTTGGACGCGTTTAATTGGGAATTTTAATGGCTATAATGTATTGGCAATTTATGCAACGGCAGAATTGTTAGGGCTTGAAAAAGTAGAGGTTTTAAGATTGATTAGTGCTTTAGAGAGTGTAAGTGGCCGTTTTCAATATTTAGTCTCCAATAAAAAAATAACAGCAATAGTAGACTATGCGCATACTCCAGATGCTTTAAAAAATGTATTGGAAACTATAAATAGCATCCGTACTAAAAATGAATCCTTAATCACAGTAGTGGGGTGCGGAGGTGATAGAGATCAAACCAAACGCCCTAAAATGGCGCATATCGCATCGGCTTTAAGTACCAAGGTGATTTTTACGAGTGATAATCCGCGTAGTGAAGCCCCAGAAGCGATTATAGAGGCTATGGAAGCAGGTGTTGAACCTCAAAACTTTAAAAAAACAATGGCCATTGTAGATCGTAAACAAGCTATAAAAACAGCGTGTCAATTGGCAGAGGCTAATGATATTATATTAATCGCAGGGAAAGGGCATGAAACCTATCAAGAAATCAAGGGCGAACGGTTCGATTTTGATGATTATAATATGGTAGCAAGCCTTTTAAAACAATTAGAAAAATAGAGCGTAGCTATTAAAAACATCAATAAGCTACTAAAATAAGATACAAATGTTATACTACTTATTTGAATATTTAGAACAACAGTTTCAGTTTCCTGGAGCGTCACTTTTTAGGTTCTTAACCTTTAGAGGGGCTTTGGCGATGATTTTATCATTATTATTTTCTACAATTTACGGGAAACGTATCATTCGGTTTTTGCAAAAAAAGCAAATGGGCGAAACGATTAGAGATTTAGGATTGGCAGGCCAAGCAGAGAAAGCAGGCACGCCAACTATGGGGGGAATCATTATTATTCTAGCCACATTAATCCCTGTTATTCTATTAGCTAAACTAGAAAATATTTATATCCTCCTGCTTATAATAACAACCCTTTGGATGGGAGTGATTGGGTTTATAGACGATTATATAAAGAAATTTAAAAATGATAAAGATGGTTTAAAAGGCCGTTTTAAAGTGATGGGGCAAGTCGGTCTGGGGCTTATTGTAGGCTTAACGCTTTATTTTAATGATAATGTGACGGTAAAAGAGAAATTACCAGAAGATGCGCAGCAAGTGTTGTTGGCAGAGAATCCAAATGTATCCATCACAAAATTATTCCAAGAGGAGCAAAAGTCAACTAAAACGACCATCCCTTTTGTGAAGCATAATGAGTTTGATTATGCCGATTTGATTACTTGGATAAGCCCAGAGTTAGGGAAATACGCTTGGGTGATTTTTGTAATCGCTGTTATTTTTATTATTACAGCCGTATCTAACGGTGCTAATCTTACAGATGGTATCGACGGATTGGCCGCGGGCACCTCGGCAATTATTGTACTTACACTGGGGATTTTCGCTTGGGTATCTGGAAATATTATTTTTTCAGAATACTTAGAGATCATGTACATCCCAAGAGTAGAAGAAATCACCATCTATATTGCAGCTTTTGTAGGAGCATTAATTGGGTTTTTATGGTACAATACCTTTCCTGCACAAGTGTTTATGGGAGATACGGGCAGTTTAACCATTGGAGGGATTATAGCTGTTATTGCTATAGCAGTGCGTAAAGAATGGCTTATCCCAGTGTTGTGTGGTATCTTTTTAGCAGAAAATTTGTCGGTGGTACTACAGGTGAGTTGGTTTAAGTATACCAAGAAAAAATACGGTGAAGGCCGACGTATTTTTAAAATGTCTCCTTTACATCACCATTACCAGAAACTTGGTTACCATGAGAGTAAGATTGTAACTCGTTTTTGGATTGTAGGTATTTTGCTGGCCATTATAACCATTGTAACCTTAAAAATTAGATAATTCGTGAAGCGACTGGTTGTACTTGGTGGAGGAGAAAGCGGTGTAGGTACTGCATTATTAGGACAGGCAAAAGGCTATGACGTGTTTGTGTCTGATAAAGGCGCAATTAAGACAGAGTACAAAACTGTGCTAGAAACACATGCTATTGCTTGGGAAGACACGCAGCATACAGAAGTCTTGATTTTAAATGCAGACGTTGTGATGAAAAGCCCTGGGATTCCAGATACGATGCCTTTAGTACAGCGCATTAAAGCAAAAGCAATTCCTGTAGTATCAGAAATTGAGTTTGCAGCGGGCTATACCGATGCAACACTAATAGGAATAACAGGAAGTAATGGAAAAACAACGACAGCCACATTAACACATCACCTTATAAAAGGTAAAGGGAGCGTGGGCTTAGCAGGTAATATTGGAGACAGTTTTGCCAAACAAATATTAGAAGAAAATTACGAGACGTATGTGCTTGAGATAAGTAGTTTTCAATTAGACGACATTGTGACGTTTAAGCCGCAAATAGCCGTCTTAACCAATATTACGCCAGATCATTTAGATCGCTATAATTATAAATTTGAAAACTATGTCGCTTCTAAATTTAGAATTGTAAAGAACCATACGAAGGACGATGTATTGATATACGATGCAGACGACCCTGTGATTGTAGCATATTTAAAGCAAAACCCTGTGCAATCGCGATTATTGCCATTTTCTTTAAAAGAACATGATGAAGATGGCGCTTATATCAAAAATGAAGAATTAATAGTAACGATAGATAATAACAAAATCATTATGCCAACAAATAATTTAGCCCTAAAAGGAAACCACAATGTTAAAAATGCAATGGCGGCTTCTACAGTAGCGCACTTACTTAAAATACGAAAACAAACCATACGTGAGAGTTTGGAGAATTTTCAAGGGGTTGAACACCGTTTGGAAGAAGTACTTAAAATAAATAAAGTACAATATATTAACGATTCGAAGGCCACAAATGTTAATGCTACGTATTTTGCTTTAGAAAGTATGGACGCGCCCACCGTTTGGATTGTAGGCGGTGTCGATAAAGGGAATGACTATAGAGAGTTGTTCAAGTTTGTAAACGAAAAAGTAAAAGCAATCATTTGTCTTGGAACAGATAATGAGAAATTGATGGATACGTTTAGCACTATGGTAGATGTTATTGTGGAAACACAATTTATGGCAGAAGCAGTGAAGATTGCTTATAAAGTGGCAGATTCTGGAGATAGCGTGTTATTATCACCGGCTTGTGCGAGTTTCGATTTGTTTGAAAATTACGAAGATAGAGGACGTCAATTTAAAAATGCCGTTCGCAATTTATAGGGACATTAATGTAACTCTTGTATAGGACTTGTGTCTTAATATAGAGGGCTACAAAAGAGCATATATGCAGCAAATATTTAAAAATATAAAAGGAGATCGGTTAATTTGGGCAATAGTGGCGCTATTGGCTATTCTATCGTTTTTACCGGTGTACAGTGCTGCAAGTAATCTGGCTTATAAAGGTGGGGGTGGTAACACGTTTACCTTTTTTGTAAAGCATTTTGTGCATCTCATATTAGGGTTCTCTATCATGTATGGCGTACATAAAATACCGTATAGGTATTTTAAAGGCTTATCCTTGGTTATGATTCCTATTGTATTGGTGTTATTAACCATTACCATCTTGCAAGGTACCACGGTACAAGGTGCAAGTGCGAGCAGGTGGATACGTATTCCTTTTGTAAATATGTCGTTTCAAACCTCCACGTTTGCAGCAGTGGTTTTAATGGTATATGTGGCGCGGTATTTGTCTAAAATGAAGGATAAAGTTATTACGTTTCAGTCGTCAATATTGCCTTTATGGGTACCTGTGTTTATGGTGTTGGCACTTATATTGCCTTCTAATTTTTCTACCACAGCCATTATATTTACGATGGTATTGGTATTGGTATTTGTAGGGGGGTATCCTGTAAAATACCTTGCGATTATATTAGGATCGGGTTTAGTGGGGCTTACACTATTTGTGTTGGTGGCCAAAATGACGACAGGACCTTTAAAGGTTAAAGTTACAACTTGGGAAAATAGAATAAAAAATTATGCCAATGGCGAAGATACGGAGGCAGATTATCAAATAGAAAAAGCAAAAATTGCGATTGCATCCGGAGAAATAAGAGGTGTAGGACCTGGGAAAAGTATTCAGAAGAATTTTTTACCACAGTCGTCATCAGATTTTATTTTTGCAATAATTATAGAAGAATACGGCTTGATAGGTGGGGTGCTAATTATGTTATTATACCTCTGGTTATTGTTTAGAGTTGTGATTGTGGCGCAAAAATCGGATACCATTTTTGGAAAGTTATTGGTATTAGGGGTTGGATTGCCTATTATTTTTCAGGCTTTAATTAATATGGCAGTTGCAGTAGAGTTGTTTCCAGTTACAGGACAAACCTTACCACTTATAAGTAGTGGAGGAACCTCTATATGGATGACCTGTTTAGCATTGGGAATTATATTAAGTGTAAGTGCAAAGCGTGAAGAAATTAAAGCACAGGAAATACATGAAGACGATCCTTTAGAAGTGCTTTCGGAAGCGCTTTAAATGTGTTTTGAAGCCTAATTGATAAGGGGCCTTCTAAAGCACTTAAAAAAGTAGGCAGCGCCTAAAACAGATAAAATTATGCGTTAATACGTTAAAATATAAAGTGAGTACAACGAAAACATATAAAATTATTTTGAGTGGTGGTGGCACAGGAGGGCACATCTATCCTGCTATTGCGATTGCTAATGAATTGAAACGGAGATATCCTAACTCAAAATTTTTGTTTGTAGGGGCTCAAGATCGTATGGAGATGGAGAAAGTACCACAGGCAGGTTATGCTATTGAGGGCTTGTGGATTTCTGGCTTACAAAGGCAATTGACGTTAAAAAATGCGATGTTTCCATTTAAGGTGTTAAGCAGTTTGTTTAAAGCCCGAAAACTTATAAAAGCATTTCAACCCGATATCGCTATCGGTACAGGAGGCTTTGCAAGTGGACCTTTGTTGTATGTAGCAGCGGGTAAAAATATCCCAACAGTGTTGCAAGAACAGAATTCATACCCAGGAATAACCAATAAATTACTGTCTAAAAAGGCCAAGAAGATATGTGTGGCTTATGAGGGGTTAGAGCGGTTTTTTCCGAAAGAAAAAATTAGAATTACAGGCAATCCCGTGCGACAAGATGTATTAAATGTTGCAGGTAAACGCAGTGAAGCACGCGCACATTTTAAGATAGAAGCAGAGCGGCTTACGGTATTGGTATTAGGAGGGAGTTTAGGAGCTAAACGTATCAATGCGCTTATCGCTCAAAAGTTAGACGTTTTAGCTCAGCAAAATGTTACGGTGATTTGGCAATGTGGTAAGCTCTATTATGAGCAGTACAAAACCTATGATAATGCTAAAAATGTACAGGTATACCAATTTATCAACCAAATGGATATGGCATATGCAGCAGCAGATATTGTGATATCTCGTGCAGGTGCAAGCTCTGTGTCTGAACTTTGTATTGTAGGTAAGCCCGTTATATTTATTCCATCACCAAATGTGGCAGAAGACCATCAAACTAAAAATGCGCAAGCCATAGTAAATAAAGAAGCGGCATTATTGATAAAAGAGAATGCTTTGGATACCGATTTTGAAGCTGTGTTTTCAAAATTAGTCGCTTCTAAAACACAACAAGATATATTAAGTGCTAATATTAAAACCTTAGCCTTAGCAAACGCTACTAAAGATATTGTAGACGAAATAGAAGCCGTATTAGAACAATGAATTTAAAACAAATACATAACGTTTTTTTTGTAGGCATAGGCGGCATAGGTATGAGCGCTTTGGCACGTTACTTTAAGTCTACAGGTAAAGTGGTGTCTGGTTATGATAAAACACCAACAGCACTTACGACCACTTTAGAAGGTTTAGGCATAAGCGTATGCTTTGAAGATGCTATGAGCTGTGTTGATACAGTCTTTCAGGATAAGGCGAGAACCTTAGTGGTCTACACGCCAGCAATACCTCAAAGTCATGTGCAGTTAAATTATTTTAAAGCAGAAGGATTTACAGTTGTAAAGCGTTCTCAAATTTTGGGAGCCATAACAGAAAACACATTTTGTTTGGCTGTTGCAGGAACTCATGGTAAAACAACCACAACGAGTATTCTAGGACACCTGTTGTACCAATGTGATGTGGCGTTAACGGCCTTTTTAGGTGGTATAAGCGAAAATTACGATTCTAATTTGATATTAAATGGCGGTGAGGTGTCTGTAGTAGAAGCCGATGAGTTTGACAGATCGTTTTTAACGTTATCTCCCAATTTAGCATGCATCACGTCTATGGATGCAGACCATTTGGATATCTATGGCGATGCTTCTGCGTTAACAGCGTCTTTTGAGGCGTTTTCGAAACGTATAAAACCTAACGGGAAATTGTTTGTTAAAAACGGATTGCCACTAAAAGGTATTACTTATGGTATTGAAGATGATGCCGATTACAGCGTGCAAAATATAAGGATTACAGACGGTGCTTATGTGTTTGATATTAAAACCCCCACAGCTGTGGTTGAAGCGGTAACGTTTCACCTGCCTGGACGTCATAATTTATCGAATGCTTTGATTGCTTTCGCTATGGCGGAAGACTATGGGTGTACACACGAGGCCTTAAGAAATGCTTTAAGAACATATAAAGGTGTGAAACGTCGTTTTACGTATCAAATTAAAACAGACGATTTGGTGTTTATCGATGATTATGCGCACCATCCAGAAGAAATAAATGCGGTACACAGTGCCGTACGAGAATTGTATCCAGGTAAAGAAGTGTTGGTGGTGTTTCAGCCCCATTTGTTTAGCAGAACACGTGATTTTGTAGAGGGGTTCGCAGCAAGTTTAGCGCAGTTCGATGCGGTAATGTTACTAGATATCTATCCCGCAAGAGAACGACCTATAGAAGGGGTTACAGCACATTGGTTGTTGGGTAAAATAGAGCAGACATCTAAAAAAATGGTCACTAAAGCAAGTTTGGTCACCGAAATACAAAGGAGTACAGCTCAGGTGATTTTAACACTAGGAGCAGGCGATATAGGAGAAGAAGTTAAACGTATTAAAGAAGCATTACAAGTTGCGGGTTAATTGGAATTACATAAAAATGATAGGACTACTAGCATTAGTAGTGTTTTTGTATGCCTTTTCGGCAGCGCGTAACAACAAACGACCGCTGTCAAACCCTAATGTGTCTTTTTCTGGAGATGATAATCTTTTTATTACAGATCAAACTGTTAGTAAATTGTTAATACAAAATCAAGGTGCTGTTAAAAATCTGTCTAAAGAAACTTTAGATTTGAATACGTTAGAAACGGCCCTGAATTCTAATCCCATGATAAAATCTGCTCAAGTGTATGTCACTGTAAATGGTACGCTTAGCGCTGAAATTAAACAAAAGAGACCTGTAGCAAGAGTAAGCACAGATGTCTCTTATTATATCGATGATGACGGTCATGACATGCCGTTGTCTACGAGTTACACTGCAAGAGTACCCATGGTTACCGGTTATGTTGAAAAAAATAATTTAGAGACCGTTTTTAAAATGGCTCAAAAAATAGAAATGGATGCCTTTTTAAGGCAGCATGTGGTAGAGATCCATCAAAATGTAGATCAAAATATAGCTTTAAAGTTGCGCCAATGCAATTTTAGTGTTTATGTAGGACGCTTAAAAGCGCTAGATAAAAAGATAAATAATTTAAAGGCATTTTATAAAAAGAGTTTAAAAGAACACACTTTAAATAATTACAGTAAGATTAATTTACAATTTGATAATCAAGTGGTCTGTACCAAAATTTAAGACATGGAACATAATTTAGCAGTAGGCTTAGACATAGGAACCACAAAAATTGTGGCAATGATTGGACGTAAGAACGAGTACGATAAACTTGAGATTTTGGGTATTGGTAAATCCAAAAGCTTAGGGGTACATCGTGGTGTTGTGAATAATATCACGCAAACCATTCAATCCATACAGCAAGCAATCCAAGAAGCGGAAACTACTGCCGAATTTAAGATTGAAGATGTTACCGTAGGTATTGCTGGGCAGCACATTCGCAGCTTGCAACATAGCGATTATATTACGAGATCAGATTCTGAAACGGTTATTGATGATGATGATATTGATAGGCTTATCAATCAAGTTCATAAATTGGTCATGCTTCCAGGAGAAGAAATTATACATGTATTGCCACAAGAATATAAAGTCGATGGACAAGCAGAAATAAAAGAACCTATAGGCATGTATGGAGGGCGTTTAGAAGCTAATTTTCATGTGGTTGTAGGACAGGTGTCTTCTATTCGTAATATAGGACGTTGTATAAAAAGTTCTGGATTAAACCTAGAAGGGATTACCTTAGAACCTCTGGCTTCTGCAAATGCAGTGTTAAGTCAAGAGGAGAAAGAAGCGGGGGTCGCCCTTATAGATATAGGAGGAGGAACGACCGATTTGGCCATTTTTAGAGATGGCATTATTCGCCATACCGCTGTGATTCCGTTTGGAGGTAATGTGATTACTGAAGATATTAAAGAAGGCTGTTCTATTATAGAAAAACAAGCCGAATTATTAAAGATAAAATTTGGCTCTGCATGGCCAGGTGAAAATAAAGATAATGAAATTGTTTCCATTCCAGGATTAAGAGGACGGGAACCCAAAGAAATAACACTTAAGAATCTCTCAAGAATAATCCACGCTCGTGTTGTCGAGATTGTGGAACAAGTGTTTGCAGAAATTAAAAATTACGGTCACGAAGAACAAAAGAAAAAATTAATTGCAGGTATTGTTTTAACTGGAGGTGGAAGTCAGTTAAAACATTTAAAGCAATTGGTAGAGTACATTACAGGTATGGATACCCGAATTGGATATCCTAATGAACACCTCGCAGGCGATAGTGATAGTGATATCACAAGCCCTTTGTATGCCACCGCAGTAGGACTTGTTTTAGATGGATTAAAGCGTAATATGCGCAAAAAAGTAGAACAAGAAGAACAAGAGGTTTACGAAGAGCAAATTAAAGAAGAGTTTGTAGACGAAGAGGTTATTGAAAAACCAGTAAAAGAACGCAGATCGTTTTTAGACAAATTAACTGAGCGTGTCAAAGATTTTCTAGACAACGCAGAGTAGAAGAAATTAGCTATTAATTAAGAGTAAGATTAAGAATCTGAGTAAAAAAGAATTTATGAGCAGCAAAAACGAATTCGAAAGCATCGCGTTTGATTTACCTAAAAATCAATCGAATGTCATTAAAGTGATTGGTGTTGGTGGTGGTGGTAGCAATGCTATAAACCACATGTTTCAACAAGGTATTAAGGGGGTCGATTTTTACGTATGTAACACAGATGCGCAAGCATTACAAAATAGTAGTGTACCCAATAAAATACAATTAGGGGTAAACTTAACAGAGGGACTAGGTGCTGGTGCTAATCCAGAAGTAGGAGAGCAGTCTGCTGTAGAGAGTTTTGAAGATATCTCTCAAATGCTGGCAACCAATACTAAAATGGTGTTTATTACTGCGGGCATGGGCGGTGGTACAGGAACAGGAGCTGCGCCTATTATAGCTAAAATGGCGAAAGAGAAAGACATTCTTACAGTAGGTATTGTAACAATGCCCTTTCAGTTTGAAGGTAAGATGCGTTTAGAACAATCTCAAAAAGGAATAGAACGCCTTAGAGATGTGGTAGACTCTCTTATTGTTATTAATAATAATAAACTGCGTGAAGTTTATGGTAACCTTGGTTTTAAAGCAGGGTTCTCTAAAGCCGACGAAGTTTTATCTACAGCTGCAAGAGGTATTGCAGAAGTAATAACGCACCATTATACACAAAATATAGATTTACGTGATGCTAAAACAGTATTGAGTAATAGTGGTACCGCTATTATGGGATCTGCATTAGCTGCGGGTCAAAATAGAGCTCAAGACGCTATTCGTAAAGCGTTAGATTCGCCACTTTTAAATGATAATAAAATAACTGGAGCTAAAAATGTATTGCTGCTTATAGTTTCAGGAGTTCAAGAAATTACCATTGATGAGATAGGAGAGATTAACGATCATATTCAAAATGAAGCAGGTCATGGTGCTAACATTATTATGGGTGTTGGCGAAGATGAAACTTTAGAAGAGTCTATTTCTGTTACCATTATAGCTACAGGATTTAATATAGAACAGCAAGACGAAATCTCTAATACTGAAACTAAAAAGGTTGTACACGCGTTAGAAGAAGAGACAGAGGTAAAAGATAAAGAGCCCGTAATTATCGTGCCTAAAATAGAGGTTGAAACCAAACAACCAGACCCTATAGTTAGACACACACTAGACCTTGAAGAAGTAGAAGAAGAGGTAACTTCGGCAGAGAAAGTTGTTATTGAAAAAGTGCAACCTACAGAAATGCCAAAAGCACATCATTTGGTAAAGACGACAAAGGCCATTCGTGATATAGATGTTGTGTATGAGGTATTTGCAGATAAGGAGGAAGAAGAAGATACGGCATTAGATACAGAGGATTTTGTTATTAAGCCAGTCGCGACTATGGAAGTTGTAAAGCCAGAGGCAACTCCCATTGAAGAAGAACAACAAATTACATTAACTTTTGACCTGCCTTTAACGCCAGAAAAAGAAGAAGAGCCAGAATTTACAGCCAATACCGTAACTTATAACTTAGATGAAGACCACATAAAGGATATTCCTGTTAATGATTATGTAGAGCTCGTTACGGTTACAGAAACCAAAGAAGATGGCGGAGACGTGCGCTATACTTTAGACGATTATGCAGAGGAAGAGCCTGCAAATCCTGCGAAAGCAAAAGCAACTGAAGTTGTAGAAGAAGTAGAAGAGGAGCTTGTTTTTGAACGTAAAGTTGTAACAGAAGAAGCTTTAGATACAGATGCAGAAGATAACGCAGAACCTACAGAAATGCCTATTTCAGAGATCTTGAAGGCACGTACGGCAGAGCGTAGACGTAAGATGAAAGACTTTAATTATAAATTCAATACATCTAAAATAGACGATATCGAAAAGGTACCAGCTTACAAACGCCAAGGAGTGAATTTAGAGGATGCCAAACATTCATCTGATACCGATTTGTCGCGAACGAGCATAGGAACAGATGAGAACGACGATATACAAATGCGAACCAATAATTCATTTTTACATGATAATGTAGATTAGAATACCACAGCGTAATTGTGTTAAAAAACCGAAATATACTAAGTATGTTTCGGTTTTTTTGTTTTAGAACAATTCGATAATTAAAAATCTATTTAACGGGGTTTGTATAGCTTAAAAAGCCGCTAATACGCGGAGGAGATTCCATAGTCTCTTTACGGGAAAAGCGTATAAGAACCACTAACTATTTGTAGGTTAAATACTTCAAAAAATGTTAATATTAAAAAAATGAGATGTTATATGTTAATTTATGTGTAGTATTGTAGTCTCAAATTTAGATGAATATACCCTAATTATACAAGAAGTCCCTCATTTTTAGTAATTAGAGCTTATAGATATAATGTTTTGTTTGTAGTCCCCAACTGCAAATAAGCATTCTTAAAGCCTATGACAAAAAAAATAAACCTACTGTTCGTACAGCTGTGCGTATTTATGTGTATAACACATACGGCATTTGCTAAAACTTCTTTTATAGCTGCAAATCATTATACAGCAGCATTAATAAACGTTAGCCCAAAAGATAGTACTACTGTAAAAGTACCTAAGGTAGCAACCTCCAATTTAGCTGTAAAAGCATTTCGTGATTTTGAAAGTTTAAAGACTTATGATGAATTGCCTAAGCGCCTACAAAAAGCATCTCTCAAAGCAGTAGAAGAAGGTTTTAAGTTTAAAACTGAAGATTCTCTTGTAAACAAAGAATGGTTACAAAAGGCAAATAATACGTTTGCGACCATTGATGAAACGTTGAATTATGTTGACGAGTTGTCTGAAGATGTATTGGCAGAATTACCTGTAGCCATTCGACCAAAAAAAATTAATAATGTAACGTATACTGTAGGGGTTGCTAAAGCAGTGTTTAAGCCTGCTTATACAGAACTCACGTTATTTTTAAAAATAGATACCTCGAAAGGAACACTTATTTTAGGTGCTAAAGATGTAAAATTATCACATGAAGGCGGCATCGTAGGAGAAGCAAAACTAAGTTTAATATCTCAGTTTACTTTGAATTTTGATAAAGGAAAAGTTATTGCAACCTTAAAAGGAAGTTTTGAAAACCCTGAAACCTATGCACTGATAGACTGCCGTGGGTTTAAAGAATTGGGTATTAGTGCAGATATATTATTTTCCCAAGGACTTATTCATCCTGTAGATGCTCAAGGTAAGGCTATTGGAGGGTATGTGTCTTCTAGTTTTAAAACCGTGGTAAGCGATTGGAATGATATTGTGGTTAATATATCTTTACCAGAATTTGGAGTTAAAGGCTTAAAAGGCACCACATTTCGACTCAATACAGCTGTATTAGATTTTAGTGACCTGCGTAATGATAGTGCTTTGCCTTCTGCATACCTTTCAAAATATTACAGCGAACAGCCAGAATTATGGCGCGGGGTATACATTAAGACCTTAGAGGTGATTTTGCCTCGAGAGTTTAAAAAGAAAAATCAAGACCAACGTATTACATTTGGAGCCTCAAATCTTATTATAGATTCACAAGGTATTACAGGACAATTTTATGCGGAGAACCTCATATCTATAGATGAAGGCTCTGCTTCGAAATGGCAATTTTCTTTAGACCGATTTTCGGTAGATATAGAAACTAGTACTTTGAAATCTGCAGAATTTAATGGCGAAGTCATTCTTCCTGTAGCAGATAAGGACCGTTTAAGATACGATGCTTTAATTCTTCCAGACGATTATACACTACGCGTTAGACCAACAGATAAATTGGATTTTAATGTTTGGAAAGCAAAAGTAGTATTACAGAAAGAATCCTATATCGAATTAAAAGTGAAAAATGGTAATTTTTTGCCCAAGGCGAATTTGCATGGAGAGCTTACGATGGCCTCAAATTTGGATAAAGCAGATGGGGTTAAAAACGAACAAAGTACTGATGCAAACGGTAAGAAAACTGTAGATTTTAAAGGAGTTTCGTTTCAGAACTTACTATTACAAACAGAAGCGCCTAAATTTTCGGTAGATTACTTTGGATATAAAAATAATAATGCGCTAGCTAACTTTCCAGTCACAATAAATGAGATCGGTATAAGCACTCCTGGAGGTGGTGATCGCGTAGAACTTGTGTTTGATTTTAATATTAATCTAACCTCAGAAGACGATGGCGCTAATGGCGGAGGAGCAAAATTAGTTTTTGGAGCGCAACTTGAAGATGATAATGGGAACGACCGTTGGAAATTTAAAGGCGTAGACTTAGAACGTATTTCTATAGCTATGGATATTGCTGCCGCGCAGTTAACAGGCAGTATTTTTATTTTCGAAGATGACCCAACTTATGGGACTGGTTTTGCAGGAGCAGTGTCTGCTATATTTAAAACAGGTGCCAAATTTGAAGTACAAGCTAAAGCACTTTTTGGTAGAAAAGAACGATTTAGATATTGGTTTGCCGATGGGCAATTGGTGTTACCAGTAGGTGTGCCTATCTTTCCTGGTTTTGCCATGAATACCTTTGGAGGCGGTATGTACAACCGCATGAAAATGGCGGGAGTCTCAAACAATCGCGACGCTGCTTTAGATTTAATTGGGGCTTCCAGTTCTGGGGTGATCTACGAACCAGATAACACCGCGCGCATGGGAATGAAAGCAATGGTAGGTATTGCGACACAAAATTCAGAAGACCTCTTTCATGCGACTGTAGAATTTGGGATGACCTTTAACCGAAGAGGAGGACTTAATGATGTGTATTTTAAAGGAAGAGGAGAGCTTATTTCTGCACTCCCTGGTAATTTTTCTGAAGCAGTACTTGGAGAATTAAGTAATGTTGTAAATGGTACAGGTGTTAATTTTCCAGCAAACGCGCCTTCGGGATCGATGGCAGCCGATGTTTTTATAGGTTACGATTTTACGAATGATATTTTTCAAGCAACATCAGAACTTTACATCAATTTTGGTGTGCTAAAAGGTGTAGGCGCAGGAGGTAGAGCAGGGTGGTTAGATTTTTATGTGTCTCCCGAAGAATGGCACATATTAATAGGAACTCCTAATGATCCTGTAGGAGTAGCTCTTAATTTGGGAATTCTTAAAATAAAAACAAACTCTTATTTTATGACGGGAGATGATCTGCCGTCTATGGCTCCACCACCAGCGATATTAGGAAGTCTTCTAGATATAGATGTTTCAGAGTTAGATAGTAATAGAGATTTGGCATTACTAAAGTCTGGGCGCGGCTTTGCATTTGGGTGTCGTGTAGAGGTATCGACAGGCGATTTAAAATTTTTAATTTTTTATGCCCGTTTTGATGCTGGTATAGGTTTCGATGTTATGATTAAAGATTATGGCGATGCGCATTGTAAAGGGTCTTCAGAACAAATAGGATTGAATGGCTGGTATGCAAGTGGACAAGCATATGCGTATTTACAAGGAGAGCTAGGAGTACAATTTAAGCTTTTCGGGAAAAGGCGGAAAATTCCATTTAAAAAAGGTGGTATGGCCGTATTGTTACAAGCACGATTGCCTAATCCATCATGGTTTAGAGGGTATATGACAGGGAATTACAGCTGTCTTGGAGGTCTCATAAAAGGGAAGTTTAGATTTAAGGTCGAGTTAGGGAACAAGTGCGAGATTGTAGGAGGGAGTCCAATAGATGGTATCGTTGTTATAGGAGATATGACACCTAAAGCAGAGACTAAAGCTGTAGACGTATTTGCGGCACCACAGGTGGTCTTTAATATGCAATTAAACAAAGTGTTTGAAATTCCTGATGATACTGGAGATCGAAAATATAAAATCATACTGGACAAATTTGAAGTGACAAATGGTACTGAAAAGATAGCGGGAACTGTAAAATGGAATAGTACTAATGATGTAGCAGCATTTTACTCGCAAGAAATACTACCGCCAAATACAAAGCTAAAATTTTATGTGCAATTACATTTCGAGACATTTATTAATGGTAGTTGGGAAGCAATAAAAGACGATGGGAAAATAAGTTTAGAAACCAAGGAAGTGGTGTTTACAACAGGAGAAGCTCCTACCGATATCCCAGTAAATAATATAGAATACATGTATCCTGTTTTAAATCAACAAAATTTCTATAGAGAACAATACAATAAAGGGTATGTGAAATTGAAAAGAGGACAGAATTATTTATTTGAAGATGCTACAGATTGGAATAAAACTATACGATTCACCTCAGAAACAGGAACTATTATTGAAAAAACGTTTGTGTATAATGTAGGACAAAAGCAACTGGTGTTTGATATACCAGATAATTTTGAAGGTATAACTAACTATGCAAGTACTGTAAATTTGATACCAAAAAGTACTAGCGTAGATTCTAATGTGACTCAAACGACAAGCACAACACGTCTTGGGAATTCAGATGAAAATACATTAACCATAACACAAAAAAAGGCAACCGAAACAAAGACAGCCGAAAATGAGCGTAAATTATTAGAGTTCGCATTTAGAACTAGTGCATTCAAAACTTTCCAGAAGAAAATGAAAGCGATGAAAGAGAGTGATGTGTTGTACAGGCGTGTCACCTTTCCTTATGGTTTAACATTAGTGTCGAAAATAGAATATCAAGAAGCCTTCGACTTGGTAGAGTTAAAAGGGAATGCACAGACCAATAGTGTACCATTAGTACGTGCAACAGCTGTTTTAGATGATAGTTATTTTACAAATATCATAAAACCACTATTATATCAAAATTACCCTTTAAATGGAAGCATTACAGTAACGCGTAGTACAGACGAAGTTGGTGTGCCTCCAATAGAAGCTGTACAACCCATTTCCTGGTATTTAACCTATCTTGAAAATGGGCACACTGCAGATATTAATGAGTATAACCCCTACAGGTATAACTTGACAGACTATTACCATAAAGATTATGAGGATCTACGGTATCAATTGATCAATTCAGGTAGTTATGTAAATGTTGGTGGAGCACTAGTTACAGAACCTTTCCCATACATGCGCAAAGGCAAATATAAAACAGAATTAAAGTACGTATTGCCAGGGCAAACAGATGCAAATACAACACATGGCTATAGGTATACCAACCCTTTAAATGATAATAATGAAGATTAAGTTTTATATAATTTTTTGCGTGCTAGTTTTAAGTAGCTGTTTCAGTATGATAAGTTGGGCACAACCTATATTAAATGCTCAAGAACCAGAAGTAAAGGTTTTGGCCAGAGTCGTAGAAGGTAAAGCTATTAAATTACGCTGGGGGGTTACCACGCCATTGGCATGGAAATACGCCAATGATTACGGTTTTGTTATAAAACGAAAAACCATTGTAAAGAATGGAGCAATTGTAAAAGCATCAGAATTTAAAGTTTTAACGGCGCAGCCTATTTTACCAAAACCCTTAACAGATTGGGAGCAATTTACGGCAACTAGCGCTAACGCAGCTGTAGCGGCACAAGCACTGTTTGGAGAAGGGTTTCAGGTCGATATGGAAGATGGGGGTAATGGCATTTTAAGTATAGTAAATCAATCTAAGGCCTTAGAGCAACGTTTTTCATTCGCAATGTCTGCAGCAGATCAAGAGTATAGGGTTGCTGAGTTTTCAGGATTAGCGTATACAGATACTACTGTTGTTCCTGGTGAACAATACTTGTATCGTATTTATACAGCAATACCAGAAACACGTTTAAACGTAAAATACGGTGGTGTGTTTACAGGGTTACAGGATTTTCAGCCCTTACCAACACCCTTAGATTTTGTTGGTGTTTTTAATGACCACAGTGTGATGTTGAGTTGGAATTATACATTGCAGAAACAGATTTATAATAATTTTATCATTGAACGCTCAGAAGATAACGGGAATAATTTTATAGCCTTACAAGATATTGCAATAGCCAACTTTAGCGAACGGGATAAAAAACCATCAGACCGTATGTTTTACGTGGATAGTTTGCCTCAAAATAACTATGAATACCAGTATAGGATAAAAGGAGTTTCTCCTTTTGGGGAAATAGGGCCAGCATCAAATACGATTAAAGGAACAGGTAGACAGGCATTAACCAGTAATCCTGCCATAACCTCTGCGGTACTGTCTCAAGAGGGGGGGCAAGTCGAATTGTTTTGGGAATTCCCAGAAGAAGGTTTGTCCACCATACACCATTTTAAAATACAGAAATCAAATACTGTTAAAGGCACGTACGTAACTGTTATGGATGCAATAGACAAAAACAAACGCAGTATAGTGCTTCGTAATTTAGATGGGATCAATTATTTTAAAGTTACAGCTGTGGGGTTTCAAGGTGAAGAACGCATCTCTTTCCCTAAAATGGTACAGTTAAGTGATAGTACACCTCCAGAGGTACCACAAGCACTTACAGGCACAGTAGACTCTACAGGTGTCGTTAGGTTACAGTGGAAAAACAATGTGGAAGCTGATTTTCTGGGGTACCGCGTGTTTCGAGCTAATTTAGAACAGGAAGAATTTACACAAATTACATTCGAACCTATAGTAGCGCCAGTATTTATAGATACAATTAAAATTGCGAATCTTAATCGGAAAGTCTACTACAAAGTAAAAGCTTATGATAAACGGTATAACCCTTCCGAATTTTCTGAAGTCTTAGAACTTAAAAAACCAGATGTTGTACCACCAACGCAACCCTTAGTACGTTTGTATAATGCAGGAGATAATGGCATTCTATTAGAGTGGATTACCAGTAGCAGTCAAGATGCTGTACAAACCATAATTTACAGAAAAGAACAAGGTACTAAAGACATGTGGCAGCTCGTAGCGCGTGTAGATATCCCAACGGCTGAATTTTTAGACACTACAGCAGCTCCAGATAAAACCTACTTGTATACTTTAATAACGATAGATACTTCTGGATTAGAGTCGCCTCCTATACGGCCTGTTGCCATTACAGCAGCAAAATTAAAAGCACAACCTATAGAGCGTTTTGTAGCTGTGGTGAATGCCGAAGCCCGTTTTATAACACTGCGGTGGCACACTAAACAAACCATAGAAGAATATACGTTATTTAAAGCAGAAACAGGAAAACCTTTAAGCTCTTTTAAAACAGTAGAAGGAGACATCAAACAATTAAAAGATGTACAGCTCCAAATTAATACGAGCTATACCTATGGCATACAAGGATTATTGCCTAATGGCCTAAAAACACCGCTTAAAAAAATTGAAATTGAATACTAAGAAGAAATCTATGAAAAAGCTATTACTACCTTTTGTTATATTACTGTCTTTTTTAGGTTATAGTCAAACATACACCATAGAAACCTCGCTAAATGTGAGACCAGGAGGAGGATCTTGGGGTGATGGGTGTAAGAATAATATTAACGTTAGATTGTATTACAGAATTAATGGTGTAGAACGAAGTCAGGAATTGTATGGTGGAACCATAGATTTAAATGGAGTAGCTCCGTTTCGTAATAGGAAATATAGTTTTAATGTCACGGGACATAATATAGAAATAACGCGAGTGGTAACAACTGCATCTAGAAACTGGAGGAGAGATATAGGTGGTTGTGGAGGAAGAGGTAGTTTTAATGATTCAAGACAAGAACATGCTATAAATAGGACTAGATCTACAAATGTAAGAGATATATCACGTTGGTGGAATGCGGATTTGGGTATTGAAATTACGCCTAATATTAGTATTTCATTTCCATCGAATGAAACAACAACCATAGGTTGTGCGAGTGATGCAATTGAAATAAATAGCAGCAGTAATGGTTCTAGAGTTCCTTTTAGTAACCCTAATAGTATATATATATGGCAATACTATGATAATATTTCTACTAGAAGACAATTCAATCGAGAATATATAGATTTAACAGATGAAGTTTTAGAATATTTTAGAGAGCTTATTGTGTGTTTTGATGAACATGCGGTTATTTCTTTAAACGATTCATATATTGAAGATATGCAAAGTGATATGCGAAATGAGCTTAGAACTTTAGAATCAGAGTACAATGAATATCTTGCAGATCCATTTGGAGATTTTTTCCCAAATTTTATACGTATAACAGAAAATTTATGGCGTTCTTATGAAGAATATTTTTTATTTATAGAAAATAATAGTGACAATTTCATTTTTTTTGATGATTTTGACATATTCGATCCTTTTGGAGGGTCTCCATGTGAAAATCATTATTCCCTATGGCCTAGTATTAGTCTTAGAAGACTAAATTCATTTGATGAGCCTCGTATAGAAATTCTAAAAATAGGGTGGCGAACCATAGTATCTAAAACAGGGCAAAAAGATATAAATCTATCCATAAAAGATCTGTCATTATATGATGAAATAGGAGCAGAACTTTTAAATAAACCTATACTGGTAAGAATTCGAACGTCTCATGAGAATTCTAGTAGAACTCTTACAGTCCAATACCTTCCAGAACCACCTGCAATATCAGCAGCACCTGAAATCATACAGCCAACTTGTAGTTATAGTAATGATGCTAATTTTTCAATAGTTTTCGATAGAGCAATAAATAATAATGAACAGTTAGATCTAACGATAGATAAATTAGTAATAGGGCAAGAAGCCTTACAGAATGAGGATACTCCTTTATATTTATTAGCTAATGATAGTTTAAGAGATGAGATAAATAATCGATACGCTATGGAGATCGCAAATGATCCAGAAATAACAATAAGAAGTGCAAATTATGATAATGCAAGCAGGCGTTACCGATGGAATCGTGAATTAGAAGCGGGACAATATGTTATGCGTATTGCAGGATTTGAAATAGGTGATAGAGAAAGTTCAGCGCAATGTCGAGAAT
Organism: uncultured Flavobacteriaceae bacterium; assembly: GCA_947504035.1. GTDB lineage: Bacteria > Bacteroidota > Bacteroidia > Flavobacteriales > Flavobacteriaceae > Jejuia > Jejuia algarum. The sequence continues at coordinate 199,460 of CANNGA010000007.1, forward strand.
TTTTTTATTTTTTCGAGATAGGAGCACCAGAACAAGTGGCTTTCGCTGTGACCAAAGAAGACCAACGCTGTCCTGGGGAAAGAGATGGAAGCCTTCAAATTACAGCTTCTGGTGGGTCAGGAACTTACGAATACATTCTAAATGGCACCAATTGGAGCGGCGCTCGCCGTTTTACACGAGCACAATCACCGTTTACAATATCTAATTTGTCTCCAGGGACTTACAATATTCAGGTAAGAGATACAAATGGTTGTCTTGATAGAGAAAATTTAGACGCAGATAGTAAGGTAGAACGTTTAACAATTGTCTCAAAACCGCAAATCACACATACTATTAATCAAAATGGTACGAATCCTATACCTGTGGGAGCTCCAGATTTAAGCGATGGAGAAATAGAGATTTCTTCTTTAGCAGGAGGAACACCTAGAGAAGACATAAATGGCGCCTATTTTAATTATACAGTACTTCTAAACGGCACGGTAGCAGGAGCAACAGGAAGAGCATATTTGAATAACGGTTTTACAATTATTGGATTGCCTGCAGGGAATCATAGAATTCGCTATACCGATGCAAATGCGTGCTCAAGAACATTGAATTTGCCCACAATACAAGCCCCTGCACCCATTACGTATAGGTTGAATCAAACGACACCTAGTTGTGCAGAAGCTAATGATGGTGAATTACGCATTACTAATATCCAAGGCGGGTATCCGCCCTACAGTATAACTTGGAGGCGTAATAATATAATCTTACCAACAGAAGCACAAACAATAACAGGAGATAATGCCACATATGCACTACAAATAACCGATACACGTTCTGGAGCAGCAGGACAACAAAACATAAGGTTTAATAATGTGCCGCTACCGTTAACATTTACAGAGCGTGTTGGTGAGATTAGTTGTTTTGGAGAAACAGCTGAGGTTGTGATTAATGCGGAAGGCGGCGTACCACCATATGAGTATGGTGTTACAGAAGGCAGCGGTAACACAGTATGGTACAGCTCTAATACTATAGAAGTGCCAGCCTCATTTATAGGCTACCGTTTTCAGGTACGCCAAACGAATAATATTAATTGTAGTACAGCAGCATCTAATATTTACCGCATTTTAGAACCTGAAGAATTTTTTATAGACGATATAGCGGTAACCCATAATACTATTTTTGAAGACAATGCGGGAGCAATTCAAATAACAGTTGTAGGGCCTAATAGCTCGTATAGTGTGCGTTGGACGAAACAGGACGAACCTTCTTTTTTAGCGACAGGAACAGCGATTTCTGGTTTAACAGCAGGGTATTATATCCCTACAGTAACAGAAAACACGGGAATTTGTGCCATACAGGGAGCGCCTATTTTTGTAGATGAACCCGATGAACTTATCGTTAATATAGATGCTCATACCAATCGTATTTTATGTTTGGGCGATTTGGGAGGACTAATAACAACGACTACAGGAGGATCTGAGTCTTATAGCTATTCTTGGTATACAAATGGTGTACTTATGCCAGGAGAAGAAGCACCTCAGTTAAACGATTTAAGAGAAGGGACTTACACAGTGGAAGTTAATGATGGGTATACCACAGCAACAGCTTCGGGGACTTTAGTAGAACCCGAACTGTTAAGTTTAAGTGTTACGGGTACTATGGTATCTTGTTTTAATGGACAAGACGGTACCATCGTTCTACAGCCCTTTGGCGGTACACCACCATATGAGGTGTCTATAGACGCTAAGCAAAGCTACAGCCCAGTGGCTGCGCTTAGAGCACAAACCTTAGAAGGTTTATATGCTGGTGCCTACCAGGTATGGCTTAGAGATGCTAATGGCTGTGAAATTGCTACAGCTCAAGATATTACTCTAACCCAACCTACAGAAATCATTATAGCCGAAGCAGCACTTTTAGACGTCACAACCTTAGGAGGCAATGATGGCGTATTGGACATAGAAATTTCTGGTGGAACAGGGGGATATACCATAACTTGGACGCGCGCAGAGGATTCTAATTTTAATGCAAGCACAACAGCATTAGCAAACTTATTTTATGGCGTGTATACCGTAGTGGTGGTTGATGACAATAACTGTGAAGTACAGCGCGAATTTACCATAAGAGAACCATTGCCAATGGTCGTACAGATTAATGAAGAACAGCAGGTTTTATGCCATGCAGATGCGACAGGAGAATTAGTGGCTACAGTAACAGGAGGCTATCCTATTGAATCGGTACCTGCCGATTTTGAATATCGTTGGTACCGTGTATCTGGAGCAGATCTTATAGCGCTTAATACAGATGTGACCTTAGATCGTATTGGCGGTCTTGCAGTAGGTGTGTATCGTGTAGATGTTAATGATGTTAAAGGGGCATCGGCAACAACACAATTTGAAATTATGCAACCTGATGATCTTGTTGCTGTTTTAGAGGAAACACCAACAGATGTGTTATGTCATGGAGATGCTACAGGACGTATAGCTATAACAGTTACTGGCGGGCCAAAAGATGCTAACACAGGTCTTTATTTGCCGTATACGTACAGTTGGACAAAAGTAGGAGATCGTACTTATGAGGCGGCCACAGAAGATGTGAATGGGCTTACGGCAGGGACATACCACGTTACAGTAACCGATGCGAATCTATGTACAGTAACGATAGAAAATATAAGTGTGATAGAACCTGAAGCGGCTTTAGAAGTAGCAAACAGCAGTGTTATACATTTAACAGGGTTCGAAACTCAAAACGGAAGTGTTGCAGTTACAATAGCGGGAGGCGTTTTGCCCTATCGTTATAGATGGGAGAAGCTTGGAGATGCTAATTTTAGTGCAACTACTGCAGACTTGGAAGGTCTAAGCCAAGGAACTTATCAACTTACAGTAACCGATGCGCATGAGTGTAGCATTAGTTTTGAGCAAGCCGTTTTAGAACCAGAACTTTTGGTAACGGCTATTACACCGCTTAGTTTAGCAGAAGGTGTACAATGCCAAGGCGAAACAACAGTAGCCCCGTTGGTAACCACCACAAGTGGCGGTGTGTCACCTTACACTTACGCGTGGGTTTTGGATGGCACTCCCACAGAGGTGCTGTTTACAACGGCAAATAGTCCTCTGGTTGTCGCCGGCATCTATACCGTAAACGTGACCGATGCTAATGGTAATGTAGCGCAGGTTACTTATGAAGTAGAAGAACCGTCAATTTTAGAAATTAGTGCCACTCCAACACATTTACTATGCCATAACGATACCGATGGGGCTATAGATATTTCAGTAAGCGGCGGTGTACCCCCTTATCGCTACCAATGGAGTAATGGTGCGACTACCGAAGACCTTAGAGATTTACGTGCTGGATTGTATACCGTTACAGTAACAGATGCCAATGGATGTATGCTTGAGCGTGAAGTAAATGTTGAGCAACCCAGAGCTTTATCTGCTAGCGTGAATAGAGTATTTCCTTCGGCGGCAGGCTTAAGTGATGGTTCTATAACTCTTAATATTTTTGGCGGTACGACACCTTATAGTTACCAATGGAGAGATAGTAGTGGTGCCATTGTAGCAAATACGCAACATATATTGAACGATACAGGCATAGAGAAATATGCTGTTACCATAACCGATGCAAATAGATGTACTTTAACAATAGATGATGTAGATCTTTTTGAACCCCCCATTTTAGAAGTCTTTATAGCAGAAATAAGTGTGGTGTCATGTTTTGGAAATACGGAAACAGGTCGTCTAACAGCGGTAGTTGAAGGCGGGATTCCTTTTAATGCCGACAAGCAGTACGATTATGCGTGGTATAATGCAGATACAGATCTATTGATAGGACGTGATGCAGAAGTATTAGAAGCCGTAGGCGCAGGGAATTATTATGTTATTGTTACCGATGTTTTAAGAACCTCGACGACAAGTGCTGTATTTCGTTTAGAAGAACCAGAACTTTTAGAAGTGGTTATTGAAGCCGATTTTATAAACTGTGGGGATGAAAACGATTGGACTTTAGATGCTAGAGTACAAGGCGGAACAGCACCCTACCAATACCTTTGGAATACAGGAGTGACTACAGATCATATAGCAGGTGTTGTAGCAGGTACTTATCGCATAGAAATTTTAGACCAACGGGGATGTACCGCTTTTGCCGAAATAACCAATATACCACCACCAAGTTTAACATTAGAACCTACTCTTACAGACCCCGTATGTTATGGAGGATGCGATGGCAGTATTCTTTTAGAAGTCGCTGGAGGTTCACCACCTTATACCTATACGTGGAATAACGCTACAGGTGCTAAAGATCTAACAAATGCTTGCGCAGGGGTGTACACTGTTAGAGTAACCGATAGTAAGGGCTGTTTTATTGAAGACACACAAACCCTTACAAATCCAGAACAACGTGTTATAGATTTAGGAGAAGATATTACGTTGTGTCAAGACCAGACCATCGTTATAGATGCAACAGTTAATGAGGCCGATGTAAGCTATAAGTGGACGGCAGATAATGGGTTTACAGCAACAACAGCCCGTGTAGAATTAAGTGCTACAGGTACTTATACAGTTCATGTTACAGATGCTAAAGGCTGTGTCGCTACAGATACTATTGTTGTAGAAGCGACGACTCAAGTCATTTATACCGATTTTATAGGTAGTTCTCAAGTATTTGTAGATGAGAAATTCCTTTTATTCGATATTAGTGACCCTATACCAAGTGCTTTGGCATGGGTGTTCCCAAAAACAGCAAATATACATTACCAAGATGCCGATTATGCAGAGGTTTCTTTTGATACAGCAGGCATATACGAAGTAAGTATGAATGCCAGCTTTGGATTGTGTTTGGAAAACCGAACTAAAACTATAGTCGTAGTAGAACGCGAGTTCAACACGGCAATAGACGATACGCCAACCTTAGACCTTTCTAAACGCATCACATTAAAAACGTACCCTAACCCTGCTACAAATGGCCGTTTTACCTTAGAAGTAGATATGCCAAAACCCGAAGCCATAAGTGTAAAGATATATGGCGTAGGTTCCAATGTTGCCATAGATGTAAAGACAGGAGAAGGTAAAGCGGCTTATGAATTTGAATATAACCTGAGCCAGTTACCAACGGGACTTTATTTTATTTTGTTTGAAACCGCGTCAGGAGATCAGGTGCATAAATTAATTATTGAATAAGAACAGCAGCCCCAAATTACATTGCAAAAAACAATTCATGTTAATAAAGCACCTCTTATAATGTACCGTTTACAACTTAAATTAAGCGTGTTTATGCTATTATGTGGCCTATTTACACACAGTCAGGATTTAGGACAAATTGGTAAAGCCAAGTTGTTCAAAACAACTGGTGGTATTGCTGCAAATGTGGTAGGGTATGAGGGGGCCGCAAATAGAGCGCCATTCACCTATTTTTTAACAGGTACTATTAATATCAATGTTAGTGGCGTATTTAATGTACCCCTGTCTTTTTCATACAGTAATTTGAAATTTACAAGCAGTAATCCGTTTTCGTTTAACCGGTTAAGTATTCACCCCTCTTACAAATGGGTAACTACGCATATTGGAGATGTGAGCATGACATTTTCGCCCTATACACTAAATGGGCACCAATTTACAGGGTTTGGAGCAGACCTTACCCCAGAAGGGCCTTTGCAATTTAGTGTCATGTATGGACGCTTGTTAGAGGCCTCAGAATTTAATACAGAAGATGCCCAGTCTGAACCTGCATTTAAACGTATAGGTTATGGCTTTAAAACCCATTATAAAAAAGAGAACTATGGCGTTGGTGTTGTTCTTTTTAAAGCTAAGGACGATGAGAATTCTATTGAAAATCCCGTGCCTTTAGAATTAGAAGTACAGCCCCAAGAAAATATTGTAGCAAGCTTAGAAGCTAATGTGCAACCCCTATCTAAATTAAATTTTGCCCTAGTATATGCCTCATCTGTAATTACAGAAGATCTTAATACAGAAGGCGCGGCAACATCTTCAGTATTAGGGGGTTTAATAGACGCTAATGCGAGTACCAATACCTACAAAGCTTATAACGCCACTGTAAGTTATCAAATAGGACAGGGTACAGTGGGGGCAGGTTACGAGTATATAGATCCTCAATACCGCACCTTTGGCGCGTATTTTTTTAATAACGATTTAGAGCATGTAACGGTTAATGCTACACAAGCTATATTTAATAATAAAGTGACTGTTGCCGTTAATGGAGGTATACAGAGGGACGATTTAGACAATACCAAAAGCTCGCAATTACAACGTGTGGTTAGTGCAGTAAATATTGGGTATACGCCAAATGAAAAACTAAATATAGCGACCAGTTATTCCAGTTTCCAGTCGTTTACTAATATAAAGAATCAGTTTGAGCGTATTAATGAAGTGAATTTACAAGCCTCTGCTGTAGATACTTTAGATTTTCAACAGATCTCCCAAAATGCGACATTAAACACAAATTATACATTTAAAGCGACAGAGACCAAAACACAAAACCTTAATTTAGACGTCTCGTATCAAGAAGCCGTAAGTCGTCAGGGAGGTACCACTACAGCCAATGGCGATTCTAAATTTTACAATGCGAGTACAAGTTACGCCTTAGGATACCCTGCGCATCATTTTAGTATATCGGCAGCATTTAATGCAACATATAACACTATTGCTGCCGATGAAAGTATAATCTTTGGGCCGTCCTTAGCCATAAGTAAACAATTTTTAGAAAAGAAGTTGCGTACCACAAGTGCCTTAAGTTACAATCAAAGTCAAACAAATGGCAGTACAGAAGCAGAGGTTACTAACCTTCGTTTAAACGGTGCCTATACCTTAAAAGAAAAACATAATTTAACCTTAAGTGTATTGACTCAATTAAGAACAGCAAACGAAACCAGTCAAGACTTTACAGTAACGTTTGGGTATAACTATACCTTTGATAACTTAACGCCTGGGCCACGCCAACCCAAACGTAAAAAGACCTCTAGTTTGAACGATGCTCCTGTACAATTTACCTATAGAGATTCGGTATATGGAAAAACACAAGGGGAGATCTATAGAAAATTAGTACAGCTGCAAACGAATTCGCATTTTGCATTTATTCCTAAACAAAAGAAGGAACAGTTAACAGCGCAACGAGAGGCCTTGGCAACGCTTAATCACGCAGAAGAATTTAAACTAAAAGCCATTGCCTTTTTGGATGATTTATACAGCTACGAAGATTTTGTGGCAGGATATGATGCACGCGTGTTTAACATACTTACAGAATTAAGTAAAGACATGAAGCGTTTGGATTATACGTTCGAAAAATCATATGTGAGAGCAGCGCAGGCCTTGGAAAATCACGGTTTGCATAAACGCACAGTAGCAGAACGTGCTACAGCTGCCCCAGCGTTACAAAACGCGTATAATGCACGTTTAAAACATAAAAAAGAAGCACAAGCACGATTGGTTGCCCACCGCTGGATGTTACCTCTTATTGAAGGATATACAAACTTAGCACATGTAAGGCAGCCTGATGCCTATTTAAAAGCAGTGATGACTGCCGAAAAAGAGGTGATGTATGAAATGAAAGAAAATGGAAAAACAAAACAAGAGATCGAATTGTATCTTATTAGTAAAATGATAGCTTATTATTGCAAGGTGTCTGTAGAACATACAGACCCCGAAGATTTTGAGTTGAAGTATTAAACAGTAAAAGTAGAGATAAATATGAGGTTAAATCATGTATTTGTAGCGTTAGTAGCGCTTGTATTGATGAGTAATTGTAGCAGTAACGATCGTGAAGAAGCGTTTAACCGCCCTAAAATACGTCTTATGAATGGTGTGAATCCAGATGTAGCGCCTTTAGACGTCGAGATTTTTAATGGGGAAGAATTACGTTTCCGGATAGAGAATGTCTCTAATGTTTTTCAAATAGAAATTCGAAACAATACAAATGCTAACGTTGTTGTAACCCCACTTATAGAGAATAGTGATACAGGCTCTTTTCTCATAGCATCTTTAGTGGGACAGGATCAAACGACGGCTTTCGATGTTTTTGCTGGAGATCAAAATTTAGGACGCATAGCTTTAGCGTTAAAAGTGCCTTTTAAGTTGCTTGTAGAAGGTAACGAAGTCGATGGTGTTTTTAATGTGGCACCAAATGGCAGCCTACCAAAGCAATTAAAAATTCTAACCAATACCAATCAAGAAATAGCCAATTTTAATTACCGTAATGTTTCCATCTTAGAAGGTTTTGAAAGCTCATTTGATTTTGAAATAAATTCTGGAGACGATTTTTATTTTTTCCCTAACGTTACGCAAGCGGTCACACAAAAGCAACATTTAGGACTGTATTATTTTTCGGAAGCTTTAGGAAGACGTGTGCTTGTAAAACCCATAGCTATAGCAGCAGCAGATAGAGCGGGTTGTACACGTATAGAAAATAGAGCCAATTTTGGATTTACAAGCAGCACTGAAAAGTTTATTGTTGTACAAAACCAAATATTAGGAATAGAATTAGAATCTCAATTTAGAGGTGATATCTCTTTTTTCTATACGGAAAATAATTTGGTATGCCTTAAAAATGAAAGCAGCAGTAATGAGAAGTATATGGAGTATATCTACGAAAATGGACAACTTAAAACAACTAAAAAGTATGCCAGAGAAAACACCCTTACCGATGAGGTAGACCATACGTATAACGCTGCTGGTGATAAACTACAAGAAGTCTTAAAAACCAAACCTCGCACGAGAGATGAATTTGTATTTATTACCGAATACAACTATTCAGACTATAAAAATGGTGTTCCAGAGTTAACAACGAAAAGGCTTTTAAATACAACACGACCAGGCGCTGGTATTGAAGGTGAATACACCTATAAGACGATTTACGACACACAAGGCAGAAGACTAAGAGACTCTATTTCTATTAGAGGTGCAGCTTATGTTTTAGATGCAAGCTATAGTTATTACGATAATGAAACCATTGTTCTGCCTTATGAAGCGCTAGAAGGCAAAACCTTTAAAGCATTTCCTGTGGTGAAAACGTATACAAAATACAAGCAAGAAAATGACGCAACGGTAGTAGACGAGGCAAAAACCCTATCTAGAAGCAAAAACAGTGCGGGAGAAGTTATAAAAGGTTATGCGTTAAAGCGGCCAGGAATAACCGAACCACGCGATGCAGCGATTGTTAGACTTGTCGAATTCGAAAATATAACGACATCGTGTAGAACCCTAAATTAAGAATGTACCCTTAAAACCGTGTAATGCCATAAGACAATGCAATTACACGGTTTAAAAAGACTTTTAAACTGTATCTTTATAACGTTAGATGATGAAAAAGTACCACATACTCATAGCATTATTATTAGTCATGTACACGGCAAGTGCGCAACGTTTTCCCGTAAGAATCATTCCTACGGTTAACCCACCAGCACCCGTTAATTTTTATAATTACGCTGATGGTACGACGCTTAATAGCCCTTTACGCGTACAATTGTTACTAGGGGATTTAGCGATCTCTAACCGACAAATACGTCTAAAAGTTGCTTTTGAAGGGAATGGTATTCGTTTTGAGAGTACCGATAATGTGATTGGTGCAGCTCCCTTGTTTATAGATGGGGGAACGCCTTTATTACTAACCAATGCCGATTTAGCGCCTTATTTTGAGTTGCAAAATTTACAAGGCATTAGCCCCAGACGTTATGGTCAAGTTATTCCTGAAGGGAACTACCAATTTTGTTTTGAAGTCTTTGATGTGGCCAGAGGCGTGCAATTAGGAGAACGCACCTGCGCCTCAACATTTATATTTAATAACGACCCTCCTTTTCTTAATTTACCTGTAGATGGAGCTAATATAGAGCCTAAACCCGTAGATAACATTGTATTTCAATGGACACCACGACACATTAATGTGAGTAATGTGGAGTACGAGTTTAGCCTGGTAGAAATTTGGGATAATAGTGTAGACCCACAAACCGCATTTTTAACCTCGCCGCCCATTTACCAAGTAACCACAAGAGCTACGAGTTTAGTGTATGGGCCAGCCCAACCGCTTTTGCTAAATAACAAGCGCTATGCGTGGCAGGTACAAGCGAAAGCTTTAAGAGGAGCAGAGGAAATAGGACTGTTTCGAAATGATGGTAAGAGTGAGGTTTTTTGGTTTAGTAAAACAGAAACCTGTGGGACGCCAAAAAATATCTCTGGAGAACCCAAAGGCCTTTCTAAAATGAATGTGTTTTGGGACGAAGACCCTAATGTTTTTAGTGAATATACCATAGCCTATCGTGAGAAAGACCGTCCTAACGCCAGATGGTTTACCAAACGAACCAATGCCGGTTGGGCTACCGTTTGGGACTTAAAACCCAATACCACCTACGAATACAAGGTAAAAGGCAAATGTACTTTTCAATACGGGGCGTATAGTAACACTCAAGAATTGCGAACAGCAGCGGCAGAAGATGAGACCGCCAATTACAATTGTGGTATTGTACCCGATGAAGTCGCAATCACTAACCGTCAAGGTCACTCTAATCTCCTTATAGGCGACCGCATTACCGCAGGTGATTTTGTGATTACGCTTACCGATATTACTAGCGAAGCCAATGGGGTGATTTCTGGAAGTGGTTTTGTACGTGTGCCTTATTTTGAATTTGCGCGTTTTGGTGTGGTGTTTAATAATATTTTAGTGAATACAGACTACCAATTAGCTGAAGGTGAAATTGTAACGTTGTATGATCCTGTATTTGGGGAGAATGCAGAGCTGGTGGTGGATATAAATACAAATGTAGGTAAGGGCATTAATGGTGATAAGGGAGAAATAAAAGAGGTTACATTAGATTTTGTCATTGAGAAGATCACTATTAATGAGTTTGGAGCTATTGTAGTAACAGGTACCAATGGGGAAGAACATATTATTCCTGGTGGAAAAGATGTTACCATTGTAGATAAAGAGGGAACACCATGGACGGTATCAGAGAATGGGGAGATTACTAAAGGCGAGAGTGCTCAAGGCGGAAAAGCAACACCAAATAACACCCAAGGCATTAGTGCTAGTGGTGTTACACAAATAACGGCTAAAGGTGTAAGAGTAACGTTTAACAATAGTGGTTTTTACTACTATGATGGCATACCTAATCGTGTGGCTGATAAATTGACAGCTGTATACGACTACCTGCCTATAAATGAGGGCGGGGAATATGCTGTGCCTTATAAAGTGATATCGAATATACCAAGTCATGAGAACGATATCATAACAGCAACAGTAACCTTTACAGATAATAGTAGCACCAAAGAAGATATCATCTTTAAAACCAAAGACGGCATAAAAGTAAATGCCACGTGGGAGGGCAACACGGCGACCTTACAATTGCAACAAAAATTTGACTATGCTGTAGAAGACATATTGGCGACCGTAAAACCTAAAGACAGTACTGGGCAATATACCGTTGCAGGGGTGTTTAAACACGTCCACCTTGCTGCACAAGAGCTGAAAGCGATAGATATTACACTAGTGCCAGTACAACGTAATGCAATAAGTGCTAACATAAAAGCACAAATAAACGCTATTTATAACAAAGCAGGCGCCGATTTTAACATCACTATAGACCCGCCTTTAGATATTAGCAAAGCTGATTGGAATTTAGACGGGAATGACACTGTAGATGTAGGCGATAGCAGTCTGTTGGCACAATACACCGAAGAAGAACGTGCCATATTTAGATATTATAAAAGCCAACGTACTTATGATAGCAAGCGCTATTACATATTTGTACTAGGTGAAACAATGCTTCCATCTAAAACCATAGAAGGGTTTATGCCACTAGGCCGGCAGTATGGCTTTGTGTTTAACCCAAGTAACCTAGCAAAAACCATAGCCCACGAATTGGGGCATGGCGTATTTGGGTTACAGCACCCGTGGGATACTTATAATTTTGAGCCAGGCCAAACCGATTGGCTTATGGATAACAGTCCTAATGGTACAGCTTTAAACCATATGGACTGGGAACAAATGCATTCTGGAGGTATAAATATCTATGCGTTTCAGGATGATGAGGATGGGGAGTTTGAACCTTGGACACATTTACAAGGTTTAATTGTTGAAAATTTTGAAGGATACGAAAACTTAAATAAAGTCTTTATTGATGAGACAGGAGCTCTTGTTAAATTACCTGCGGAAGCAAGAGATTTTTCGTTTTATAGAGGATACTTGATTGGTTTTACTATAAACAACGAGCGGTGGATATCCTTTGGAGTAAGAAAAAAAGATAAATATAAAGGTTTTTATAAAGATGTTGTAGAGAAAGAAAATGGGACGTACAGCCTAACCAGTAACAACAAACCGTATATATTTAATCTTCCAATAGAGCAAAATGATGATGTATTCTTTGTTTTAAAACCAAAGGAAGAAGGTAGTTGTGTGCCTTCTGATATTTATAAGGCTGTATCCTCAACTTCGATACAAAGTAATACTTCACATATAGACCAAAAAATTATTAGTTCTACAGACCTAATTAATGAAAATGGTTTTATAAGTGCTATAGAAAATTTTGGTACAAATGATAATAAACTAAATTGTTTACCAAGCCGAACAAGAGAGTTTTTCAAATTTGTAATAGAACATAACAATTCCTATAATAATGCATTAACAGAAGAAGAGGAAAATGCACTATTCAATGAACTTGTAAAATATAAAAACATACATATTCAAGGTTTAGATGGTAATATTCCGTCGGCACCATATGCTAGTATTACCTTTAATGAGATGCTTAATTATGGGGTTAATGAGTTGGTTGCTAATTTAAAGGAAAATGAAAATAGAATCTTAGAAGAGCTTAAAGATGTTCTTCTGGTAATCACCATGGAAGATTACGAGCTTATAAGAGACGTATATGATATTTATAATACAAACGCAGCTATAGATAAAAATTGTACGTTTTTTGAGCATACTAGTCAACTCTTTCAAGATAATCCAAACCCATCATCGTCTGAAAAATATATTGCCATTGCAAAAGACGTTTATGAAGTTGCTAATTTAAACGAATTTTTCGAAGGCTTATCTTGTTTGTTAGGTAAGGCTATAATTCCTGAAAAATATTATAATAAAAATAGGCTTGATTTTACAGGATTAAACCTAGAAAATAATTTCCAACAGCAACTCGCCCTTGTTGGTTTCCCTAGTGATGTGAGTAATAACTTATCAGATTTTATTACTTTTTATCAAGATGCAGGTATGGCTTGTGGCTGTGGTGCATGGAACTCTGCTATAGATGCAATAAAAGGTTTACCTGATTTAGCGGCAATGTTAAGCACACATCCAGAAGATGTTTACAATGCAATAACAGGGTTGTTTAGAGATAATAATGGCGACCTAGCAAGTAAAGGCTTTTTAGAAGGTACTATAGAAGCATTAAAAGCACATCATGGTTTTCATAATGGTAATATAGTAGATGAGTATGAGGTTGCTTACAGTGTATGTTATGATGCCGTATTTGTTTTAAGTTTATATGTAGGTGTTGGAGAGGTAAAGGCATTAGCCCAAGCAGGATCTTTTGCAAAGCGCATAGCTATCTTAAAAGGTATTGTTAAAAATATACCTAAATCTGCCATAGGTAGCATAAAGAATATTCCAAAAATGCTACAAAAGTTGCCTGAAAATACTCAGAAAGTTTTACTTACAATGGCTAATGAAGCCTTGTTACATGCACCTAAAACTTACCTAAAAGCTTTAGATACCCAAATAGCAACATTAGCACTTTATACTAATACCTCAGTTGAGATTGCACGTTTTACAGCAAACGGTTATGTGATAATTTCTGAAGCTTCTAGAGCAGCCCAAGTAAAAAATATTATCTTTACATCAGCAGAGGATGTTACGAACTTGGCTGGCGATTCAGGTAAATTAGTTTTATTTACAGATGAAGGAGGTGAAGTTTTTGCAAAGATAGTTGATGATTTGGTTAACGCTGGGGGTGATTTACTAAATTCGTCGGGTAAGTTTATTGATGATATACTAGAAGCTGATTATGCGAAATACTTAACTAGAAAGTCTAGTCAAGGTAAACCACCAAGAAATCGTTTAGATTGGAAAGAAGCTAGAGATTATTGGCTAAATGATTCTCCATTAGCAAGAGGAAATAATTTTAATAAAAAAGCTTGGAAAGAGGAATGGTATCCAGCTTGGGAGGTTCGTTTAGACAATGGTAAATTTATTGATGGTTATAATCCGTTTACTAAAGAAATAGTTTCAAGAAAAGCTACAGAATTAGTAGATATTCAAGAATCTACGTTTATCAAATATTTAGATGAGCTTAAAACTAAATATGCTCCCCCAAGAACAATTACAACTAAGAAGCAAGGCGCTATATATGACCAATTAAGAACAAATCCCGAATTGCCTTTAGACTCTAAACTTATTTTAGAAATACCAGAATCAAATGCTAATTTTTCAGGTTTAGCTAAATACAGAAAAATAGCAGAAGAGAAAGGAATAATTTTAAGATTAAAACCAGAATAAAGAAATAATGAATAAATCAGATTTGCTTCAATCAAATATTGAAGAGATATTAATCAATATGGACTTCATCGAAAAATATCAGGTTTTATCTGATAAATTCAAAGAGAGTAATGAAGATTATGTTTTTAATGATAATGATGTTTTTGATTTATTTAAAACACTAGGTTTTTCAGTAGAAAAACATGAATGGAATCAGTTTTTTACAAATTTTGAAAAATGTAATGATTTTTTGTACAGATTTGGATTTACGATTAAGTTTAATATTGTAGAGTTTGACGTAACAATAGTAAGTGAGAGATTTGAAATTAAATCTGGTGGTTCATATGGTCTATTAGTTCAATTAATTACTGATTGGAAAAGAACTGTGTCAAAACCTGGTTTTGGCAATCAGACTCAATTAAAGGAGTTGTTGAGAGAAGGTATTAATCTTTTTAATGAAATCAAAAAAGAGGTTACAGAAAAGTTTTCAGAAACAGTATAGGGTTTAGCTAAAACGCTTTCAACTTCGATAACCGGTGTTTTTAGAAATGTACATTTAGCGGCCCAAGAGCCCCCCGCTAGCGCTCATTTGTACCTTAAATCCGTATGTTTTTAAGAATGGATTGAAAATCATATTTGACATTAAAGTTTTGCTCAAATCTTGTATTTTACTAAAGATGTTTAGGTTTTTAAATTTTTATTGGACGTACTTTTCCCATTAAAGTTTTTACTCTTTCTTTTAAATATAGTATTTCAAGGAGCATTTTAGTAATAAATACCTATGTCTTAAAGTGCGTATTACCATATATTCTTAGTTTGTATTGTCTCGAGCTTTTTACCCATTTTGCTGGTATAGTGATAAACCTGAAAATGAATTTCTTTATTCTAAAATTAGTTTTGAGACCTTCAAATTTAGTGGTAAACCGAGTAATGATGTGATGATAGAGATTTCTACAGATTGCAGAAAAAATCATGAACACCGTGTTTTGTTCCAACTTAGAAAAGGGAAGATTATTCCATCCAAAATCATTTTTTAATACATCAAATTCTTTTTCAGTAGTTCCTCTTTGATTGTAGAAGTAAACGATTTCAGTAGGTTTTGCATCAAAATCATTTGTTAGAATAGCTGAATATATGTAAGCTTCATTGGTAAAAAGGTTGGTCTGCTTATATTTCCTCTCTACTTTTGATACTACTAACCGATACGTTTTTAAGCTAGCCTTTTTACCCCTATTGGCTCGTAAAAAGGGGGTAAAGAGTATTTCTCCCCTGTAAACGGTTTCTTGTTTTGTCTCGATCCTTTGCCAATGTTCGATGTCTTTTATTGCTTTTGCTACCGAAGCATTTATACGAGCCTTTATGTAAAAGTTGGTTACTTTTTTGGCAACCAATTCGACAACTTCGTTTAAATAAGAAGCACTATCAGCTCGAAAAGAGTTAACCACCACATTGTGATTATCCAGTAAACTAAACATTCTCGATAATGTTTCATGTTGTAGGATACCTGCATGGCTATTACCATTTCTATTCTCAACATATACAATATTGTTTCCTATAATGCCAACTCCTGGACAATAACCATATTGCTTTAAATAAGTATTGTTGCTGTCCGCTTTATTATTGAAAACATAGGTGTTGTCATAATCAAGAGTTAACGGAGCTTTGCCTAAACCTTGAACTTTCATTAATATTTTTATGTTCAGTGCATTGATATACTCATGAATACTTAATTGATGATCCCGCTTACCTCTTGGAGTTTTTATTGTAGTTTTTGGTAACGACAGTTCTTTAAACCTATCCAATATTCTATCTGGGCTCGGAATTTGTAAGTATGGTATTCCTTCTAAGAATTTTTTTAGATTAGTAGCTATATCTTCAATACAATCGCCTCCACAGAAGTAAATAGACCAAAAGGCATATAAAATATCCTTCCAACTGTATTTATATTGATTAGGTAATTTAGGTAAATTTTGTTCTAGCAATTCACCTATTCCTTGTTGCTCAAATTCTTCTAGAACAAAGTTTAAGCCGCCAAATGGATTTACATGAGTAGAATTGATTATTTTCATAGCTGTGTTTTATCGCAACACCAATTTAGGTGAAAACACAAAAAACCGCAAACCCAATTATAACAAAGGTTTGCGGTTACATCTTACTATTAACATACGGATTTAAGGTACAAACGAGCGCTAGCGAGGGTACAACTCTATCAAAAATTAAAGACTGAATATCCAGATCTTAATATTGAAAATATATCCATTCAAACTTCGGGAGGGAGTTTAGATTTATAACCTTTTATTCAATTATAAATGAGTGAAATATCAATCATAGGTTCTTTAAAAAGAACGTCTATTTTAATATTAGAAAATTTATTCACTACCTTTTTTAAAGATGTAGAAATAAATAGAATAGAATCTGGAAATGTACTTGTTTGTGATGAAGAACCGTTTTTATTTAGTATTGAACCAGAAGAATATCAAGATGTAAATGAAACTCAGTTATATGATTTTTACTTTACAGGGAGGTTCTTCGGGGACTTAGTTAGTTGCACAGAGTTGTTAGATAATTTAGTGAAATTATTATCAATGAATGATGTTACTTATAACTTAGATTTTCAAGAAGAAGATTTAAATGGGGATCCTATTGGCTTGGAGTATAATCTCCAAACCGATAATATTAATTTAACGTAATATCTTTTTTGAATTACATAGCTACTAGGGGCATCGATGATACAGGTTTTAGTATAAATTTTAGAAAAGCTACACTATGTTTAAAACAAAATCACTGCTTTTGTTAGTCCTTTTTATAGCAAGTATTTATTTGTTTGTTATGACGATTGGATGAATGATACTTTTGTAGAGACTTCTATTTCATCTAAAAGTAGAGTATATCGCGCTTTGCTGTATGGGGTTGCACAAACTAAATATGGATATTGGATTGTAAGAGGCTTGCCTTTGGGCTTGGCGTTGTTCTTTTTAAAAGGTTTTATTAGAAGTATGAGGACTAAAAACGAGGAATAACCCAATAGTACGGACGTGTCGCCGTGCCATACAATATTGTAGCCTTTACAAGATAATAAATTCGTAGAAGTAATTGTGGAGGAAGAAAAATTCCATAGGTGCTATAGTATATCCACACCACTGCGACGCTAGTGTTAACATGTATTAACCTGAATTCGATCTAAGGATTCAGAAAAATAGCTCTAATTGTTTTGTATTTTCCGTTTCAAATTTGATAGCTGGTTTCTTTTCTTGAAAAGAATAAGCAATAAGACTAGCCACAAGATTAGTAATAAAATTACCAAAGCTTCGATGCCTTGAATGTTCAGCTTGCGCAATGTTTTTTAGTTGATCATTTATGGTTTCTATTACCGATCTTTTTCTTAACAATATCTTATCCCTCATTGTCATCAGTACATTTTTCATGTTGTTTTTAATACTAGTAACTAAGTGTAATCCCTGATCAAATAATATCGAAGTTAATTCCTTGGAAATATACCCTTTATCAGCATATAAACTACCAAATATTTTCTTCAAAAAGTTATCTTGTTTCAGAGGTGTTCTATCATCTACATTAGCCTGAGTAATAATAAAATCAAGGAGTTCACCTTTATCGTTAATGATGATGTGGAGCTTGAAACTATAGAACCATCCCATTGTTGATTTTCCTATAGTAGCGATATCTTTAAAAACCTTATTATTGTTAATTCTCTTGTTCTTGCATGCTCTGATTGGTGTAGAATCTATAAAAGAAATACCTGTGCACTCTCCCAAACAACAAGTCTTTAAATACAAGGTTAAAGGCACTAGATGAGATTGCATTAATTCTACAAAACGGTTATAAGAAACGGTCTTAGGAAATTCATTTTGTAATTGCTGTTGTACATATAAAATATAGAAATGTTTGAAAGTCCTTATCCCGCTCAAATGAAACAATACAGTGATAGTAACCACCTCACTTGTAGACATCGTAAATTTTCGATTTCTGGTCTTTTTACCTGTTGTTACTTGTCTTTTTCGCATAGCAGGCTCATAAACAGCACAAAAATCATCAATAGAACAAAAATCATCAATAGAACAAAATATTTCAGTAATTTTATCTTTAGAAATCATAAGCAGAATACATTTAGTTAATTGGAATTCAACACTTTAATTTACTAAATATTCTGCTTTTTCTATACTATAAAATCAAGTTTCTTACATCGAATTCAGGTTATTAGTGCTTTGAACACAGTGTTTTAGGTGTTGGGTATTTTATTTTAAAAACAAGAAACACTACCAGAACAGTACAGTACACCATAGAGCAGGATGATGCTTTAAAAACGCATATGTATCTTGCGACTGTTTTAAGAAATTAGTAAAGAATATAAAACATTTAAGGTAAGGTAAAACCTTAATTTAAATACTAATCATATTAGAAGGTAGTCTATAAAGTAACGTTACTACCTCATATTGCAGGTAATTGAATAGCAAGTAGTGTCTCTCATTTTACATTTACTATGTTGTCTATATTCTATTACAATATAAGCCGAGGCAATATTTGTCTCGGTTTTTTAGTTAAAAGGCATGTATCACACTTAAAATATAGCCCTATTGAGGTCAATATTTAAATACCTATCTTTAATATCAGTAAATATATTAAATTATGGACATTTTCAAAGGTCAAAATCTTCTAGAGTTCTCTGATCGATTCCAAACAGACTTGGATTGTAAATCATATTTATCAGAAATAAAATCAAAAACAGCTTATAAATATAGCCGTTGTCCAATTTTTGTTTGATAGAAAAAGAAAAGTAGTCTTTCAAAATTCTACGAGTATGTACATCAATTATAGAGAACAAATAGGCGTTTTTGCCTACGCTAGGAATCCATACCATCTTAATATCCATTTCCAAACATTCCATGGGACGTGAGGTGATTACCTTTCTAAATTTCACAAACTTACGACCAGAACCACTTCTATTTATTCTGTGTTCTAATTTCAGCATGTTTATGAGTGGATTGATGGTTCTAAATTTTCATTTATTTACAAGTGATTGTTATTTTTCATGCAAACGTTTTTAGGTCATAGCTCTACTAAAACATATAAAATTACATGTGTGTAACTGCAAATCATTTGAAGATTATGAAAAATACATTAGCTTTATAGTGTAAATAACATGCACTAATGCATGTTATTCAATTGTTGTATGTAATTCGAGGTAATGACAAATATCTGAATGAGAAACCTATTTATAATATTTCTAATATTTGGATGTACCAAAGAAAAAGGGTTGCCTATAAATCAAAGGGTCGAGAAATTTCAAGTTTCTGAATGCAGAACAGATTGTGGGGTTGATTCTATTGGAGTGCGAACAAGCAAAACAAGGAATGACGATTTAAAAGTGAAATTAGGATATATCATAAACTGTTCTTGGAAAAAAGGATACTTAAAAGATATTACTGAACGGAATGATACATTGATTGTTAAACTGGACAGACCTCATTCTGATAATGGAGAATATCCAATGACCCTTTGTGATTGTTTTATGTATTTTGATTTTGAGATTAAAAATTATAATAAAAAACCAAAAGCAATTCGTGTGGTTGACTTATTTGAGGGTAATAAATATTGGGATGAAAAAACTCCTATAGAAATAGTTGACGATGTTGATGAGGAAATAATGGGCGAAACCGAATAAAACATACACGCAATAGCTAAGCATATGGCGTGCCGATAGGCCAACGCTATATGCGGTGTTGTATTTTATCCACTTAAATAAAAGACGATTTTCAAAGCGTACTTATAACCTCAAAATAACATGAGATTTTGAGAGTATTTGTAAGATATCACGCTTCAAAAAGTTCGAACGCTGTCCCTTTGAGGTCACAATTTTAATTAAATCGCTTTAAACGAGATGTTTGAAGCGTTTTTTTGTTTTTCCTTGATTTTTGTTGTAGCGAGCATGTTAAGAGTGGATTGATGGTTTGAAATTTTCATTTAGTTACAATTGATTGTTATTCTACATACAAGCGTTTTTAGGTCATAGCTCTATTAAAACACATAAAATTACATGTATGTAACTGTAAATCATTTGAAGATTATAAAAAATGCATTAGCTTTATAGTATAAATAACATACACTAATGCATGTTATTCAATTGTTGCCCACAATTTGAAAAAGACACTCTACATATTAATTTTAATGATGATTTTCTCTTGCAAAGAGAATAAAAAAAATACTATGGGAATTGATAGTCCAGAAAAATTTACTGAATACGCAAATGAATTACAGAATAAAAAGCATCCGATTCTACCAAATAAAATTAGCATTCAATTAAAAAATGAAAATGGAGACAATTTAAAAATGGAAAACATTCTCTGTCATCTAAATATTTATATTGATTCTTTGAGTTACTATACTTGTAGTTTTATTCCTAGTAACTCAAATGGAATTGTAAACTTGACAAAAGAGCAAATGATTCAAAACACGGAATTAAAGCACTATTTTGATGAAAGAATACCATTGGACAAAACACCAGTTAAATTTGATTTTATGGTTATGGACAATAATCTACTAAATGGAATAATTTCAAGTATGGAAAATTACGTGAACATAGATATAGAATCAATTAAATCTGATTTGAAAAGCAGAGGCTTAACCGACGCCCAAATCGCTCTTCAGATTCCAGCGATTGAAGAAAAAATGAAATCTGACAAACAACTATCTGAATTCCTAAAGAAAAATAAAAACGCTGAATTGAATTACTCAAATGGAGAAAAGAAAATAACGGATTTTTGGAATAGCGAATCTGATTATAAATATGAACTGAAATAAAAACTGTGGGCAACTAAGAAGCATATGGCGTGCCGATAGGCCAACGCTGTATGTGCTGTTGTCTTTATCCAATTAAATAAAAAACGATTTTCAAAGCGTACTTATAAGCTCAAAACAGCATGAGATTTTGATAGGATTAGAGAAATATCATGCTTCAAAAAGTTCGAACTCTGTACCTCGGAGTTGAGGTTACAATTTTAATTAAATCGCTTTAAACGAGATGTTTGAAGCGATTTTTTTGTTTTACCTTGATTTGTGTTTTTTGTTG